>NZ_JBPQFM010000017.1:0-196030 GCF_051373225.1 Amycolatopsis sp. w19 | reverse complement strand
GCCGCCCTGGCCGCCGCGCTGGCCGCCTTGACGCTGACCGCCGCCCTGGCCGCGGTCACGACCGCCGCCGCCCTGCTCGCGAGCGGGCTTGCCGGGTTCGTCGTCCAGGCGCAGGGTCAGCGAGATCCGCTTGCGCGGCACGTCGACCTCCAGCACCTTCACCTTGACGATATCGCCCGGCTTCACGACCTCACGCGGGTCCTTGACGAAGTTCTTCGACAGCGCGGAGACGTGCGCGAGCCCGTCCTGGTGCACGCCGACGTCGATGAACGCGCCGAACGCGGCCACGTTCGTCACGACGCCTTCCAGCCGCATCCCCGGCTTGAGGTCGCCGATCTTCTCGACGCCGTCGGCGAACGTCGCGGTCTTGAACGCCGGACGCGGGTCGCGGCCCGGCTTGTCGAGTTCGGCGAGGATGTCGGTCACCGTCGGGAGACCGAAGGTGTCGTCGACGAACTCCGACGGCTTCAGCGCCTGCAGCGTCCGCGTGTTGCCGATCAGCGCGCGGATGTCGGTGCCGGTGGACGACAGGATCCGCCGCACCACCGGATACGCTTCGGGGTGCACCGAGGACGAGTCGAGCGGGTCGTCGCCGTCCGGGATCCGGAGGAAGCCCGCGCACTGCTCGAAGGCCTTCGGGCCCAGCCGCGCGACCTCCTTGAGCCCGCTGCGGGTCTTGAACGGCCCGTTCTCGTCGCGGTGCGCGACGATGTTCTCCGCCAGCGTCGTCGTGATGCCCGAAACGCGGGTCAGCAGCGGCGCCGACGCGGTGTTGACGTCCACGCCGACGGCGTTCACACAGTCTTCGACCACCGCGTCGAGTGACCGCGACAGCGAGATCTCCGACAGGTCGTGCTGGTACTGCCCGACGCCGATCGACTTCGGGTCGATCTTCACCAGTTCCGCCAGCGGGTCCTGCAGCCGCCGCGCGATCGAGACCGCGCCGCGCAGCGAGACGTCCATGCCCGGCAGCTCCTGCGAAGCGAACGCCGACGCCGAGTAGACCGACGCGCCGGCCTCCGAGACGACGGCCTTCGTCAGCTTCAGTTCCGGGTGCTTCTTGATCAGTTCGCCGGCGAGCTTGTCGGTCTCGCGCGACGCGGTGCCGTTGCCGATCGAGATCAGGTCCACCTTGTGCCGGGCGCACAGCGCGGCGAGTTCGGCGATGGACTGGTCCCATTTGTTCGCGGGCTGGTGCGGGTAGATCACGTGGGTGCCGACGACCTTGCCGGTCGCGTCGACGACGGCGACCTTGACGCCGGTGCGGAAGCCAGGGTCGAGGCCCATCGTGGCGCGGGTGCCCGCCGGGGCGGCGAGCAGCAGGTCGCGCAGGTTCGCGGCGAACACGCGGACGGCGTCGTCCTCGGCCGACTGGCGCAGCCGCATCCGCAGGTCGATCCCCAGGTGCAGCAGGATCTTCGTCCGCCACGCCCAGCGGACGGTGTCGCCGAGCCACTTGTCGGCCGGGCGGCCCTCGTTCGAGATGCCGAACTTGTGGGCGATGCGGTTCTCGTACTCGGTCGGCCCCGTGCGCGGTTCTTCGGAGGGCTCCTCCGACTCCATCGTGAGGTCGAGGATCTCTTCCTTCTCGCCGCGGAGCATCGCGAGGATCCGGTGCGAGGGGAGCTTCGTGTAGGGCTCGGAGAACTCGAAGTAGTCGGAGAACTTCGCGCCCTCTTCGGCCTTGCCGTCGCGGACCTTCGAGGCCAGGCGGCCTTCCGCCCACATCTTCTCGCGCAGCTCGCCGATCAGGTCGGCGTCTTCGGCGAAGCGCTCGACGAGGATCGCGCGGGCACCGTCCAAGGCGGCCTGCGCGTCCGCGACACCCTTGTCGGCGTCGACGAACACCGCGGCGGCGGCCTGCGGGTCGGTGTTCGGGTCGCTCAGCAGCCCGTCGGCGAGCGGCTCCAGACCGGCCTCGCGGGCGATCATCGCCTTCGTCCGCCGCTTGGGCTTGTACGGCAGGTAGATGTCCTCGAGACGGGACTTGGTGTCGGCCGCCATGATCGACGCTTCGAGCGCCTCGTCCAGCTTGCCCTGGCTGCGGATCGACTCCAGCACCGCGACCTTGCGCTCGCCGAGTTCCCGCAGGTAGCGGAGGCGCTCTTCGAGCGTGCGGAGCTGGGTGTCGTCCAGCATCCCGGTGACCTCTTTGCGGTACCGGGCGATGAACGGCACGGTCGATCCGCCGTCCAGCAGGTCGACGGCCGCCTTGACCTGCCCCTCGCGCACGCCGAGTTCTTCGGCGATCTTCTGCTCGACTGTCTGCAGGCCCTGCACGCTCACTCCCACGCTCCTGAATCCGCCCTCGGGTGCTCTCGGACCCTGCATTCTGCCGCTCGCGCCGAGCCGACTTTCGTATGGCCTCCCCTAACCGAACCCTTGACAGTTGTATTGGTCTGTACCATTTTGATGTGGCCGACATCACCCGTTCGTGGAGGCCAGTAGTGAAAGTGAAGCCGAAACACGCGTTCCTCGCCCTGCTGTCGTCACTGGCCGTGTGCCTGGGGGTGACTTTCGCGGTCTCGGGCAACGCCTCGGCCGCCAACATCCTGACCAACCCGGGCTTCGAACTCGGGACCACGAGCGGCTGGACCTGCTCCGGCACGTCCTCCGTGGTCACCACGCCGGTCCACTCGGGAAGCCGCGCGCTCAGCGCCACCCCGGCCGGACAGGACAACGCCCGCTGCTCGCAGAGCGTGCCGGTCAAGGCCAACACCGCGTACACGCTTTCGGCGTGGGTGCAGGGCAGCTACACCTACCTCGGTGTCACCGGCACCGGGACGGGGGACAAGAACACCTGGACGCCTGGCGGCGGCAGCTGGTCGCAGCTCTCGCTGAGCTTCACCACCGGCGCGTCCACCACCAGCGTCGAGATCTACCTGCACGGCTGGTACGGCCAGCCCGCGTACTTCGCCGACGACGTGAACCTCGACGGCCCCGGCGGCTCGCCCACCACGACGCCGACCACGCCGACGACGTCCACGAGCCCGACGACCACGACGTCGAACCCGCCGACGACCACGACGAGCACCCCGCCGACCGGGAACCTGCCGAAGCACGTGATCACCGGCTACTGGCAGAACTTCTACAACGGCGCGAAGGCACTCAAGCTCGCCGACGTGCCGACGAAGTACAACATCATCGCGGTGTCCTTCGCCGACGCGACGGCCACGCCGGGCGCGGTCACCTTCACCCTCGACTCCGGTCTGTCGAGCCAGCTCGGCGGCTACACCGACGCGCAGTTCAAGGCCGACATCAAGACGGCGCAGGCGCGCGGGCAGAAGGTCATCCTGTCCGTCGGCGGCGAGAAGGGCACGATCCGCGTCGACTCCTCGGCCGCGGCGACGAACTTCTCCAACAGCATGAAGTCGCTCATCGCGACCTACGGCTTCGACGGCGTCGACATCGACCTCGAGAACGGCGTCAACGCGACCTACATGGCGCAGGCGCTGCGCAGCATCCACGCCGCGGGCGGCACCGTCATCACCATGGCGCCGCAGACGATCGACATGCAGAGCCCGGCGGCGGAATACTTCAAGCTGGCGCTGAACGTCAAGGACATCCTGACCATCGTCAACATGCAGTACTACAACAGCGGCACGATGCTCGGCTGCGACCAGAAGGTCTACTCGCAGGGCACGGTCGACTTCCTCACCGCGCTGGCCTGCATCCAGCTGCAGAGCGGCCTGCGGGCCGACCAGGTCGGGCTCGGCCTGCCCGCCTCCGGTTCCGCCGCGGGTGGCGGCTACCAGGCGCCCGGCAACACGGTCAGCGCGCTGAACTGCCTGGCGAAGGGCACGAACTGCGGCTCGTTCAAGCCCTCGACGACGTACCCGGCGATCCGGGGCGCGATGACCTGGTCGATCAACTGGGACGCCTCGCAGGGCTACGCGTGGTCGAACACGGTGAGCGCGGGCCTGGCCGGCCTCCCGTGATGGTCCGCTAGACCGGGGCGGGGCACCGTCGTCGCGCGGGCGACGGTGCTCCGCCCTTTCCACTTCACGCGTTTCGTCCTCTGGATGCGGTAGTTGGCAGGGCGAACTACCGCATCCAGAGGACGAAACGCGGGGGCTAGAGCGGCGTGAGGGGCAGGCGCAGGGCCGCCGGGGCCTCCGGAGGGACGACGGGCTTCAGCGGCGCGACGGGGGACAGGCGCCGGTAGGCGGAGCCGAGCGGCGGCCGCGGGTCGTCCTCGCCTTTGTTGGGCCACAACGACATCGCGCGTTCCGCCTGCGCGGTGATGGTCAGCGACGGGTTCACGCCGAGGTTCGCCGAGATCGCCGAACCGTCGGCGATGTGCAGTCCCGGATACCCGTGCACCCGCTGGTACGGATCGACGACGCCGGTCTCGGCGCTGTCGCCGATCGCGCAGCCGCCGATGAAATGGCCGGTGACCGGGATGTTCGCCAGATCCGTCCACGCGCCCTGCGCCAGCCCGCCGATCTTGTCCGCCACCCGCCGCGTGACCTCGTGCCCGGCCGGGATCCACTCGGGGTTCGGGTCGCCGATGCCTTGTTTCGTGGTCATCCGGCGGCCGAAGAGCCCGCGTTTCGTATACGTGGTCACGGAATTGTTCAGCGTCTGCATCACCAGCAGTCCGACCATCCGTTCCGACCAGCGTCGCGGGTTGTGCAGCCGCACCAGGTTCCGCCGGTGCCGCCACAGCTCGCGGACGCCCAGCGCCCACCGGCGTTTGCCCGGCTCGGCGTCCACGAGCACCGTCGCGAGCAGCCCCATGGCGTTGCTGCCCTTGCCGTAACGCACCGGTTCGACATGCGTGACGGCGTCGGGGTGGATCGACGACGTGATCGCGACGCCGCGAGTGAAGTCCGTGTCGTCGCGCAGCGAGCGCGCGGCGAGCACAGCCTCGGAATTCGTCCTGGCGAGCAGGCCCAACCGCGGCGACAGCTCCGGCAGGGTGCCCGAATCCTTGAGCGAGTGCAGAAGCCGTTGCGTGCCCAGGGAAGCGGCGGCGAACACGACCTGCCCGGCGGTGAAGGCCCGCTTACCCTTGTGGGCCCACCGTCCTGTCCGGACGGTGTCGACCGCGTAGCCGCCGTCGATCGGCCGGACCGACACCGCGGTGGTCAGCGGATGGACCTCCGCGCCCGCCTTCTCCGCCAGGTACAGGTAGTTCTTGACGGTCGTGTTCTTCGCGCCGACCCGGCAGCCGGTCATGCACTCGCCGCAGTGCGTGCACGGCTTCCGCAGCGGGCCTTCGCCGCCGAAGAACGGGTCGACGTCGCGCGCGCCGAAGTGGACGCCGACCGGGGTCGGCCGGTAGGTGTCCGCGATCCCCATGTCCTCGGCGACTTCGCGCAGCACGCGGTCGGCCGGGGTGACCAGCGGGTTCTCGACCACGCCCAGCATCCGTTTCGCCTGGTCGTAATGCGGGGCGAGTTCGGCCTTCCAGTCGGTGATGTGCGCCCACTGCGGATCCCGATAGAAGGTGTCCGGGGGCTCGTAGAGCGTGTTCGCGTAGACGAGCGAGCCGCCGCCGACACCCGCTCCGCTCAGCACGAACGTGTTCTTCAGCAGCGTGAGCCGCTGGATGCCGTAGCAGCCCAGTTTCGGGGCCCACAGGTACTTCCGCAGCCGCCACGAGGTCTTCGCGAACTCGTCGTCGGCGAAGCGGCGGCCGGTCTCCAGCACGCCTACGCGATAGCCCTTCTCGGTGAGCCGCAACGCGGTCACGCTGCCGCCGAAACCGGAGCCGATCACCAGCACGTCGTAGTTCATCGCGGTCCCGCCGTCCGGTAGTCGCCGAGGTCGAGCGTCTTCGTCCGGCGGTCGTATTCGGTGACCAGACCGGGCCAGTTCGTGCTCACGCGCCCGTTCTCCTGGCGGTACCAGCTGGCGCAGGTCGTCCAGACGCTCTTGCCCAGCCGTCGCTGGATCTCCTCGTCGTACCGTTGCTCGACCTCCGGGACGACGTCCATATAGGACACTTCGGGTTTCGCGAGGTGTTCGACGGCCTGGCGGATGTAGCGGGCCTGCCGTTCGATCATGTAGATGATGGAGCCCGCGCCGAGGTTCGTGTTGGGGCCGTAGACGCAGAACAGGTTCGGGAAACCCGGCACGGTCATGCCGAGGTACGCCCGCGCGCCGCCCTTCCACGCGTCCGACAACGCTTTTCCGCCGAGGCCTTCCACCTTCAGCTCGCCGAGGAAGTCGGTCGCCGCGAAACCGGTCCCGTAGACGATGACGTCCGCCTCGTGCTCGACGCCGTCCTCGGTGAGCACGCCGGACGGGGTGATCGCGCTGATACGCCGCGTCTCCACGGCGACGTTGTGCTGCGCCAGCGCGGGCAGGTACTCGTTGGTGAACAGGATCCGTTTGCAGCCCAGCGGGTAGTCCGGGGTGAGTTTCTCGCGCAGCGCCGGATCCTTGATGTGACGGCGGCGCAGCTGGGCCGTCCGCAGCTCGAAGACCTTGGCCAGCAACGGATGCTTCGTCATCGCGTAGGTCGCGTATTCGGCGAGCAGGAAGATCCGGAGCCTGCCGATCAGCTGCGTCGCGGGCAGGTGCCGGAACAGTCGCTGCTGCCAGCGCCGGTAAGCGGTGTCCCGTTTCGCCATGATGTAGGGCGCGGTGCGCTGGAAGACGGTCAGTTCGCCCGCCTGGCGCTGGAGTTCGGGCACGAACTGGATGGCGCTCGCGCCGGTGCCGATCACCGCGACCTTCTTGCCGCGCAGATCGACGTCGTGATCCCAGTGCGCGGAGTGGAAGCTGGTGCCTTCGAAGGTCTCCTGGCCGGGGATGTCCGGCTGGACGGGTCGCGAGAGCTGGCCGACGGCGGGGACGAAGACGTTCGCTTCGTACGTCTCGCCGCCCGCGGTCTCCACCCGCCAGAGCCCGCGTTCCTCGTCGAAGGCCGCGGAGGTGACGCGGACGCCGAACCGGATGTGCGGTTCGAGTCCGTAGCGGCGCACCACGCGTTTGAGGTACTCGTGGATGTCCGGTTGCAGCGAGAACCGCTTCGGCCAGTCGGGATTGGGCTCGTAGGAGAACGAGTACAGCGGCGACGGGATGTCGCAGCCCGCGCCGGGATACGTGTTCTCCCGCCAGACGCCACCGGGTTCGTCGGCGCTCTCCAGGATGGTGAAGTTCTCGAAGCCGGCGCGTTTGAGCTCGATCGCCGTCCCGACCCCGCCGAAGCCCGTCCCTACGATCAGCACGCTCGTATCGCCCATGCCGATCGAAGTTACCCAGCGGTCACCCCTGGTGGAAGTACACGAGCGGCCACTCAATCGAGATTTTCGGCCACGCCCCCGTCCGCATTCAGAGGACTAAATGCACCGAGTGGGTCTCCGCCTGCGGGTGCGCCCAGGCCAGGAGGCGGTGCGCGGAGCTCTCCAGGGTGTCCAGATCGCGTTTCGGGACGCGCTCGAACGGCGTGATCACCACCGAAGCCGCCTTCTTCACCGTCTTGATCTCCCAGAAGCCCTTCACCATCCCGCCGACCAGGATTGTGCCCTTGACCAGGCCGTTCTGCGTGATGACGACCTTGCGGTGCTCGTCGCTGATCACCCGCGTGCGGTCGGCGTAGGACAGGACGGTCTGGTCGAACGGGCCCAGCAGCCGCGCGGGCGCGGGGGTGTCCGGATCCGGACGCGAGGCCTCGGGCAGGTCGAAGAGCTCGCGGCCGTTCTCGTCACGGAACGTCCGCAGCTCCGGCCGCAGCCGCTCGGCGACGTCGCCGAGTTTCGTGATCCCGGCCCAAGCCTGCGCGTCCTGCACACTGGCCGGCCCGAACGCGGCCAGATAGCGCCGGAACATCGCTTCCGGCGACGGCGCCGTGTCCGGTTCGGCGCCCAGCCAGTCCCCGGTGGTCTGGTACGTCGGCTGCCCGGACTTGCCCCAGACGCCGCGCGGCGGGATCTGCACCAGCGGCAGCAGCGCCCGCGCGACGTGTACCAGCGACGACGGCGCGACGCCTTCCCAGTGCTTCGCCAGTTCCGCGCCGAGGCCTGCCGACGAAAGCGGCCGCTCACCCAGCAGCTTGCGGGCGGTGCGGGCGATCTCCTGGTGGTCGAGGCCTTTGATGTCGGGGCCGTGCTGGGTGTTGCCGAGCACCGAGCGGTCGTAGAGCGGCTGCACGATGGGGCGCCACGCGAGCGCGTCCGACGGCGTGACCAGGTGCACCGTGCCGCGCATGAGCGCGATCCGCACGACGCTCTTGTTCAGCAGGAGGCTCGCCAGGTCTTCCTGGCGGAAGCCGTGCAGCCGGGTCCACAGCGCGAAGTACGGCGGGTTCGGCGCCTGTGCCTGCAGCCCGGCCAGATGCTCGACCGCTTCGAGCGCGGTCATCTTCGAACGCCGGAGCAGCAACTGCCGGTCCAGCATGGCGCGGTTCAGCGCGCGCCTGCTCAACGTGTCGGACATGCCGCTCACCCTAAAGGGGATCAAGGACAGTTATGGTCCTCAATGGGCCGATCGTCGCCAGGGGATCCATAATCCCGGCCATGGAACTACCGCCGCCGGTGATCCGGGACTGGGACTACCCGCGCGGCACGGCGAGCATCGTGCTCATGGCCCGCTTCGCCGCCGAAAACGGTGTCGAGGGGCTGGAGTCCTACGAACACGCCCCAGTGGACGGCCAGGTCGACGCGCGTCAGGAACTCGCGGTGGTCCGGGCCCTGGTCCGCGGGCTCGGCGGCGAGGACGCCGTCGCGCTGCGGCTGAGCAGGCGGTACCGCGTCAGCGCGTTCGGCATCTTCGGGTTCGCGTGCATCAGCAGCCCGACGCTGGGGGACGCGATGCGCTTCGCCCTGCGCTATCTGGACCTGAGCTTCACGTTCTGCATCCCGCACGTGACCGTCGAGGCGGGACGGCTCGCGCTCGCCATGGACGACAGCCGCGTGCCCGGCGACGTCGCCCGCTTCCTGCTGCTGCGCGACCTCGGCGCCATCCACACCGTCATGCGCGACATCCTGCCGGACATCTCCTTGCGCTCCTTGGCCTTCCGGCACGAGCGTCCATCCACTGTGGACGAATACGTGCGGACCTTCGGGCTGGTGCCGTCGTTCTCCGCGCCGTCGCAGGTCGCCACCCTGGACCCGCTCCTGCTCGACAAACCGCTGCCGCAGGCCAACGACCAGACGGTCGCGGTCTGCGCCGCGCAATGCGAGCTGCTGGTGTCGCGGAAACGGGAGCGGTCCGGGATCGCCCAGCAGGTCCGGGAAAGACTGGTGCGGCTCGGCGGTGTCGACGCGGGTATGGAGGAGGTCGCGCGGCAGCTCGCGCTCAGCCCCCGGACCCTGCGGCGACGGCTGTTCGAGGCCGGGACCGGCTACCGGGCCCTGCTCGACGAGGTCCGCCAGGCGCTGGCGGAGGAGATGCTGGACACCGGCGCGCTCACCGTGGAGGACGTCGCGCTGCGGCTGGGCTACGCGGAGGCGTCGAGTTTCATCTACGCCTTCAAACGCTGGAAGGGGATGACGCCGGCGGCCTACGCCCGGCGGAACGCGTTGCGAGCACGGCCGGGTAGGTGACCCGCAGCAGGTGCAGGATCGACTCGGTGAGGAACACCCGCAGCTCCTCCCGGCCGAGCGTGCCGCGGATCAGCCATTCGCGTGACGCCGCGCGCAGCATCCCGCCGTACGACCGGATCATCGCGCGGAGTTCTTCACGACCCTCGGTGACGTCGCTCATCAAGGCGGCCGCGAGCACGCGATCGGCGGCGATCTCGTCACCCTCCAGCATGATCCGCTCGATCTCCGGGTCGCGGCCCACCGCCTCCGGGCCGATCGCCGTCAGCCAGGCCTGCTCGTTGCGCTCGACGACCTCGATCCAGTGCCGGACGCCGATCGCGAGCCGCTCCTCGGCGGTCGTCTCCGGCAGGTTCTCGATCACCGGCGCCGGGACGATCATCATCTGCCGGACGACTTCCAGGTACAGCTCGCGTTTGCCGCCGAAGTAGTGGTTGATCAGCGGCCGGGCCACCCCGGCGGCCTTTGCGATGTCCGAGGTCGAAACCGAGGCGTACGTGCCCTCGCCGAACAGCCGCCGGGCCGCGGTCAGGATCTCGGCGCGCCGGGCGGCCGGTTCGAGGCGGCGCCGCCGGGCTTCCGGATCGGTGCTCATGGGCCGAGCGTAACCGTTTCACGTGGCCGCCTGCCGTTATCCATTCGGAACAACCCGCCGGTAACCCCAGGGGCCCGCCCGGCGACGTTCGGGGCGGGGGGACCGGACGTCATGGGTAGGGACGAATGGCCAGTGCTGAACGCGATCCGGTTCGCCGCGCCGGGCGGTGGGTCAGTGTCCGGCTGCAGCATCGTGACGTCCGGATCCAAGGTGACATCGGGGAGGAAGCCGTCTCGTACGCGGGGATCGTGATCACGAGTTTCGAGAACGGCGCCGAGGTCTGCGAACGCTGGATCCCGCTCGGGGTGGATCCGTCGGAGGCCGACGACGAACAGCTCATCCAGCAGCTGCGCGATGCGCTGGTCTGGCAGGCTCGGCGGCCGCCAAAATCCTGATCACGCGTGATTGGAGCCGTGACTCGCGTGATTGGAGACGGAACGGCCCCAATCACGCGAGATCCGCCTTCAATCACGCGAGTTACGGCTATTGGGTCCGCAGGCCGTCGAAGGCGATCTTGCACACCGCGTCCGCGAGTTCGGTCCCGGCGGAGCCCCGGCGCGGCCGGTACCACTCGATCAGCGAGTTCACCATGCCGTACAGCAGGCGCGCGGTGACCGCGGGATCGATGTCCGGCCGCACGTCGCCCTCGGTTTCGGCCTGTTTCACCAGTTCCGTGACGAGCCGGTCGAATTCGCGCCGCCGCGCGAGCGCCGCCCGTTCGATTTTGGTGTTGCCGCGCACCCGCAGCAGCAGGGTGACGAACGGCAGCTGGTCGACCAGCACCAGGACGCTGCCCCGCACCAGATGCTCCAGCTTCTCGATCGCCTTGCCCTCGAAGGATTCCGTCTCGGCGGCGACGGCGAACAGGCCGTTCAGCGCGCGGTCGACGGCGAGCCGCAGCAGCTCCTCCTTGCTCGGCACGTGGTGGTAGATCGCGGATTTCGTGATGCCGAGCTTGCGGGAGAGGTCCTCCATGCTGGTGCCGTCGTAGCCGCGCTCGTTGAACAGCTTCACCGCGACCTGCAGCAGCGACTCGAGGTCGTACCCGGGGCGCCCCCGGCGGGCGGGGGTGCTCAAGCGCGGTCCCGTTCGTCGAGGACGCGGCGCATCTTGCCCAGCGAACGTTCCAGCGTGTCCGGGTCGACGACCTCGACGCCGACGCTCACGCCGACCCCGTCCTTCACGCCGGCGATCAGCCGGGCGGCGGCCTCGGCGCGCTGCTCGGCGGTCGCGTCCGGACGCGCTTCGACGCGGACGGTCAGGTGGTCCATCCGGCCCTTCGTGGACCGGATCAGCTGGAAATGCGGCGCGAGCGCGGGGGTCACCAGCACGACTTCCTCGATCTGCGTGGGGAAGACGTTGACGCCACGCAGGATGATCATGTCATCGCTACGCCCGGTCACCTTTTCCATCCGCCGGTACGCCGGCCGCGCGGTGCCCGGCAGCAGCCTGGTCAGGTCGCGCGTGCGGTACCGGATGATCGGCAGCGCCTGCTTGGTGAGCGAGGTGAACAGCAGCTCACCCTCGGCGTCGGTCGGTTTCTCGGTGAACGGGTCGATCACCTCGGGGAAGAAGTGGTCCTCCCAGATGTGCAGCCCGTCCTTGGTCTCGACGCATTCCTGCGCGACGCCGGGGCCCATCACCTCGGACAGGCCGTAGATGTCGACGGCGTCGATGCCGACGCGTTCCTCGATCTCCGTGCGCATCTGCTCGGTCCACGGCTCGGCGCCGAAGATGCCGACCTTGAGCGAACTCGTCTGCGGGTCGATGCCCTGCCGCTCGAACTCGTCGAGCAGCGTCAGCATGTACGACGGGGTGACCATGATGATCTCGGGTTTGAAATCGGTGATGATCTGCACCTGCCGCGCGGTCATGCCGCCGGACGCGGGGATCACCGTGCAGCCGAGCTTTTCGGCGCCGTAGTGCGCGCCGAGCCCGCCGGTGAACAGGCCGTAGCCGTAGGCGACGTGGACCTTGTCGCCCGGCCGCCCGCCCGCGGCGCGGATCGAGCGAGCCATCACTGTCGCCCAGGTGTCGATGTCTTCGGACGTGTAGCCGACGACGGTCGGTTTCCCGGTGGTGCCGCTGGACGCGTGGATCCGGCTGACCTGCGACTCCGGCACGGCGAACATGCCGAACGGATAGTTGTCGCGCAGATCCTGTTTGGTGGTGAACGGGAACTTCGCCAGGTCTTCCAGCGCCTTGCAGTCGTCCGGGTGAACGCCCGCCTCGTCGAACTTCCGCGTGTAGAAGGGCACGTTGTCGTACGCGTGCCGCAGCGTCCACCGGAGGCGCTTCAGTTGCAGCG
Organism: Amycolatopsis sp. w19; assembly: GCF_051373225.1. Taxonomy (NCBI): domain Bacteria; kingdom Bacillati; phylum Actinomycetota; class Actinomycetes; order Pseudonocardiales; family Pseudonocardiaceae; genus Amycolatopsis; species Amycolatopsis sp. w19. The sequence goes on along the minus strand of NZ_JBPQFM010000017.1, from coordinate 183,633 downwards.
CCTGGAGTTCGTCGATGGTGAGGTTTTCGGCTTCGTCGCTGAAAGTCATCGTCACGCCTTCTGGATGGTGCGGCTGCGGCCGCGGAATTCGGCGACGACCTCCGGCCCGTCGGGGGTCTCCCGGTGCACGGTGACGTCGTAGATGCCGTTGCGGCCGTAACGCGTCCGTTCGGTGGCGGTGGCGATGAGGTGGTCGCCGAGTTTGCCCGCCGCGACGAAGGAGATTTCCGCGCCGGCCGCGACGGTCACCGGTCCGTGGCTGTTGCAAGCGCAGGCGAAGGTCGTGTCGGCCAGCAGGAAGACGTAGCCGCCGTGGGCGATGTCGTGGCCGTTGACCATCGTCTCGGTGATCCGCATGGTGGCGACGGCGTGGCCTTCGGCGGCCTCGATCAGCTCGATGCCCAGCGCCTTCGACGCCTGGTCGTCGGCGAACATCGTGTGCGCGGCGTTGCTAGTCAAGCCTGACCACCTGGTTACTGACCGAATGGACGGTTGTTAAAGGGTGCCGCAAGTAAAGGCGCGCTTTCGGGCAGATGTCAAGGGTCCACCGCCGTCGGGGGGTTTGCAAGACCCGGGTCACGAGCTACAGTGAATTACTGAACGGACGGTCTGTTAATCCCACCATCGAAGGGTCGGCCCCATGGCATTGCTGCGCAGCTACGTCTCCGGCGGGTGGCACACGGCGGAAAGTGACGGAGTACCGCTGCACGACGCCTCCACTGGCGAGGAGGTCGCCCGGGTCTCGTCCGACGGCATCGACTTCGCCGCCGCGCTCGACTACGGCCGCCGCGTCGGCGGCCCCGCCCTGCGTGAGCTGACCTTCCACCAGCGTGCCGCGCTGCTGAAGGCGCTGGCCTCCCACCTGCGTGAACACCGCGAGGAGCTGTACGCGCTCTCGGCGCGCACCGGCGCGACCAAGGGTGACTCGATGGTCGACATCGACGGCGGCATCGGCGTCCTGTTCGCCTACTCCAGCAAGGGCAAGCGCGAACTGCCGAACGACACCGTCTACGTCGACGGCAACGTCGAGCCGCTGAGCAAGGGCGGCACCTTCGTCGCCCAGCACATCGCCGTCCCCCTGCGCGGGGTCGCCGTCCAGATCAACGCCTTCAACTTCCCCGTCTGGGGCCCGCTGGAGAAGTTCGCGCCCGCGTTCCTCGCCGGGGTGCCGAGCCTGATCAAACCTGCCAGCCAGACCGCGTACCTCACCGCGCGGCTCGTCGAGATCATCATCGAATCCGGCATCCTGCCCGAGGGCGCACTGCAGTTCGTCGCGGGCAGCGTCGGCGACCTGCTCGACCACGTCACCGCGCAGGACCTGGTGTCGTTCACCGGCTCCGCCTCGACGGCGCAGAAACTGCGCGCGCACCCCGCGATCGTGCGCAACTCGGTCCGGTTCAACGCCGAGGCCGACTCGCTGAACCTCTCGATCCTCGGCCCGGACGCCAAACCCGGCACCACCGAATTCGATCTCTTCGTCAAGCAGCTGACCACCGAGATGACGGTCAAGGCCGGGCAGAAGTGCACCGCCATCCGCCGCGCCTTCGTGCCCGCCGACCTGCTGGACGACGTCGCCGAGGCCGCGAGCGCGCGGCTGGCGAAGACCACCGTCGGCAACCCCACCGCCGAAGGTGTGCGGATGGGCGCCCTGGCCAGCCTGGAGCAGCGTGAGGAGGTCCGGCGGTCGCTCAAGGCGCTGCTGGACGTCGGCACGGTCGTCTTCGGCGACCCGGAGCAGGTCGAGGTCGTCGGCGCGGACGCCGAACGCGGCGCGTTCATCTCGCCGGTCCTGCTGAAGGCCGACCCGGAGCGTTCCGAGCCGCACGAGGTCGAGGCGTTCGGCCCGGTGTCGACGCTGCTGCCCTACACGTCGACCGAACAGGTCATCGAGCTCGCCGCACGCGGCGGCGGCAGCCTCGTGGGTTCCGTCGTCTCGGCGGACCAGGAGTTCGTGCGCGAGGTCGTCCTCGGCGTCGCGCCGTACCACGGCCGTCTGCTGGTGCTGGACGCCGAAGACGCCAAGGAGTCCACCGGCCACGGTTCGCCGATGCCGCAGCTGGTGCACGGTGGCCCCGGCCGCGCCGGTGGCGGCGAGGAGATGGGCGGTGTCCGCGGCGTGCTGCACCACATGCAGCGCACGGCGGTCCAGGGCAGCCCGAAGGTGCTGAGCACGGTCACCGGCCGCTGGGTCGCCGGCGCGCCGCGTACCGAAGGCGATGTCCACCCGTTCCGGAAGTCCTTGGCGGAGCTCAAGATCGGCGACTCCGTGGTCGCCGGTCCGCGCACGGTCACCCAGGAGGACGTCGACCACTTCGCCGAATTCACCGGTGACACCTTCTACGCCCACACCGATCCCGAGGCCGCGGCGGCGAACCCGCTGTTCGGCGGGATCGTGGCGCACGGGTACCTCGTGGTCTCGTTCGCCGCCGGCCTGTTCGTCTCGCCGGAGCCCGGCCCGGTGCTGGCGAACTACGGCCTGGAGAACCTGCGGTTCCTCACCCCGGTCAAGGTCGGTGACTCGCTGACCGTGACCTTGACCGCCAAGCAGATCACCCCGCGCATCGACCAGGAGTACGGCGAGGTCCGCTGGGACGCGGACGTCACCAACGCCGACGGCGACTCGGTCGCCAAGTACGACGTGCTCACCCTGGTGGCGAAGGAGCAGTCATGACCGCGACGTTGCCGGAAGAAGACCTCGAACGGCATTTCGAGGCGACGATCGAGCGCGATCAGCGCATCGAACCGCGTGACTGGGTGCCCGAGGGCTACCGCAAGACGATGATCAGGCAGATCGCGCAGCACGCGCATTCGGAGATCATCGGCATGCAGCCGGAAGGGAACTGGATCACCCGCGCGCCTTCCTTGCGGCGCAAGGCGATCTTGCTCGCGAAGGTGCAGGACGAGGCCGGGCACGGGCTGTACCTGTACTCCGCGGCCGCCACGCTCGGCGCCGATCGCGCGGATTTGACCGACAAGCTGATCAACGGCAAGCAGAAGTACTCGTCGATCTTCAACTACCCGACGCTGACCTTCGCCGACGTCGGCGTGATCGGCTGGCTGGTGGACGGCGCGGCGATCTGCAACCAGGTCCCGTTGTGCCGCAGCTCGTACGGGCCGTACGCGCGCGCCATGATCCGCATCTGCAAGGAGGAGTCCTTCCACCAGCGGCAGGGTTTCGAACTGCTGATGACCATGATGCGCGGCACCGAGAAACAGCGCGAGATGGTGCAGGAGGCGGTGAACCGCTGGTGGTGGCCGTCGCTGATGATGTTCGGCCCGCCGGACGCGGATTCACCGAACACCGCGCAGTCGATGGCGTGGAAGGTCAAGCGGCACACGAACGACGAGCTGCGCCAGCGCTTTGTCGACATGTCCATCCCGCAGGCCGAGGCGCTGGGCGTCACCTTCCCGGACCCGGACCTGAAGTGGAACGCCGAACGCGGGCACTACGACTTCGGCGCCGTCGACTGGGACGAGTTCAAGAACGTGTTGAAGGGCAACGGCCCCTGCAACGCCCAGCGCGTCGCGCACCGGCGGCGGGCCCAGGAAGACGGCGCGTGGGTGCGGGAAGCCGCCTCGGCGCACGCAGCGAAGAAGGGTTCGTGATGAAACACGACTGGCCGTTGTACGAGGTGTTCGTCCGGGGCAAGCGCGGGCTGAACCACGTGCACGTGGGTTCGCTGCACGCGGCGGACGACGACATGGCGTTGCACCACGCGCGGGATCTGTACACCCGCCGCAACGAGGGCGTGTCGATCTGGGTCGTGCGCGCGTCGGACATCACCGCGTCCTCGCCGGACGAGAAGGACCCGTTCTTCGCGCCCAGCGGCGACAAGGTGTACCGGCACCCGACGTTCTACGAAATCCCCGACAACGTCCCCCACATCTGACATGAGCTTCGACAACGCCTATGAGGCGATCACCGAGGAGAACGACTCCCGCTGGGCCTTCGGCACCGGGTTCGAGGATCCGCTGTCCGGTGTGGACACCACGATTCCGTCCGGTGTGGACGGTGCGCGGCTGGCGGCCTACTGCCTGATGCTCGGCGACGACGCGCTGATCTTCTCGCACCGGCTGCAGGAGTGGTGCACGAACGCGCCCGAACTCGAGGACGAGGTCGCGATCGCGAACATCGCCCTCGACCTGCTCGGGCAGGCGCGGCTGCTGCTGGCCCGCGCGGGCAAGGCCGACGGCAGCGAGCGTTCGGAGGATTCGTACGCCTTCTTCCGGAGCGAGCAGGAGTACCGCAACGTCCGCCTCGCCGAACTCGAAGGCGGGCACTTCGGACACCTGATCGCGCGGCTGCTGGTGTTCTCGATCTGGCGGCTCGCTTTGCTGCAGCAGCTTCAGTCCTCTGTGGACCCCGTGCTCGCGGCCATCGCGGAAAAGGGTGTCAAGGAAGTCGCGTACCACCGCGACTACGCCGCCCAGTGGGCTGTGCGCCTCGGCGACGGCACCGAGTTGTCCCACACGCGGATGCAGGAGGGCCTCGACGCGGTCTGGCCGTACGTGGACGAGCTTTTCGCGGCGCACGAGGCCGAGTTCGTCGAGTCGCCGTCGCTGCGGCCGGAGTTCGACGCGATCCTGGACCAGGTGCTGGCCGTCGCGACGCTGAAGCGTCCCGAAATCGGTGCCATCGCCGGGGTTTCCGGCCGGATGGGCCGCGACGGCGTGCACACCGAGCGGATGGGCTTCCTGCTGGCGACGCTGCAGAGTGTCGCCAGGGAACATCCGGACGCGACATGGTGACCGCGTACGCCGTGGCGGCCACGGTCACCGACCCGGAACTGCCGATGCTGACGCTCGCGGACCTCGGCGTGCTGCGTGAAGTGTCCGAAGAGGACGGCCGGGTGGTCGTCGCGATCACCCCGACCTACACCGGCTGTCCGGCGATGGACACCATGCGCGACGACCTCGTGCACGCGCTGACCGGCGCGGGGTACGGCGAGGTCGAAGTCCGCACGGTGCTCCAGCCCGCTTGGTCCACCGACTGGATCACCGAGGACGGCAAGCGGAAACTGGCCGAGGCCGGGATCGCGCCGCCGGGGGCCGCGCCGCGGCGGACCGGGCCGATCCCGCTCACGCTGAGCCCGGCGGTGTCGTCGGTCCGCTGCCCGAACTGTGGTTCCGCGGACACCGAGGAGCAGTCCCGGTTCAGCGCGACGGCGTGCAAGGCCTTGCGCCGCTGCCGGTTCTGCCTCGAACCGTTCGAACACGTCAAGGAGATCTAGCGTGACCGCCACCCTGCGCCGCACGGGCTTCCACACCCTCACGGTGTCCGACGTCCAGCGTTTGTGCGACGACGCCGTCGCGGTGACCTTCGACGTGCCCGAAGACCTCGCGGACACCTTCCGCTTCAAGGCGGGGCAGTCGCTGACCCTGCGCCGCGAGATCGACGGCCGCGACGAGCGCCGGTCGTACTCGATCTGCGCGCCCGCCGGCGCGGCGCCGCGGGTCGGCGTCCGTGAGGTGCCGGGCGGGCTGTTCTCGTCGTGGCTCGTGCGCGACGTGAAACCCGGCGACGAGATCGAGGTCGCGCCGCCGACCGGAAACTTCAGCCCCGACCTCGAAGCCGCCGGGCATCACGTGCTGATCGCGGCCGGATCCGGGATCACGCCGGTGTTGTCGATCGCGTCTTCGCTGCTGAGCGACTCCGACGCGACGGTGACCGTGCTCTACGGCAACCGCCGTACGGACACCGTCATGTTCGCCGACGACCTCGCGGATCTGAAGGACCGTCACCCCGCGCGGCTCGAACTCGTCCACGTGCTCTCCCGTGAGCCGCGCGAGGCCGAACTGTTCACCGGGCGGCTCGACGTGGAGAAGCTGCGGCGGCTGTGCTCCGTGCTGATCCCGGTCGAGGACGTCGCGCACTGGTGGCTGTGCGGGCCGTTCGAGATGGTGACCGGCGCGCAGGAACTCCTGCGCTCGCTGGACGTCGCCGACGAACGCGTGCATCAGGAACTGTTCTATGTGGACACTCCGCCGGAGCCGGTGCATCACGTCGACCCGGCCGTCGTGGGGGCGTCCAGCGAGGTCACGCTGGTCCTCGACGGCCGGTCGACGACGATGACGCTGCCGCGCGGGACTTCGGTGCTCGACGGCGCGCAGAAGTTCCGCCCGGATCTGCCGTTCGCCTGCAAGGGGGGCGTGTGCGGCACCTGCCGGGCGAAGATCTGCGACGGCAAGGTGGACATGCGGCGCAACTTCGCGCTGGAGAAGGCCGAAGTCGACGCCGGTTTCGTCCTCACCTGCCAGTCGGTGCCCGTCTCCGATGCCGTCACCGTGGACTTCGACGCCTGACCCACCCTCGCGTTTCGTCCTCTGGATGCGGTACTTGCGTGTGCAACTACCGCATCCAGAGGACTAATCGCGGAGGGGGAGCCAGCGGGTGATGCCGATGTCGGCCAGGAACGGCCGGTCGTGGCTCGCCACGATGAGCGTGCCCCGGTAGGCGAGCAGTGCCTCGGTGAGCCGCCGCACGCTGGCCAGGTCGAGGTTGTTCGTCGGCTCGTCGAGCAGCAGGAGCCGCGGCGTGGGCTCGGTCAGCAGCAACGTCGCCAGCGCCGCCCGGAACCGTTCCCCGCCGGACAGCGACGCCACCTCACGGTCGGCCGTCTTGCCCCGGAACAGGAACCGGGCCAGCCTCGCGCGGATCTCGTTGTCCGTGAGCGACGGCGCGACCAGTCGCACATTGTCCACAATGGACAGCGTGTCGTCCAGCACGTCGATCCGCTGGGGGAGCAGCCTCGCGGGGACGAACAGCCCCACCTCGCCCGACTTCGGCGGCAGCTCGCCGGCGATCGTCCGCAGCAGGGTGGTCTTCCCCGAACCGTTCGGGCCGGTGAGCGCGATCCGCTCGGGTCCCATGACGTGCAGGTCCACCGCCGGGCCGAACCGGGGCACGGCGTCGACGCGGAGCACGTCCGTGCCGCGGGCGACGGTCGTCTCCGGCAGCTCGACGCGGATCTCGGCGTCCTCCCGCACCAGTTCCTCGGCGGCCTTCAGGGCCTCGACGGCGCCTTCCAGCCGGTCGGTGTGCAGGTTCCGGTACTTGCCCGCGGCGATCTGCGCGTCCTCCTGGCGTTTGCGCATCCGCACCTTGGGTTCGCGTTTCCGGTCCCACATCTGCTGGCCGTAGCGGGCCCGCCGGGCGAGTTTGATCCCGGCCTCGACCAGCTCCCGCTTCTGCCGTTTGACGTCCGACTCCGCCGCGCGCACATGCCGCCGGGCGGCCTCCTGCGCGACCTCGACGGCGTGTTCGTAGTCCGCGAGGTTGCCGCCGTACAAGGTGACCTCGTGGTCGCGGACCTCGGCGATCCGGTCGACAAGCCGCAGCAGTTCGCGATCGTGCGAGACCACGACGAGGATCCCGCCCCAGCCCGCGACCTCGCGGTGCACGAGTTCACGGGCCCGCAGGTCGAGGTTGTTCGTGGGCTCGTCGAGCAGCAACGCGGCGGGACGGCGCAGCAACAGGGCGGCCAGCCCGAGCAACGTGAGTTCGCCGCCGGACAATTCGCCCGCCCGCCGGTCCAGGCGGACGGCTTCCAGACCGAGCCGGTCGAGGATCGCGCGGATGCGTTCCTCGACGTCCCAGTTGTCGCCGATGGTGGCGAAGTGCTCTTCGCTGGCGGAACCGTCCTCGACGGCCCTGATCGCTGCGCGGATCGCGGTGACACCGAGCACGTCGTCGACGCGGCGGCCGGTGTCGAGGACGAGGTTCTGCGGCAGGTAGCCGAGCTCACCCGGTGCGGTGATGGAACCCGTCGTGGGCCGCAGCTCGCCGGCGAGCAGCCTGAGCAGCGTGGACTTGCCGGATCCGTTGGTGCCGACCAGGCCGGTGCGGCCGGTGCCGAGGGTGAGCGAAAGGCGGTCGAACGCCGGGGCGCCGTCGGGCCAGGTGAAGGTGACGTCGGAAAGCGTCAAGGAAGAAGACATGAGACTCCCTGCGAAGGAGGTGGATGAGGGCGCAGGTTCGTCTCAGAAGATCACCGTGGCAGGGTAGCTCTTGGGGGGCCGGGTGGCGATCGATTTTCGGCGTGGAGTGGGGCGGTTGCCGTTTCGTGGCGACGGAGTGGTCGGCGGGCGATGCCGGTCCCGGCCGCGGCAACCGTGAGGAGGTCGAGGGCGACGGCAGCGTGAAGCTGGTTCGGTTCTGGATCATGCGGCTGCCACCGCCGTCGTCGATATTCGGCAATGGCAGCTGGTGAGGGAAATCCGGGATGTGTGCGCTTGGCGATGTTCGCCTGACAGCGGTCAGGAGTGCGCAGAGGGGATTTCTTGAGCGCTGCCCTTGGAGGCGGGTGTCTCGCGTTGCCGGATTTCGGCAACAACGCAGGTGCCGACTTCGATCACATGACATCGAGAGACGTTCCCCGGATCCCCCAGGCAACCGTCGCCGAATTCCGGCAACGGCACCAGCGCGTCGACCCCGACGCGACACCGGCGCCCCGGATCCCCGCCCATCCATTGCCGATTTCCGGCACCGAACGACCCGCCACAAAGCCCCGCCGCCCGAGACACGGCCTGTCCCAAAGACCCGCGAGGGGCATACTGGCGAGCGTGATCGAACGCCCTCATGTCCTGCTCTCCGCCGCGGTCTCGCTCGACGGCTATCTCGACGACGCGAGCGACACCCGGCTGGTGCTGTCGAACCAGGACGATTGGGCCAGGGTGGACGGGCTGCGCGCCGCGTCGGACGCGATCCTCGTCGGCGCGAACACGGTGCGGGCGGACAACCCGCGGTTGCTGGTCCGCTCGCCGGAGCTCGTCGCGAAAAGGGTCGCGGAAGGACGTCCGGAACAGCCGGTCAAGGTCACCCTCACGCGGAGCGGGTCACTCGATCCGGCGGCACAGTTCTTCACTGTCGGCGACACCGAGAAGCTGGTCTACGCGCCGCCCGGCGTCGTCACGGGGGTGAAGGCGACCGTCGTCGAACTGTCCGGTCTGAAAGAAATCCTGGCCGATCTCCATGCGCGCGGCATCCGGCGGCTCATGGTCGAGGGCGGCGGCGCGATCCACACCCAGTTCCTCACCGAGGGCCTGGTCGACGAGCTGCATCTGGCCGTCGCGCCGTTCTTCGTCGGCGACACACGCGCGCCGCGGTTCGTCGGGCCGGGCGCGTTCCCGCGCGGGCTGACGCTGACCGGAACCACGCGGCTGGGCGACATCGCCGTCATGGAGTACCACGCGACGCCGGAACCGTCCGATGTGGACATCCGGCACCTGCGCGAGGCCATCGCGCTGGCGGAGAACTGCCCGCCGCGCACTTTCCGCGTCGGCGCGGTGATCACCGCCGCCGACGGCGAAGTGCTCTCCACCGGTTTCTCGGGCGACGGCGATCCCGCCAACCATGCCGAAGAGGCCGCGCTCGCCAAACTCGAACCAGGGGATCCGAGGCTGGCGGAGGCGACGATGTACACGTCACTGGAGCCGTGCAGCTCGCGGACGTCACATCCGCGAAGCTGCACCCAGCTCATCCTCGACGCCGGCATCCCGCGCGTCGTTTTCGCCTGGCGCGAGCCATCGGTGTTCGTCGACTGCGTCGGCGCCGAGACGCTGGAGGCGGCCGGACGCCGGGTGATCGAGGTACCCGCCCTCGCCGCCGACGTCCGCCGCGCGAACACCCATATCCCGGGTGTCCACCTGTGAGCTACTTGCAGGCGTCGCAGCAGCCGCAGCCCTGACCGGTGCACGCCGAGCAGCAACCGTGGCGAAGCACGACCCTCAACAGACGCTTGATCATCGCTGTCCTCCCGATCATTGACGTCCCACCGCCCTTGTCACGCTAAGTTCTGCGCATATGACAGTGGTACCGCCGGGAGTGCCACGGCACTGCTCCAGCGGGTGACGGCAATGTCTCTGGTGAACCCGCGACCGCGATCGACGTCGGCAGGACGCGGCCTACCCTCCCCTGTCACGGATGCGGATAGGGCGCCCTGCCACCGCGATAGCGGGGCCTTCGGCCGTGGCGGGTTCACGCATATGGTCACCTTTCGCGGCCACTGCTCCGCTCCGCCAACAGGCAGGTCAGGATTCGAGATCCCCCTCCAGCGATAGGTAGACCTCGCGCAGCTGAGCCAAAAGATCGGCGTCCGGCTCCGCCCACAGTCCCCGATCGGCCGCCTCGTTCAACCGCTCGATGATGCCGCGCAGCGCCCACGGGTTGGCCTGGCGCAGGAACTCCTGGTTGACCTCGTCGAGCACGTAGGACTCGGTGAGCTTCTCGTACATCCAGTCACCGACGACACCCGCTGTGGCGTCGAAACCGAACAGGTAGTCGACCGTCGCCGCCAGCTCGAAAGCGCCCTTGTAGCCGTGCTTGCGCATCGCCGCCAGCCAGCGCGGGTTGACCACGCGGGCCCGGAAGACACGCGCGGTCTCCTCGCCGAGCGTGCGGGTGCGGACGGCGTCCGGGGTGGTGCTGTCGCCGACGTAGGACGCGGGCGCGGTCCCGGTCAGCGCGCGGACCGTCGCGATCATCCCGCCGTGGTACTGGAAGTAGTCGTCGGAGTCGGCGATGTCGTGCTCGCGGGTGTCGGTGTTCTTGGCCGCGACCACGATCCGCTTGTACGAGTTCTCCATGTCCTCGCGCGCCGGCCTGCCGTCGAGGTCGCGGCCGTAGGCGAATCCGCCCCAGACCGCGTAGACCTCGGCGAGATCCTTGTCGTCGCGCCAGTTCCCGGAATCCATCAGCGGCAGCAGACCCGCGCCGTACGCGCCCGGCTTGGAGCCGAAGATCCTCGTGGTGGCCCGGCGTTCGTCGCCGTGCGCGGCCAGATCCGCGCGGGTGTGGGCCCGCACGAAGTTCTGCTCGTCCGGCTCGTCGAGGTTCGCCACCAGGCGCACGGCGTCGTCCAGCAGGGTGATCACATGCGGGAAGGCGTCACGGAAGAAGCCACTGATCCGCACGGTGACGTCGATCCGCGGCCGGCCGAGTTCGGCGAGCGGGATCGCCTCGATCCCGGTGACGCGCCGCGAAGCCTCGTCCCAAACCGGCTGGACACCCAGCAGGGCAAGGACTTCCGCCGCGTCGTCACCCGACGTGCGCATCGCCGACGTGCCCCAGACCGAGAGACCGACCGAACGCGGCCAGTCGCCTGTGTCCTCCTTGTAGCGACGGAGAAGCGAGTCCGCGAGAGCCTGTCCGGTCTCCCACGCGAGACGGCTCGGGATGGCCTTCGGGTCGACGGTGTAGAAGTTGCGGCCCGTCGGCAGCACGTTGATCAGGCCGCGCAGGGGAGAACCACTGGGCCCCGCGGGGATGTAGCCGCCGTCGAGCGCGTGGAGCACGGCGTCGATCTCGGCGCCGGTGCCCGCCAGACGCGGCACGATCTCGGTGGCGGCGAAGGTCAGGACGCGGGCGACCTCCTGGTGTTCCGGCACCTCGGCGACGACCTCGGCGACGGCGGCGGGGGACCAGTCCCTGGCCTCCATCGCCTCGACGAGCGAGCGGGCCGTCTGCTCGATGGCGTCCACTACGGACAGTGGGGCGTCGCTGTTCTCCTTGAGCCCCAACGCGGACCGCAGGCCGGGGACGGCGCCCTGTTTGCCGCCCCACATCTGCTGGGCGCGCAGCATGGCGAGCACGAGGTTGATCCGCGCCTCGCCCACCGGCGCGGCGCCGAGGATGTGCAGGCCGTCGCGGATCTGGGCGTCCTTGACCTCGCACAGCCAGCCGTCGATGTGCAGCAGGAAGTCGTCGAACTCCGCGTCGTGCGGGCGTTCCTCGACACCGAGGTCGTGGTCCAGTTTCGCGGCCTGGATCAGCGTCCAGATCTGCGCGCGGACGGCGGGCAGTTTCGCCGGGTCCATCGCGGCGATGTTGGCGTGCTCGTCGAGGAGCTGTTCCAGGCGGGCCATGTCGCCGTAGCTCTCGGCGCGGGCCATCGGCGGGATCAGGTGGTCGACGATCGTGGCGTGCGCGCGCCGTTTCGCCTGCGCGCCCTCGCCGGGGTCGTTGATCAGGAACGGGTAGATCAGCGGCAGATTGCCCAGGACCGCGTCCGGCGCGCACGAGTCCGAGAGACCGGCGGTCTTGCCGGGAAGCCATTCCAGCGAACCGTGTTTGCCGAGGTGGACGACCGCGTGCGCGCCGAATTCCTCCTCCAGCCAGCGGTACGCGGCCAGGTAATGGTGGCTCGGCGGGAGGTCCGGGTTGTGGTAGATCGCCACCGGGTTCTCGCCGAAACCGCGCGGCGGCTGGATCATCAGGATGACGTTGCCGGACTGCAGCGACGCCAGCACGATGTCCCCGTTGTCCACATAGAGTTCGCCGGGCGCCGGGCCCCAGTGCTCCTCCATGCCCTCGCGCAGTTCCGCGGGCAGCGCGGCGAACCACTCGCGGTACTTGTCCGCGGGCACGCGGATCGGGTTGCCGGACAGCTGTTCCTCGGTGAGCCACTCCGGATCCTGGCCGCCCGCGGCGATGAGCGCGTGGATCAGGGCGTCGCCGTCGGGCTGGTCGGTGCCGGTGGGCTCGACGCCGGGGAACGGATCCTCGCCGAGGTCGTAACCCTGGTCGCGCATGCGGCGCAACAGCTCGATCGCGGACGCGGGAGTGTCGAGGCCGACGGCGTTGCCGACACGGGAATGCTTCGTCGGGTACGCGGACAGCATCAGCGCGATCCGGCGTTCCGGCGGGGGAGTGTGGCGCAGGCGGGCGTGCGCGAGCGCGATCTTGGCGACCCGCGAAGCGCGCTCGGCGTCCGGCACGTACTTGGGGAGCCCGTCGTCGTCGATCTCCTTGAACGAGAACGGGACGGTGATGAGGCGGCCGTCGAACTCGGGGACGGCCATCTGGTTGCCCGCGTCGAGCGGCGAGAGGCCGTCGTCGTTGGCGGACCAGGTGTCGCGATCGCTGGTGAGGCACAGCGCCTGCAGGATCGGGATGTCGAGCGCGGCCATCTCGGCGACGTCCCACGCCTCGTCGTCGCCACCGGCGCCGACCTCGGACGGCCGGGTGCCGCCGGCGGCCAGCACGGTGACCAGGAGCGCGTCGGCCTTGGCCAGCTCGGCCATCATCTCCGGCTCTCGGGTGCGCAGGGAGGCGCAGTGGATCGGGAGCGCGCGGCCCCCGGCGTCCTCGACGGCGTCGGAGAGGGCGTGGACGAACTCGGTGTTCCCGGACAGGTGATGCGCCCGGTAGTAGAGGATCGCGACGACCGGACCCTCGGTGCTCTTCGGCTCGCGCTCCAGGACGCCCCACAGCGGCTGCACGGCGGGCGGCTCGAAGCCGTCACCGGTGAGCAGGAGGGTGTCGCTCAGGAACCGGTGCAGCTGGGTGAGGTTGGCCGGGCCGCCCTGCGCGAGATACGCGTGCGCCTCCGCCGCGGTGCCGGCCGGGACGGTGGACAGCTTCATGAGCTGCGCGTCCGGCGTCTGCTCGCCGCCGAGGACCACCACGTGCGCGCCGCTCGCGCGGACCGTGTCGAGGCCTTCCTGCCAGCTGCGTTCGGAGCCGAGGATCCGGACGACGACGATCTTGGCGCCGTCGAGCAGGGCGGGCAGCTCCGCGAGGTCGAGGCGGGCCGGGTTGGCCAGCCGGTATTCGGCCTCGCTGGAGCGGGCGCTGAGCAGGTCGGTGTCCGAAGTGGACAGAAGCAGGATCACGGCAGTCCTCACTCGGGGTGTCCGCGCCCCGGGTCGTGTGGTCGCGACGGCCGGAGTTCCTGGCTTCCCTCCCTGGCCGGGAGGATGACAGTGGCGGGACCGCCCCGGACTCTCACCGGGTTCCTCCTCCGCCGTCGCGTGGGTCTTGAGTTCACTCTCCGGTGCGGTCCGGCGGGAGTCAAGGTGATGTGTGGCCGGGCCGGACGTGCAGCCACAGGCCGGTGAACACGGCGGTGGCCAAGGTGATGACGCCGGCCGCGACGAACGCGCTGTTGAGGCCTGCCTCGAAGGAGGCTCCGCCGGATTGCCGGGTGCGGACGATGGCTCCGAGTAACGCCACGCCGAGCACCGCGCCGATCTGCCGCGTGGTGCTGCTGATACCCGAGGCGAGGCCGCCTTCTTGCGGGCTGACCGCTTGGATGGCGGCCCCCGTCAGCGGGGACATGGTGAGGGCGAAGCCGATGCCGACGACACCCAGCCGCCACCACACGTTCCCGTAGCCGGTGCCGGCGTGCACCACGCCGAGTGCGAGCAGCCCCAGGCCCGCCAGGGCCAGACCGACGGTGACCACTATCCGGAAGCCGTACCGGGCGGCGAGCCGTCCCGCGTACGGGCTGACGATCACCATGGCGACGGTCGCCGGCAGGGTCTGCAGGCCGGCGCGCAGGATCGAGCTGCCCTGGACGTACACGAAGAACTGGGAGAAGAAGAACGACGAGCCCATGAGCGCGAACCCGACCACGACCATGGCGGTGTTGGACACGGTGAACAGCCGCTCCCGAAACAGCCGCAACGGCAGCATCGGTGCGGCACGACGCGCTTCGACGGCGATGAAGGCGGCCAGGAGGACCACCGCGGCGGCGAAGCTGCCCAGGATGACCGGCGACGTCCAGCCGCGGGCACCACCCTCGATCAGGCCGTAGGTCAGCGCGCCCACCCCCAGAACGGACAGCAGCGTGCCCGGGACGTCGATCGCGGGGGCGCCGGGATTGCGGGCCTCTTCGAGGGTGCGCAGGCCGACCAGCAGCAGGACAACGCCGATGGGGAGATTGACCAGGAAGATCGCGGGCCAGCCGAAGACCTCCGTCAGCACGCCGCCGGCCACGGGGCCCGCGGCCAGGCCGATCCCGCTGAATCCGGCCCACAGCCCGATCGCCTTGACTCGTTCTCGCGGCACGGGATAGGCGGCGGCGAGGAGGGCCAGCGAGGCAGGGCTCAGCGCCGCGGCCCCGATGCCCTGCAGCACCCGGCCCGCGACCAGCCAGCCGACCGAAGGGGCGAGGCTGCACAGCACCGACGCGACCGTGAACACGACCACGCCGGACAGAAACACCCGCTTGCGACCGAAGCGGTCGGCGAAGATGCCGCCGGACAGCAGCAACATGGCGACAAGCAGCACATACGCGTCGACGATCCATTGCAAGCCGGTCAGCTGAGTGTTCAGCCGATGCTGCATATCGGGCAGCGCCGCTCCGACGATCGTGTTGTCGAGCAGGACCATGAACTGACCCAGACAGGTCACCGCGAGCAGCACGGCCCGGTTCGATCGACGGTCCACCGCCGCAGGGGACACAACCATCCAGATTCCTCCCAGATACTAAAGCAGTCAGTGACTGCGTTAGGGACTGTAGAGCGAGTGTCTCGTAAACGCAATAGCTGACTGCGTTAAGGTGGGGATGTGAACGAGCGACAGCGAGCCGCGCGGCCTGGCGGGCGCAGTGCCCGCGTCGGCGCACAGGTGCACCAGGCCGTCACCGACCTGATCGGCGAGCGCGGCTACGGCCACTTCACCGTCGGCGACGTGGCGGCCCGCGCGGGCGTCGCCGACAGCAGCATCTACCGCCGCTGGGGCAGCTTGGACGACCTGCTCGCCGACGTGGTGTTGACCCGTCTCAACGCGCAGTCACCGATGCCCGACACCGGAAGCCTGGAGGGTGACCTGCGCACTTACGCGGCCGCCGTGGCTCGCGAGATCACCGGACCCGACGGTCCGGCGTTGCTGCACCTGGCCGTCGCCCTGTCCGGTACGGGGCAGCAGGGTCTGCGAGCTCGTGAAGGAATCCGCACCGAACGAACCCGGCAACTGCAGGCCATGCTCGATCGTGCCCGCGATCGTGGCGAAGACCCGCCCGACGCGTTCGGCGTGCTGGACCACATCCTGGCCCCGATGTACATCCGCGTCTTGTTCGGCATGGGCCCGCTCACCCCGGAGTACATCGACGGGCTGGTCGACCGCCTGCTGTGACCTCGGCGGGGTTCGTTGTTCACTCCGGCGGCCCGTGCGGCAGGTCACCAAGCCTGTGCGGACGATCATGCCGGGGACCGTCGCCGACCTGTTAGGACCCCTAAGTGCGGCGAAGGGTGGCGACCTGCTCTCGCAACGAAACGACCGCTTCGGCGAGATCCACCGGGTCGACCGTCGCGGCCCATTCCCGGATGAGCTCGGACCGCCGCCGCAGGACCTCTTTCTCCTTGTCGCGGATGAGGGCTGCCTGGGTGTACTCCTGCGCGTCGACGGCCGCTTCCTTGCGTCGCCGATATTCGGCGATCTGGGAAGTCAGCGACTCGATCTCGACAGGCGGGTCGGCGGGGCCGCGCACCGGATCGCCGGGTCCAGAACCTCCCCAGACGGCGTTCTCGTCGCGAAAGGGAGCCCAAATACGGGCATAGGCCTCCCGCACCCGCTCCTCGGTCACGCCGTGTTCATCCAGGACGCGAGCCGCGCCGCCCCCGGCCGCCAACAGGCCGACGACGAGTTCCACCAGACCGGAGGATCGGGGCACGCCAAGGACTTCGGCTGTGACCGGATAGCCGTCGACGGTGCCGGCGGCAGGCGACGAAGCCGCTTTCTCCAGTTGCCACACGAGGACATCGCGAGAGATTCCCCAAGCGTCGGGGAGCGCGTACCCGACTCCGTCGTCGAGAACGGCGAGCAGAAGCTCCTCGCCCCCGATACGGTCGTGCCCCAGCCGGACCGCGTGCGCGTGCGCCCGCTCCAGCAGGCTCACGCCGACCGCTCCGACGAGGAGTCCCCGATCCGCGGGAAAGGAGCGGTGGAGAAGATGATCTCCACCGCCACCTCGAAGAACTCCGCGATCCGCAGGGCGAGGTAGAGGCTCGGGCTGTACTCGCCGCGTTCGAGGTAGCCGATGGTCTGGTAATGCACGCCGAGCGCATCGGCGAGTTCGCGGCGGGAAATGCCCCGTTCCGCCCGCAACATCGCGATCCGGTTGTAAACGACCTCGCTCATGAGCTAGCCAATTCGCTGCATCGCCTTTTCCCGTCGTGCCGCCACCGAGGACCCGGACTCGCGCCGCGCCATGCGCCGCAGGACGACCGGGGCCAGCTTCAATCCGATCACGGCCCACACCGACAGCACGCCGAGGGTCTCCCAAGGCCGCCACGACTGGCCGATCTCGATGATCACCGTCGAGTCCGGCAGCAGCGCCGACCGCATGCCGAGGCCGAGCCAGTACATCGGGAACACCTGGCCGAGGTACTGCAGCCATTCCGGCAGCGCGGTGATCGGGTAGAAGATCCCCGAGATCGCGCCGATTCCCAGTGTCGGCAGCATGATCAGCCCGATGCTGCGCGCGTTCGAGGTCAGCGAGCCGAAGATCGCGCCGATCGGCATCGTGGCGAGCAGGCCGAGCACCAGCACCCACAGCAGGCCCAGCCACGACGTCAGCCCGCCGGGCGCGATGCCGTCGAACAGGATCAGGCTGGGGATCAGGACCAGCAGCATTCCGATGACGGTGCTCATCGACACCGTGACGACCTTGCCGACGAGATAGCCGATCATGCCGTTCGGCGTGGCCTTGGCGCGCAGGAGCGTGCCGTCTTCACGTTCGACGGCTAGGACTCCCGCCATCCCGAGCATGCCGCTGAACACGATCGACGCGCCCAGCACGCTCGGCACGGTGGCGGCGCCGAGCGAGAACTCCGTGCCCGGCAGTTTCGCGCCGCGCATGAAGAACATGACGATCACGAAGATCGCCGGGAAGAGGAAGGTGTTGAAGAGGTCTTCCCGGTTGGTCATCATCTGGCGGGCCTCGAGCCAGCCGCGCCGGACGCCCAGCCGGACACTGTGCTGAATCGTGTTCATCGCGCGCCCACCGCCTCCAGGGATTCGGCCTTGCGGACCAGGGTCATGTACGTGTCTTCGAGCGACGCCCGCCGGACCTCCAGATCGCCGATGGCGTCCCCGTGCTGCTTGAACAACTCGTGCACGTACTTCGTCGATTCGGTCGTGGAGTGCACGAACCGCTGACCGTCCAGCGTCCAGCGCACCTCGGCCTCGCCGGCGATCTGCCTGCTCAGCGCGTCGGCCGAACCGTCGGCCACGATGCGCCCGTGGTTCAGGATCAGGATCCGGTCGGCCAGTTTCTCGGCCTCGTCGAGGTCGTGCGTGGTCAGCAGGATCGTCGTGTCGTCGTCATCGGTCAGCCGGTGCACGAGTTCGTGGAACTCGCGCCGCGCCTCCGGGTCCAGCCCGGCGGTCGGCTCGTCGAGGAACAGCAGTTCCGGGCGGCCGACGATGCCGATCGCGACGTCGAGCCGTCGCCGCTGCCCGCCCGAGAGCATCCGGACCTTCTTGTCCGCGTGCTCGGTCAGGCCGACCGCGGCGACCAGTTCGTCCGGATCCCACGGCCGCTTGATGCGGTCCGTGGAGTACGGCGCGTAATAGTCGCCCAGGTGCTCCAGTAGTTCGCGCACGCGCCATTTCGCGTGGTCACGCCAGGCCTGGAGGACGACCCCCAGCCGCGCCCTCCAGTTCTCGTCGGCGTGCGCCGGGTCGACGCCCAGCACGCTGACCTCGCCCTCCGACCGCATCCGGAAGCCTTCGAGGATCTCGATCGTCGTGGTCTTGCCCGCCCCGTTCGGGCCGAGCAGGCAGATCACCTCGCCGCGGTGCGCGGTGAAGTCGACGCCGTGGAGTACGTCGTTCGTGCCGTACCGCATCCGGAGATCTTTGACGGAGATCATCACGTCGTGTGGATCTCTCATTGGTCACCCCCATCTCAGTGCTGCGACCGAATGTAGCACACCTACTACATATGGTCTGAGAGATACTCTCGGGGAAACGGGCCATCTACAGTGAGCGCATGTCCACGAGCGCACGTGTCCGAGCCGACGCGTGCCCTGGTGTTTTCGCCACGCACGACGCGGCCGACGGTCCGCTCGCCCGGATCCGGCTGCCCGGCGGCGCCATCACCGCGGCCCGGTTCAGGGCGCTCGCCGACGCCGCCGACGACCTCGGTGACGGCGCCCTCCACCTGACCTCCCGCGGCAACGTGCAGCTGCGCGGCGTCACGCGGCCGGGCCTCGCGGGCAGGCTCGCCGCGGCCGGGCTCCTGCCTTCGCCGTCACACGAACGCGTCCGCAATATCCTCGCTTCGCCGCTGAACGAGACCGCGCAAAAGCTCGCTCAGGAACTCGACGAGGCCTTGTGTGCCGTCCCGGAGCTGGCCGAGCTCCCCGGACGCTTCCTTTTCGCCCTCGACGGCGGCCAGGGCGACGTCGCCGGCGAGGGCGCCGACGTCTGCTGGCGCGACGGTGCCGTACTGCTCGCAGGCGAGGACACCGGCCTGCGCGTCCCAGCCGAACACGCCGTCGAGACGCTGCTCGCGGTCGCGCGCGCGTTCCTGCGCACGAGGGGAACGGCCTGGCGGATCAGCGAACTCGCCGACATCGAGCCGTTGCTCAGGGGCATCCCAGGCGAAATGACGGAGCCGCGGAAGTTCGAGGTGAACCCGGGCCTCCCGATCGGGCCGATCGGTGACGCGATCGGGGTCGCCGCGGTCTTCGGCAGGCTCACCTCGGCTCAGGCGCGCGCGATCGCGAACGCGGGGAACGCCGTTGTCACGCCGTGGCGATCGATCCTGGTGCTCGGCCCTTTGGCGGCGGACACGGGGCTGATCACCGATTCGGACGCGCCTTCGCTCGGGGTCAGCGCCTGCATCGGGCATCCGGGCTGTGCCAAGTCGCTGGCCGACGTGCGAGCCGACGCGGCGAGAGTCGGGCGGACGCCGAGAGCCCATTTCGCCGGTTGTGAACGGCGCTGCGGCAAACCCGCGCGCGAGCACGTCGACGTGCTCGCGACGGAGGACGGTTATCTGGTCGACGGGGCGTTCGTCCCGGTCGGCGAGCTGGCGAGAACGTTGGCGGAGAAAGGGACACAGTGATCGACTACATCCGGGACGGGGCCGAGATCTACCGGCATTCGTTCGCCACCATCCGTGAGGAGGCGGATCTCGCGATCCTGCCCGACGACGTCGCGGTGCTGGCCGTGCGGATGATCCACGCCTGCGGGATGGTCGACCTGGTCGACGACCTCCGCTACAGCCTGGACGTGGTGGAATCCGGCCGTGCCGCGCTCGAAGCGGGCGCGCCGATCCTGTGCGACGCGAACATGATCGCCTCCGGGGTGACCCGCAAACGTTTGCCTGCCGCCAACGAGGTGCTGTGCACGCTGTCCGATCCGAAGGTGCCCGGGCTGGCCGAGCGGATGGGCACCACCCGCTCCGCGGCAGCGCTGGAGCTGTGGCGCGACAAGCTGCCCGGTTCCGTGGTGGCGATCGGCAACGCGCCCACCGCGCTGTTCCGCCTGCTGGAACTGCTGGAAGAGGGCGTCGGTGCCCCGGCGGCGATCATCGGTGTCCCGGTGGGCTTCATCGGCGCCGCCGAGTCCAAAGTGGAGCTCGCGAAGCGGGCACCGGCCCCGTACCTGGTGGTGCACGGACGACGTGGCGGCAGCGCGATGGCCGTCGCCGCGATCAACGCGATGGCGAGTGAGGTCGAATGAGCGGGCTCGGAAAACTCTGGGGTGTCGGGCTCGGACCGGGTGACCCCGAGCTGATGACGGTCAAGGCCGCGCGCCTGATCGGCGAGGCCGACGTCATCGCGTATCACAGCGCGCGGCACGGCCGGAGCATCGCGCGTTCGGTCGCCGAGCCGTACCTGCGGGACGGCCAGATCGAGGAGAAGCTGGTCTACCCGGTCACCACGGAGACCACCGACCATCCCGGCGGCTACGAAGGCGCCATCGCCGATTTCTACGAGCTGAGCGCGAAACGGCTTGCCGAGCATCTCGACGCCGGACGCGACGTGGTCGTGCTCTGCGAAGGCGACCCGTTCTTCTACGGCTCCTACATGTACATGCACGAACGGCTCGCCGACCGCTACGAGGCGACCGTGGTGCCGGGCGTGACGTCGGTCAGCGCGGCGTCGTCGGTGCTCGGCCGCCCGCTGGTGCAGCGCGACGAGGTCCTCACGATCCTGCCCGGCACGCTGCCCGCCCCGGAGCTCGCGCGCCGCCTTGCCGACACGCAGGCCGCGGCGGTGCTCAAACTCGGCCGTACGTTCGGCAACGTCCGCGAGGCGCTGGCCGAAGCCGGGAAACTGGACGACGCCTTCTACGTCGAACGGGCGACCTGGCAGGCTCAGCGCGTCGAGCCGTTCGCCGACGTCGCCCCGGAGTCGGTGCCGTACTTCTCGCTGGCGCTGCTGCCCAGCCCGGCCTACGCGTCCCGGCTCGCCGACGAACCCGAAGTCACCCGCGAGGTGGAAACGCACAACGGCGGGGAAGTCGTGGTCGTCGGCCTGGGCCCGGCGGGTCCGGACTGGCTGACCCCGGAAGCGACCGCGGAACTGGCGGCGGCGGAGCACATCGTCGGCTACGGCCCCTACGTCGCGCGGGTGCCGCAGCGCGCGGGCCAGCAGCGGCACGCGTCGGGCAACCGCGTCGAGGCCGAGCGCGCCGTCGAAGCGCTCGAATTGGCCGCGAACGGTGCCAAGGTCGCGGTGGTCTCGTCGGGCGATCCCGGCGTGTTCGCGATGGCGTCGGCGGTGCTGGAGCAGGTCGCGGCCGGACACGGCGCGGGTGCCCGGGTGCGGATCGTGCCGGGCGTGACCGCCGCGCAGGCGGCCGCTTCCCGGGTCGGCGCGCCGCTGGGGCACGACTATTGCGTGCTTTCCCTGTCCGACCGGCTCAAGCCGTGGGAGATCATCGAACGCCGGCTCGACGCGGCGGGTGCGGCGGATCTCGTGCTCGCGCTGTACAACCCGGCGTCCCGCACGCGGACCACGCAGCTCGCTCAGGCCCGCGACGTGCTGCTCCGGCACCGCGCGCCGGAGACGCCGGTGGTCGTCGCCCGTGACGTCGGCGGCCCCGAGGAGGACATCCGCGTGATCACCCTCGGCACCCTCGATCCGGCCAGTGTGGACATGCGCTGCCTGCTGATCATCGGCTCGTCGAAGACCCGCGCCGAGAACGGCATCGTCTGGACACCTCGCACTTACGAGTGACGCCCGAGCCCGGCGTTCCGGGCTTGGGCGAGCAGCACCTCCCGGTCGTCCGTGCCGGCCTTGGCCTGGATCGCCGTGACGACGTTGCGCACCGTCTTGGGCGCGAGCCCCAGCCGGCGCGCGACGTCCGGGATCGCCAGCCCGCCCGCCAAGTGGTCGAGCACCTCGTGTTCGCGCGGGGTCAGCCGTGGGAACGCCCGCATCGGCTGCGAAGCGGCGAGCAGGCCGTAAAGCCGGTCCGCGGCGCGCTCGCCGAACACGACCGCGCCCGCCGCGACCCCGCGGATGAAGCGGATCAGATCGTCGGGGCCCGCGCTGCGGGACAGGACGCCGCGCGCGCCCGCGAGCATCGCGGCGACCACGAGTTCGCCGTCGCCGGGCGGGGTCAGCACCAGCACGGCGGTGTCCGGAACGCGTGAGGACACCTCGCGTGTCACGGCGAGCCCGTCGAGCGAGGGCGGGTGGACGGGCAGGACGAGGACGTCCGGTCGTAGCACGCTGGCGTGCCAAACCGCTTCACGTTCGTCGGGGGTGTGGGCGACCACCTCCAGCTCCGAGGACGCGGGCGGTTCGGGGACGCCCGCGAAGACCACGGTCACCGCATGGGTTCGAATCGGCACGCCATCGGTTGTAGCGCAGAACTTTTGTACAGTGTCGGGCCGTTTTCGGTGAACAATGTCCATTCGATAACGCTTCGATGATCAGGGGGCCTGGTGCCGAGACGCGAGCGCCCGCTGGGGCCGGGCGACGACGTCGTCGTGAGCTTCGCGGCGGATCTTCGCCTGCTTCGCGAGAAGGCCGGCGGGCCGACGTACCGCGAGCTTTCGACCCGCGCCGGCTATTCGGCCGCCGCGCTTTCCGAAGCCGCGGGCGGCCGGAAGCTGCCCGGGCTCGCGGTCACGACGGCGTACGTCACCGCGTGCGGCGGTGACGTCGCGGCGTGGGAGGAACGTTGGCGCGCGGTCGCCGCCGGGCTCGCCGCGACCTCCGGCGAACGCGACGATACCGAACTCCCGTACCTCGGCCTGGCCGCGTTCCAGACGGCCGACGCCGACCGCTTCTTCGGCCGCGAGCGGCTGGTCGCCGAGTTGACCGGCAAGCTCGCGGAACGACGGCTCGTCGGCGTCTTCGGTGCGTCGGGCTCGGGAAAGTCGTCCGTCCTGCGGGCCGGGCTGGCGGCGGTGAGCGAACGCCCCGTCGTCCTTCGCACGCCCGGAGCGCATCCACTCGACGAGGACCTCGACGCCGAGGGGCGGCTGCTGATCGTCGACCAGTTCGAGGAGGTCTACACGCTCTGCGGCGACCGGATCGAACGCGAGAAGTTCATCGACGCGCTGGTCGCACTCGCCCGCGACGAGCACGGCACGCGGGTCGTCCTCGGTGTCCGCGCGGATTTCTACGGTCACCTCTGCCGTCACGCCGGTCTGGTCGAGGCGCTCACCGACGCGCAGGTGATGGTGGGCCCGATGACCGCCGACGAACTCCGGACCGCGATCGTCGAACCCGCCGTCCGCGCGGGGTGCCGGGTCGAGGCGGCGCTGGTCACGACGCTCGTCGCCGACGCGACCGGCCAGCCGGCGATGCTGCCGCTGGTGTCGCACGCCTTGCTGGAGACGTGGCGGCGGCGTCAGGGGATCACGCTGACCAGTGCGGCGTACGAGGCGGCCGGCGGGATCCTCAACGCGATCGCGCGGACCGCGGAGGCGGTCTACACGGATCTGGAGCCGGACCGGCAGCGCGTCGTACGGCAGATCTTCCTGCGCTTGACCGCGCTCGGCGAAGGCACCGAAGACACGAAGCGCCGTCTCAACCGGCGCGAACTCGACGACGACCCAGCGACGACGGAGGTTCTCGAACGCCTCGCCGACGCGCGCCTGCTCGTCCTCGACCGCGACGGCGTCGAGATCGCCCACGAGGCCTTGATCCGTAGCTGGCCGCGGCTGCGCGACTGGCTCGCGGAGGACCGCGAAGGGCATCGCCTGCATCGGCAACTGGCCGAGGCGACGGAGCTGTGGGAGTCGCTGGATCGCGACAAGGGCAGTCTCTATCGCGGCACGCGGCTGGGGCTCGCGGCCGAATGGGCGGACCGGGAGCCGGACGCGCTGAGCGCGCGCGAGCGGACGTTCCTCCAGGCCGGGCTCGACGCCGAAGCCGAGGAGACCGCCGTCGGCCGCAAACGGACGCGGAGGCTGCGAAGACTCGTCGCGCTCCTCGGCGTCCTGCTGCTCCTGGCGGGTGTCGCCGTCGGGTATGCCGTCGACGCCGGGCGGACCGCCACCGAACAGCGGAACGAGGCGCTCGCGCGCAAGGCCGTCGTCGAGGCGAAGACGTTGCGGGAGTCCAATCCGGCGCTGTCGACCCAGCTCAGTCTCGCCGCGTACCGGCTCGCGCCGATCCAGGAGACCCACGACGGCCTGCTCACCGCCATGGCGGCGCCGTTCGCCACGCGGATGACCTTCGACCCCGGCGACGTCACCGTCGCGCTGAGCGGGCAGCTCATGATCACTTCCGACTCCTACCGGGCGACGCAGGTGTGGTCCATCGCCGATTCGCGGCATCCAGAACTCCTGGCGACGCTGCCCGGATCGGAGGAGGTCCGCGGGCCGCTGGCGTTCAGCCGCGACGGGCACGCGCTGGCGACGGTCACCCGGGATCATCGGGTCCGGCTCTGGGATCTGACCGATCCGCGGCGTCCGGTGCGGAAGGCGGACGTCACCGGGCATCGGGAGGTCGTGATCTCCGCCGACTTCGGCTCCGACGGCCGGACGCTCGTCACCGGGTCCGACGACCGCACCGTGCGGCTCACCGACGTCACCGACCTCGGCGCGCCGAAACCGCTCGTGGTGCTCGGCGGGACCCCGGCCGCGCAACTCGCGCGCGCCGCGTTCAGCCCCGACGGCAAGCTGCTCGCGGTCACGAACACGAACTGGACGGCGGAACTCTGGGACGTCACCACCCCGTCCGCGCCACGGCGGCGCTCCGTCCTTTCCGGACACAAAGACCTTCAGCTCACGCCGTCGTGGAGCCCGGACGGCAGGCGGCTCCTCACCACCAGCTGGGATCGCACCGCGAGACTGTGGGACGTCGCCGATCCGGCGGCGCCGCGGCCTTTGTCGACGTTGACCACCCCGGCCGTGGTCTGGGCGGCCGGGTTCAGCCCTAGCGGCAGGCTGGTGGTGACCGCGGGGGACGATCAGTCCGTGCGTATCTGGGACGTCACGGGGCCGGCGAAGGAACTGCCGCCGCTGTCCGGGCACACGAACGCCATCTGGTGGACCGCGTTCTCCCCGGACGGCAAGACCATCGTGTCCACCAGCGCCGACCGCACCGTCCGGCTGCAGGACGTCGGCGAACTCGCGCTGGCGTCGAGCGCGGGCTGGAACGTCGGCACCTTCCTCGAACAGGGGCGCATCCTCGTCACCGCGGGGGACGACGTGCGGCTCTGGGCGATGGACGATCTCCGTGCGCCGAGGCAGCTTTCGAAGCTGCCCGGGCCCGCGACCGTCACCGCGGTCGCGGTGAGCCCGGATCGGCGGAGTCTCGCGCTGGCGGCGCACGCCGGCGCCGGGGTGGCCGGGACCTTCGTGCTCCAGCGCTGGGACATCGGCGATCCGGCGGCGCCGAAACTGCTGGCGTCGACCGAGGTCCTGCCGACCTACTCGCTCGCCTTCAGCCCGGACGGGAAGACCTTCGCCTCCGGCCGCGACGACGGACCGATCACGCTCTGGGACGTCAGCGACCCGCGGCGGTTCACCGGGCCGCGGGATCTGCCGGTCGGCGACGGCACGGTGTGGTCGCTCGCGTTCACCCCCGACGGACGGACGCTCGTGGCGAGCCAGGGGCCGGACTCGTCCGCGGTGACCTTGTGGGATGTCGCCGATCCCCGGCGGCCCGGCCTGGTGTCGACCCTGCGGCCCGACGGCGGCACGGTGTTCAAGATGGCGCTCAGCCCCGACGGCCGCACGGTCGCCGCGGGCAGCAGCGACCGGAACGTCTACCTGTGGGACATCACCGATCGCGCGCACGTCGCGCGGCCGGTCAAACTGGGCGGGCACTCCGAAGGCGTCGGGCCGCTCGCGTTCGGCCCGGACGGCCGGGAACTGGCGGCGTCGGCGTTCCGGACGGTGCGCGTCTGGGACGTGGCCGATCCGCGGAAACCGGTGGAGACGGCGCAGCTCACCGGCTTCGCGGCGACGGTCAACTCGCTGGCGTACCGGGACGACGGGCATACGCTCGCGATCGGGAGCAGCGGCGTCCAGCTGTGGCAGACGGACACCGCGAAAGTGGGCGAGGAGATCTGCAGGCTGGCGACGCCGAGGATCACGCGGGAAGAGTGGGAGAAGTACTTTCCGGGGCTCGAATACGCGCCACCGTGCGGATGAGCGACTCCCGGAACTGTCCTCGAAGGACGGTGAGTCGGCGGCGTTGCGAAAGCCACTTTCGCAACCTTCAACGTTGCGAAAGTGGCTTTCGCAACCTGCCGATCTGCGTGGATACAGGGCCCGACGGGGCCGAGAAGTAGACGGAGCAACTCCCTCCGTAATAAACATATAGCGCATGGGGGGACTTGCCACAAGACCCCGGTGATGCCTCAGACTCACTCGCCGTAGCCGAAACCTGGCGAAATGGGAGTCTGTGTCAACTCAGGGTCATGAAGAAGAGCTCCGGTCCGAACGCGAGTACGTCGCCGGGCTCTACACGCGCCTGGACGCCGAACGCGCGCGCGTGAAGGGGGAGTACCAGGCCGCGCTGGGCGGAACCGGCGGGACGGCCATGGAACGTGATGTCGAGGTGCGCGCGCTGGCCAGGGAGTCGCGGCGGCTGGACGTCGTCGACAACGGGCTGTGCTTCGGCAGGCTGGACAGCCTGGCGGGGGAGACCTCCCACATCGGCCGCATCGGGCTCTTCGACGAGGAGAACGACTACGAACCGGTGCTGCTCGACTGGCGGGCACCCGCCGCCCGCCCGTTCTACACCGCGACCGCCGCGACGCCGGAGAAGATGCGCCGCCGCCGCCAGTTCCACACGCACGGGCGTGAGCTGCTCGGGTTCACCGACGAGGTGTTCGGCCGCCCCGGCGGCGACGCGGAGGGTGACGCGGCGCTGCTCGCGGCCGTCAACGCGCCGCGTGGCGAGGGGATGCGCGACATCGTCGCGACGATCCAGTCCGAACAGGACGAGATCATCCGGCACGAGCACCCCGGGGTGCTCGTGATCGAGGGCGGGCCGGGTACCGGGAAGACCGTGGTCGCGCTGCACCGCGTCGCGTACCTGCTCTACACGCAGCGCGAGCGGATGGAGCGCCACGGCGTGCTCGTGGTCGGGCCGAATCCGGCGTTCCTGCACCACATCGGCCGTGTCCTGCCGTCGCTGGGCGAGACCGACGTGGTGTTCATGACCACCGGCGATTTCGTGCCCGGCCAGCACATCACCGCCGAGGACGGCCCGGAGGCCACGCGGCTCAAGGGATCGCTGAAGATGCTGGACGTCCTCAAGGCGGCCGTCGCCGACCGGCAGCGGCTGCCCGAGGAGCCGGTGCTGATCGACCTCGCCGACGTCACCGTGCGGATCGACGCCGAGACCGCGGAATGGGCCCGCGACGAGGCACGCAAGAGCGGCCTGCCGCACAACGAGGCGCGCGGGACGTTCACCGACATCGTCACCTACGTGCTGACCGAGCGGGCGATCGCGCGGATCGGCCGCGGTTGGCTCAGCCGGGACGACCGTGACGAATGGGAGCGGCTGCGGAAGGACCTGCTGAAGGAACTGGCGGAGAGCGAGACGTTCACCGCCGCGCTCGACGCGCTCTGGCCGATCCTGACGCCCGAAAGCCTGCTGGGGACGCTGCTTTCGTCGTCAGAGCGGCTTCGCGCGGCGGGGGCCGACCAGGCGTTGCTGCGCGCAGACGGCGAGGCCTGGACGGTGTCGGACACGCCGTTGCTCGACGAACTCGTCGACCTGCTCGGCCGCGACAAGGCGGAGGACAAGGCCGCCGAGATGGCGCTCGCGCGGGAGAAGAAGGCGGAGGCCGAGTACGCCGAAGGTGTGCTCGACACGATGAAGCTCGACCGCGAGGAGATGGACGAGGATGTCATGCTGTCGGCGGAGAACCTGCTCTTCGCCGACGAACTCGCCGACCGATTCGTCGAGCATGACACGCGAAGCCTCGTCGAACGTGCCTCCGCGGACCGGGACTGGACGTACCGGCACGTCGTGGTCGACGAGGCGCAGGAACTGTCCGAAATGGACTGGCGAGTGCTGATGCGGCGCTGTCCCAACCGGTCGTTCACCGTCGTCGGCGATCTGGCGCAGCGCCGGTCCGAGGCCGGGGCGCGCTCGTGGGACGCGATGCTGAAGCCGTACGTGCCGGGGCGCTGGGTGTACCGCTCGCTGACGGTGAACTACCGCACCCCGGCGGAGATCATGGCCGTCGCGGCGTCGGTGCTCGCCGAGTTCGCGCCCGAGGTCCGGGCGCCGGAATCGGTGCGCTCCAACGGGGTCCGGCCGTGGGCGCGGCAGGTCGACGCGGATTCCCTGGCCGGTGCCATCGAGGAGTTCGTCAAGGACGAAGCCGGGCGTGAGGGCACGAGCGTCGTGATCGGGCCGCCCGGGGTGCCGGGCACTTTGCCCGCGTCGGAGACGAAGGGGCTCGAGTTCGACGCCGTCCTCGTCGTGGACCCGGAACGGATCCTGGCCGACGGACCGCGAGGTGCCGCTGAGCTCTATGTGGCGCTTACGCGCGCTACGCAGCGCCTCGGCGTCCTTCACGAGGCTCCGCTGCCGCCCGCACTGGCGGGCCTGAACGCGTAACTCGCGTGATCAGACAGCGCACTCGCGTGATTGGGGCCGGAACTCGTGAGTTCCGGCCCCAATCACGCGAGTTACGGGCTCAGTCACGCGAGTGACGGCTAGCGGGTCGGGTCCTTGCCGTTCGGCTGCCGCGGTCCCGGGCCGGGCGACCACCAGCCGGGGACGACCTTC
This sequence comes from Amycolatopsis sp. w19, assembly GCF_051373225.1. Lineage (NCBI taxonomy): Bacteria > Bacillati > Actinomycetota > Actinomycetes > Pseudonocardiales > Pseudonocardiaceae > Amycolatopsis > Amycolatopsis sp. w19. Next base: position 154,734 of record NZ_JBPQFM010000017.1, on the reverse strand, counting down.
TCGCCGTGGACGATCGTCGGCGCGATCCCCTCGGTGAACGGTTCGACCTGCAGCAGCTGGCCCCAGGACTGGCTCGGCTGGCCGATCAGGTAGCTGGGCACCTCGGGTTCGGCCGCGACCTCTTCGAGCCAGCCGATCGGGCCGCCGTTGGTGCTGGACGCCCAGTTCGCCTCGTCGGCGACGGCGCCGGCGGTGATCCGGTACTCGGGCATCTTCGAGATGCCGTCGTGCGAGGTCACCGGCTGCACGCACGGGTAGACGAACGACGCGGGCCAGTCGACGTACACCGGCTTGCCCGCGATCTTCTCGGTCAGCGTGGTGAACGTCGGCACACGCGGCGCCGACGCGGCGATCCAGCCGTCCTCGGTGAGGTCGTTGTCGACGATGTTGATCCGCACGGACGTCGTCTCGGCGGGGAGGTCGCGCAGGTTGATCCGGGTGTCGTTCCAGCCGTTGGTCCCGGCGCCGGGCGGCAGCACGAACTGGCTGCGCACGACCTTCACGCCTTCGCTGGTGTTCACGCCGTAGTCGAGGCTGACCGACGTCGGCCGCCGGGCCGCGCCCGCGGTGGCGACCACGATCTGTCCGTCGGCGGGCTTTTCGGCGAGGGCGTACCAGTCGCTGCGCAGCCGTCCGGCCCGCGTTTCGGGGTCGAGGAAGCTGCTCCACATCGGGACTTCGTCGGGTTTGAAGCCGTGCGGCGGTTCGGCCAGCGGATCCTTGTCGTCGATCGCGCGGGTGTGGAACCCGGTCTGCACCCGGCCGTTGTCCTGCTCGGGATCGGGCAGCGGCGGCGGGGTCTGCCCGGCGGGCGGTTCCTCCTTCTTCACCGGCACCGTCCGCTGTTCGGGCTGGGCCCGCAGGATGCTGGTCGCGGCGTCCCGTTCCACCATGACGTGGTCGGAGAGGTTGCAGCTCTTGCCGAACAGATGCCCGAAGTTCGCGGCGCCGAGGCTGTAGGAACCCTGCTGGTTGTGGATCGCCCACGCCATGCTGACGAACTCGCCCGTGGCCATCAGGCCGCAGACGACCACCAGCGAGAGCGAACCGAGCCGCAGTGACCGGCTCCGCCCTTCCTGCGGTCCCGCCTGCAGGCCGGGCCGGTGCGCGCGGACGTTCTCCACGAACGCGTACACCCCGGAGATCGCCGCCGCGATCAGCAGGATGGTCGACAGCGGGATCCCGCCGATCGACGGCGCCACCGCCGTCCACTGCACGCCGAGTTTCGAGACGAACCAGTACGAGTTGGGCCCGGTCGCGGCCAGCGCGCCGACCACGAGCAGCCCGGCGAGGAACGCCGCCCGGTTACGCCGTGAGCGCAGCACCGTCGAACTGGTCGCCAGCGCGGTCAACGCCGCCATGGCCGCGCCGACCGCGGCGAACGCGCCGAAGTGGTGCGTCCACTTGGTCGGGGTCAGCGCCAGCAGCAGGAAGAACAGCGCGACCGTGCCGATCAGGCGGCGGCTGGGGCCGAGCGCGGCGCCGGGGATCCGGCCGCGGCGCAGCAGCACCACCAGGCAGGTCCCGGTGCACAGCAGCACCAGCAGCACGGGGAACCGGCGTGGCACGGAGCCGTCCGGCAGGCTTTCGAACAGCAGCTGGTAGCGCGCGAGTTCCTGGAACCACGACAGGTTCGGGCCGACCAGGGTGCGGATCCGGGTCGCCTCCTGCACGGTGGCGAAGGTCTGGTCGGCGAACACCACGACCAGCACGAGCAGCCCGGCGGCCAGCACCGGCGCGAGCACCGGCAGCCAGCCGTTCTCGGCGCGCTGGCGGACCAGTTTGTACAGCGGGCGCGCGGCGACCAGGAACGGCGCGACCGCGATCAGCCCGGTCGGCGTCGCGGCCAGGGTGAACCCGGCCGCGGTCAGCCCGAGGCACAACGGCAGCAGACGGCGGGTCACCAGCGCGCGCTCGACGGCGCAGATCGCCAGCAGCGAGCCCAGCGCGGCGACCGGTTCCGGCCGGACCCCGTTGTTGAACGGCATCCACCAGACCAGGAACACCGCGGCGGCGGCCCAGCCGGCGGCGCGGCTCGTGCGGACCTGGGTGCCCAGGCGCGGCATGACCTCGCGGCTGATCAGCAGCCAGCTCAGCACGCCCAGCAGGAACGACGGGAGCCGGATCCACGGCGGCACCGTGCTGACGTGCGCCATCAGCTGATACACGTGGTAGAACCAGCCGAACGGCGCTTCGGCGACACCGAACCAGCGGTGGTAGTTCGTGAGGTAGCCGGTCTCTTCGGCCACTCTCGACATCGTGAGGATGTAGCCGTCGTCCGAGGTGACCGGGCCGATGAACACCCAAGCGCCGAGCGCGATGATCACCGTCGCGTCGCGGGCGGTCAGCCGCCACCAGCCGACCGGCGCCCAGCGCGGCGCGCGGCGGGCGAATCCGGAGTCCATCCGCCACACCGCGATCAGGCAGCCGATGAACGACAGCGCCGCGATGACGCCGACGATCCACTTCCACACCGTCGGCGACGTCTGGTAGCGCGTGTCCGGGACGACCGAGACGTGCAGGCCGTCGATCGGGTCCTTGCCCGCGTTGATCGACGAGTAGATCCCGACCAGCCGCGGCCGGACGTCGCCCTCGGCGTGGAACACCACGGTCTCGGCGACGGTCAGCGTCATCTGGTTCGCGTCCGCCGACAGCTTTACGTCACATTTGTTCTCGGGAAGCGGCTGCTGCACGATCTGCTGTCCCTGGCTGGAGGCGAGCAGCACCCCGTTGTCGATGCGCAGCTGCAGGCCGACGCCCTTGCCCGCGCGCGGGTCGGTGCGGCCGTCGGGCACGGTGGAGAACAACAGCGCCTGCCCCTGCGAACGCGCGTCCAGCGAACGGACGGTCGTGCACGGCAGGTCGACGCGCAGGTCCTGCGCCCAGTACCCGGTCAAGGGCGCGTTGACGGAGCGGGTGTCGCCGCCCGTTGGCCAGACGACCTCCGCTGTGTCCTGCACCACCGGCAGGAAGGGGAAAGCCAATGCGCACAAGGCGGACAGCAACCCCAGCGTGACAGCGATCAAACGCATCGGCGCAACGCTAACGGGTCTGGTCCGAACGGCTTACGCAGGGCTGCCCTTCGTCTCGGTGCCGAGCCAGGTTATAGCGCCCTGAACTGTCGTTACGCTGGCCGTTTCCGGCCGCGCCGGCCGCCGTACGACGACCACCGGGAGGCCGAGCCCGCGGGCCGCGGTGAGCTTCGCCGCGGTCATCGCGCCACCGCTGTCCTTGGTGACGAGGACCTCGACACCGTGCCGCTCCATGAGGGCGCGTTCCTTCTCCACCGTGTACGGCCCGCGGTCCAGCAGGATTTCGTGCCGCCGGGGGAGGGGCACTTCGGGCGGGTCGACGCAGCGGATCAGGAACCAGAGATCCAGCGCGGCGAACGCGGCGAGGCCTTGCCGTCCGCTGGTGAGGAACACGCGTTCGCCGAGCGCCGGGAGCAGCCGCGCGGCGTGGCCGAGGTCGTCGGCCCAGTGCCAGGTGTCGCCGGGCTGTTCGGTCCAGCCGGGCCTGGCGAGCCTGAGCAGCGGTGTGCCCGTTTCCCGCGCCGCGATGGCCGCGTTGGCGCCGATGCGTTCGGCGAAGGGATGCGTGGCGTCGATCACCGCCTCGACGTCGTTCTCGGTCAGCCAGCGCGCGAGCCCTTCCGGACCGCCGAAGCCGCCGACTCGGGTCTCGCCGTGAGGCAGCTTCGGTCGTGCGACGCGGCCCGCGAGTGAGGACACGACGTGCTCGCCGCGCGCCACCAGTTCCTTCGCGAGCTCGCGTGCTTCGCCGGTGCCACCCAGGATCAGCAGTGTCATCGGGCCACGGCCTCGCGCCATCGTTCCAGCGTGCGCAGGTTCGCGAGCGTCTCCGCCCAGGTGAGTTCGGGGGCCTGCCGGTCGGCGATATGCGCGGCGACGTGGTCGGCTTCGCGGGCGAAAAGGCCTTGTGTCGCCTCGACTTCGATCACCTCGGGCTCGCCGCCCTCCGGCGTGAGCACGATCTGCGACGTCTTCGGCTTGCGCATTTCGTGGATCCACGCCGGTTTCGGCACGTACAGCTGACCTTCGGAGCCGTACACGCGGATGTGATCGTCCTGCGTCAGCTGGAAACCGCAGGCCAGCTGCGCGAGGATCCCGCCCGGCAGCCGCAGCAGCCCGAACGCGACCTCGTCGACGCCGTTCTCGTCGAGCCTCGCCATTCCGAGCACCTCCTCGGGCTCCACGACGTCCTGCCCGGTCGCCGCCTGCGAGACCAGCCGCGCGAGTGACGTGCAGTAGCAACCGACGTCGAAGATCCCGCCGCCGCCCAGCGCGGGATCGGTGAGCCGGGGCACGGCGAAGTTGTAACTGAAGGCGACGTCCACGGCGCGGACCTCGCCGATGGCGCCGCAGGAGATCAGCTCGGCCAGCCGCCGGATCTGCGGATGCAGCCGGTACATGAACGCCTCCATGAGGAAGACGTCGTTCGCCCGGGCGGCTTCGATGACCTTCTCGGCTTCGGCGACGGACATCGTCAGCGGTTTCTCGCACAGGATGTGCTTGCCCGCTTCGGCCGCGCGGATCGCCCATTCGCCGTGCAGCGGATGCGGCGTCGAGATGTAGATCGCGTCGACGTCCGGATCGGCGAGCAGATCCTCGTAGGCGCCGTAGCATTTCGGGATCTCGAAACGGCTCGCGAACTCGGCCGCCCGGTCACCGGATCGCGCGGCGACGGCTTCGAGCACGCCGTGCTTGCTCTCTTCGACGCCCGCCGCGAACTCGGCGGCGATGGTCCCGGCGGCCAGCAGGCCCCAGCGAAGACTCTTCACAACGACTCCGGTTGGCTCGCTCGATCACGGGTGGCCGAATACAGGAAACTATCGGGAAACCCTTCCGCGGCAAGGACTTCCCCGACGAAGATCATCGCGGCGCGGCTGATCCCGGCCTCGCGGGACTGCGCGGCGATGGTGCCGAGTGTCCCGCGCAGCACCTGCTCACCGGGCTGGCTCGCCAGCGCCACCACCGCCGCCGGGCAGTCTTCGCGGTAGAACGGCCGCAGTTCGTCGACTACCTGCTCGATGCGGTTGATCGCGAGATGCAGCGCGAGCGTGGTGCCGGTGCGCGCGAAGTTCGCCAGCGTTTCCCCCGGCGGCATGGCCGTGGACCGGGCCTGGGCCCGCGTGATGACCAGGCTCTGCCCGACTTCGGGCACGGTCAGTTCGCGGTTGAGCAGCGCGGCCGCGGCGGCGAACGCGGGTACGCCCGGCGTGACGTCGTACGGAACGCCTGCCGTGTCGAGGCGGCGCATCTGTTCGGCGACGGCGCTGTAGATCGACGGGTCGCCCGAGCACAACCGCGCGATCTCGTGGCCCTTCCCGTGTGCTTCGACCATGCGCTCGACGATCGCGGGCAGGTCGAGGTTCGCGGTGTCGACGAGCACCGCCTCCGGAGGGCAGTACTCCAAGAGCGCTGTCGGCGTCATGCTGCCGGGGTACAGGCAGGTTCGGCAGCGGCCGAGCAGGTCACGGCCTCGTACGGTGATGAGGTCGGCCGCACCCGGGCCGGCGCCGATGAAGTGCACTGTCAAGGTTTGCTCCGATAGTTCCACTGTGTCACGGCTCGCGCCGGGGTCCAGCCGGTGAATCCGCCGAGCGGCGCGGCCTGTTCGACGGCGACGCGGATCAGTTCCCCGCCGTGTTCGCCGTACGCGCGGGCCAGGGCCTGTTCGGATTCGAGGGTCACGCCGTGCGCGACGATCCGCGCGCCGGTCGCCAGGCAGGCGTCCAGGACACCCGGCACGGTCAGTCCGCCGCCGATGAAGATCGCTTGCGGGGTGGCCAGCCCTTCGAGGGCTTCCGGTGCCGCGCCGGTCACCACGTCGAGTTCCGGGACGCCGAGCGCGTCCGCGTTCCGGGTGATCCGGGCGGCCCGTTCCGGCGACCGCTCGATCGCGATCGCCCGGTTCAGCGGATGCACCCGGGACCACTCGATCCCGACGCTGCCGGCGCCCCCGCCGACGTCCCACAGCAGTTCGCCGGGCGACGGCGCGAGCCTGGCCAGCGCGGACGCGCGCAGGTCGCGTTTGGTGAGCTGGCCGTCGTGCTCGAAGGCGTCGTCCGGCAGCCCGGTCAGCGGCAGCGCGGGACCGTCGGCCTCGATGGCGAACACGGTCAGCGAGCCGGGGCCGACGCGTTCGCCGGGGCCACCTAGGTCGGACAGCGCGGTGACGCGGCTCTTGCCGTAACCGCGGGTTTTGAGCAGGTCGAGCAGGTCTTCGGCGTTCGCGCCGAGGACGAGGATCTTCCGCCCGGGCGCGAGCGCGCGGCTCACCCGGGCGATCGCGCGGCCGACGACGGTCACCACCTCGGTCTCCTCCGCCGCCCAGCCGAGCCGCGCGCGGGCGAGCGTCACCGAGGAGAGCGCGGGCAGGACCTCGACGTCGTAGCCGCGCTGGATCAGCGTCGTGCCGATGCCGGACAGCAGCGGATCGCCGCTGGCGAGCACGCAGACGCGGCCTTCGCGCTCGGCGAGGAAGCCGTCCAGTCCCGGCAGGAGCGGACTGGGCCAGGGCTCGGATTTCATCCCGGCGGGCAGGTACGCGAGCTGACGCGGAGCGCCTACGACCACGTCGGCGTTCAGGACCGCTTCCCTGGCCTGCGAGGACAGGCCGGGCCAGCCGTCGGCCCCGATCCCGACGACCGTCAGGGGTGATTTTTCGCGCACCTCGGTCACGCTAGACGACGGATTTCCTGTGCGATGATCGGCCGGAGGTCGTCGAGGATGAGGGAGAGCTGTGAAGCCGTACCCGTTCACCGCCGTTGTGGGGATGCCGGATCTGCGCCTGGCGCTGGTGCTTTCCTCCATCTCGCCCGCCGTCGGCGGGGTTCTCGTGCGCGGCGAGAAGGGCACGGCGAAGTCCACGATGGTGCGCGCGCTGGCCGGTCTCCTGCCCGGCGTCGACGTCGTGGACGCGTGCCGGTTCTCCTGCGATCCCGTCGAGCCCGATCCGGCCTGCCCCGACGGCCCGCACGCGGAAGGTTCGCCCGCCCACCGTCGTCCCGCGCGGCTGGTGGAGCTGCCGGTCGGCGCGGCCGAAGACCGCGTGATCGGTTCGCTGAACCTGGAACGCGCGCTCGCCGACGGCGTCACCGATTTCCAGCCCGGCCTGCTCGCCGCCGCGCATCGCGGGCTGCTGTACGTGGACGAGGTCAACCTCCTGCACGACCACCTGGTCGACACGCTGCTCGACGCCGCCGCCATGGGCCGCGCGACCGTCGAACGCGAGGGTGTCTCGGTGTCGCACGCGGCCCGGTTCGTCCTGATCGGCACGATGAACCCCGAGGAAGGCGAGCTGCGGCCGCAGCTGCTGGACCGCTTCGGGCTCACCGTCGAGGTCGCGTCCAGCCGGGACCCCGAACTGCGGGTCGAGGTCGTCCGGCGGCGGCTCGCCTACGAGGCGGACCCCGACGGCTTCGCCGGCCAGTACGCCGCTGCCGACGCCGAACTCGCCGCGGACATCGAGGCGGCGCAACGACTTCTGCCGTCGGTCAAACTGCCGGACGACGCGCTGCGGCAGATCGCGGAGGTCTGCGCGTCGTTCGAGGTCGACGGGATGCGCGCGGACATCGTCACCGCCCGGACCGCGGTCGCGCACGCCGCCTGGGCCGGGCGCACCGAGGTGACCACCGACGACGTCCGGGTCGCGGCCAGGCTCGCGCTGCCGCACCGCCGTCGCCGCAATCCCTTCGACGCGCCCGGGATCTCCGAGGAGCAGCTTGAGCAGGCGTTGCAGGACGCCGAACCCGAGGGCCCCGGTCCCGACGACGACGGTCCCGGTTCCGGTGCCCCTCCCGAGGGCGGTGAGGCTCCGCCGTCGGAAGGCGGTGGCCAGGAGCCGTCGGGCGGTGGCAAGAGCGGCGGCGACCAGAAGCCGGTCGGCGCAGGGGAAGCCTTCCGTGCCAGGCGTTTCGAGGTGAAGGGCACCGGTGAGGGTGCCGCGGGACGGCGGTCGAGGGCGATCACCGACAACGGGAGGACCATCGGCGTCCAGCCCACCGGCACCAAGGACGGGCATCCGCATCTGCTCGCGACCGTGCGCGCGGCCGCGCCGCATCAGCGTTCCCGTGGACGAAGCGGTGCGGGTCTCGTGGTGCGGCCCCAGGATCTGCGGTTCGCGCGGCGGGAAGGTCGCGAGGGCAACCTGGTGCTGTTCTGTGTCGACGCGTCCGGCTCGATGGGCGCGCGGCAACGGATGCGCGAGGTCAAGACCGCCGTGCTGTCGCTGCTGCTCGACGCGTACCAGCGCCGCGACAAGGTGGGCCTGGTGACCTTCCGCGCCTCCGGCGCCGAACTCGCGCTCCCGCCCACGATCAGCGTCGACGCCGCGGCGTCCCGTTTGGACGGTCTCGCCACCGGCGGCCGGACGCCGCTGGCCGAGGGACTTCTCGAAGCGGCAAGGGTTCTGCGGATCGAAGCGGTCCGTGATCCGGTGCGGCGTCCGCTGCTGGTCGTCGTCACCGACGGCCGTGCGACCAGCGGCGCCGACGCCGTCCAGCGTGCCCGTCAGGCGGCCGGGTTGCTGGCTGGGAACGTGACCTCGATCGTGATGGACTGCGAGAGCGGGAAGATGCGTCTCGGCCTCGCCGCCGAGCTGGCGGAACACCTTGGCGCGGAACACGTTCCGGTCGCCGAGGTCGCCGCCGACACCCTCGCGGGCGCGGTCCGCACCCGCATCTCCGGAAAGGCGGCGTAATGCCACAGGGCAAACCGGAAACGGTGCCGAACGACGGTCTCACCACCCGCCAGCGACGCAACCGCCCGCTGCTCGCCGTGCACACCGGCGAGATGAAGGGCAAGTCCACGGCCGCGTTCGGGATGGCGCTGCGCGCGTGGAACCAGGGCTGGTCGATCGGCGTGTTCCAGTTCGTCAAGTCGGCGAAATGGCGCGTCGGCGAGGAAGCCGCGTTCCGCGCGCTGGGCAAGCTGCACGAGGACACCGGCCAGGGCGGCGCCGTCGAGTGGCACAAGATGGGCGAAGGCTGGAGCTGGGCACGCAAGTCCGGTTCCGAAGAAGACCACGCCGAGAACGCGCGTGAGGGCTGGGCCGAGATCAAACGCCGTCTCGCCGCCGAAACTCACGACTTCTACGTCCTCGACGAGTTCAGCTACCTGCTCAAATGGGGCTGGCTCGAAGTGGACGACGTCGTCTCGACGCTGAGCGAGCGCCCCGGCCATCAGCACGTGGTGATCACCGGCCGGTACGCGCCGCCGGAGCTGATCGAGGCGGCGGACCTCGTCACCGAGATGACGAAGGTGAAGCATCCGATGGACGCCGGGCAAAAGGGCCAGCGAGGCATCGAATGGTGAACCGCGTGGTCATCGCCGCGCCCGGGTCCGGGCACGGCAAGACCACGATCGCCGCGGGCCTGATGGCGGCGTTGCGCGCGCGGGGGTTGAAGGTGTCCGGGCACAAGGTCGGGCCCGACTTCATCGACCCGAGCTACCACGCGCTGGCGACCGGACGGCCGCCGCGCAACCTAGACCCGTTCCTCCAGGGCGAGGACCGGCTGATCCCGTTGCTGCGGCACGGTTCCGCCGGTGCCGACATCGCGGTCATCGAAGGCGTGATGGGCCTGTTCGACGGCGCGCTCGGCACCGAGGGGTACGCCTCGACCGCGCACGTCGCCCGGTTGCTGGACGCGCCTGTGGTGCTCGTCGTGGACGCGTCGGCCGCGTCGCGCAGTGTCGCCGCGACCGTGCTGGGGTTCGCGCAGTACGACACCCGCGTCCGGCTCGCCGGCGTCATCCTCAACAAGCTGGGCTCGCAGCGGCACGCGGACGAGATCGTCACCGCGCTGGAGGCGACCGGCGTCCCGCTGCTGGGAACGTTGTACCGCAACGAAGAGATCCACGCGCCCAGCCGTCACCTCGGCCTTGTCCCGGCGGCGGAACGGGCGAGCGAGTCCGAACGCCTGCTGCCGGAGCTGGCCGCGTGGATCAGCGAGGGGGTGGACCTCGGCGCGATCGTGCAGGTCGCGCGCTCGGCCTCCCGGCTTTCGGGAGAGCCCTGGCGGCCGCCTTTTTCGGCCGAGGGGCGGCGTTCGGTGGTCGCCGCGGCGGCCGGTCCGGCGTTCACCTTCCGCTACACCGAGGCCGTCGAACTGCTCGCCGCCGCGGGTGTCGACGTCGTCGATGTGGATCCCTTGCAGGACAAGGAACTTCCCGAAGGCTGCGCCGGGTTGTACTTCGGCGGCGGCTTCCCCGAGGTGCACGCCGAAGAGCTTTCGGCGAATCTCCCGCTGCGGACGGCGATCGCGCGAGCCGTCGGCGACGGAATGCCCGTCGTGGCGGAATGCGCGGGGCTGTTGTACCTGTGCCAGGACATCGACGGGACGCCGATGACCGGCGCCCTCGACGCGTCGGCCACCATGACGAAACGCGGAAAGCTGGGGTACCGCAAGGCTTTCTCGCCCGCGGACAGTGTGCTCGCGGTCGCCGGGCAACGCGTCACCGGGCACGAATTCCACCGCACGATCATCGAACCCGGCAGCGGCCCGACCCCGGCCTGGGGCTGGGACCGCACTCCGGACGGTTTCGCGTCGGCGTCTCTGCACGCGTCATATCTGCACGTCCACTGGGCGGGCTACCCCGAACTCGCCGAGCGGTTCGCCGCCGCGGTGCACGCCCATGGCTGACTACGACCTCTGGCATCACGGCGATCGCGAAGTCGGCGAGGGTCTCGTCGATCTGGCGGTCAACGTCCGCCTGCCGGTGCCGCCCGCCTGGCTGCGCGCCGAACTGGCGGCGGCGCTGGACGATCTGGCCGCCTATCCGGACGTCACCGCCGCCACGGCCGCGGTCGCCGCCCGGCACTCGCTGCCCGAGTCCCAGGTCTTGGTGACCTCCGGCGCGGCCGAGGCGTTCACGTTGCTGGCGACGGCGTTGCGGCCGTCGTGTGCGGTGGTCGTGCACCCGCAGTTCACCGAACCCGAAGCCGCCCTGCGCGCGACAGGCCATGCCGTGCGGCGGGTGGTGTTGTCGCCCGGCGACGGCTTCCGGCTGGGCGACGTCCCGGAGGAAGCCGATCTGGTCTTCGTCGGGAACCCCACGAATCCGACTTCCGTCCTGCATCCGGCCGCGGATCTGCTCGCGCTGGGCCGCCCGGATCGCTTGGTCGTCGTCGACGAGGCCTTTCTCGACGCCGTCCCCGGCGAGACCGAAAGCGTTGCGGGGCAACCGGGTTTCGTCGTCCTCCGCAGCCTGACGAAGACGTGGGGGATCGCCGGGCTGCGCGCCGGGTACGTCCTGGCGGACGAGTCCGTTGTGGACAGTCTGCGCGCGGTCCAGCCGCCGTGGTCGGTCTCGTCACTGGCCGCCGTCGCCGTGGTGGCGTGCTGCCGCCCGGCGGCGTTGGAGGAAGCCGAGAAACTGGCCGTGGCGGCGGAAGCGGACCGGGAGTACCTGGTTTCGGGCTTGACCGCTTTGGGGGTCGAGGTGCTGGGGGAACCCCGGGGGCCTTTCGTGCTCGTGCGGCTCCCTGGTGCCGACGGCGTGCGGGAACGATTGCGGGAGAACGGCTTCGCCGTCCGCCGCGGGGACACCTTCCCGGGGCTGGACGGGCGGTACCTGCGGATCGCGGTGCGGGACCGGGAGACGGTGGACCGCTTCCTGGCGGCGTGGCGAAAGATCTCGTGAGTGGTAAGTGTCGTTAGAACGCGACTTACCACTCACGACCAACTTGGCCAAAGCGCACGGCGACTTCTGGTTGGATAGGCGTGTGAACTTCGTGATCGGCGTCTTCGATCTCTTCGCCTATACCATCCCCGGCGCGCTGTACGTCGCGTTTTTCGGTTACCTCGGGGCGAAGGTCCACATCCTGACGGCGGCGAGCGTCGGCGGCGTGCCGACCGTGGTGCTCGTCGTCGTGATCGTGGTCCTGAGTTTCCTGCTGGGCTATCTGGCCTATCCGCTCGGGGATGCGCTGGAGCGGATCGTGCCGCGCAGGCGGGACCGGGACGCCGCCGTGGAGTTCGTGCGCCGGATGCCCGCGGCCAAGGACCGCGCGTTCCTGAAGGAGAGCCCGCATCTCCTGCTGTGTGCGCTGCAGCTGCACGACAAGGAGGTCGCGGCCGACGTCACGCGGCTGCGCGCGTCCGGGCTGATGGTGCGCAACTGCGCGCCGCCGATGCTGTTCGGCGCCGTCGCCGCGATCGTCGACATCTTCGCCGGCAAGCATCCGTTCATCGCCGCCGTGATCGCCGCGCTACTGCTGTTCGCGTCGGTCACTTTGGTCTCCCAGGGCCGCAAGCTCGGCCTCTGGGCCGGGATGAAGACCTTCGAGTTGTGCTTCTGGCTGCCGGAGATCGACGAGAAGCTGGCGGTTCCTCAGAACGACGAAGCCAGCAAGATCCCCGCGACGGAGACCTCGAGGCAACCCCCGAGCACGTCCCCGGTGACCCCGCCCAGCCGCTGAACGCACCGCGCCAGCAGCGCGGACGCGGCCAGATACCCCAACGCCACCGCGCTCAGCCCTTGCCACCACGGCAGAACAAGCGCCGCCGCGCCCGCCAGTACGGCGAAGACCACGGCCGCCGCCCACACCGGCACCGAACCGGCGACGGTCGCGCCCAGCCCTTCCGGCCGGGCCGACGGGACACCGCGCGCGCAGCACAGCGAGAGCACGCCGCGTCCGGCGACGACCGCGACGGCGGCCGCCGCGATCCCGTGCCCGGCCGAGATCGCCCCGGCCAGCGCGCCGACCTGGACGAGCAGCGCCAGCACCAGGGTCGCGATCCCGGTCGGCCCGGAATCCCCGCGCCGCATGACCTCCAGCGCCCGAGCACGGTCGTACGAAGCGCCGAGACCGTCGGCCGTGTCGGCGAGCCCGTCCAGATGGAGCCCGCGGCTGCCGAGCGCCACCGCGCCCAGCGCGAGCGCCGCCGACGCGAACGCGGGCAGACCGATCAGCTCACCCAGGAAGACGATCAGCGAAGCGACGGCCGCGAGCGGCACGACGGCAAGCGGGCCGAGCACCATCGCCCCGCCCGCCACCCGCCGGTCGATCACTCCCGGCGCCGGCACCCGGACGGTGGTCAGGGTGCCGACGGCCATTTTCAGCGCGTCGGGGATCAAGCCAGATCCGCCAGCAGACCCATGTCCGCGAGGATCGCCCGCGCCGCCCTCAGCACCGGTACCGCCTGCACGGCGCCGCTGCCCTCGCCGAGCCGCAGCCCGAGGTCGAGGATCGGCTCCAGGTCGAGCGCCTTCAACGCGTACGCCTGCGACGGCTCGGTCGAGCGATGCCCGGCCAGCCACCACTGCTCGGCACCCGGCGCGATCTCGCGGGCGACGAGCGCCGCGGCCCCGGAGAACACGCCGTCGAGGAGCACCGGCACCCCGCGAACCGCCGCCTGCACGAGAAAGCCCGCCGTCGCGGCGAGACAAGCGCTGCCGAGCGCGGTCAGCAGTGTGAAGGGGTCTTTCGTCGCGCCGGCCCTGATCAACGCGGCCTCGACGACCGCGAGTTTCCGCGCGCGCCCGGCCTCGTCGATCCCGGTGCCCGTGCCGACGACGTCTTCCGGGAGAAGACCGAGCAGCGAGGCGACCACGGCCGCGCAGACCGTCGTGTTGCCGATCCCCATGTCACCGGGGATGAGCAGATCCGCGCCGCCGTCGATCTCCTCGTCCGCGATCGCCAGCCCGTGCTCGAACGCCGTCCGCGCCTCGCCCTCGGCGAGCGCGTCCTCGACGTCGATCGCGCCGGAACCCCGCCGGACCTTGTGCGCGGTGACCTCGGCGGGCACGTCCGCGCCGTCCCAGTCCACGGCGATGTCCAGCACCCGCACCTTCGCCCCGGCGAGCCCGGCCAGCACGCTGACGCCGCTCTTCCCGGCGAGGAACACCCGGACCATCGCCGCGGTGACCTCGCGCGGATACGCCGACATCCCGGAAACCCCGTGGTCCCCGGCGAAGACGACCACCCGGACGTCGTCGAGCGGCCGCGGCGGGACCACACCGTGCGCCGCGCTGAGCCACGCGGCCAGGTCTTCGAGCCGTCCGAGTGAACCGAGCGGTTTGACCAGTCCGTCCAGTCTGGCGCGCGCGGCGGTTGCGGCGGCGGCGTCCGGGGTGGCGATACGCATGGGACTCCCTAAGGCAGGTCGAGCATCCGTCCGGCGACGACCAGCACGGTCCGGTCGGACACGGCGGACACCCGGTTGTTCAACGCGCCCAGCACATCACGGAACACGCGTCCGGACACCGTCGCGGGCACCACACCGCTGCCGACCTCGTTGCTGACCGCGATCACCGGCACGTCGGCCTGAGCCCACGCCGCCAGGAAATCCTCCAGCCGGTCGTCGAGCCGCCGCTCCCAGCCCTTGCGCTGGTCCCAGGCGCCGACCTCGTCGAGCACCCGGCTGATCCACGTGCCGAGGCAGTCGATGAGCAGCGGATGCGTCGCCGTGCGCAGCACCGTGGCCAGGTCGGTGGTCTCGACGGTCTTCCAGTGGCTCGGCCGCCGCGCGCGGTGCGCGGCCACCCGGGCGGCCCATTCGGGATCTTCGGCGCTCGGCGGCAGCCCGGGCGCGACATAGGTGAGGTGCGGGTGGCGGGACGCGAGCCGCTCGGCGTGGTGTGACTTCCCAGAGCGGACGCCGCCCAGTATCAGCACCTTGCCGTCGTCGCGCGAATAGCGGCGAAGTGCCCGCGCGAGAGTCTCCAGGACCCTCGCGAGGCGATGCGTCAGCTTGGTCATACCCCGCATTCTCGTGCACGCGCTACCGTTCGCCACGTGCCACTCCGACAAGCCGCCACCGCAGCCGGACTCGTGACCGGTTACGTCGCCGACGCCGTGTTCGGAGATCCACGGACGAGGCATCCCGTCGCGGGCTTCGGCCGCGCCGCGCAAGCCCTCGAACAGCGGGTTTACGCCGATTCGAAGGTACGGGGCGCCGCGTACACCGCGCTCTGCGCGGGCACCGTCGCCGGATTGGGGGTCGCGGCCCAGTTCTTGACGCGGAAGCGTCCCTTCGCGAGATTCGCGCTCACCGCGGCGTCCACTTGGGTGGTTCTCGGCGGTAAGGGGCTCGCGGCCGAGGGCACGCGCATGGCTCACCTGCTCGACGACGGCGACCTGCCCGGCGCCCGGCAGCGGCTTTCGCATCTGTGCGCCCGCGACGCCACCGGCCTCGACACCGAACAGCTCGCGCGCGCGACCACCGAGTCCATCGCCGAGAACACCTCCGACGCGGTCGTCGCGCCGCTGCTGTGGGGCGCGGTCGCCGGGATCCCCGGTCTGCTGGGTTACCGCGCGCTCAACACGCTCGACGCGATGGTCGGCTACCGATCGCCGAAGTACGCCAACTTCGGCTGGGCGTCGGCGCGGACGGACGATCTGGCGAATCTGGTGCCGTCCCGGGTCGGCGCGGCGCTCACCGTGGCGTCGGCGCCGCTGGCGGGCGGCTTCGCCAGGCCCGCGTTCCGGATCTGGCGCCGCGACGGGAAGCACCATCCGAGTCCCAACGCGGGCCAGGTCGAGGCCGCCTTCGCCGGCGCGCTCGGGATCAAACTGGGCGGGACGAACAGCTACGGCGGCCGCACCGAACGCCGCGGCGTCCTCGGCGACGGCCGCGAACCGGAGCCGGTGGACGTGCGCCGCGCGGTCCGGCTGTCGAGGGCGGTCGGTCTCGCCGCGCTCGCCGTCGCGGTGGCGGTCGCGCGATGAGCGGCCTGCTCGTCGCGGGGACGACGTCGGACGCGGGCAAGAGCCTGGTCACCGCCGCGTTGTGCCGCTGGCTCGCGCGCCGGGGCGTGCGGGTCACGCCGTTCAAGTCCCAGAACATGTCGAACAACTCGATGGTGTGCTCCGACGGCGCCGAGATCGGCCGTGCGCAATGGCTTCAGGCGCGGGCGGCCCGCGTCGAACCCGAAGCCGCGATGAACCCGGTGCTGCTGAAACCCGGGAGCGATCGGCGCAGCCACGTCGTCGCGCTCGGGAAACCGTTCGGCACGCTGGAAGCGGGAGAGTACGCGACCGGCCGGGCCGGGCTCGCCGAGATCGCCTTCGACACCTTCTCTTCGCTGCGAAAGCGTTTCGACGTCGTGCTGTGCGAAGGCGCGGGCAGCCCGGCCGAGATCAACCTGCGCGAAGGCGACTACGTCAACATGGGGCTGGCGCGGCGCTTCGGGCTGCCCGTGGTCGTCGTCGGCGACATCGACCGCGGCGGGGTCATGGCCGCGATGTTCGGCACCCTCGCGCTGCTGTCCGCCGAGGACCAGGCGCTGGTTTCCGGATGGCTGGTCAACAAGTTCCGCGGTGACGTGGGTCTGCTACGGCCGGGACTGGAGACGCTGGAGAAGCTCACCGGCCGCGAGGTCTTCGGTGTGCTGCCGTGGCTCGACCAGGTGTGGATCGACTCGGAGGACGCGCTCGCCGCCGCGGGCTGGGGCGCCTCCGGCGGGTCCCTGCGCGTCGCCGTCGTGCGTTTCCCGCGGGCCTCCAACGCGACCGACGTCGACGCGCTCGCCGCCGAACCCGGCGTCTCGGTCGCGCTGACCGCCGACCCGGACACGGTCCGGTCCGCCGACGTGGTGATCCTGCCGGGTTCCCGCGCGACCGTGGACGATCTGGCGTGGCTGCGGGCGCGTGGCCTGGCGGACGCCGTGCGCGCGCGGGCCGAGGCGGGGCGTCCGGTGCTGGGGATCTGCGGCGGCTATCAGATGCTGGCCGCCGAGATCGAGGACGACGTCGAATCCGGGGCGGGAACGGTCCCGGGTCTCGGTCTGTTGCCGACGCGGGTCTCGTTCAGCGCCGACAAGGCGCTGGCCAGGCCGACGGGTTCGTGGCGCGGTCAATCCGTGGAGGCGTACGAGATCCACCACGGCACCGTGACCGCCACCGGCCCCGCCGAGTCCTTTTTGGACGGATACCGGCGGGGCGCGGTGTGGGGCACGATGTGGCACGGCGCCTTCGAGAACGACGGTTTCCGGCGCGCCTGGCTGGGCGAGGTGGCGGACTGGTCACCGGCCGCCGGGGCACCGGGCTTCGGCGCGCTGCGGGAGTCCATGCTCGACAGGCTCGCGGACGCCGTCGAGGAGCACGTCGACACCGAGGCTCTGCTGCGCCTGATCGAGAACGGTGCCGACGGCTCTCTGCCTTTCGTGCCGCCCGGCGTCCCCTGACGCATTTCGTCCTCTGAATGCGGTCCTTGCACACGCAACTACCGCATTCAGAGGACGAAACGCTAGCTTGTCCGCACGGTGTCCTTACGCCCCAAGGCCTTCTCGGCCAAGGCGCCGAAGGCCAGGCCGAGCGCGGTCCACAGCACCACCTGCGTACCGACCGACGCCAGCCGGAAGGACCACAGCGTGGAACCGGGGAACCCGTCGGGGACCTCGTCGATCGACGGCAGCAGCGCCGCCGCCACCGAGATCAGCACGACGTACCCGCCCGCGGCGAGCAGACCGCCGCGCCAGGCGCCGAGTTTGTCGGCCAGCTTCCGCCCGAACGCCGCGGCGAGGATGCCGACCAGCAGCGAAAGCGCGACGAAACCGAAGTACAGCGAAGTCCGGCTCCCGATCGTGCCCGCCTGACCCACCGCGGGCGGATTCCCCGGGTACTTCAAGAACGGCACCAGGAACACGACCACGAAGGCGCCGCCGGCGAGCAGGGCCGCGGTCACCCGCGGTCGCAGCGTGCCGAGGCGCCCGTAGGTGAAGGCGAACGCGAGCGAGAACAGCCCACCGACGGCGACGCCGTACAGGCCGACGCCGGTCAGCAGCCCGACGGTGCTCTGCACACCGCGGGTGACGAGCTCCTCCTCCGCCGCCTCGGCGTCGGCCGGGGCGTGTTCGTGGGCACCGGGCGCGCTGTGCGAATGGGCGGCGGTGCCCTCGAGACCGATGGCGGTGTCGACCGAAGGCTCACCGAAGAAGTACGCGAAAAGGGTCGCCAGGACACCGGCGACCAGGCCCGCGAGCATGCCGCGGACCAGCAAGGTCCTCATCATGGGGCGCTTGCCGCCCTAGTGACAGGGGAAGGCCAGCAGGTGCCGGCCGTCGTGGACGAACTCGTGGACGTACGAGTTCGCGAACACCGACACCGCACCCTGCTCGGCGCTGACGAAGTACAGCGTGATCAGCGAAAGGAGGATGACGAGCACCGCCCAGGGCAGGATCTCGCGGACGGGGATCCGGACGGGGACGGGTACTGCGGCTACCGCTTCGGACATGGCGGTGGGACCTCCTCGGGCTAGCGCGGCCTCTTCAGGGGTGTCACGACGGCTCCGGGTCTGGCTTCCCCGATCGCTCGGGGTCACAGTGGCGCGACCGCGCGGATTCTCACCGCGTTCCGGGAACCGTCGTCTGGCCGGTCGAGCGTAGGTCGCGGTGAAGCCTCCGGTCAATGTGACAATCGTGGGTATGACACCTGCGGTGGCGGCACTCGATGTCGGCGGCACGTCCATCAAGGCGGCCCTCTACGACGCGGACCTGAAAGACCTCGCCAGCCTGCGCGAGCCGACGGCGCGCGGCGCGGACGGCGAAGCGCTCGCCGATCAGGTCGCGCGGATCGTGGAAACACTGGGCAAGCAGGCGGGGACCGGTACGCCGGACGCCGTCGGCGTGGTCATCCCCGGCATCGTCGACGAGGTCGAGCGGGTGGCCCGGTTCTCGGCGAACCTCGACTTCCGCGACGTCCCGTTCGGCGAGATGCTCGACAGCAGGCTCGGCCTCCCGTTCGCGTTCGGGCACGACGTCCGCGCCGGCGGGCTCGCGGAATTCCGCGTCGGCGCGGGCAAGGGCTGCACCGACGCCGCCTTCATCCCGGTCGGCACCGGGATCGCGGCCGCGCTCCAGCTCGACGGGAGGCTGTACGCCGCGGGCGGGCAAGGTGGCGAAATCGGGCACATCGACGTCGGTCACCGGCTGCCGTGCGGTTGCGGCGCCACGGGATGTCTCGAAGCGATCTCCTCCGCGTCGGCCATCGCCCGCCGCTACAGCGAGCACACCGGGCGGCCTGCCGAAGGCGCCGAGCAGGTGGTCGACGCCGCCCGCCACGGTGACGAGGCCGCGATCTCCGTGGTCAACGACGCGCTCGAGGGGCTCGGCCACGGCATCAAGACCCTGGTCACCCTGCTCGCGCCCGAAGTCGTCGTCCTAGGTGGCGGCCTGTTCACCGCGGGCGACTACGTCCTCGAGCCGGTGCGGGCCTGGCTGGCGGCGAACCTGCAGTTCCAGCGGATGCCGGAACTGCGGATCGCGCGGCTCGGCGACGAGGCAGGCAGGCTCGGCGCGGCGCTGCTGGGGCTGGACCTGCTCAAGCCTTGACCACCCGCACGCCTTCCTCCTCGAAGGCGTGCACCCGCTCGGGATCGGCGCGGCCGTCGGTGACGAGCACGTCGACGTCGGCGGTCGCGCAGATCTTCGCGAAGGCGTGACCGCCGAGCTTCCCGCTGTCGGCGAGGACGACGACCTGCCGGGCGCGGGCCGCCATGAGCCGGTTCGTGCTCGCGTCGCCCTCGTGGTGCGCCTGCGCGCCGTGCACCGGGTCGAAGGCGTCCACGCCGAGGAACACCAGATCGAGCGAGATCTGGTCGAGGAACAGCTGCGACAGCGGCCCGGACAGGTCGAACGACTGCTGCCGCGCGACCCCGCCGGTCACCACGATCTTGATATTGGGCCGCACGGCGAGTTCGTGGGCGATGTTGAGCGCGTTCGTCACCACGGTGAGCGACGGCCCGCCGCTCGGCTCGCCCATGTCCGGCCGCGTCGCGAGCGCGCGGCCGACCTCGGTGCTCGTGGTGCCGCCGTTGAGGCCGACCACCATGCCCGGGTCGACCATCCTGGCCGCGGCGGCGGAAATCCGTTGCTGTTCCGGCGCGTTGCGCGCGGCCTTGTGCCGCAACGGAAGGTCGTAGGCGACGTTGCTCGCGACGGCGCCGCCGCGGGTGCGGACCACGAGATTGCGGCCCGCCAGATGATCGAGGTCCCGGCGAATGGTCGCGGGGGAGACACCGAGTTCGCCCGCCGAAACCTCGACGTCGACTTTTTCCCGCTCTCCCACCATGTCCAATAAGGCCGTCAGCCGTTCATGCCGATTCATCACCAGCTCCCTCCCCGAAGCGCGATGTCGCTTACCGCACCGGACAAAGTACTACGCGTCGCGATACGGACGGAGAGAAGGGAGAAAGCGGGCGCCGGCCACCCCCAGTGTGACCGGCGCCCGCCGGATCAGTTCTTCCCGCCGAGCCCGCGCAGGAAGGCGAGTGACGGCATGAAGAAGTAGTCGCCACCCTTCAGTGTCACCGCCTGCGGGATCGGATCCGCGGTCACCGTCCGCGTGCCCGCCCATTCCGCGGTGTAGACGGATTCCGGGCGCGGGCCCTGGCCGATGACCGGATCGAGGCCCGGCGGTTTGACCCCGACCGGGGGAATCGGGAACCCGGGGTTGTTCGACCAGGTCGCCTGCGTGAACTCGAACTGGTTGCCCAGCAGCGAATTGAACGCCATGAACAGCAGACCGACCCCGCCGCTGGGCCGCGCGGAGGGCGGCAGATCGGCGTTCGGATCGTCGGCCCGTTCGCCGTACGGCACGCCCCGCCGCGCCATGAGGTGCAGACGTTCCTGCGGCGGTTGTTCCGCGCCGCCGCTGCCGCGCGGATTCGTCTTCCGGATATGCGCCTGGAACGGGCATTTGGCGCCGGCGATGTCGCTTCCGTAGTCGAAGTTGTTCGGTACCGGGCTTTCCGCGCCCTCTTCCCGTTGCGCGGTCACCGGCGTGCCGTCCTCGAACCGGCCGACGATCATCGCGCCCGCCCGTTCCCGGTCTTCGCCGACGAGACCCAATTGATCCGCCAGTGCCTCTTCCGACTGCTTGAACCGCCGCACGTTCTGTTCCAATTTGCGGAAAACGAAGTAGCTGCCGAAATGCACCTCGGGATCGGGAGCCGCGTGATCCGGAACGAGCACCTGGTTCAGCGGGGCGCTCGGATCCCAGACACTGATCCCGTCCGTTCCCGTCTTTTCCGCGTGGATGTCCTCGACCAGGAAGAGCGGCTGGCTCCGGCCGTCGACGTAGCCGAAATGCTCGATACCCTCGCCGTTGGCGTTCACCCTGCCGAATCCGGTTTCCTCGGCGACGACGGAAACGGTCGACGGAATCAGCGCTAGAACCGCGTTCCGGCGCGCGGTCATCGGAGCGTCGGCGCCGTCGCCGATGATGACGACGGCGTGGATCTCGTCGTGGTATCCGCTGTCGAAGGTGGAGCGAGGCGGGTCGTTCAGCTTCTCCCGGGTCTCCTGCGTTCGCATGCCCAGACGGAAGGATTCGTCTTGTGGCGCCTCGATTTTCAGGAACCGGTAGCCTGCCGAGGTCAGTCCGGTGCCGACGTAGGGCGTCCCCTTCACCCCTTCGGTTTTGAAGCGCTCGACCTCGGTCAGGTGGGTCTTCGCGGACTTCATCAGCGGGACGAGCGACGCGAGGAACTTCATCGCGCTCGCGGGCTCCGAAAAACGGAGGAAAAGTGCGGAAAAATGGTCTCGGGCGTGCGCTTTCAGGATGTTCGGCTGTAGTTCTTCGAGCATCTTCGCGGCATCGCCGGTGGCGGTCTTCCATTCCAAGGGCACGGTCAGATCGACGGACATATCAAGGAACCCCCTCCTTGGGATCCCGTCCGGCGGCCCCGGCAGGTCTTGCCGGTCCCCGCCGCCGCACGGGACTCACCCCTTGATACAACCGATACCGAAACCTCGCTGTCATCACCCGCAAGTACACTCTTCCGGCGGTTCTTTCACTCGAAAGAACCAATGCACCGATTACGCCCCGCGTTTAGTCCTCTGCTTGCGGTGGTTGCCCGCGCAACTACCGCATTCAGAGGACTAAACGCGGAGGGTGGTCGCCAGACGCCGAGCGCGCGCCGCAACGCGGTGGGTCGCGGTGGTCGGCGCGGATGAGCGAGCGGGGTGAAGGCTCCCCTCGCCGCATCAGACGCGGCGAAGGGAGCCTTCACCCCACCATCGACCCGCCCGCGCCCTCGACACCTATGCCTTACCGCTCAATAACCCGAATCGCCACTCACGATCACCTGGACCGAGCGGTGGCTTCGCGTGATCGATCGGACGGCACGTGTGATCCGGCGGACGACACACGTGACCAGATGGACGACACCCCGCGGCCGCCTCCCCGCCGCGAGCCGTCCATCCAGACACGCGTGTCGTCCCTCCGCTCACGTGTGTCGTCCAACCAGTCACGCAAGACCGCCGGTAGGTATCCAAGACACCGTTGGCTCCGAGCCGAATCGCCACTCACGACGTCCAACCCACCCCCAACACGCGTGAAGGCCCCCTTCCCTCGGCTGAGCTGAGGGAAGGGGGCCTTCACGCGCTAAACGGCCTAGGTGAGCGGCCGGTCGGTCGGAGCGATCGGCGCGGGCAGCACGTCCCGTCCGGTGAGGAACGCGTCGACGCCGGCCGCGGCGGACCGGCCTTCGGCGATCGCCCACACGATGAGCGACTGGCCGCGGCCCATGTCACCCGCCACGAACACGTTGTCGACGCTGGTCTTGAACGCCTTGTCGCGGGCGACGTTGCCGCGCTGGTCCAGTTCGACGTCGAGCGACTCCAGCAGGCCTTCCCGCTCCGGGCCGACGAAGCCCATCGCGAGCAGCACCAGCTGCGCGGGCAGTTCGCGTTCGGTGCCGGGCACCGGGACGAACTTGCCGCCCTCGTTGCGCACCTCGACCAGCTTCAGCGCCCGCACCCGGCCGTCGGCGTCGGCGGCGAACTCCTGCGTGTTGACCGAGTACAGCCGCTCGCCGCCCTCCTCGTGCGCGGACGAGACGCGGTAGATCATCGGGTACGTCGGCCACGGGTGCGCGTCGGACCGCGAAAGCGGCGGCTTCGGCATGATCTCCAGCTGCGTCACCGATTTCGCGCCCTGGCGGTGCGAGGTCCCGACGCAGTCCGCGCCGGTGTCACCGCCGCCGATGACCACGACGTCGAGGCCCTCGGCGCTGATCGGCGAGACGTCCAGCTCACCGGCGGCGACGCGGTTGGCGTGCGGCAGGAACTCCATCGCCTGGTGGATACCGGCGTGCTCGCGGCCGGTGATCGGCAGATCCCGCCACGCGGTCGCGCCGCCGGCGAGGACCACGGCGTCGTAGGACGACTTCAGTTCCTCGACGGTGAGGTCGACACCGACGTTCACCGAGGTCCGGAATTCCGTGCCCTCGGCGCGCATCTGGTCCAGACGGCGGTCGAGCCGGTGCTTCTCCATCTTGAATTCGGGGATGCCGTAGCGCAGCAGCCCGCCGATCTTGTCGGCCCGCTCGAAGACCACGACACTGTGGCCCGCGCGCGTGAGCTGCTGCGCCGCGGCGAGTCCCGACGGGCCGGATCCGACCACCGCCACCTTCTTGCCGGTGAGCGCCACCGGTTTCTGCGGCGTGACCCAGCCTTCTTCGAAGGCCCGGTCGATGATCGAGATCTCGACCCGCTTGATGGTGACGGGATCGTCGTTGATCCCGAGCACACACGCCGTCTCGCACGGCGCCGGGCAAAGGGTCCCGGTGAACTCCGGGAAATTGTTGGTCGCGTGCAGCCGCTCGGCCGCGTCGCGCCAATCGTCGCGCCAGGTCAGCGTGTTCCACTCGGGGATGAGGTTCCCGAGCGGGCAGCCCTGGTGACAGAACGGGATACCGCAGTCCATGCAGCGCCCGGCCTGCTTCTGCAGTTTCGACGTCGCGAAGTCCTCGTACACCTCGCGCCAGTCCATCAGGCGCAGGTCGACGGGACGGCTCTTGGGCGTCTCGCGAGTGGTGGTCAGAAAGCCCTTGGGGTCAGCCATGTGCGGCCTCCATGATCGCCTCGTTCACGTCACGCCCGTCGCGCTCGGCCTTCGCCTGCGCCGCGAGCACGCGCTTGTAGTCCTTCGGCATGACCTTGCCGAACCGGTCGACGGCGGCGTCCCAGTCGGCGAGCAGCGCACGCGCGACAGCGGACTCCGTTTCGTCGTAATGCTTTTCGAGCGCCTCACGCAGGAAGTCCACATCGGACGAATCCAGCGGGTCGATGTCGACCATCTCCGGGTTGATCCGGTGCGCGGGCAGGTCCAGCACGTAGGCGGTGCCGCCCGACATCCCGGCCGCGAAGTTGCGGCCCACACCGCCGAGCACGACGACACGGCCACCGGTCATGTACTCGCAACCGTGGTCGCCGACGCCTTCGACGACGGCCAGCGCGCCCGAGTTGCGCACGCAGAACCGTTCGCCGACCTTGCCGCGGATGAAGATCTCGCCGCTGGTCGCGCCGTAGCCGATCACGTTGCCCGCGATGATGTGCTCTTCGGCGTTGTACCGCGCCACCTTCGGCGGCCGCACGATGAGCCGTCCGCCGGACAGGCCCTTGCCGACGTAGTCGTTGCCGTCGCCGTAGAGCCGTAGCGTGATGCCCTTGGGCACGAACGCGCCGAACGACTGACCGGCGGTACCGGTGAAGGTCACGTCGATCGTGTTGTCCGGCAGGCCCTCGCCGCCCCACCGCTTGGTGAGCTCGTGGCCGAGCATGGTGCCGACGGTCCGGTTCACGTTGCGCACCGGCAGTTCCAGCCGCACCTTGTCCCCGGACGACAGCGCGCCCTCGGCCAGCTGGATCAGCGTGTTGTCGAGCGCCTTCTCCAGCCCGTGGTCCTGCACGGTCTGCTGGTGACGCAGGCCGGCCGGGGCAGTGTCGGGCACGTGGAAGATCGGCGTCAGGTCGAGACCGGCGGCCTTCCAGTGGTCGATCGCCTTGCGCTTGTCCAGCATCTCCGCGTGGCCGACGGCCTCGGCGATGGACCGGAAACCCAGCTCCGCCAGGTACTCCCGGACCTCCTGGGCGATGAACTCGAAGAAGTTCACCACATACTCGGCCTTGCCGCTGAACTTCTCGCGCAGCTTCGGGTTCTGCGTCGCGACGCCGACCGGGCAGGTGTCGAGGTGGCACACCCGCATCATGATGCAGCCGGACACCACCAGCGGGGCGGTCGCGAAACCGAACTCCTCGGCCCCGAGCAGCGCGGCGATGACGACGTCGCGGCCGGTCTTGAGCTGGCCGTCGGTCTGCACGACGATCCGGTCGCGCAACCGGTTGGCCAGCAACGTCTGCTGTGTCTCGGCGAGCCCGAGTTCCCACGGACCGCCCGCGTGCTTGATCGACGACAGCGGTGAAGCGCCCGTGCCGCCGTCGTGCCCGGAGATGAGCACGACGTCCGCGTGCGCCTTGGACACACCGGCCGCGACCGTGCCGACGCCGACCTCGGACACGAGCTTCACGTGGATGCGCGCGGCCGGGTTGGCGTTCTTGAGGTCGTGGATCAGCTGCGCCAGATCCTCGATCGAGTAGATGTCGTGGTGCGGCGGCGGGGAGATCAGCCCGACCCCCGGCGTGGAGTGCCGCGTCTTCGCGATCCACGGGTACACCTTCGCGCCGGGCAGCTGGCCGCCCTCGCCGGGCTTCGCGCCCTGCGCCATCTTGATCTGGATGTCGTCGGCGTTGACGAGGTATTCGCTCGTGACGCCGAACCGGCCGCTGGCGACCTGCTTGACCGCGCTGCGGCGCTCGGGGTCGTAGAGCCGATCGGGATCCTCGCCGCCCTCACCGGTGTTCGACTTGCCGCCGAGCCGGTTCATCGCGATGGCCAGGGTTTCGTGCATCTCCGCCGAGATCGACCCGTAGGAGATCGCGCCGGTGGCGAACCGCTTGACGATCTCGGAGATCGGCTCGACCTCGTCGATCGGCACCGCGGGCCGCTGGCCGACCTTGAAGTCGAACAGCCCGCGCAGCGTGTAAAGCTTCTGCGCCTGGTCGTCGACGGCCTTCGTGTACTCCTTGAAGACCTCGTACTTCCCGGCACGCGTGGAATGCTGCAGCTTGAACACCGTCTGCGGGTTGAACAGATGCGGTTCGCCCTCGCGGCGCCACTGGTAGTCCGCGCCGGTCTCCAGCTCGCGGTGGTTCGCGCGGAACCCGTCGCGCGGGAACGCGCGGCGGTGCCGTTCGGCGACCTCCAGCGCGAGCGTGTCGAAGCCGACGCCGCCGAGCCGGGAAGTGGTGCCGGTGAAGCAGTTCTGGATGACCTCGTCGCCGAGCCCGACCGCTTCGAAGATCTGCGCGCCGGTGTAGGAGGCCACTGTGGACACACCCATCTTCGACATCGTCTTGCGGACGCCCTTGCCCAGCGCCTTGATCAGGTTCGCGGTCGCCTGCTTGGCGGTGGCACCGGCGATCAGGCCCTGCTCGGCCATCTCCTCGACGGTCGCCATCGCCAGGTACGGGTTCACCGCCGCGACGCCGTAGCCGATCAGCAGCGCGATGTGGTGCACCTCGCGCGCGTCGCCCGCCTCGACGATGAGGCCGACCTGCGTACGGGTCTTCTCGCGCACCAGGTGGTGGTGCACCGCGCCGGTGAGCAGCAGCGACGGGATGGCCGCGTGGTCCTCGTCGATCCCGCGGTCGGACAGCACGATCAGCCGCGCGCCCTCGGCGATGGCCGCGGACACCTCGGCGCGGATCTCGTCGAGCCGCCGCACGAGCGCCTCGCCGCCGCCGTGGACGTCGTAGGTGCCCTGCACGGTGACCGCCTGGAACTCCGGCAGGTCGCCGTCGTCGTTGACGTGCACCAGCTTCGCGAACTCGTCGTTGTCCAGCACCGGGAACGGCAGCACGATCCGGCGGCACGACTTGGCGTCGGCCTGCAGGAGATTCGGCTCCGCGCCCAGCTGGGTGCCCAGCGACGTGACCAGTTCCTCGCGGATCGCGTCCAGCGGCGGGTTGGTCACCTGGGCGAAGAGCTGGATGAAGTAGTCGAAGAGCAGCCGCGGGCGGCTGGACAGCGAGGCGATGGGGGAGTCGTTGCCCATCGAGCCGATCGGCTCCGCGCCGGTGCGGGCCATCGGTTCGAGCAGGACGTCGAGTTCCTCCTCGGTGTAGCCGAACGCCTGCTGACGGCGCACGAGCGCGGCGTGCGGCGGGATCTCGCGCTCACGCTCGGGAAGCCCGTCGAGCGGGAGCAGGCCGTCCTCGACCCATTCGTCGTACGGGTGCTCGGTGGCGAGCTCGTTCTTGATCTCCTCGTCCTCGACGATCCGGCCGGCGGCCGTGTCCACGAGGAACATGCGGCCCGGCTCCAACCGTCCTTTGCGGACGATCGTGGACTGCTCCAGCTCCAGCACGCCGACCTCGCTGGCGAGGACGACGAGGCCGTCTTCGGTGACCCAGTACCGGGCGGGGCGCAGGCCGTTGCGGTCGAGGACCGCGCCGATCTGGGTGCCGTCGGTGAAGGAGACCAGCGCGGGGCCGTCCCACGGCTCCATCAGCGTCGAGTGGAACTCGTAGAACGCGCGGCGCGCGGGGTCCATCTCCTGATGGTTCTCCCAGGCCTCCGGGATCATCATCAGCACCGCGTGGGGCAGCGAACGGCCGCCGAGGTGGAGCAGCTCCAGCACCTCGTCGAAGGACGCCGAGTCGCTCGCGCCGCGGGTGATGATCGGGTGGATCCGCTTGAGGTCGCCGGGGATCAGGTCGGATTCCAGCAGCGCCTCACGCGCGTCCATCCAGTTCCGGTTGCCGCGCAACGTGTTGATCTCGCCGTTGTGGGCGACGTACCGGTACGGGTGCGCCAGCGGCCACGACGGGAAGGTGTTGGTGGAGAAGCGGGAGTGCACCAGGCCGATGGCGCTGGTGACGCGCTCGTCGGTGAGGTCGGCGAAGAACCGCTCGACCTGCGGCTCGGTGAGCATTCCTTTGTAGACGATCGTGCGCGAGGACAGGCTGGGGAAGTAGACGTCGTCCTCGACGAGCTCGTGCTCGGCGCGTTTGCGCACGACGAAGGCGGCGCGCTCCAGCGGCAGGCCCTCCAGCGCGTCGTTCCCGGCAAGGAACAACTGGCTGAAATGCGGCATGGTCTCGGCCGCGCCGGTGCCGACGTGGTCCGTGTCGACGGGAAGGTCACGCCAGCCGAGCACGCGCATGCCCTCTTCGGCGGCGACGCGCTCGATGGTCGTCATCGCCCGGCCGCGGGCCTTTTCGTCCTGCGGAAGGAAAGCCGTGCCGACGGCGTAGGCGCCGGGCGCGGGGAGGTCGAAGCCGACGACCTCGCGATAGAACTCGTCGGGGACCTGGATGAGGATCCCGGCGCCGTCGCCGGTCTCCGGGTCGGCGCCGCGGGCCCCGCGATGTTCCAGGTTCCGCAGCGCGATCAGCGCTTTGGCGACGATGCCGTGATCGCGTTTACCGGAGAGATCGGCGACGAACGCGACACCGCAGGCGTCGTGTTCGAACTCCGGGTCGTACAGGCCTTCGGGGGCCTTGCTGCCCTTGTAGCTGGCATGGTGGGTCACGGCTGGCCGCCTCCCAAGGCGTCGGCGCGACCGGTAACACTCCGTTCGGGTGGTTCGGACGTGAACCAGTTAACGGAGTGGTCCGGGACCGCGATGGTCAGTCGAGAGGGAACGATCCCGCCCGTGGAAACGGGGGCAGGCCTCGTAGAGCCGCACTGCACTGGGCGGCCGATGCGCATATCGGTACTGCTGTGCACGTGGGTGCCGCCTGGCCGCTGTGGTGGGTGGCTGACGGGTACACGTGTTACTCCCGGGTTCGCCGGTCTTATGACGATAGTGTGAAATCGCTGTTATCGACATACGTCGCTTGGTCGGGGTGGGAAATGCCACGCGGGCGTTGACTTCAAACATCATCTGCCCACTGGCTGGAATGACGTGTCCACTGAGTGGAGCATCAGCGCGCTGACCTGCGGTTATCGCCGCACCGCTCGTCCGAAAGTGTGACCTGGGTCGCGCGGAAGAGTGGGTTTCGCCCACGTCGCGGTGACCTCGGGTGACCGTCGAATCGCCCGAACGGCAGAGCGACCTGCCCGGTTTGAGAGGCTTGGCCGATGGCGGATCGTTATCTCACCGTGGCGGGTACCGGGGTCCACGAGATCGAAATCCGGCGGTCGCGCTTCCTCTGCGCGCTCGCGCCGGTCACCTCGGAAGAGGCCGCCCGTGAGGTGATCGCCGCCAGGAAGAAGGCCGATCCGGCCGCCCGGCACCACTGTCACGCGTTCGTGTTGGGCGCCGACGGACGCACCCAGCGATCGAGTGATGACGGCGAGCCCGCGGGCACGGCGGGCACCCCGATGCTCGAAGTGCTTCGCCGCCGCGAGCTGACCGACACGGTCGCCGTGGTGACCCGTTACTTCGGCGGAGTGCTGCTCGGCGCCGGCGGGCTGATCCGGGCGTACGGGCAGGCCGTTTCGGAGGCCGTCGACGTCATCGGGGTGCGGGAGTACCGGCGGCTGCGGCTGGTGGAGGTCGTCGTCGACTACGACCGGGCCGGCCGACTCGAGAACGACATCCGCTCGTCGCCGTATCTGCTGCACGCGACGCGCTTCGAGGACGTCGCGCACTTCGACGTCGGGCTCGCGCCGGACCAGGGTGAGACGTTCCACGCCTGGCTCGCCGACCTCACCGGCGGGGAGGCCCTGGCCGAGGAGATCGGCGAAACCTGGCTGCCCACCGGCCGCGTTTAGTCCTCTGAATGCGGTTTGGGCGCCGACCGCCACTCGTCCAGGGTGATGGCGTACTCGACCTCGCCCTCCTCCGTGCCGGGGATCGGGTGGTCGAAGTGCTCGTGAAAGGTCCGGACGTACCGCATCCCGATCTTTTCCATGACCCGCCGGGACCCCAGGTTCACCGCCATGGTCGCCGCCCAGATCCGCTGGACCCCCAGTTCGGTGAAACCCTTCTCCAAGAGCGCGAGCGAACCTTCGGTCGCGTACCCCTTGCCCCAGGACGACCGGTTCAGCCGGTAACCCAGCTCGGGGTCGTCCGTGTGGTGCCCCTTCAACGGGCGGAAATGGAACCACCCCAGGAAATCCCCGCTCGCTTTCTCGATCGCCGCCCAGAACCCGTAACCGGGGAAACGCTCGTAGTAACCGAGAAAGGCGGGAAGGTCCAGCTTTTCGATCTCCGCCCGGTCGGCGGGTTCGCCCCCATTGAGGTACCGCATGACTTCGGGATCGTCGTAGAGCGCGAACAGATCGTCGACGTCGGCGCCGGTGAACTGCCGCAGGACGAGCCGCTCGGTCTCCAGAAAGACACGCATCACGAGATCGTGGCGCTCCCCGTGCGCCCCCGCAAACGCTTTTAGGCGGCCAGCGGCGGGAACGCGCCTTCCAGCGCCACCGCTCCGGCCTCGGTGAGCAGGGCGGGAACACGCTCGCCCCATCGGCCGCTCCGCGCGGGCATCACCAGGCCGAGGTGGGCGAGGCGATGCGCGGTGTGCTGGTCGCAGCAGGCGAGACCGTCGACGAACAGGTCCGGCTCGCAGCTGCAGCTGATCTCGGCGTGGCCCTCGGCCACGGCTCTCAGGGTGGCCCGCTCACGATGGTTCAGGCCTGTCCGAACGTCCATGGCGCGCCTCCTTTCCGTTTCCGCTATGGCCAGTCAAACCCACACCACCGACAGTTTCCGTCTTCCAAGATGCGAAGTCTCGGATTTCGGGCGTACTTAGGGGTGGTGTGTCGGGTATTCCGGGGTAAGGACCTAGGGGGTGTCACCCGGTATTCGGCGCGGAAGGGGTTCCAGCTCGGTCTTGCGCAGATGCCGGAAAATGATCGAACTCCGGAAGCCGATGATCTCTTTGCGCTTCGCCAAGCGATCCACCAGGAATGCGTGGAGCTGATCGACGTCCTGGGCGGCGACGTGGATCAGGAAATCGTCGCTGCCGGCGGTGACGAAAACGGAGAGGACCTCCGGCAATTCCGCGACCGAACGCTGGAAGGAATCGATCACCTCGCGGCTCAGCGGCCGCACCTGCGCCGAGACCATCGCCTGCACGCCGCGGTTGAGGCTGCGCAGGTCGATGTCGGCGTGATAGCCGCGGATGACGCCGCGCTCCCGCAGCAGCCGCGTCCGTTCCAGGCAGGTCGACGGCGCGACGCCGACCTTGCGGGCGATGTCGCGGTTCGACTGCCGCGCATCCGCCTGGAGTTCCCGGATGATCGCCGAATCAAGTTCGTCCACGTCCACTCCTTCACCGGCCTTGCCGAATATCGTTCGGTGGAGCCTCTGTAGCCCTGCGCATCAGCCTAACTTCGGCGCATTCAGTCGACTAAATGCGAAGAAGGGGAGCCAGATGTCCGTACAGGAGCTGGTCGTCCGGCGGGGGCGCCGGTCCGGGGTGACGACGATGGTGGCCGTGCATTCGAGCACGCTCGGGCCGGCCGTCGGGGGCTGCCGGTTCAAGATCTATCCGCGTGTCCACGACGCGATCGGCGACGTCCTGCGGTTGTCCGCGGCGATGACCCGCAAATGCGCGGTCGCGGGTCTGGACTTCGGCGGCGGCAAGAGCGTCGTCGCGCTCGACGGCGTGCCGTCCGCCGAACAGCGGCGCGAGATCCTGCTCGACCACGCCGACCTCATCGCGTCACTCGACGGTGCGTATCTCGCCGGGCCCGACGTCGGAACCGGCCCGGACGACATGCTCGTGCTGCGCGAGCGGACCCCGCATGTCTTCTGCCTGCCCGAGGAGCACGGCGGTACCGGTTCTTCGAGCGGGCCGACCGCCGTCGGCGTGCTCGCCGCGCTGCGAGCGGGTGCGCGGGCGGTCTTCGGTGACGACGGGATGAAGGGCCGCAAGGTGGTCATCAGCGGCTACGGCTCGGTCGGCGCCCACCTCGCCGCGAACCTGGTCGAGCAGGGCGCGGAGGTCGTCGTGTCCGATGTGGACGAACGACGTCTCGCCGCGGCCCGCGAACAAGGACTGGCCCTGGTCCAGCCGGAGAAGGTGCCCGGCATCGAGGCCGACGTCCTGATCCCCGCGGCCGTGGGCGGGGTCTTCGGCCCGGGAACCGAGGTCGCCGCGCCGCTCGTCGTCGGCCCGGCCAACAACCAGCTCACCGACGACACCGTTGCCGAAGCCCTCGCCGCCCGGGGAGTCCTGTGGATCCCGGATTTCGTCGCGAGCGCCGGGGGAGTCGTCTACACCCTCGGCCGCGAGAAGGAGAGCCTGACGCACGCCGAAGCACTCAACCGCGTCGAGGCGCTGGAGAAGACCACGCAAGGGATCCTCGACGCCGCTTCGGCCAACGGCACCACGCCGTTGGCCGAAGCGGACGCGCTCGCCGAAGCGAGACTCACTTCTGGTGCGGGGCCACGTACTCCTTCGCCTCGGGAGCCTCGAACAGTGGCTTGACGTAGCGGACGCCGCCCTCGGCCGACGCGTCCGGTGTCGCCGCGTACACCTGACGTGTCGCCGGGGTGCCCGGCTTCGAGAAGTCCAGCGCCGCCACGAGATCCTCCGTGCTCGCCGACGTCGTCTGCTTCAGTGCCGCCGCGACGCCGTCACGGGTGAGGTCCTTGTTCTCACACGCCTTCTTGAGCACCGCGCCCCACACCTCACCGACCGCGTAGCCATAGGGGATCCCGCCGTTCGGGGTCTCCTTGTACGCCGCCTTGTACTTCGTGGCGACTTCCTTGGCCTTCGGGATGTCGGCGGAGAACGGGACGCTGCTGGCGACGATCGTCAGTTTGTCCAGCGCGTTCGCCGCGGGGCTCTTCAGCAGCACGGGATCGAACACCGGGTTGTTGCCGAGCACGGGCACGTTCAGTCCGAGCGCCTTGTTCGCCGCGAGCGCGGAACCCGTCTGCGCCGGGGACGTGGTCAGGACGATGGCCTTGACGCCGTCGCCCTTGAGCCCGGTGACGATGTTGGTGAGGTCGTTGTCGGTGGAGGTGATCTTGACCTCCTTCACCGTCAGGTTGTGCTTCTTCGCGTAGTACTGCGAGCCGCGCAGGCCGTTCTTGCCGTACTCGCCGTCGATGTAGACGTGCCCGATCGTGTCGCCGTCCTTCACCAGGCCCTTTTCCTGGAAGTACGACAGCCCGTCGATGATCTCCAGGTCGTAGGTCGTCCCGACGATCATCACGTACTGGTTGTCGAGCAGTTCCGAAGACCACGACGCGGGCGCGGCGACGGTCTTGTCCGAGGCGATGTTCTGCTTCAGCGCGGCCACCACCGGCGAGCCGAGCAGCTGCACGAAGCCGAGGACCTTCGGCTCGATCTGCGGATACAGCGTCTTCGCCGTGTCCGCCTTGTAGCCGTGGTCGACGGTCTCGAGTTTGACCTGACGGCCGCACACCCCGCCCGCGGCGTTGAAGTCCTTGGCCCACAACTCGTTCCCCTGCGTGATGCCGAGCCCGAGGTTCTTGAACACCCCGGTCTTGTCGGTCATCACGCCGAGGGTGATCTCGGAGGCCGTCGCCCCTTTGTCGGTTTTGACGCCCGAACCGTCCGCCCCCGAGGACCCCGAGTCGCCCGCTTTCGTGCTGCACGCCGAAAGGGCGAGGACCGCCGCCAGCGCGACGGCCGGATATGTGCGCTTCATTTGTCTTGCTCCTCCGGGAGATGAGGTTTCTTGGCGGGTGTGATCCGTCGTCCGATCGCGGCGAGCCCGCCCGGTTCGAAGAGCACCACGAGGATGATCGCGGCGCCGTAGACGAACGAACTGACCAGGATCGGGGTCAAGGCGCCGTCCCCGGTTCCGGAGAACCAGCCGAGATCGGCGGAGTACAGCGAAAGCACCTGCGGCAGCCCGTTGACGATCAGCGCGCCCACCAGCGCGCCGGGTACCGAGCCGAGTCCCCCGATGATCACCATGGCCAGGAAGGCGATGGAGATGTTGATGCCGTACGTGCCGAATTCGCTCTCGTCGGGTTTGAGGATGTCGAACCACAGCACGGTCATCGCGCCAGCGAGCCCCGCGTACGCCGAGGAGACCGCGAACGCGCCGGCCTTGGCCCGCGTGACGCTGACGCCCATCACGGACGCGGCGGCCTCGTTGTCCCGCACCGCCCGCCACGACCGGCCGACCCGGCTGCGCACCGCCGCCTTGGCGACCACGAACGCGAGCACGGTCAGCAGCAGGAACAGGTACCAGAGCCGTTCCGCCTGCCGGATCGGCACGCCCATCAGCTCGATCTCGGGACCGCCGTTGGTGAACGGGAAGCCGAACAGCGAGAACGGTTCCGGGGTGCGCCCGGTCGACGTCCCGCCGGTCAGCGTCTCGGCCGACTGCCCGAAGTAGAGCCCGAGGAACACCAGCGAAAGGGACGCGACACCGAGGTAGATCCCGCGCAACCGTCCGGAGACCGGCGCGAACGCCAGCCCCAGCAGCGCGGCGATGACCACCGCGCCGATCAGCGACAGCCCGGGATCGAGCCCGAGCCCGATCACGCGCTCGTCGTCGGACGGTCCGGAAAGGACGGTGTACCCGGTCGCGCCCGCCAGCAGGAAGAACGCGTGCGCCAGCGACAACTGCCCGGCCTGCCCGACCAGCAGCGTCAGCCCGATCGCGCCGACCCCGCCGATCATCATGTACTGCCCGGCCTTCAGCCAGGCGGCGTCGAGGTACAGCGGGATCGCGAGCAGGACCACCAGCAGCGCGACCCAGGCCAGCGCTTTGAGCAAGCGTCCCCGATCGCGTTTCGGGGGCGGTGCCGTCGGGGCGGCGGCGGGGGTTTTCACGGCGGTGTCAGACACGGGTGCTCTCCCTCGTCCCGAACAACCCCGACGGCCGCACCACCAGGACCACGAGCATCACCAGGAAGACCGCGCTCTTGGAGAAGTCGAACGACACGTACTGCGCGGAAAGCGCCTCGACCAGCCCGACGACGAGGCCGCCCACCACCGCGCCCGCCGTCGAGTCCAGCCCGCCGAGGATGGCCGCGGGGAACGCGGCGAGCGCGATGGAGTGCGTGCCGCGGGACAGCCCCGCGCCGGAGAAGTCCTGCGTGGCGATGAAGAGCACCGCCACCCCGGCGAGTACACCCGCGACCACCCAGGCGGTCGCCGTCACCCGGGAACTGCGGATGCCCATCAGCGCGGCGGCCTCGCGGTTCTCGGCCTGTGCCCGCATCGCGACGCCCCAGTTCGAGTACTTGAACGCCAGGGTGAACGCGGTGATCAGCACGGCCGCGACGAGCAGCGCCACCAGGTGCGTGCGGAACAGCGTGATCCCGCCGAGCTGGAACGGTTTCGCGTCCCAGGCGTCGCCGAGGAACGGCAACGTGACGCCGAGCCGCCGCACGATCTCTTCGGTGATGATCACGTCGACGCCGATGGTCAGCAACGCCAGGCTGTTCGCGTCCGCGTGCCGCGAACGGGACAGCAGGAACCGTTCCAGCAGGAGGGCGAGCAGACCCGCCGAGACGATGCCGACCAGCGAGGCACCCACCCAGCCGAGCGTTTCGCGGGTCACGACGACCAGGTAGCCGCCGAAGAGCACGAGCGAGCCGTGCGCGAAGTTGACCACCTCGGTCGCCTTGAAGATGATCACGAACCCCAGCGCCAGCAACGCGAACACCGCGCCCTTGCCGAGTCCGTTCACCACGAGTTGCAGGAATGTGTTCACGCCGTGGCCTCCGTGCCGAGATATGCCCTGATCACGTCCGGATCCGACTGGACCTCGGCCGGTGTGCCGTCGGCGATGCGCTTGCCGAAGTCCAGGACGGTGACCCGGTCCGCGATGCCCATCACCAGCCCCATGTCGTGTTCCACCAGCAGGATCGAGATGCCGAGTTCGTCACGGACGTCGCGGATCGTCCCGGCCAGTTCGGCGGTCTCGGTCGCGTTCATGCCCGCCGCGGGTTCGTCGAGCAGGAGCAGGACCGGTTCGACGGCGAGCGCACGGGCGAGGTCGACGCGTTTCACCGCGCCGTAGGGCAGCGCGCCGACCGGGAGGTCCACCAGCGCGCCGATGCCGAGGAAGTCGCAGATCTCCCGGACCCGTTCGGCATGGCGGCGTTCGGCCCGGACCGTCCACGGCAGACGGAGGCCGCAGGCGAGGAAACCGCCCTTGGTCAGCGCGTGGCGGCCGAGCATGACGTTGTCGAGCACGGTCGAGCCGGGGGAGAGGGCGGCGTTCTGGAACGACCGGCCGACCCCGAGCCGGGCGAGCCGATGCGGCGGGAGTCCGGAAAGGACGGTGTCGCCGAGCCGGACGCTTCCGGTGTTCGCCCGGTAGAGGCCGCTGATCACGTTGAAACAGCTGGACTTCCCGGCGCCGTTCGGGCCGATGAGCGCGTGCAGCGAACCGGAGCCGACGGTGAACGAGACGTCGTCCAGCGCCCGGATCCCGCCGAAGCGCAGGGTCACGTTCTCGACGCGCAACTCGGGCGGCGTCATCCGGCCCACCTCGACAGGCTCCGGCCCGCGAGATGCTTCCGGGCGTCGGCGGCCTCGGCTTCGGCGGTGGCCTGCGATTCGGCGTGACCGCCCAGGTAGAGCCGCTGGACCTCCTCGCTCGCCACGAGCTCGGCCGTCGTCCCGGCCAGCGCGACCCGGCCGACTTCCAGGACGATCGCGTGATCGGCGACGCGCAACGCCATCACGGCGTTCTGCTCGACCAGCACCACGGCGGTGCCCTGTTCGTGGATCTCGCGGATGATGTCGCCGATCCGCTCGACGATCTTCGGCGCGAGACCGAGCGAAGGTTCGTCGAGCAGCAGGAGCCGCGGGCCGGACATCAGCGCACGGCCGATCGCGAGCATCTGCTGCTCGCCGCCGGAAAGCAGGCCCGCGCGCTGTTTGGCGCGTTCGGACAGGACCGGGAAGAGCTCGTCGACGCGTTTGCGGGCGGCGGCGCGCTGCTCGGGGGAGCGGGCGCCGATCCCGCCGGCGCGCAGGTTCTCCTCGACCGTCATCCGCGCGAAGACCTGGCGGCCTTCGGGGACGCCGACCACGCCGAGACCGACGATGCGGGCCGGGTCCAATTTGGTCAGTGGTTTGCCGTCGTAGCGCACCTCGCCGGCGGAAACCGAGCCGCGGTGCATCCGCAGCGTGCCGGAGACGGTGCGCAGCAGGGTCGACTTCCCGGCCCCGTTGCTGCCGAGGACGGCAAGCACGCCATCAGGTGAAACGTCGAGGTCGACCCCGTGCAGCGCGGCCACCGACCGGCCGTACCGCACCTGGAGATCACGAACACTGAGCAAGCCGCCTCCTCCGTTCGTGTGACGCGAGTCACGATCGGTGGCGGTCATCCTGCGTGGGCACCCTCCGCCGCGTTACCCCCACCTGGAGACCCACCCGGACACAAAACGGACACGGGGGCTGTACCTACTGGACCGGGCACCCAGGTGCGGCGTGAGCAGAGGCGTCACTCGCGTGTTCCGGCGTCAATCACGCGAGTGCGGCCGATCGGTCCAGGTGGTCGTGAGTGGCGTTTCGGGTTAGGGCGAAGGGTTCCTTGAGTACCTACTGGACTTGGCCATGGCTGATCGCGGGTCGGGTCCGTGAAGGCCTCCTTGCCTACCCTGAAGGTAGTGAAGGAGGCCTTCACTACCTTCAGAGATCCCCCCCGCAGCCCACCTGCACCAGCAACCACAGCAAGCACCACGGGCGGCGCGTGAAGGCCCCCATCACTCGGCTCAGCCGAGGAAACTCGACCTTCACACCTGCCCCAAGTACATGAAGGCCCCCTTCCTTGCGCCAGGCGCAAGGAAGGGGGCCTTCATGTACTTCAGGGACACAAACCGGTGGTCGTGAGTGGCGATTCGGGTTAGAACCCGAATCGCCACTCACGATCCCATATCCGAGGCCGGGGCGAGGGCGCCTTTCGCCGCATCAGACGCGGCGAAGGGAGCCTTCAGCCCCGCGTCAGAGGAGGCCGGCTTCGGAGGCTTTGCCGATGGCCTCGACGCGGTTCCGGGCGCCGAGTTTGTGCAGCGCGGACTGCAGATAGGTCTTGACGGTGTTCCGCGCCAGCCCGGTCGATTCCGCGATCTCCGGATTCGTCTGGCCCTGCGCGGCGAGTCGCAGGACCTCGTACTCGCGCCGCGTCAGCCCGCTGCGGGCCAGCGCGTCGGACCGCTGGCCGTCGTCGGGGAAGATCCGCGGATCGACCACGCGCTCACCCTTGAGCACCTGCCGCAACGCCGCCACCAGATCCGTCCCCGCGACGTCCTTGAGCAGGCAGCCGTGCGCCCCGGAGTCCAGCGCGGCCCGCACGCCCTGGTGGTCGCCGTGCGCGGTGAACACCACGATCCGCCCGGCCGGGTGCACGCGCCGGAGTTCGGCGATGACCTCGGGCGCGAGCATGTCCGGCAGCCGCAGGTCCAGCAGGATCAGCACCGGTTTCAGCTCAACCGCCCGCCGGATCGCGGACCGGCCGGTCTCGGCCGAGCCGACCACGGTCATCGCCGGGTCGTAGCGCAGCAGCAGGCTCACCCCGTCGCGGACCACCGGATGGTCGTCCACGACGAGGACCGTCACCGGCGACGGCACGGTTCCGGCACCCAGGCGCGCAGCGTGCAACCGTCGTCTTCGTCCCGGACCAGGCTGACCCGGCCGCCGACCCGCGCGGCGCGTTCGGCCAGCGCGCGCAGCCCCATGCCGGTGCCGGGTTCGGGCCCGTCGGCGTCTTCGGCGCGGCGTCCGGTGC
The DNA here is from genome assembly GCF_051373225.1 of Amycolatopsis sp. w19. Lineage (NCBI taxonomy): Bacteria > Bacillati > Actinomycetota > Actinomycetes > Pseudonocardiales > Pseudonocardiaceae > Amycolatopsis > Amycolatopsis sp. w19. The sequence continues at coordinate 116,292 of NZ_JBPQFM010000017.1, read as the reverse complement.
CGTCGTCGGCGACGACCACCTGCACGCCGTCCTCGCTGGGCAGGAGACTGACCACGACGGACAGCGCTTCGGCGTGTTTCTCCACGTTGAGCAGGCCTTCCCGGACGGCCGCGACCAGCACGCCGGTGCGTTCGGCGTCCAGCCGCGGCACGGGGGCGAGTTGCACGAACCGTGCCGGGACACCGCAGCGCGCCTGGAACGAACGGCAGTGCTCGGCCAGTTCCACCGGCAGCGCGCGTTCCGGGCTCGACTCCGACAGCGCGAGCAGCGACTCGCGCAGCGCCCTGGACGCGGCCGACACGTCGCCCTCCAGGCGCCGCAACCGCGATTCGAGCGCCGGGTTGTCGCTGATGTCCTCGTGCAGGTTCCGCACCTGGACGCCGATGGAGAACAGCAGCGCGCCGACCGAATCGTGCAGCGCGCTCTGCATGCGGAGCCGCTCGGCGGACAGCGCGGTCTCGCGGTCGGCCTCGGCGACCGACGCCAGTTTCAGCGCCCGGCCGGCCTCGGTGGCGATGTCCTCGAGGGACTGGACCGCGTCGTCGCCGAAGTCGCGGCGCTCGCGCATGGCGGCGTACGCGATGGCGACGGTCTCGGTCCCGCTGACAATCGGGACGGCGATCATCGCGGCGAGCCCCTCGCCGCGGACCTGCGCGTCGAACTGGTGGGTGATGCTCGGCGAACTGACGTAGTCGTTGACCCGGACGGGTCTGCCCAGCGCGAGAACCCGCCCGCCGATGCCCTGGCCGATCGGCACGGCGAGATCCTGCAGGGCGTCGGTGCGGGTGCCCGACATCCAGCGGATCACCGCCTGTTCGGGCCCGGCCAGCTCGGCGACGAAGCCGGAATGCGTGCCGATCGACTCGCGGATCAGCCGCGCGGTGCCGTTGAGGGCCGCGACCCGGTCGAGGGTCGCGAGCAGCTCTTCGCGCTCGCGAAGAAGCCCGCCGAGCACCGCGCTGTGCTCGGCGGCGAGCTCTTCAGCGGCGTGCCGTCTCGCCGTCACGCGCTCACGATCGCACACCGGACGTGGTTTCCGACACACCCGGCCGGAGAGGTTCACCGATGCGTTTCCGGCCGCGGTTGTCTTGAATGGACCCGTGGAGATCCTGGCCGACGCCGCGACACTGGCGCTGTACACGACCGATGCCTCCAACTACCGGCACGTGCCGAAGGGTGTGGTGCTGCCGCGGAGCGTCGACGAGGTGATCGAGGCCGTCGCCGCGTGCCGCCGGGCCGGGCTGCCGGTGATCGCCCGCGGCGGCGGCACCAGCGTCGCGGGCAACTCGTGCGGGCCGGGCGTCGTGATCGACACTTCGCGTCATCTCGGCGGGGTGCTCGACCTCGACCCGGCGGCGCGCACGGCGAGGGTCGCCCCGGGCACCGTCCTCGACGACCTCCAGCGGCTCGCCGCGCCGCACGGGCTCCGGTTCGGCCCCGACCCGTCGACGCATTCTCGCTGCACGATCGGCGGGATGATCGGCAACAACGCCTGCGGTTCGCATTCGGTGGCCTGGGGCCGCACGGTCGACGTCGTCCGCGAACTGGACGTGCTGCTCTACGACGGCACGCGGCTTACCGTCGGGCCGACCTCACCGTCCGAAGTGGACGCCCGAGCGGCCGAGCCCGGCACCGAAGGGCGGGTCTTCTCCGAGTTGCGCGCGCTGGTCCGGGACAACCTGGCTTTGCTGCGCACCGAACTGTCCTCCTTCAGCAGGCGGGTCTCCGGGTACGGTCTGGAACACCTGTTGCCGGAGAACGGTTTCGACGTCGCCAAGGCACTGGTCGGCAGCGAGGGCACCTGTGTCACCGTGCTGGAGGCGACGGTCTCGCTCGCCCAGCTGCCGGAACGCAAGGTGCTCGCGGTGCTCGGCTTCGAATCCGACATCGCCGCGGCCGACGCCGTCCCGGCGATCCTGCCGTGGTCGCCGCTGACCGTCGAAGGCGTCGACGCGGACCTGGTCGCCCTGCTGGAGCCCGGTCGTGCCGACGGCCTGCCGCCCGGTGGCGCCTGGCTGTTCGTCGAAATGGCCGACCCGGACCAGGCCCGCGGGCTGATCGACGGGCTCCGCGGCGCGCTGACCGGATCCGCGCTGCTGGACGACGCGGCCGCGCAGAAGCGGCTGTGGCGGATCCGGGAGGAGGGCGCCGGTCTCGCGACCCGGTTGGCCAGGGGAGAGGAGGCCTGGCCCGGCTGGGAGGACGCGGCCGTTCCGCCCGAGCGGTTGGGCGCCTACTTGCGGGAGTTCAAGCAGCTCATGCGCGAGCACGGGCGCAAGAGCGTCGTCTACGGCCACTATGGCGAGGGCTGCCTGCATCTGCGGCTGGACTTCGATCTTCTTTCGCCGCGAGGGATCGCGGGATTCCGGTCGTTCCTGGAAGAGGCGGCGGACCTGGTCGCCGCGCACGGCGGCTCGCTGTCGGGGGAGCACGGCGACGGCCAGGCGCGTTCGGAGCTGCTGTCCCGGATGTACAGTCCCGAGATCCTCGCGCTTTTCGCGCGGTTCAAGGGGATCTTCGATCCGGCGGGCATGATGAACCCCGGCATCCTGGTGAACCCCAGGCCGGTCGACGCCGATCTCCGCGTGCGGCGCGCGCCGCTGGAGCTCGAAGACGTCACCGCGCTCGCGTACCCGGAGGACCGCGGGAGTTTCGGGCAGGCGATGCGGCGCTGCGTCGGCGTCGGGAAATGCCGCAACACCACCGGGGCGGGCGTGATGTGCCCGAGTTACCGCGCCACGCGCGAGGAGAAACATTCGACGCGGGGCCGCGCGCATCTGCTCGCCGAGATGGTGAACGGTGAACTGATCACCGACGGCTGGCGCTCCGAGGAAGTCGCCGAGGCGCTGGATCTCTGCCTGTCGTGCAAAGGCTGCCTGTCCGATTGCCCGGTCGACGTCGACATGGCGACCTACAAGGCGGAATTCCTGCACCAGCACCACAAAGGACGGATCCGCCCGGCGTCGCACTACTCGATGGGCTGGCTGCCGTTATGGCTGCGCGCGGCGTCGCTCGCGCCCCGGCTGGCGAACACGATGTCGCGCCGGTTCTCCGGGCTGCTGAAGAAGTTCGGCGGGATCGCGCCGGAACGGGATCTGCCGACGTTCGCGACGGCGCCGTTCACCCGGCGCCGTGCGGATCTCAAACGCTGGGCGACCGGTGTCCGGCCCGTGGTGCTGTGGCCCGACTCCTTCAACAACTACCTCACGCCGGACGTCCTCGACGCCGCGGCGGAGGTGCTCACCGCCGCGGGCTACGACGTCGTCCTGCCCGATCGCGGTGTCTGCTGCGGCCTCACCTGGGTGTCGACCGGGCAGCTCGACGTGGCGAAGAAGGTGTTGCGCCACACGCTTTCCGTGCTCGAACCGTATCTGCGGTCGGGGTATCTGGTGGCCGGGCTGGAGCCGAGCTGCACGGCCCTCTTCCGTGGTGACCTCCCGGCGTTGCTCCCCGGCGACCCGGTGGCGGAACTGCTCGCCGAACGGACCAGGACCTTCGCCGAACTCGTCGAGGATTCGCCGCTCGAATTCCGCGCGCTGGACGTCGAGGCGCTCAGCCAGGTGCACTGTCACCAGCACGCCGTGCTCGGCTTCGACGCCGACGAGGCCGCCATGCGCGCCGCAGGTGTCCACAATTCCACAATGGACTCCGGTTGCTGCGGACTGGCGGGCAACTTCGGCTTCGAACGCGGGCACTACGACGTTTCCGTCGCCTGCGCCGAAGACCGCATGCTGCCCGCGATCCGTGCCGCGGCCGAGGGCACCGAGGTGGTCGCGGACGGCTTCAGCTGCCGGACGCAGATCGAGCAGCTCGACGGACGGCGGGCTTTGCACCTGGCCGAGCTGTTAAGGCGCGCGCTGCCCTAGCCGGGCGTCGCGTTCGGCGTGTTGCGAAAGCCACTTTCGCAACCTTCAACGTTGCGAAAGTGGCTTTCGCAACGTCGGCGAGCCGGAAGCGGCGGCCGGCCCAGGGACCCAAGGGAGCATGTCGCGAAAGCCACTTTCGCGACGTCTGATGTCCCGAAAGTGGCTTTCGCGACGTCCTTCGGCAGCCGGCCGAACTTACGAGACGTGACCGAGCCGCGCGTCCCGTTCGGCGTATTTCTTCAACGTCAGCAGCTGTTTCCGCATCATGACGAGGTCGCCCCAGCCGAGCAGGAACTCCTTGAGGCGTCCGCCGAACCCCGCGGAGGTCACGACGATGCGGCACAGCATGCGGCAGGACCGCTCGTCGATCGGCTCGACCGAATACGTGGCGGCCACCGGGCCGAACAGCTTCTCGGACTGGGCGAAGGTCCGCCCGGTAAGGCTGTGCCCGCGGTCGACCTCGGTCAGTTCGAACACGATCAGCGTGTCGCCGGGAGCGAGTTCGTCGGCGCCGGGGGTGAGGGTGCCGGGGCTGCGGCGTCCCCGGTTGTCGAGCAGGTCGTAGCTGTAGGGCGCGACCGAGATCTGACAGAGCCAGCGGTAGGCGAGCGCGGCGGGCGCCCGCACGGTGACCGCGCGGTCGAACCGCGCGACCGGGCCGTCGAGCAGGGTGTCCGCCGGCTGCGCGCGACGGCGTTCTTCCGTGGTCGCGCCCCAGTTCGCGGGTGATCCGAAGGGCATGTCCGCCTCCCGTACGGTGCCGCATGGTTTTCCATACGGTAGCGTATGCCGCGTGAAACGGAAGCTCGCGCGGGAAGATTGGGCGGACGCGGCGCTCGAAGCGCTGTGCGAAGGCGGCGTCGCCGCGATCGCCGTCGAGCCCATCGCGGCGAAACTCGGGACGACGAAAGGCAGTTTCTACTGGCATTTCGCGAATCGGGACGCGCTGGTCGAGGCCGCCGTGCGCCGGTGGGCCGAACAGCACACCGAGGCGCTCATCACGTTGCTGGACGGGATTTCGGATCCGGTCCGAAGGCTGCGTGAACTCTTCGAACTCGTCTTCGGCGCGAAGGACGAACGGGCCGAGCTGGCCCTGCTCGCCCACGCGGGCGACCCCGTGATCGGCCCGCTGCTCGCCGGCGTCACCGCGCGGCGCGTCGAGTTCATCGTCCGCTGTTTCCGTGAGATGGACTGCCCGGAAACCGAAGCCCGCCATCGCGCTTTGCTGGCGTACACGGCGTTCGTCGGGTTGATCCAGGCGCAGCGGGCGAGTGGCGGCACCCTGCTGCCCGGTACGGAACGCCCGGCCTATCTGGAGTTCCTGCGCGGGATTATCACCCGGTGAGAAGGGCCTTCCGGCCGCGCGCCGCGCCGCTCATCATCATGCTCCATGACAGCCACCTATCCCGCGGAGAAGGACGACCCCGCGACCCCGATCTACGCCGAATATCCGCCGATGTCCCGGGTCGTCTTCCCCAGCGGCTGCGAAGGCTGGCTGGTGACCCGGTACGAAGACGTCCGCCTGATCTTCTCGGACACGCGGTTCTCCCGGAACCTGCTCGCCCCGGGCGCGCCGTGTCTCATCGAACCGGGTGACTTCTCCACCGGCGAGCACAGCATCCTCAACATGGATCCGCCGGATCACACGCGCCTGCGGAAGCTGACGGCGCAGGCCTTCACCGTCCGCCGGATCGCCGGGCTCCGGCCGCGGATCCAGCAGATCGCCGACACGCTCCTGCGGGCGATGGCCGAGCACGGTCCGCCGGCGGATCTCGTGGAGATGTTCGCCTTCCCACTGCCCACCGCGGTCATGTGCGAGATCCTCGGCGTCCCTTACGAAGGCAGGGAACGGTTCCGCCAATGGTCGCGCGTGATCGTCACGCCGATGGCGTACAGCCCGGAGGAAGTGGCGCAGGCCCGGCGTGACGGGGCGGACGACATGGCGGCGCTCGTCGCCGTCAAACGGGAGACGCCGGGGGAGGACCTGCTGAGCGTCCTCGTGCACGCTCGCGACGAGGACGGCGACCGGCTCACCGAGGCCGAGCTGATCGATCTCGCCACCCAGCTCCTGCTCGCCGGGCACGAGACCACGGTCAGCCTGATCGCGACCGGGATCGTGCTGCTGACGGGACATCCGGATCAGCTCGCCGCGCTGCGTTCCGATCCGAGCCTGACGGAGGGGGCCGTCGAGGAGATCATGCGGTTCGACGGACCGGCCGACGCGTCGCTGCTCCGGGTCGCGCTGGAAGACGTCGAACTGAGCGCCGGCCCGGTCCGGCGCGGTGAGGCGGTGCTGGCGCACACCGGCGCGGCGAACCGTGACGAAGCCGCCTTTCCCGGTGCGTCCCGGTTCGACATCCGGCGGCGGAACGCGCCGCAACTCGGCTTCGGGCACGGCCTCCACTTCTGCCTCGGCGCTGCCCTGGCCCGCCTCGAAGGGGAGATCGCGTTCCGGACCCTGCTCGACGGGCTCCCGGGACTGGATCTCGCGGTTCCCGCCTCGGCCATCACCTGGCGTCCGCCGCTTTCGATCCGCGGCCCCGAGGAGGTACCGGTGACCTGGGCTACCACCAAGCGCGGCTGAGGCTTTCCAGAGTCGGTTCCTCCGGCGCTGGGAGAACCCCGAGGTACCAGGTGAAGTTGCTGTATACGTGCAAAAGCGCGTATGCCAGGCAGCGCCGGGAGAAGTCTTCGTCCGGCTCGACGCCGTATCCGGTGAGCAGCCGCCGCAGGAAATCCTTGTCCCCGCCGGAAACGAACAGGCCCACGGCGACGAAGTCGTACTCGGCCGCGCCCCGCATGGCCGGTTCGAAGTCGAAGAGCCCGGTCAGCCGCGGACGGCCGCCGTCGTGGGTGACCATGAGATGGTCGCGCATGAATTCGGTGTGCAGCGGGACGACCGGCGGGCTGCCCAGCTCGACGGAATCGAGGAACGCCGGGATCTGCATGATCCAGCTTTCGTCGAGCCCGGTCCGCCGGTGATGCTCGACGACCTTCGCGCGTTGTCCGGCGACGAACGCGGCCCAGTCCGGCGGGCCGAGGACGTCGAGGCGCGGGTCGCGCAGCGAATGCAGGGCGGCCAGCGCCTCGCCGAGTTCGGGCGCGAGCCGGTGTTTGTCCTCTGTGGACAGTTTCGGCCAGGCGTCCTTCAATGTTTCGCCGCGCAGGCGTTCCATGAGCACGTAGCCCCAGCCGTCCCGCTCTCCGGCCTCGTGCACGGCGGGGGTCGGGATCGGCAACTTCCCGTGCAGGACTTCGAGCATCGTCCGCTCGGTGGGGAGTTCGCCCAGATGCACCGGCGGGAACAGCTTGAGAACCAGATCGTCGCCGACCGCGTAGACCGGCAGCGAGCCCTCGGTGAACGGGACGGCTTCGCCGAAGCCGAGCGACCTCACGGCGGGGAGCAGGTCTTGCCTGGTCAGCGCGTCGAACTCGGCTTCGGTACCGGCGGGCGGGAACGTGATCACGGCCCGACCGTAGAACAGTGCGTCGTGGACGGCGACGCAATTACCCGCTGCGCTCCAGCAGAGTCCGCGCCGCGCCGAGCACCAGACGGCAGACGTCGTCGGGATCCGCGCTGGCCAGCGGTTCCTTGCCGGTGATGTCGCGGACCAGGCCGATCCCGAGCAACCAGGCGAGGACGAGGTCGGCCCGCAGTTCCGCGTCGTCGGCGTCGCTCAACGTGGCGAGCACCTTCGCGTACTCCTCGCCGAGCTGCCGCCGGACCGCGGCCGCGGCGCTGTCGTGCCCGGTCGAGCGCAGGTACGCGTCGAGGGTGCGGTCGCGGCCGGTGTCGGATTCCAGCATGCTGCGCAACGCCGTCCCGAGCAGTTCGTCCGGTGGGGTGGTGGCGATCTGCTCGCGTCCGCCGCGCGCCAGGACCTCCTCGAACAGCGCGTCCTTCGACCCGAAGTAGCGGAACAGCAGGGCCTGGTTGGCACCGGCGAGTTTCGCGATGTCGCGCACGGTCGTCCGGTCGAAGCCGCGTTCGGCGAAGAGAGCCGCCGCCGCGTCGAGCAGGGCCGCCCTGGTCGCGGCCGCGTCGCGCTTGCGGACCTGCGGTTCTTCCGTCATCGGCAAAGGCTAGCCGGGCGTCGCACGGTAGGCGCATTGACGCTCAGCGTGATCATGGTTAGCGTTGTAAGCAGTTGCTTACAAACCGCCGAGCCGGGGGGTTTCCGGACAAATGACCACCACAGACACCGAATTCGTCGCCTATCCCTTCAACGAGGACGCCGGCCTCGAACTCAACGAGGCGTACGCGGCGGCACGCGCCACCAAGGGCATGCTCCGCGTCCGGCTCCCGCACGGTGAGCCGGCGTGGCTCGCCACCCGGTACGCCGACGCCCGTTTCGTGCTGGGCGACCGGCGGTTCTCCCGGGCGATGGCGGCGGAGAAGGACGAGCCGCGGATGGCGCCCGGCAGGCGCCCCGGCGGGATCCTGAGCATGGACCCGCCGGATCACACCCGGTTGCGCACGCTGGTCGCGAAGGCGTTCACCATGCGCCGCGTCGAACTGCTGCGCCCGCGCGTCGCCGAACTGGCGGCCGGTCTGATCGAGGACATGAAGGCCAAGGGACAGCCCGCGGACCTGGTCGAGGACTACGCGCTGCCGATCCCGGTCGCGGTGATCTGCGAACTGCTCGGCGTCCCGGTCGAGGACCGGCCGAAGTTCCGCGTGTGGAGCGACGCCGCGTTGTCCACCAGCCCGCTGACCACCGAAGAGATGATGGCCAACCAGGACGAGCTGCGGGCGTACATGCACGTGCTCGTCGAGCAGCACCGCGCCGAGCCGCAGGACGATCTGATGACCGCGCTGATCGAGGCGCGCGACGTCCGCGACCGGCTGAGCGAGCTGGAACTGGTCGACATGTGCATCGGCATCCTGATCGCCGGGCACGAGACCACCGCCAGCCAGATCCCCAACTTCGTCTACGCCCTGCTCGAACAGCCGGAGCAGCTCGCCCGTCTGCGTGCGGACCTGGACCTGATCCCGGCCGCGGTGGAGGAACTGCTGCGGTTCGTCCCGCTGGGGGCCGGAGCCGGCTTCGCTCGCTACGCCACCGAAGACATCCAAGTGGGTGACGTGCTGGTGAAGGAGGGTGAGCCGGTGATGGTCGCGATCGGCGCCGCCAACCGGGACGGGCTCCAGTTCAGGTCGGCGGAAACCCTCGAATTCGGCAGGGAAGCCAATCCCCACCTCGGTTTCGGGCACGGCGTGCACCACTGCCTCGGCGCTCCGCTGGCCAGGCTCGAACTGCAGGAGGCACTGAAGGCGCTGCTGCGAGACCTCCCCGGGCTGCACCTCGACGGCGATATCGTGTGGAAGACCCAGATGCTGGTGCGGGGCCCCCGCTCCATGCCGATCGGATGGTGAGCATGAGCTGGAAAGTCGAGGTCGATGGCAACACGTGCATCGGCTCGGGGATGTGCGCGGCGCTGATGCCGGAGGTCTTCGAACTCGAAGGCGCCGTGGCGACAGCGGTCAAGGGGGAGGTGGATCCGGACGAGACGGTGCTCGACGCGGCGGATTCCTGCCCCGCGATGGCCATCGAGGTGATGGAAAAGGGTGAGGTGATCGGGCCGAGGCCCTGAACGCCGCCCTTCCGTGCTTGCTTCGAAAAAGGCGTGGCGGTCGTCGGTGAAGGGGCGTAGTACGAACAGGGTGAGCGATGACGGCTTGACCCTCCGCACCCTGACCACCGACGACCTGCCCGCACTCTCGGACATGCTGGCGCGTGCTTTCCTCGCCGATCCTTCGGAAGGGTTCCAATACCGCGAAGGGCTGGTGTTCGAACCCGAGCGTTCACACGGCGTCTTCGAAGGCGACGAACTGATCGGGATGGGGGAGATCCTCACCCGGAAGATCACCGTTCCCGGTGCGGGGCCGACGCCGTTCGCGGGGATCACATCGGTCGGTGTCGCGCCGGGGCATCGGCGGCGGGGCGCGCTCACCCGGGTCATGCGGGCGCAGCTGCACGGCCTGCACGACGAGGGCCGCGAACCGATCGCCGCGTTGTGGGCGTCCGAGGCCGTCATCTACCCCCGCTTCGGATACGGGCTCGCGGCGCAGTTCTACCGCGCGAAGATCCGCGCGAAATCCGCGTTCCGGCCCGGTGTCGAACTCGAAACCGAGCGGGTGCGCGAAATCGGCCGCGAGCAGGCGATCCCGCTGATCAAGGCGATCTACGAAAAGGAAGCGCCCCAACGGGTCGGCGCGCTGGACCGGCCAGGGGCGACGTGGGAGTTCAACCTCGACGACCCGGAACGGCGGAGGAACGGCGCGACCGCGCTGAGGTTCGCCGTCCTGCCCGACGGCTACGTGATCTACCGGGTGAAGAACGACTGGAACGAAGAGGGCCCGCGCGGGATCCTGAGCGTGCAGGAACTGGTCGCGACCACGCCGGAGGCGTACGCGACGCTGTACCGCTTCCTGCTGGACTACGACCTCGTCGTCACGGTGGAGGTGTTGGCCGCTCTCGACGAACCGCTCGTTCATCTGCTCGCCAACCCGCGTGCCATGACCCGGTCCGGCGGCGATTCCCTGTGGCTCCGGCTCGTCGACGTCGATCGAGCCCTCGTCACCCGGCGCTACAACGGACCGGTGGACCTGGTGTTCGGCGTACGCGACGCCTTCTGCCCGTGGAACGCCGGGACCTGGCGGCTCGTCACCGACGCCGACGGCCACGCGGAAGTGACGCGCGTGGAGGGCGCGCCGGATCTCGAACTGGACGTCACCGACCTCGGCGCCATCTTCCTCGGCGGGACCAGGCCGAGCACCCTGGCCGCGGCGGGCCGGATCAAGGAGCGGACCGCCGGCGCGGTTTCGCGGACGACGGCCGCGTTCGCCGCCGACCGCGAGCCGTCCTGCCTGGAATCCTTCTAGGGTTTCAGGATTCCGTGCTCGGTCACCACCGCGGTGATCAGCCCGTGCGGCGTCACGTCGAAGGCGGGGTTGAACACTTCCGCGCCTTCGGGCGCGACCTTCGTGCCGCCGAAGGCCAGGATCTCGCCGGGATCGCGTTCCTCGATCACGATCCCGGCGCCGTCCGGCATCGCGGTGTCCACAGTGGACGACGGGGCGACGACCACGAACGGGATGCCGTGGTGCTTCGCCGCGATCGCCAGGCCGTAGGTGCCGATCTTGTTGGCGACGTCGCCGTTGGCGGCGATCCGGTCGGCGCCGACGAGGACGCAGTCGACCAGGCCCCGGCTCATCGCCGCGGCGGCCGCGCCGTCGGGCTGAATCCGGTACGGGACACCGGCTTCGGCCAGTTCCCAAGCGGTCAGGCGGGCACCCTGCAACAGCGGCCTGGTCTCGTCGACGAGCACGGACTCGACCAGGCCGCGAGCCTGCAGATGCCAGACGACGCCGAGCGCGCTGCCCCAGGCGACCGTCGCGAGGTGGCCGGCGTTGCAGTGGCTCAGCAGCCGCAACGGCCGCCGCCCGCAGTGCTCGATCACCACGTCGGCCGCCAGCCGGGAGGCCTCGTGGTTGATCCGCTCGTCCTCGTCGAGGACCGCCAGGGCTTCGGCGAGAACGGCTTCCGGCCCCTCCGGGAGCTTCGCGAGGGCGCGGGAAACGCCCCAGCTCAGGTTGACCGCCGTAGGCCGCGCCTGGGCGACACGGCGCGCCTCGGCCTCGACGTCGCCCTGCGCGCGGGTGGCGAGCACGACGCCGAGCGCCCCCGCCGCGCCGAGCGCCGGCGCCCCGCGTACCGCGAGCCGCTGGATGGCGGTGACGAGTTCGCCGACCGTGCGCAATTCGAGCACGCGATACTCGGCGGGTAGAACGGTCTGGTCGATGATCGTGACCGCGTCACCGGTCCAGTCGATCGTCCTGCGCATGGCTCCCCCGTGAAATCCGGTTGTCCCGTCGCGACCGCCTCGGTGAGGATGCGGCTCGTGACCATTGAACGCCACCATCCGCCCGGTCTGCACCCCACTCCCACCTACCACCACGTGACCATCGTCGAAGGCCGGAGGGACGTCCACCTCGCCGGCCAATGCCCGCTCGCCGAAGACGGCAAGGTCGTCGAAGGAGACGTGCTCGCGCAGGTCGACCAGGTCGTCGCGAACACCGCCGCCGCGCTCGCCTTCGCCAAGGCGACCCCGGCGGACGTCGTGCGCACGGTGATCTACGTGGTGACGCCGGACGCGGACGTCCTCTCGGCGGTGTGGGACCGGTTCGTCGAGTCGGCGATCGGGGAGGCCTTCACCACCGCGAGCACCCTGCTCGGCGTCGCGCAGCTCGGCTACCCCGGGCAGCTCGTCGAACTCGACGTCACCGCCGCCACCGCCTGAAGCTGAGGTACATGAAGGCCCCCTTCCTGTACTTAGGCGCAAGGATGGGGGCCTTCATGTACTGGGGAAGGTGTGAAGGTCCAGTACCGCATGCCTGTCGGTCAGAGACCCGCCATGAGGTCGGTCTCCGTGATGCCCGGACCCTGCCCGGCACGGATGAACCACTCGACGCCGAACGCCTGCGCGAAAGCCTCGTCGGGCATCGCCAGGAAGAACGAGTCCTCGCTGATCTGACTGGCGTGCGCGCGCATCGCGGCCCGCTTGGCAGGCAGGTACGCGGTGACGTCGACCCTCGCCGTCAGGATCGCCTCCGGCTTGCCGAATTCGGAACCGTCCTCGAACTCGGGAAGGTCCTCGGCCTTCACCTGCCCGGTCCGCACCGCCTCCTCCATGCCGCGGCGCATCTCGTCACTGTTGCTCGTCGCCTCGTAGACCCGCGGCGTGCCGGCCAGCTCGGCCGCGCGCATCCCGACGCGGTGCACCTGGATGTGGTCCGGATGCCCGTAGCCGCCGTTGTCGTCGTAGACGGTCAGGACGTCGGCCTGCTCCTCGCGCAGGATCGCGGCCAGCCGCTGCGCGGCCTCCTCGACGTCGGCCTGCCAGAACGTGCCGGGCACGTCGTTGCGCGGCTCGCCCATCATGCCGGAATCGGTGTACCCCAGGAACTCCACCCGCTTGGCCCCCAGGACCTCGGCGGATGCGTGCGTCTCCTGCACGCGGCGCTGCCACAACTCCTCTCCGTCGTCGAGGAAACCGTCCGGCACCTCGCCGACCTCCCCCCTGGTCGCGACGACGAGCACGACACGGTGACCTTCCTCGAAGGCCTTGCGCATGACGCCTCCCGCGACGATGCACTCGTCGTCGGGGTGGGCGTGAAAACTCACCAATGTGGCCATGGTGGGGAAACTACCGGGAGGCACCGACATATTCCGGTGGACGCCGACGCCGCCCGGCGTCCATCAGCGCCCGGGAACGCCGCCGTCACCGACGGTGAGGGTCACAAGTCGGTAACCGTGGAAGCCTCGATCTTCTTCGCGGGTTGCGGAACGCACCTTCGAGGCGACTCCTCCGGCAGGCGCCGTCGAGCATGGAGGTCGGATGAAGAACCGGGACGGCTATTTCCCGTTCGAACTGGAACTGGAGCCGGAATGCCTCGGTTTGGTTCGCGGGGCCGCCTCCACCGCGTTCGGGGAATTGCACTATGTGCGAACCGCCGAGGAAGCGAGATCCGGTACTCAGGTGACACTGTTCGTGCACGGGGTGGCCAACGATTGGTCGACCTGGACGCCGCTTTTGCGGCAAGCCGAGAAGGACGGTGTCGACCTTGGCGACGTCATCCTCGTCGACCTTCCGGGATTCGGGGAATCCCAGAACCGCAAGTCCGATCTGGAAAGCGGTGAGGTGGGCCGGGTACTGATGGAGCTGGTCGCCGATTGCGGCTATCACTCGTGCCGTCTGGTCGGGCACTCGATGGGCGGGTTCCTGGTGCTGGACATGGCAGGCCGGGGTGACGACCGGATCAGGTCCGTCCATCTGGTGGCGGGAGCGTACTTCTCCGTGATCGAAACGGTGCAGAATCCGTTGCGAAGCCTCGTTCTCCTGAAAAAGGTCGCCATCGCGTACTGGATGCAAAGCGTGCTGGCCGCGCTGGGAAGGCCGGGGCTGCGCATGGTCAAGGTCGGCAGCGCGATCGGTCTGCTCCCGCTGGCGCTCAACGGTTTCCTCGCTCATCCTTGGGGGATCGGCAAGAGCTTTCGCAAGTCGCTGGTCAAGGGGATGCGGCCGGATCAGTTCGTCCTCGCCGCGCAGAACGGCCTCGACTACGACCCCGATCAGCACTGGTCGGAGATCAGCTGTCCCATCCACGCGGCCTTCGGTGTCGAGGACAAATTGGTTCCGCCCCGTGACATGGTGCGCTTGGCCGCGATCTGCGAAAGCGCGAAAACGGTCCTTGTCGGTGACTCCGCTCATTTCCCGCATGTGGAGCGTCCTCGCGAGACCTTGGCCGTCCTGTTCGGGACGGCGCTGTCGTGAACGGGAAAAGACCCTCGCGGCCGTCGCGCCTGGCGTGGGAAGTCGGAATCGTCATGGTCCTCCCCGCCATCATGCTCTACATGACGGCGTCGACGATCCTGTCCGGAGACTTCGCCGCGGCGGGCTGCGGGTTCGGCCGGATCGTCCGGCTGACCCTTTTCGGCCCTGACGCGAGCGGAGTCGCCTGCGTCAGACTGCCTTTCAGCGCCGATATCCCCAGCATCGCACTCGGGATCACTTCGGAAGTGGCCGTGATCAACTACGTGCTGCTCGTACGCAGGCTGAGGTCTCTCGATATCCAGCTCTCACACGGAGAACGCAGCCTGTTCGCGGCCGATCAGCTCGAGCGTGAGCCGATGAAGGTCCACTACGAGCGCATCGGGCGCTGGCTCAGGGTCCGGCTTCGCTGGCAACTTCTGCTGCTGGCGTTGGTCTTCACCGTGGGAACTTGTTTCTATCTCTGGGTCGTCGAAAACAACCACCTGTTCAAGGCCATGGCCTCGATACAGGGCGATGCGCGGCCGAGCGGCGCCGTTCGCGACGGATTCCGTGACAGCTGGTGGGCTTCTTGGGAAAGAAACCCCGGTATGGCGATCTCATGGACCGTGGTCGGATCCCTCGGAACGTACTTCGCCTGCTGTCAGGCCTACCTTTACTACCACCTGTCCAAGATCTTCCGCACGGCTCCGGGCTTGATGGTCTTCCGGCACGTCCCCGCCCGCGTGGACCGGGACCACGGCTGGCGCCCGATCGGCCGCATCATCGCCATCGCCTACGTCTCCTCGATCTCCTTCATCTGTTCGGTCATCGCGCTCATCTACATCCTGCGTGATCCGGAGGCGATCCCGTTGGTCCGGAACACCATCACCGGGATCCTGGTTTTCGTCGCACTCGGCGGTACCGTGCTGAACATGCTGCTGGTGTCCACGCTCCGGCTCGGCGTGGCGAGGACGTTCGCCAATACCGTGAGACTCAAGTTGATCAGATTGAATCAGGAGATCCGGGAGCTGCTGGAACGGGGGAACAACGTCGAAGCGCGTCTGGTCCTGCTCGAAGCCGAGCAGCTCGCTCGCGAAAAGCCGTATCCCATCCAGGGGACCGCGATCCGGGTGTTGTCGCTCGCTTCCGGGGTGATCCCGGTTTCGAAACTGCTCAACGACATATTCCATCTCGTTTTCTGAGTTCGGGCCAGGTCACACCGGGTAGGTCCGCCCCAAGAACTCCAACGTCAGCGCCCAGGCCGCCGCGGCGGGCTCCGGTTGATGGAACATCGGCGCCACGTGGTTGTGGAACGCGTGGCCCGCGCCCTCGTGGATGTGGATCTCCGCGCCGTCGTGGGAGGCGACGGCGTCGGCGAGGCGACTCACGCCCTCGGCGGGAATGTAGGGATCCGCGCCGCCGAACTGGAACTGGATCGGGCAAGTGATCTTGTCCAGCAAAGGAAGTTGCTCGGGAACGCGGGAGCCGTAGTACGAGACCGCGACGTCCGGGTCGCCTTCGGCGGCGGCCGCGTAGGCCATCGAGCCGCCGAGGCAGAAGCCGAAGACGCCCGCGCGGCCGCCGGTTTCGGGCAGCGCTCGCAGTGTCGCGAGGGTCGCGAGCACGTCGGTGACGGCGCTCGCCGGGTCCAGCCGGCCGGCGACGGCCATCGACGCCGAGACACCGGCTTCGTCGTGCGTGGCCGACCAGCCGGGGGAGATCCGCCAGAACAGTTCGGGCACCGCGACGACGTAGCCGAGGGCGGCCAGGTCGGCGGCGACCGACTTGAGGTAGTCGTCGAGACCGAAGATCTCCTGGATCAGCACCAGCCCCGGGCCGGAGCCGGATTCGGGCAGCCAGAGCGGGGCGTCGAACGAGCCGTCGGCGACGGTCACCTTGGTCATCGGGGTCCTTCCAGTGCGCGCACGAGGCAGTCCGTCACGAGGGCGGCCTGCGTGCCGTCGGGGTCGAGGTCGGGATCGAAGATGGTCAGCTCCAGCCCGGCGGCGCCGGGGATCGCGAGCAGGCCCCGGAGCAGCTCGACGAGCTTGTCCGGGCTGAGCCCGCCGGGATCGGGACTGTCCACGGCGGACACGAATTCCGGGTCGAGGGTGTCGATGTCGATGTGGATCCAGAAACCGTCCAGCGGCGCGAAGATCTCCCGGGCGGCGGCGAGCGCGCCGTCGGTGCCGGACGCCATGGTCTCCTGGCTGGTCACGATCCGGAGCCCGGCGTCCCGTGCCTCGGCGGACTCCTCCGCGCGCACGCCGAGGACGAGGACGTCTTCGTCGCGGACGTAGGGCTTCAGACCGTCCACATCGGCCAGTTCGGGTTGGCCACGGCCGGTGACGACGGCGAGGGCCTCGCCGCCCACGTTGGCGACGTACTCGGAATTGCCGAGATGCCGGAAGTCGTCGTGTCCGTCGAAGTAGACGATGCCGTAGCGGCCTTCGCGACGCAGCGTCAGCATCGCGGCGAGCGCGATCGAGCAGTCGCCGCCGAGCACCACCGGGAAGCCGCCGTCCGCGCGGATCTTCGCGAGACGTGCGGCGAGGGACTCGGTGTAGGCCGCGATCCCGGCCGCGTTCCGCACTCCGCCATCGGCTGACCATGCGGGCAGATAGCGCGGCGGGGTGACGACGCCGCCGTCGGTCGCCCCCAACCGGGTGAGCAGGCCGTGGTCACGCAGCGCGCCCGGTGCCTTGTAACAGCCGGGGACCACGCCTTCGGCGGGCGGGCGCAGCCCGAGATTGGACGGTGCGTCGAGCAGTACGAGATTCCCCATGGTCACACCGTAGTAGCGATGTCTGGTGCCGCGCCGTCCGTCCCTTTAGGTTGAAGGGACGGACGGAGGAGGCTCAATGGCGGAGCGGACCAAATACATCCTCGACGAAGCGGACATGCCGACCAGGTGGTACAACGTCGTCCCGGATCTGCCGGAGCCGCCGCCACCGCCCTTGCATCCCGGCACCCGCGAGCCGGTCGGTCCGGACGATCTCGCGCCGCTGTTCCCGCAGGCGCTCATCGCCCAGGAGGTCAGCACCGAGCGGTACATCGACATCCCGGAAGAGGTCCTCGACGTCTACCGGCTCTGGCGTCCGTCACCGCTGTTCCGGGCGCGGCGGCTGGAGAAGGCGCTCGGCACGCCCGCCCGCATCTACTACAAGTACGAGGGCGTCAGCCCGGTCGGCTCGCACAAGCCCAACACCGCCGTGCCGCAGGCGTTCTACAACGCGGCGGAGGGCGTCACCAGGCTGACCACCGAGACCGGCGCCGGGCAGTGGGGCAGCGCGCTCGCGTTCGCCTCGGCCACCTTCGGGCTCGAGTGCGAGGTGTGGCAGGTCCGCGCTTCCTACGACCAGAAGCCGTATCGCAAGCTGATGATGGAGACGTTCGGCGCGACGGTGCACCCGAGCCCGTCCGAGCTGACCGAATCCGGCCGCGCGATCCTGGCCGCCGACCCGGACTCGACCGGGAGCCTCGGCATCGCGATCAGCGAGGCCGTCGAGCAGGCGGCGCAGGCGGAGAACACCCGCTACGCGCTCGGCAGCGTGCTCAACCATGTGCTGCTGCACCAGACGATCATCGGCGAAGAGGCGCTCAAACAGTTCGAGCTGGCCGGGGACACCCCGGACGTCCTCGTCGGCTGCACCGGCGGCGGATCCAACTTCGGCGGGCTCGCCTTCCCGTTCCTGCGCGAGAAACTCGCGGGCCGGATGGACCCGGTGATCCGCGCGGTCGAACCGGCCGCCTGCCCGACGCTCACCCGCGGGAAGTACGCGTACGACTTCGGGGACACCGCGGGGCTGACGCCGTTGCTGAAGATGCACACGCTCGGTCACGACTTCATCCCCGACCCCATCCACGCCGGTGGCCTGCGCTATCACGGGATGTCCCCGCTGATCTCGCATATCTACGAACTCGGGTTGATCGACGCGATCGCCATCGGGCAGGAGGACTGCTTCGCCGCGGGCGTGCGGTTCGCGCGCACGGAGGGCATCATCCCCGCGCCCGAGCCGACGCACGCGCTCGCCGCGTGTATCCAGGAAGCTTTGCGGTGCAAGGAAACCGGGGAGGAGAAGGTGATACTGACCGCGCTGTGCGGGCACGCGCACCTCGACCTCCCGGCGTACGGCGCGTACCTGGCGGGCGACATCTCCGATCACGCGCTGCCCGACGAGGCCCTCGAGAAGTCCCTCGCCGGCCTCCCCTGAGCGCGTTTAGTCCTCTGGATGCGGTCCTTGCACACGCAAGTATCGCATCCAGAGGACGAAACGCGGGGGTCAGCCGGTCACCTGGTAGCCCGAAGTCCGGTTCCGCCCGGTGTTCTTGGCCTCGTAGAGCGCCCGGTCCGCGACGGCGATCACCGTGTCCAGATCGGCGACGCCCGGCCGGTCGGCGAGCCCGATCGACACGGTGACGTGCTCCGGCAGGTCACCGGCGCGCGAAGCCACGCTCGCCCGGATCCGCTCCGCGATCGCGTGGGCGTGCACGGCGGGCGTGCCGGGCAGCAGGACGACGAACTCCTCGCCGCCGAAGCGCCCGACCAGATCCGTTCCGCGCACCTCGGTACGCAGCGTTTCCGCGATCGCCGCCAGATACCGGTCGCCGACCAGATGCCCGTGCCGGTCGTTGATCAGTTTGAACCGGTCGACGTCGACCATCAGCAGGCTCGTGTGCCGCCCCGCGCGCCGCGCGCGGTCGAGTTCGTCGGTCGCGGCCTCACGCCACGCCTTCGCGTTGAGCAGCCCGGTCTTGGCGTCACTGCGCGCCTGCCGTTTCAGCTGCCGCAGCAGGACACCTCGATGCAGCACCAGCGTGATCCCGACGACCAGCAGCAGCACCACCGGCCAGTCCCGCAGCGCCCACGCGACGATGACGCCGAGCGCGATCGTCGCCGCTTCGAGCGCGTACTCGAACGGCTTCGCCAGCGCGTCCCGCAGGCGTTCGTGCGGGGTGCCGTAGTACACCGCGATCGTCATCAGCACGGTGTTGACCAGCAGGAACACCCCGCCCGCCGCGACAACCGACCCGAACGACGACGCGTCGCGGGGGAGCACGTCGAACGGCACCGCGTACCGGGACAGGTAGGCGGCCGCCGCGAACCCCGCGAGCACGGTCGCCGAGGTGGAGAACACCCGGCGGAACAGCGGGTTCGGCTGCCCGCGGAACCAGCGGTAGAAGAACGACACGGCGATGACCAGCGCCGCGAGCGCCGGATGCACCAGCAGCACGGCGGCGAAGGTCCACACGCTGTCGAGCGAGATGTGCGGCGTGCCGGCGAACCGTTCCCGCACCCGCTCCACCGGACGGGATAGTTCCGTGTACAGCACGGAGCTGAGGATCAGGATCGCGAAGGGGAGCGCGTCGCCCTCGGTGAAGGGGATGCGGAGAAAAGACCAGGCGGATCCGGCGATCGCCGCGACGTCCACCAGGAGGACGAAGCCGATCAAACCACGGTTGGGTAGCCGCCACAGCGCCCAATTCGTTAGCGCCACGGAGACGAACGTAATCGGTTGGATACTAGGTGTCACTACGCTGTATGGGTAGGCGTGGGGCACCACGCGTGACCGGGAGCGGGAAAGCGGAGGGGGTGAGCCCTATGCGCGGGCAGAACTGGTGAGTACCGGGTTCCGGTCTAAAGGGGGTGCGGTGGGGCCACGTGGCGCCAAGCCCGGGTGGCCGGAACAGCCACTACGAGACCGGCGAGTGCGATGACCGAGACCGTCGTCGCCGGTGAACCGAGCACGCCGACGAGCAGGCCGCCGGCGATCAGCCCGATTCCCTGCACGGCGATGAGTCCCGACCCGGCGAGGCCGAAGGCCTGGCCTCGTTCGGTGTCGGGTACCAGCCGCATGAACGTGGTGCTCGCGGTGACCTGGTAGGCCGCGCACATCCCGGACAGCACGAGCAGTCCGGCGGCGTAGGGGAGTGACGGCCGGAACCAGAACGCCGCGAGCGGCACGATCGCCCCGAGCGCCAGCGTGCCGACCAGGCGCAACCGGATCTCGGGCCGCACGAGGCGGCCCAGCACGAACACCCCGAGCACGATCCCCGCGGGATGCGCCGCGAGCAGCAGCCCCGCGGTCACCGCCCCGCCGCCGATCTCCGCGGCGTAGGGCACGGCGAGGCCTTCCGGCACGATCACGAAACCCGCCAGCCACGCCAGGCCGACCAGCGCGCGCAACCGTCGGTCACGCCAGATCGTCCCGGCGCCCGCCGAAAGCCGCCGCAGGGTCGACGTCGCGGGGCCTGCCGCGCCCGTCGCGGGCCGCGCCCGCACGCCCAGCCGCAGGACGATGGCGGAGACGGCGAACGTCACCGCGTCCAGCGCCAGCCCGCGGCCCGGTCCGATCGCGGCGATCACCGCGCCGCCCAGCGCGAACCCGGCCAGCTGGCCGATCTGGTTGGTGATCTTCAGCAGGGACTGGCCGAGTACGTACCGGTCCCCCCTGAGCACCGAAGGGAGGACCGCGGCCTGCGCGGCGGTGAACGGCGCGTTGGCCAGCTGCACCACCACCAGCACGGCGGCGAGCACGGGCAACGGGATGCCGGGGACGGCGAGTACCGCGACCAGGAGCGCGCGGACGACGTCGGAGCAGACCATCACCGCGCGGCGTGGGTACCGGTCGGCCAGACCGCCGAGCAACGGCCCGCCGATCAGATCAGGGAGATAGGTGAGCGCGTACGTCAGCGCCGGCCACGTCGCCGAGCCGGTGCGCTGGAACACCAGCACCGACAGGGCGACCCTGGCCACCTGGTCACCGAGGATGGATTGGAGTTCCGCGAACCAGATCGCGCGCAGTTCACCGACCGCGAGGATCTGCCGGAAGGTCGCCTTGGAGTCCACGAGGTGACCACCCCCGCCCGGTCGAGTGAGTCACTCAGCGTACCGCTCCGAGCGCGGGTGGTGAACCCTCCTAGTGCGTGAAGGCCTCCTTCACGCGCTAGGAGCTACTCAGTGCCGCAGGTGATCTTCGGCTGCGGGTTGTAGTGCACGTTCCGGGTGTGGCGCCGGATCTCGCGGCCGCTCGCGGCGTCCTTGATGACCCGGGTGTCCGACGTGGTGAAGCCGGGCGCGCCGTTGCTGGGCTTGCAGTTCTCGGCGGGGCCGGGCTTCGTCGGCGGGTCGGACGGGTTGCTGCGGCCGCCCGGGATCGACTCGACGGTGTACTTCTTGGTGCCCCACAGCCGGATCGTGATGTCCGACGGCGTCCAGATGGTCTGGATCGCGACGCCGGTGTCACCGTCGTTGGTGAACTTCAGGTCGATCACGCTGCCGCCGTTGTGGTTCTGGAACACGGTCGCCTCGCGGGCGGCCGGGTAGCGGCTGATGTAGTAGCTGTGTTCCTTGTGCTCGGTGTCCTTCATACCGGCGAAGTACGAGGCGTTGTACAGCGTGGTCGCGAACTGCGAGATCCCGCCCCCGACCTCGCGGCCGGGTGCGCCGTCCTTGATGACACCGGCCTCGACGTAGCCCTGCGCGGCACCGCGCGGCCCGGTGAACCCGTTGAGGCTGAACGTCTCGTTCGGTTTCACGATGGCGCCGTTGACCTTCTGCGCCACGACCCGGATGTTCGTCCCCGAGTCCGCGGCGAACCCGCCGGTCTTGAACTCGCTGACGACCTCCTTGATGCCGAGCTGGTTCGCCTGCTCGGTGGTCACCTTGGCCGGGGTCTTCTTGTAGGTCACCGGCAGCTCGCGGGGCGCGGCGCGCTTGAGCACGTCGAGCACCGGCTTGAGGCTGGGCTCCCAGTCGACGACGTTGGCGTCCTCGGAGGGCTGGACGGTCGGCTTGCCGCCTTCGAAGACGATCTGCGCGTCCTTGCCCTCCTTCTCGGTGGACTTCAGCTGAGGACCCGCGGCCTCGATGATCTTGTTGTTGTCCACCTTCGGGTTCAGCACGCCGCCGTCGACGGGCTCGAAGGTCAGCGCGCCCGCGATGTCCTCGGGTTTGACGACGGCGTCCTTGCCCTCGCCCTTGATGACCATCGGCGCCGAAACGGCGGGCTTCGCGATCTGCTCGAGGGCGGCGTGGACGGCCTCCGGCGAGACCTTGACCGGGGTCTGGGTGACCGCGAGGTTCAGCGGCTCGCCACCGGCCCAGCGCTCCAGGATGGTCTTCTTGGCGGCTTCGAGGTCGAGCTTCTGCCCGGTCTTCGGCTCGACCGCGACCGGCTTGGCCTCCTCGAAGCGCACGGTGCCTTCGATGGGGTCGCGGTCGACCTTGTCGCGCAGGTTCTCCAGCGCGCCGGTGAGCTTGGCGTCGTCGGTCTGGGTGACGACGCCGACCTCGGTGGTCGAGAAGAACGACGCGATCCGCGTGAACGGGTTCAGCGGCTGGTCGCCCGCCTGGTCCAGGGTGGCGGGCCAGTCGAGGCGCAGGCCGGCGTTGTTCGGCGCCAGCGACTCCTCGGCGTCGCCCGCGACGATCTTCACCGGCCGGGTCAGCCGCGGTTCGATGCCGCCCCGGAGCTCCTTCTCGGCCGCGGTGCGGTCCATCCCGCCGACGTCGACCCCGGCGACGGTGACGCCGCGGGGGACGCTGCCCTGGGAGACGAGCACGTCGAGGGCGTACGCGACGACCAGGAGGCCGAACACGCCGCCGCCGATGAAGGCGGCCTTGCGATAGCCGCGACGGCGTTTCGGTGGCGTGGGCTCCTGCGGCGTGGCAGACTCCGCGAACCCGGGCGTGACGACCGGGAGAATGTCCGTCTGCTCAGCGTGGGACTCGGGCCAGCGCGGTTCCTGCGGCAACTCTCCACCCTCCACGGTCCGGCGAGCGCCGGGCTTCGTGATCGAACATCCGGGCCTTCCACACGTTCCGGACGTACGTTCAAGATACGGGGCGCGTTTTGTGGGCCTGCAACTCGCCCGGTTGGGTGAGCGGGTCACTCCGTCGGGTGGTCACTGGGCGTCAGGTTCCGGGTTTTCGCCCACCCGCGCGAGAAAATCGAAGTCACAACCCTCATCAGCTTGCGTGATGTGTTCGGAGTACAACGCGCCGTAACCACGTTCGTAGCGCGGCGCGGGCGGGTTCCAGGCCTCCCGCCGGCGTTGCAATTCCGCATCATCGACGTCGAGGCTCAGCCGTCGCGAAGGGACGTCCAAGGTGATCGGGTCGCCGTCGCGGACGAGCGCGAGCGGACCGCCCACATGGGATTCCGGCGCGACGTGCAGCACGCAGGCGCCGTAACTGGTGCCGCTCATCCGGGCGTCGGACACGCGGACCATGTCGCGGACCCCCTTGGCCAGCAGGTGATCCGGCAGCGGCAGCATCCCGTACTCGGGCATGCCAGGGCCGCCGAGCGGACCGGATCCGCGCAGCACCAGCACCGAATCCTCGGTGATGCCGAGCGCGGGGTCGTTGATGCGCTTCTTCAAGTCCCGGTAGTCGTCGAAGACCACCGCGGGTCCAGTGTGGACGAGCAGCCGGGGGTCGGCGGCGATGTGCTTGATCACCGCGCCCGAAGGCGCGAGATTCCCGCGCAGCACCGCGACTCCTCCTTCCGCGGCGACGGGATTGTCACGCGTACGGATGACGTCGTCGTCGTGCACCCGCGCCGAAGCCAGGTTCTCGCCGAGCGTCCGGCCGGTGACCGTGACGCGATCGGTGTGCAGCAGGTCGGTCAGCCGGGAGAGCAGACCGGGAAGCCCGCCGGCGTAGTAGAAGTCCTCCATCAGCCAGTCGCCGCCGGGCCGGATGTTCGCCAGCACCGGGACCCGGCGGGCGATCGTGTCGAAATCGTCGACGGACAACGGGATCCGGCCGCGTCCGGCCATCGCGATCAGGTGGATGACGGCGTTGGTGGAGCCGCCGAGCGCCAGCGCTGTGGTGATCGCGTCGGCGTACGCGCGTTCGTCGAGGATCTTCGTGATGGTGAGGTCCTCCCACACCATCCCGACGGCCCGCGCGCCGCTCGCCGCGGCCATCCGGTGGTGCGCCGAATCGACGGCGGGGATCGACGCGGCTCCGGGCAAGGTCAAGCCGAGCACCTCGGCGACCGACATCATCGTGGACGCGGTCCCCATCGTCATACAGGTTCCGGGAGAGCGGGCCAGCCCACGCTCCAATTCGGACAGTTCCTCGTCGCCGATCAGCCCGGCCCGCTTGTCGTCCCAGTACTTCCACATGTCGGTGCCGCTGCCGAGCACTTCGTTCCGCCAGTGTCCGCGCAGCATCGGGCCGGCGGGCACGAAGATCGCGGGCAGTCCCGCGCTCGTCGCGCCCATCAGCAACGCCGGTGTCGTCTTGTCGCAGCCGCCCATGAGCACCGCGCCGTCGATCGGATAGGACCGCAGGATCTCTTCGGTCTCCATCGAAAGCAGGTTGCGGTAGAGCATCGGCGTCGGCTTCTGGAACGTCTCGGACAGCGTCGCGACCGGGAACTCCAGCGGGAACCCGCCCGCCTGCCACACCCCGCGTTTGACCTGTTCCGCCCGCTCGCGCAGATGCATGTGGCAGGGGTTGATGTCGCTCCAGGTGTTGAGGATCGCGATGACGGGTTTCCCGAGGTGCTCCTCCGGGTTGTAGCCGAGTTGCCTGCTCCGGGCCCGGTGGCTGAAGCCGCGCAGTTCGTCGCCGCCGAACCAGCGGTGGCTGCGGAGTTCCTCGGGATTCCTCATGACCGCGAGTATGGCATCTCATATATGATCGGCCCATGTCTTCGACCTTCAGCCTGCCCGCTTCACGGACCGAAGTGGTGCTCGACGAGATCCGCCGCGGCATCCTCACCCGGGAGTTGAAGCCCGGCCAGCCGCTGGTCGAAGCCGAACTCGCGGCCAGGCTCGGCGTCTCGAAGACGCCGGTCCGCGAGGCGCTCAAGGTGCTGTCGAACACGGGACTCGTGACGTTCAGCCCGTACAAGGGCGCTTCGGTGTGCGTGGTGGACGCGGAGCTGGCGAAGTCCGTGTACGACGTCCGCATGGTGCTGGAACCCGAGGCCGTGCGCCGGTCGGTCGAGCGCCGCTCGCCGGACCTGCTCGAAGACGCCGCGGAAGCGCTGAAAGAGGCGTCGGCGGCGCTTTCGGACAAGGATCACGCCGCGCTCAGCCTGCTCAACCGACGGTTCCACCGCGCGCTGTACAGCGGCTGCGGCAACCCGCTGATGGTGTCGATGCTGGACGACCTCAGGGACCGCGCCGCGTTGATCAGCGTGGTCGGCTGGGAGGCGAATCCCAGCTGGCGCAAGGAATGGACCGAGCACAAGACGGTGCTGGCGGCGGCGAAGAAGGGCGACGCCGAAGGTGCGGCCGGGTTGCTGCGTACCCACATCGGCGATTTCCTGGAGCGGACCCTCGAAACCATCGGAGACGCTTGATGCGGCTGCTGCTCATCGCCGACACCCATCTGCCGCTGCGCGCGAAGGCGCTGCCGGAGCAGGTCTGGCGCGAGGTCGACGCGGCGGACGTCGTCGTCCACGCCGGCGACTGGGTCGAGGTCGCCCTGCTGGACGAACTCGAGGCCCGGAGCGGGCGGCTCATCGGCGTCTACGGCAACAACGACGGCGCGGACCTGCGGGCGCGGCTCCCCGAGATCGCGCGGGCGGACCTCGGCGGCGTCCGGCTGGCGGTCATCCACGAAACCGGCGCCAAACAGGGCCGTGAACGGCGCTGCGACGAGCTCTTCCCGGACACTGACGTCCTCGTGTTCGGGCACAGCCACATCCCCTGGGACACCGTCACGCCGAACGGGATGCGGCTGCTGAACCCCGGCTCGCCGACCGACCGGCGGCGGCAGCCGTTCTGCACCTATCAGACCGCCGAGATCCGCGACGGTGAATTGCGCGATGTCACAAGGCATGAGCTGCCTCTTCGCCGCTGACCGGGTAGACAGGTAGGCATGGAACCGGCGCAGGCGTTGAGGGAGATCGCGTTCCGGCTGGAACGCGCGGGCGAGCCGACCTACCGGGTGCGGGCGTTCCGGCAGGCGGCCTCGGTGATCGCCAAGGTCAAGCCGGACGACCTGCGTAAACGCGCCGAGGCGGGCACGTTGACCGCGTTGCCGAACATCGGCAAGGCGACCGCGGCCGTCGTCGAAGACGTCCTCGCCGGGCGCCGTCCCGCGTACTTCGAGAAGATCGGCGAGCCGAAGCTGCCCGATGGCGGCGCGATGCGGGCGGCGCTGCGCGGCGACTGCCACACCCATTCGGACTGGTCCGACGGCGGGAGCCCGATCGAGGAAATGGCCGAGGCCGCCCGCGCGCTCGGCCACGAATGGATGGTGCTGACCGACCACTCGCCGCGGCTGACCGTCGCGAACGGGCTCTCGCCCGAGCGGCTGCGCCGCCAGATGGACGTCGTCGCGGAACTGAACGAGACGATGGCGCCGTTCCGGATCCTGCACGGCATCGAGGTCGACATCCACCTGGACGGCACGCTCGATCAGGAGGAAGAACTGCTGGAGCGGCTGGACTTCGTCGTCGCGAGTGTCCACTCGAAACTGCGGATGCCCGCGAAGGAGATGACGCCGCGGATGATCGCCGCGGTGCGGCATCCGCGGGTCCGCGTGCTGGGGCACTGCACCGGACGGCTGGTGATGGGTGGCCGCGGGAAGCGGCCCGAGTCGGAGTTCGACGCCGAAGCGGTGTTCACCGCGTGCCGGGACAACGGGGTCGCCGTCGAGATCAACTCGCGGCCCGAGCGCCGGGATCCGCCCACGCGGCTGCTGAACCTGGCCGTCGACCTGGGTTGCGATTTCGCGATCGACAGCGACGCGCACGCCCCCGGCCAGCTGGACTGGCTGGTCTATGGCTGCGAAAGGGCCAACGAACTGGGGATCGAGCCGGACCGGGTGATCAACACGCGGACCGCCGAGGATCTGCTGGCGGGTTATTGAGGGGTAAGTTAAATGTGGCGCGTTGTGCCGCCTGAGGTGTCCACAGTTCACTTTCCGGAGAGCATGCGCCTGCTTTGTGCCTGTAAGTCCGGTTTTACGGGGAGTCGTGAGTGGTAAAGAGGGTTAGAACGACACTTGCCACTCACGACCCCCGGGCAATACTGCGCAAAGTACCCAAATCGGATGCCTTGATCTCGAAGATTGTCCTTTTTGGACAGTCCGAGGGCGCACGGTGCTGGGTCTCGGTGACGAGCCCGCTCGCACCGCCGGCTCCATCACGCCACCTTGCCCCTCGATAGTTCACCCTCGCGTGTGTCATGAAAGGGTCGTTCAGGACGAAAGATGTCCTGAACGACCCTTTCATGACATGCGTCGCGGTGCGCTAGCCGATCTCGTACGGGTCCCCGTAGACCGCCCACTTCAGCGGGGTGTGCAGGTCGAGGTTGCCGTCGTTGAGCCACACCAGCTGGGCGGTGTCGATCCGCGAGGTGTCCGCGTGCGCCTCTTCCTGCTTCATGACCACGCGCCGCGCGTCGAGGAACGCCTTGAGGTACGCCGTCTCGTCACCACCCTGGGCGGGTGGTTTGGCCTGCTGGAGAGCGGCCGAGCGGATACCGCCGAAGCTGTCCTGGCTGGTGCCCGGGCCGTGCATCACGATGGCGTCGTAGTAGATGAATTGTCCCAGTGCGCCCAGACCGTCCGATTTCGCCTGATTCACCGCCGGGTCGAAATAGACGCGGTCGCGTTCACCGTTCTGCGCCGCCTTGAAGTCCTCGCGACCGGCGGCCTCCCGCCACGCGTTTTCGAAACCGCTGCCGAGCCCTTCGTGCGAATCGGTGCCGTCGACCTTGCGCAGCGCCGGGAGGTATTCCGCGAGCGGGTTGTCCGGGACCGAGTTCGTGTAGCGCTCGACGAGTTCCAGCATGTCCCCGGTGCCGGAGCAGAACCCGATGATGCCGGCCGTGTACCCGCGCCCGTCGTTGATGTCCTCGATGTAGGAGTACTGCGCTTTCCAGTCCAGGGAAGAGTTTTCCGCACTGGAGACGATCTGCATCGCGATCTCCTTCTTCTCCGGCGAGGCGAGGTCGCCACCGGATGCGAAGATCGACGCCGACGCCGGGACGGGCGCCGCGGACGCGAGCGAGGAGATCGCGACGGGGCCGGAAACGGCGAGAGCGAGAACGGAGACCGCGCCGAGAGCACGACGCATCGCGGGCCGCAGGGTGTCACTCATGAAAGGTGTCCCTTTCCACAGAGAATTGTCATTTCTGTCAAGGTGTTGCTGCGGCGTGGGCACACGATAACCACGGGTGACAGTTTCCGGCAAGGGGGAGAGCCGGTCGAAGATTTTCGTTACCGGCGGTCGCCGGTGTAGACGACGGCGGCGCACACCGCGTCGACCCCCGAGATCAGTTCGGCCAGCGCCTTCGGAAGTTCCCGATGGGTGGACTCGGCCCAGGCGCGCAGGCCTGCCCGGTCGAGTTCCGGTTCGCAGAAGTCGTCGAGCCCGATGGTCCAGGCCAGCAGGGCCAGGCAGACCGAATGCGGATCCGGCTGTTCGGTGCCGAGGACGGCCGCCCGCACCTTGCTGCGCGCCGCCGTCGACATCAGCAGATCCCGCGGCGGGTACCGGTGATTCTTCCGGATGAGCATCCGGTCGGTCTCGCGGTCGATCACGCCGGCGGCGAGCAGATTGTCCGCGACCGTTTCCCCGAGGTCGTGCCGGAGATGGGTGACCCATTCCCGGACGGTGTGCCGTTCGCGTTCGCGGAGGATTTCCGAGAACACCCCGTCGAGCGGGGGATGGGCGAGGCCGCGTCGTGACAGCGGGCGGATTCGCTTGCGTTCCACGGTGATCCGCTCGGCGAGGAGGAGATCGCAGAGCGCGGAACCGGCCATTCCGATGCCGAGTCCCGTGCGGCGCAGCGCGGGTTTTCCGGTGAACTCGTCGTGGGCGAGAAAGAACAGGGAATCGACCAAGGTCAGCCGACGCATGAATGGCACGCCCTCCGGCGTTGTGGTGCGGGACGGCCAAAGTAGCGGTAGTGCGTGCACCACTGCGACCCGAGGTCCGTTTTTAGCCTGAACGGACGTACCTCGCCGGCGTGCCCGGCCCTAGGGTGGGATGGCTTCGCAAGATCAAGAACGTCCACACACCGCCAAACCGACGTCCGGGGGGACGGGTCCATGGGTACGCAAAGACCGCGGCGCGGTCTCGGTCATCGGCGGCTCGGGGCCGCCCAGATCGTGTTCTTCGTGGTGGCCGCGGCGGGGCCGCTCTTCGCCATCGCGGGCGGGGTCCCGACGAACTACGCGGTCACCGGCAGTATCGGGGTGCCGTTGTCGTTCCTTCTGCTCGCCCCGATCCTGGGCCTGTTCGCGGTCGGGTACGCGGCGATGAGCCGCTACATCACCAACGCGGGCGCCTTCTACCCGTACGTCGCCAACGGGGTCGGCAAATCCACCGGCGCCGGGATCGCGTTCGTCACGCTGATCTCCTACAACGCCATCCAGATCAGCATCTACGGCCTGTTCGGCTGGTCGGTGTCGACCTGGCTGGGCACACTCACCGGATCCCCGCCGCCGTGGTGGTTGTGCGCGCTGGTGATGGTGCTTCTCGTCGGCGCGCTCGGCGTCCTGCGGGTCGATCTCAACGCCAAGGTGCTCGGGGTGGCGCTGTGCCTCGAGGTGGCCGTCGTCGCGATCGTCGACATCGCGTTGTTCTCGAATCCGGCCGGTGGCAGCGTTTCCCTGGTGCCGCTGGAACCGTCGAGCCTGTTCACCACCGGGGTGGGCGCGGTGTTCGCGTTCTCCGCGGCCGCGTTCATCGGCTTCGAGGGCGCGGCGACCTACGGCGAGGAGACCCGGGAACCCAGCCGCACGGTCGGCCGGGCGACGTTCGCCGCGATCGCGCTCACCGCGGTGCTCTACGTCGTCTCGTCGCTCGCGCTGGCCGTGGGCGCCGGGCCGGACGTCATCGTGACGACCGCGGCCGCCCAGGGTCCGGATCTGCTGTTCAACCTGGCGGGCGAACATCTCGGCGGCACGTTCTCCGACGTCGCGTACACGCTGTTCGTGACCGGCCAGTGCGCGGCGCTGCTGAGCTTCCACAACGCCGTCGCGCGGTACTTCTTCGCGCTGGGCAGGGAAGGGCTGTTGCCGCGTTCGCTGGCCAAGACCAGCAAACGCACCGGCGCGCCGGTCGCCGGTTCGCTCACGCAGACCGCGCTCGCGCTGGTGGTCGTGTCGCTCTTCGCGATCGCGGGCCGCGACCCGGTGACCGAACTGTTCACCTGGCTCGGCACGACGGCGTCCACCGGTGTCGTGGTGATCATGATCGCCGTCTCGCTTTCGGTGATCGGCTTTTTCAAACGGCGCCGCCGCGCCGAAAACGCCTGGCGCCGCTGGATCGCGCCGTCGCTGGCGATCCTCGCGCTGTCGGCCGTCCTGGCGCTGATCCTGCTCAACTTCGATCTGCTGCTCGGCCCGGCCGGGACGTTCCTGTTGCGCTGGGGGCTGCCCGGTCTCGTGCTCGTCGCCGCGCTGGTGGGCTTCCTGCGCGCGGAAGTGTTGCGGACGAAGGATCCCGAGACGTACGCCGCCATCGGCGGCCCGCTCGAAGAAGACGAAGAACCGGTCAAGCTGAGGACGGGAAGATGATCGTACGCGCGGCGGAACCGTCCGAAATGGACACTGTGATCGATGTGCTGGCCGAGGCCTTCCAGGACGACCCGGTCAGTGTGTGGGTCTTCCCCGGTGACGAGCGGCGCGCGGTGGGGCAGCGGATCTTCCACCGGGCGGTGCTGGCGGGAGCGCTCGCCGTCGGCGGCCACGTCGACGTCACCGACGACCTTTCCGCCGCCGTCGTCTGGACACCCGGCGGCGAGGACGACCTCGACGGGGCCGCGTTCGCCGGGCTGACCGGGGAAGAGCTCGGCAGGCTCATCGCGTTGTTCGACTTGATGACGGAACGCGCCCCTGGCGGCGAGTACCACCACGCGCAGTTCATCGGCGTCCGCGAGAAGGCACAGCGGCGAGGGATCGGCGCACGGTTGCTGCGGCACGGGCTCGACCGGTACGCCCCCGTGCCCGCGTACCTGGAGGCGAGCAGCCCGGAGAGCGCGAAACTGTACCGGCGGCTGGGTTTCCGTGATCACGGGCCGGCCTTCGCGGTCGACGGCGGGCCGCCGATGCAGCCCATGTGGCGCGAGCCGTGACGGATCCCTCGTCGATATGTCTATAAAGGACTGGTAAAGTGGCGGGCAGATGACGACCACCCGTGCCCCCGCCGCACGGCACCGTTCCGTCTTCTTCCTGCTGATCTTGCTCGTCTTCGCCTTCGTGACACCGACCGTTCCCCATGGGCACGGCCGGGCCGCGAAGGAAGATCCCGTCGCCGTTTTCGCGACCCATCCGCTGCCCGCCTTCCACGGCGGGCAGGCCGTTCCCCTCGCCGACGCTCCCGCCGAGGCGGAGACCGTCGACCTCCCCGACGCCGGCCACGTCCCTGAGCAGGGCGAACCCGTCGTCATCACCCGTGCGGTGCCCCAGGCGCCCGCACGGGCACCTCCGCGCTGATCGGCGTCTTTCTGCCCGCATCAGCCATCCATCGGAGGTCTCCATGAGTTCCGGTCATGCCCTGCTGGCCGTCGGCGGGGCGTTCCTCGCCGCCGGTGTCATCGCCAGAGCCGGCGCCCGTATCGGGCTGCCCACGATCCCCCTGTTCATGCTGGCCGGTTTCGTCTTCGGCCCCAACACCCCTGGACTGTCCCTTGTGGACGATCCGAAAGAGCTCGGTGTGCTCGCCGGGCTCGGCCTCGTCTTCCTCCTGTTCTACCTCGGCCTCGAGTTCTCCCTCGACGATCTGGCGAAGGGCGGGCGCAAACTCGTCTGGTCCGGGCTGATCTACCTGATCCTGAACATCGGCGGCGGGCTCGCCTTCGGCTTCCTGCTCGGCTGGGGGACCAGGGAAGCGCTGGTCATCGCCGGTGCCATCGGGATCTCGTCGTCGGCGATCGTCACCAAACTCCTGCTCGAATCCCGCCGGATGGACAACCCCGAATCCCGGCTGATCATGGGCATCATCGTGATCGAGGACATCTTCCTCGCCCTCTACCTGGCGTTGCTGCAGCCGGTGCTGTCCGGCGCCGGGAGCTTCGGTTCGGCGCTCGCCGACTTCGGCAAGGCCTTCGCGTTCCTGATCGTGATGGCCGCGCTCGCCCGCTGGGGTGGCCGTGTGGTGTCGAAGCTGTTCGGCTCGGCCGACGACGAACTGCTGACCGTCTGCTTCGTCGGGGTCGCGGTCATGGGCGCCGCCGTCGCCGAGGAGGTCGGGGTGTCCGACGCCATCGGCGCGTTCATGGTCGGCATGATGCTCGGCGGCTCGAAGGTCGCGCCGCGTATCCACAAGCTGGTGCTCCCGCTGCGGGACGCGTTCGGCGCGCTGTTCTTCTTCATCTTCGGGCTCAGCATCGACCCGAACGCGGTCGGCTCGGTGGTCGTGCCGGTGCTGATCGCGGTGGCGCTGACGATCGTGCTGAACCTGGGCGCGGGCGCGCTGGCCGCGCGGGTGAACGGGTTCGATCGCCAGGCCGGGGTGAACATCGGGCTGACCGTGCTCACCAGGGGCGAGTTCTCGCTGGTGCTCGCGGCGATGGCGACCGCGGCCGGGCTCGACTCGCGGGTCGCGCCGTTCGTCGCGGGCTACGTCCTCCTGCTGGCAGTGATCGGTCCAGTCGCGGTCATCCGCTCCGAGAAACTCACCTGGTTGCTACCGGCGAGTATTGTCCGAGGCTCGACCCGCCGCGACGAGCCGGCCAGGGCGACGTGACGAGGAGGCCTGGGTGACGGAGCGGTTCGGCGGCTACCAGAACGAGATCTACCTGCAGGGACTCGGCGGCACCTTCCCGCCTTGCTCGACCGACGCCACGAAACTGGAGGAGTCGGCGCGGGAGATCCTGGAGCCTGGACCGTTCTGGTACGTCGCCGGTTCGGCCGGTTCCGGCGCCACCGCCCGGGCCAACCGCGAGGCCTTCGACCGCTGGCGCCTGGTGCCGCGGATGCTCACCGGCGCCACCGAACGCGATCTGTCCACGACGGTCCTGGGCACGCCCGTTCCGGCGCCGGTGCTGCTGGCGCCGGTCGGCGTCCAGTCGATCGTCCACGAGGGCGCCGAACCGGCGGCCGCGCGGGCCGCGGCGTCGGTCGGCCTGCCCTACGTCATGTCGACGGCGTCGTCCACGAGCATCGAGGACGTCGCCGAGGCCAGTGGTGAGGGGCCGCGCTGGTTCCAGCTGTACTGGCCGACGGACAACGACGTCTGCGCGAGCATCCTGGCGCGGGCGAAGGCCGCCGGGTTCACCACGCTCGTCGTCACCCTCGACACCTGGACGCTCGCGTGGCGCCCGAACGACCTCGACCACGCGTACCTGCCGTTCATCAAGGGCGAAGGGCTCGGCGTCCCGCTGAGCGACCCGGTGTTCCGCGGCCTGCTGGAGAAGACGCCGGAGGAAGACGCGCCGACCGCGATCCTGCGCTGGATCTCGATGATCACCGGCACCGACAGCACCTGGGACCGGCTGCCGTTCCTGCGCGAGCACTGGGACGGGCCGATCGTGCTCAAGGGCATCCAGCACCCCGACGACGCGCGCCGTGCCGTGGACGCCGGGATGGACGGGATCGTCGTGTCCAACCACGGCGGCCGCCAGGTCGACGGCGCGATCGCGTCGCTCGACGCGCTCCCGGAGATCATGGCCGCGGTGGGCGACCGGCTGGAGATCCTGTTCGACTCCGGGATCCGCACCGGCGCCGACATCGCCAAGGCGTTGGCGCTCGGGGCGAAGGCCGTGCTGGTCGGGCGGCCGTGGGTGTACGGCCTGGCGCACGCGGGGGAGGACGGCGTCCGGCACGTGCTGCGGAGCCTGCTCGCCGACCTCGACCTGACCATGGGCCTGTCCGGGCACCGGCGGCTCGCCGACCTCACTCCGGCCTCCCTCACCCGCATTTAGTCCTCTGGATGCGGTAGTTCGCGCTGCCGACTACCGCATCCAGAGGACGAAATGCGTGGGGTGGTGGTGACGTGCGGGATATTCGGAGGCCCGGATCGTGACGCACGGCTATCCTGGTGCCGGTCATGGCTGCTCAACCTTCCCCGCTCGGCGCCCTGCGCGCTCGCCTGCCCGAATTGATGTCGCGCGACGAGCACCGCCTCCGGCGCCGGCTCGACGGTGCCCGCAAAGCGCGTAACGCCGAGAGCGTCACCGCGCAGATCGAGGCCGACATCGAGGCCGCGGAACTCCGGATCACGCGTAGGCGGGACGGCGTCCCGAAGATCTCCTTCCCCGAAGAGCTGCCCGTCAGCCAGCGGAAGGACGAGATCGCCGAGGCCATCCGCGACCACCAGGTGGTGATCGTCGCGGGGGAGACCGGGTCGGGCAAGACGACCCAGCTGCCCAAGATCTGCCTCGAACTCGGCCGCGGCATCCGGGGCCAGATCGGGCACACGCAGCCGCGGCGGCTGGCCGCGCGCACGGTCGCCGATCGCATCGCCTCCGAGCTGAACACCGAACTCGGCGAGACCGTCGGCTACAAGGTCCGGTTCACCGACCAGTCCGGCCAGGACACGCTGGTCAAGCTGATGACCGACGGCATCCTGCTCGCCGAGATCCAGACCGACCGGATGCTGCGGCAGTACGACACGCTGATCATCGACGAGGCGCACGAGCGCAGCCTCAACATCGACTTCATCCTCGGCTACGTCAAGCAGCTCCTGCCGCGGCGCCCCGACCTCAAGGTGATCATCACCTCGGCGACGATCGACCCGGAGCGGTTCTCCAAGCACTTCGACGACGCGCCGATCGTGGAGGTCTCCGGCCGGACGTATCCGGTCGAGGTCCGGTACCGGCCGATCATCGACCCGGACGATCCGGACGCCGATCAGGACCGGGACCAGACACAGGCCATCTGCGACGCCGTCGACGAACTCCAGCACGAGGGACCGGGCGACATCCTGGTGTTCCTCTCCGGCGAGCGGGAGATCCGCGACGCGGCGGACGCGCTGTCCAAACAGGACCTGAGGAACACCGAGATCCTGCCGCTGTACGCGCGGCTTTCGTCGTCGGACCAGCATCGGGTGTTCCAGCGACACACCGGGCGGCGCGTCGTACTCGCGACGAACGTCGCCGAGACGTCGCTGACCGTGCCGGGTATCAAGTACGTCGTCGACCCCGGTACCGCGCGGATCTCGCGGTACAGCCATCGCACCAAGGTGCAGCGGCTGCCGATCGAGCCGGTCTCGCAGGCGTCGGCGAACCAGCGCAAGGGCCGCTGCGGCCGGACGTCGGACGGTATCTGCATCCGCCTGTACTCCGAGGACGACTTCGACGCGCGGCCCGAGTTCACCGATCCGGAGATCCTGCGGACCAACCTCGCTTCGGTCATCCTGCAGATGACCTCGCTCGGCCTCGGCGACATCGCGGCGTTCCCGTTCGTCGAGCCGCCGGATCGCCGTCAGGTCACCGACGGTGTCCAGCTGCTGCAGGAGCTCGGCGCGTTCGAGATGTCGGACGGCAAGAAGCTCACCGAGACCGGCCGCAAACTCGCGCTGCTCCCGGTGGACCCGCGGATGGCGCGGATGGTGCTGGAGGCCTCGCGCAACGGCTGCGTCCGCGAAGTGATGATCATCGCGGCCGCACTGTCCATTCAGGACCCGCGTGAGCGGCCGGCGGAGAAGCAGCAGGCGGCGGACGAGCAGCACGCGCGGTTCGCGGACAAGACGTCGGACTTCCTGGCGTACCTCAACCTGTGGGAGTACGTCAGCGAGCAGCAGAAGGCGTTGTCCACCAACCAGTTCCGCCGGATGTGCCGCAACGAGTACCTGAACTACCTGCGTATCCGCGAATGGCAGGACATCTTCAGCCAGCTGCGTCAGCTGGCCAAACCGCTCGGCATCACGCTCAGTACCTCCGGCCCGGCCGATCCGCAACGTGTGCACACGTCGCTGATCGCCGGGCTGTTGTCGCATGTCGGCCTCAAGGATCCGGCCAAGGGCGACTACCTCGGCGCACGCGGGGCGCGGTTCTCGGTGTTCCCGGGGTCGGCGTTGTTCAAGAAGCAGCCGCGGTTCGTCATGTCGGCCGAACTGGTCGAGACCTCGCGCCTGTGGGGCCGCGTCAACGCGCGGATCGAGCCGGAATGGGTCGAGCCGCTCGCCGGGCACGTCGTGAAGCGGAACTACTCCGAGCCGCACTGGGAGCGCAAGCAGGGCGCGGTGATGGCGACGGAGAAGGTGACGCTGTACGGCGTCCCGCTCGTCGCCGACCGCCGGGTGAACTACGGGCGCATCGATCCCGAGGTGAGCCGCGAGCTGTTCATCCGGCACGCGCTGGTCGAGGGCGACTGGGAGACCCGCCACCACTTCTTCCGCGAGAACCGCGCGCTGCTCGACGAGGTCGAGGACCTGGAGAACCGGGCCCGCCGTCGCGACATCCTGGTCGACGACGAGACGTTGTTCGAGTTCTACGACCAGCGCGTCCCGGCCGACGTCGTCTCCGCGCGGCATTTCGACAGCTGGTGGAAGAAGGCGCGGCACACCGAGCCCGACCTGCTGAGCTTCGAGAAGACGATGCTCATCAACGAGACCGCGGGTGGCGTACGCGAGGCCGACTACCCCGACTTCTGGACGCAGGGCACGCAGACCTTCAAGCTCACGTACCAGTTCGAGCCGGGTGCCGACGCGGACGGCGTCACCGTGCACATCCCGCTGCCGGTGCTGAACCAGGTCACGGCGGACGGCTTCGACTGGCAGGTCCCCGGCCTGCGCGAAGAGCTGGTGACGCAGCTGATCAAGTCGCTGCCCAAGGCGATCCGGCGCAACTTCGTGCCTGCCCCCGACCACGCGAAACTGGTGTTGTCGAGGGTCGGCCCGGCCGACGGTCCGCTGCTGCACGCCGTCGCCGACGAGCTGGAAGCGTTGCGCGGAGTGGTGATCCCGGATGACGCGTGGCAGCTGTCGGCGGTGCCTGAGCATTTGAAGATGACGTTCCGTGTCGTCGACGTGCGCGGCAAGAAGGTGTCCGAAGGCAAGGACATCGAGGCGCTCAAACGGGATCTGAGCGGCCAGGTGCGCGCGACGATCTCCAAGGCCGCCGACAGCATCGAGCGCGAGGGCCTGACGACGCCCGCGTTCGGCGAACTACCGAAGGTGTTCGCGAGCAAGCAGCGCGGGCACGACGTCAAGGCGTATCCGGCGCTGGTCGACGAAGGCGGTTCCGTGGCGGTGCGGCTGCTGGACACGCCGGGCCAGCAGGAACAGTCGATGTGGGCGGGCACGCGGCGGATGCTGCGGCTGAACATCCCGTCGCCGATGAAGTTCATCACCCGCAACCTCGGCAACTCGTCGAAACTCGTGCTGAACCGGAATCCGCACGGCTCGGTGGCGGCGTTGCTCGAAGACTGCGTGGATTGCGCGGTCGACAAGCTCGTGGCCGACAACGGCGGACCACGTTGGGACGAGGCCGGTTTCGCCGTACTGCTGGAAAAGGTGCGCGCGGGCTTGAACGCGGGGGTGCTCGACGTGCTGACCAACGTCGAGAAGATCCTGCGCGCGGCCAACGACGTCGAGACCCGGCTGGCCGACACCCGCGGCCCGAAGGACTCGCTCGCCGACGTCCGCGCGCAGCTGGACGGGTTGGTGCACAAGGGTTTCGTCACCGAAATGGGGCAGGACAGGCTCAAGCACGTCGTCCGGTACCTGCGGGGGATCGAGCGGCGGCTGGAGAAGCTCCCGACCGAGCCGACCCGGGACATCCAGCGCACCGGTGACATCGCCTGGCTGCGCAACGAGTACCAGGCCGCGCTGGACGCGCTCCCGCCGGGCACTTCGTCGCCCGCGCTGCGGGAGATCCGGTGGATGATCGAGGAACTGCGGGTGAGCTTCTTCGCCCAGACGCTGGGCACCGCCCACCCCGTCTCCCTGAAGCGCGTCATCAAGGCCCTGGACGACGCCGCCCGCATTTAGTCCTCTGAATGCGAGTTCGCCGTTCAATCACGCGAGTCCCGCCCCCAATCACGCGTGTCGTCCATCTGATCACGCGAGTTCGCCGCCTGATCACACGTGTTCCGTGGCAGGGAAAGCGGAACTCGCGTGATTGAACGGACGACACGCGTGATCAGACGGCGAACTCGCGTGATCAGACGGCGAACTCGCGTGATCAGACGGCGAACTCGCGTGATTGGGGGCGGAACTCACTTGGCGTCGGCGTAGGTGTCCACGGCGGCGATGTGCAACGGGAACCGGACCGGGCAAGCGGCCCCGAAGAGCAGCCGCGCCGCCTCGGCCATGCTGTCCACAATGGACTGCGAGACCTCGTCGGCGAACTCGGCCGGGGTGTGCACCAAGACCTCGTCGTGCTGGAAGAACACCAGATGCGCGGGGGCGGGGAGCCTGCCCCGCAGGGTCGCCAGCAGGACCGCGGTCATGTCCGCCGCACTCGCCTGCACGACGAAGTTGCGGGTGAACCGGCCCCAGTTGCGCGACGCCTGGCGCGCCTTCAGTTCGCCTGCCTCGTCCGCCGCGACCCCGCCGGTCAGCGCGCGCCACGCCTCCGACGGCGCGGGCGACGTCCGGCCCAGCCGCGAGCGGACACGCTCCCCGCGTTCCCCGGCCTGCGCGGCACGCTCCACATAGGACACCGCGTCCGGGAACCTGGTGCGCAGCAACGCCAGCAGCGGCCCGGCCTCGCCGGACGTGCCGCCGTACATCGCCGACAGCATCGCGATCTTCGCGCGGTCCCGGTCGTCCCTGTCGTCCCATGCGGGCACGGGCACCCGGCGCACGCCGGAAAACATCGCCTCGGCGAGGCTCGCGTACAGATCCGTGGCCGCGGCGACGTCGGCGAGCTTGCGGTCCCCGGACAACGCCGTCAGCACCCGCGGCTCCAGCTGCGCGGCGTCGGCGACCACCAGCTTCCAGCCCGGATCGGCCCGGACACAGGTCCGCAGGACCTTCGGGATCTGCAGCGCGCCCCCGCCCCGGCTCGCCCACCGGCCGGAGACGACCCCGCCGACGACGTAATGCGGGCGGAACCGGCCGTCGCGCACCCACTCGTCGAGCCAGGTCCAGCCGTTGGCCGAATGCAGCCGCGCGAGCTCCTTGTACTCCAGCAGCGGCGGGACGGCGGGGTGGTCGATGTCGCGCAGCAGGTACTTCCTCGCCGACGAGACCTCGATGCCCTCCCGGCCGAGCGCGCGGACGACGCTGGCCGGGGCGTCCGGGTTGACCGGGCGTCCGCCGAACGCGTCGCTGATCTTCGCCGCCAGCTCGACCAGCCGTTTCGGCCGGTGCCCGGCCGGGACGCGGGGGCCGAGCTGCTCGGCGAGCAACGCCAAATGCAGGTCCGCCCGCCAGGGCAAGCCGTCGGCCGACATCTCCGCGGCCGCCAGCGCGCTCGCCGACTCCGCCGCGAAAAGCAGCCGGAGCCGCTCCGGATGATCGGTCAGCGCGACCCGTTTCTCCTGCTCGGCCAGCACCCGGCGCGCCGCGTCGATCACCGTGACGCCGGCGGGCAGCCGCGGGCCGCGCGTCTCGAACAGCGTCGGCTGGTCGTCCTCGGCCCAGAGCGGCGGCTCGTCGGCGGGCGCCTCCTGCCCGTTCGCCCTGGCCAGCGCCGCGCGCAGGCTTCGCGACTCCTGCGGCCGCCCCTCGTGGGCCAGGAGCAAGCCCTCGATCAGTGTCAGGTCATGACAGCGCCGCACCCGGACGCCCGCCTTGATCAACGCGGGATACGTTCCTTCGACCGACGGGAACACCCAACGGGGTGAGTGCTCCGCCTCCAGATCGCGTACTTCGGCGACGAACTCCGCGAGCTTCAGACTGCGCCGCGGCGGCTGCCCGGAAAGTGCGATCGCGAAGTCGCCATCCTCCTCTTGACCTGCGATCGCCTGCACACTCACATTGTGGTGGTTCCCTCCGACATTTCTGTCACCAGACGGCTAGTGCGCCTGCGCTATCGGTCGGCTACTGTCGAGTAGCAACCCCATACCGCCGGTACGCGAACCGCCGGTGGCATGGTGTCTCGCCGCAGCAGCAACGGAGGTGCCCGGATGAGAAACCCCACCGGCCTCGCCACCCTGGTGGCGGGCAAGGTGACCGAGACCGTGCGCAGCATCGACGTGATGCGGCAAGCGGGCCTGCTCCCGATCCCGCGGGTGGACGAGGGCCTGCGTTCGCTGGTCATGGTGCGGAAGTGGGGCCCGTTCGCCGGGGCGAACATGATCGCCGCCCGCCGCGACCCGACCGCGACCGGCATCATCGACGAGCTGGGGCCGCTGACCTTCAAACAGCTCGACACCCAGTCGAACGCGCTGGCCAGGGCGTGGTCCGAACGCGGCCTCGGCCCGGGTTCGGTGATCGCCGCGCTGTGCCGCGACCACCGCGGTCTCGTGCTGACGATGCTCGCCTCGGGCAAACTCGGCGCCAAGCTGCTGCTGATGAACACTGGGTTCGCCAAACCCCAGCTCGCGGACGTCGCGAAGCGTGAAGGCGTCACGGCGCTCGTGTACGACCAGGAGTTCACCGAGCTGCTGGACGCCGTCGAGGGCGACGTCGAGCATTACCTCGCCTGGGTCGATTCGGACACCGCGCGCCCGGCCGGCATCCCGGTCGTCGCCGAATTGGTCGCCAGCACCGACGACCGTCCCTGGCCCGCGCCCGCCAAACCCGGCGGATTCATCCTGCTGACCAGCGGCACCACGGGAACGCCGAAGGGCGCGCCGCGGCCGCACACCTCCGCGCTCGCCTCCGCGCAGTTCCTCGACCGCATCCCGCTGCGCACCGGCGAGGCGACCTACATGGGCGCGCCGCTGTTCCACGGCACCGGGTTGTCGCAGTTCATCCTGTCCTTCGCGCTCGGTTCGAAGGTCGTCATGCGGCGCAAGTTCGTGCCGGAGGAGACGTTGCGCGGCGTCGCGGAGAACCGCTGCACCACGCTGGTCCTCGTGCCGACGATGCTGCAGCGCATCGTCGACCTGCCCGAGGAGATCCGCGCCAAATACGACACGTCGAGCCTGCGGATCATCTTCGTGGCCGGCTCCGCGCTGTCCCCGGATCTCGGGAACCGCGCGACCGCCGCGTTCGGCGACGTCGTGCACAACCTCTACGGCTCCACCGAGGTCGCGGTCGCGACGGTCGCGACGCCCGAGGACTGGCGCAAGGCGCCGGGCACCGTCGGCCGCGCGCCGGTGGGCTGCAAAGTGGCGCTGTACGACGAAAAGGGCGGCAAGATCACCGAGCCGCATGTCACCGGCCGGGTGTTCGTCGGCAGCGGGCTGAGCTTCCAGGGCTACACCGACGGGCGCAACAAGGAGATCATCGACGGGCTGCTCTCCAGCGGCGACGTCGGCCACTTCGACGAGGACGGCCTGCTGTTCATCGACGGCCGTGACGACGAGATGATCGTCTCGGGCGGCGAGAACGTCTTCCCGATCGAGGTGGAGAACCTCCTGGTCGAACGCGAAGACGTGATCGAGGCCGCGGTCGTCGGGGTCGAGGATCCCGAATTCGGGCAGCGGCTGAAAGCGTTCGTGGTGCGGGCCGAGAAGTCGGAGCTGGACGTCGACGGCGTGCGCGAGTACGTCAAGGCGAACCTCGCCCGGTACAAGGTGCCGCGTGACGTGGAGTTCCTCGACGAGCTACCGCGCAACGCGACCGGGAAGGTGCTGCGCAACAAGCTCCACTAGTACTCCCAGTCGATGCCGAACACGCCGGGGCCGAAGTCGAGCGCGACGGCGTGGACACCGTTGCCCTGGTCCGGTTTGAGTTCCTTCCGGTCCAGCGGCGACGTGCCCTGGCGCGAATACTGCCAGCACTTCGCCGGGCTGGACTCCGGGTCGAACCGGACCTCCAGCAGGTACTCGCGCACGGGACGCCGGAACTCGCGGTAATGCGTGTTCCGGCATTCCGGGTACGGCGGCCCGGGGTTGGTCAGCGAATATTCGATCAGGTGAGTCTCGCCACGATCGATGGGCCGGTCGAAGAGCAGTTCGGCCACCGTGAGCCCGTGCTCGTCGTCGACCTCGGCACGTCCGACGTGGCAGTTGCGCAGGGTGTTCAGCACCGGCGGCCCCGCTTCCGGGTCGCCCTGGGCGTACACCAGCAGCCAGCGGTCCTGCCCGTCCGCGCCCGCCTGGAACACCGCCCGCGCGGTCACCGCGCGTTGCCCGCCGTCCTCGGCGATCTCGCACAGGTCGTGCAGGCCGACGAGTTTCAGCTGATGGTGTTGTTCGAGCGCGTTGGGCGCGCCGACCTTCTCCAGCAACGCCTGGAGCGCTTCGAGCGGGAAGGTCAGCGGCTGCTCGGTGGTGGCCCGGCTGCGGCGTGACGACGCCCCGCGCGGCCGCGGCGGCGGCAGGAGGCTGAGCAGCGATCCGGCGGGGATCGCCAGCACCTCTTCGAGCACCCGGACGGCGGACAGCGAACTCTGCCGTTCCGGCTGACGTTTGCCCGATTGCCAGTAACTCAGCGCGGTCACGCTCACCGACGCGCCGCGCGAGAGCAGCCGGGCTTGGATACGGTCGAGACTCAGGCCGCTCGTGGCGATGGCCGATCGCAACGCGGTGGCGAACGCGGTACGCGGTTGATCTTCATCGTCCGTGGTCACTCGGTCCGCCGCGCTCCCCGCCACCATATGCTGCCCGACCGCCCCCGTCTGCCGTTCCCTGACACCGCCCGGTTGATAACAACACGAATAACTTTAACAGTCTGAGGTAACGCTTCAGGGGCGCCTTCTGCCAGGCGAAAACGACTTTCCGGACGAGCGTCGTTACTCCGTATGGCCTAGTACTGGTAACTGTGAATCATTGCCCGGCCACCTGCGCACCGGCTTGCATGGCTCTCAACAACGATCATCCTCCCGGGTGATCCGCACGGCGCGGCAGGAAGGGAACCAGTGAGCAAGTCCCGGAAGAACCTGAAGTCCCGAAAGACCCGTAGCGGCCTCGTGGCGGGAGTCGCCCTCGCCGGTGTGACCGCGGCGGTCGCCACGTTCGGCGCGGGTGCGGCCAATGCCGACCAGCAGGGCGAGATCCGCGGCGCGGGTGCGGCCAACGCGGTCGGCGGCAGCTACATCGTCGTCCTCAAGCCCACCGCGGTCGGCCAGGGCGTCGCCGCGGCGAGCGAGATCACCGCGAACGTGGCCGCCAAGGCACAGGGCCTCACCGGTCAGTACGGCACCA
Organism: Amycolatopsis sp. w19; assembly: GCF_051373225.1. Classification (NCBI taxonomy): domain Bacteria; kingdom Bacillati; phylum Actinomycetota; class Actinomycetes; order Pseudonocardiales; family Pseudonocardiaceae; genus Amycolatopsis; species Amycolatopsis sp. w19. The sequence continues at coordinate 73,041 of NZ_JBPQFM010000017.1, read as the reverse complement.
CGCTGTCCCGCACCTTCGGCTCGGCGCTGAACGGCTTCTCGATCAAGGCCGACGAGGCCGCCGCGAAGCGTCTGGCCGCCGACCCGCAGGTCGCCTACGTCGTCCAGAACAAGACGTTCAAGATCAGCGAGACCCAGGACAACCCGCCCTCGTGGGGTCTGGACCGGGTCGACCAGGCGGACCTTCCGCTCGACAACAAGTACACCTACCCGGTGAAGGCCGACAACGTCACCGCCTACGTCATCGACACCGGTGTCCGCGGCTCGCACAAGGACTTCGGTGACCGCGCCACCGGCGGCAAGGACTTCGTCGACAACGACGACACCCCCAATGACGAGCACGGCCACGGCACGCACGTCGCCGGCACCATCGGCGGCACGGACCACGGTCTGGCCAAGGGCGTGAAGATCGTCGGCGTCCGCGTGCTGGACGCCAACGGCAGCGGCACCACCGAGGGTGTCGTCGCCGGTGTCGACTGGGTCGCGGCGAACGCCAAGGGCCCGTCGGTCGCCAACATGAGCCTGGGCGGCGGCGCGGACGACGCCCTGGACGCGGCGGTCAAGGGTGCCATCGACAAGGGCGTGACCTTCGCGCTCGCGGCGGGCAACGAGTCCTCCGACGCCGGCACCACCTCCCCGGCCAGGGTCAAGGAGGCCATCACGGTGGCCGCCAGCGACAAGACCGACAAGCAGGCCAGCTTCTCGAACTACGGTTCGGTCGTCGACCTGTACGCGCCGGGTGTCGACATCACCTCCACGTGGGGCACCGGTGACGACGCCACCAACACCATCAGCGGTACCTCGATGGCCGCGCCGCACGTCGCCGGTGCCGCCGCGCTGTACCTCTCGGCGCACCCTGACGCCACCCCGGCCCAGGTCGCCGAAGGTCTCGTCGCCGCCGCCGCGGACGGCAAGATCAGCAACCCGACCGGTGGAACGGCGAACAAGCTGCTCCAGGTCAAGTAAGACCCTTGCGGACAGGCTGCCCCCGGCGAACTCCAGGCGCCGGGGGCAGCCCCCTGTCCAAGGGGCTCCCAGACTTGTTACCAACGGGTAAGCTCCTGCCCATGGTCCTGCGGAAGAACATCCTGATCACCGGGGCGAGCTCCGGACTCGGCGAAGGAATGGCCAGGCAGTACGCCGCGAGAGGCCGCAACCTGGCGTTGGCCGCCCGCCGTGTCGACCGGCTCGAAACCCTCGCCGCGGAGCTCAAGAAGGCGTACCCCGGCATCACCGTGGTCACCCGGAAGCTCGACGTGAACGACCACGACCAGGTCTTCGCCGTCTTCGAGGAGTTCCGCGAGGAGCTCGGCTCCCTCGATCGCGTGATCGTGAACGCGGGACTCGGCAAGGGGCAGCGGATCGGCACCGGCCGCTTCGACGCGAACCGCGAGACCCTTCAGACGAACTTCCTCGCCGCGGCCGCCCAGATCGAGGCCGCCGTCGGCATCTTCCGCAAGCAGAAGGACGGCCATCTCGTGGTCGTGTCCTCGTTCCTCGCGCTTCGCGGTGTGCCCGGCAACGCCACCGCGTACGCCGCCTCGAAGGCGGGTATCTCGGCGTTCGCCGAGGGAACCCGGATCGAGCTGCTGAAGACCCCGATCAAGGTCACCACGCTGCACCCCGGGTTCATCGAATCGGAGATGAACGAAGACATCTCGAAGCTTCCGGGCGCCGTCAGGGCGGAGCCGGGCGCGCAGGCGCTCGTGAAGGCGATCGAATCCGAGACGGCGAAGGCGTTCGTGCCGACGTGGCCGTGGAGCGTGCTTTCGAAGCTCTTCCCGTTCGTCCCGGCGTCGATGCTGAAGAAGTTCGGATGACCTTGGCCGCGGACAAGACCGTCGAGGTACGCGGAGAGGACTCGTTCGACCCGGCCGCGGTGCACGCCTGGCTGGCCGCGCGGGTGCCCGGGCTCGGCGATGCGCCGCCCGGGGTCCGCCAGTTCCCCGGTGGCGCCTCGAACCTCACGTACCTGCTGACCTATCCGGATCGCGAGCTGATCCTGCGGCGTCCGCCGGTCGGGCACAAGGCCGCATCCGCGCACGACATGCGCCGCGAGTTCCGGGTCCAGCAGGCGTTGCGGCCGGTCTTCCCTTACGTGCCCGAGGTTCTCGCCTTCTGCGACGACGAAACCGTGCTCGGCGGCGACTTCTACGTGATGGAGCGGCTCGAAGGCCTGATCCTGCGCGGAGATCTGCCCGCCGGTTTCGACCTGCCGCCCGAGAGCGCGCGCGAACTGTGCGGCAAGGTCGTCGACCGGCTCGTCGAGCTGCACGCCGTCGACGTCGAGGCCGCCGGGCTGGCCGACCTCGGCAAGGGCGCCGGCTACGTCGAGCGTCAGGTGCGCGGCTGGTCGGAGCGATTCCTCAAGGCCCGCACGGAGAACGTCCCGGACTGCGCCGAGGTGATGGCGTGGCTGAAGGAGAACCAGCCGCCCGAGGTCAAGATCTGCCTGATCCACAACGACTACCGGCTCGACAACCTGGTGCTCGACGACGATCTCGGCATCGTCGGCGTGCTCGACTGGGAGATGGCCACCCTCGGCGATCCGCTGATGGAACTGGGCAGCACCCTGGCGTACTGGGTGCAGGACGACGATGACGACGTCATGAAGCTCAGCCGTCGTCAGCCGACGCACCTGCCGGGGATGTACACGCGCGAGGAATTCGTGCGACGGTACGCGGAGCGGTCCGGTCTCGAAATCGGCGACTGGACGTTTTACGAGGTGTACGGCCTGTTCCGGCTCGCGGTGGTGATCCAGCAGATCTACTACCGCTACCACGCGGGACAGACGACCAATCCGGCGCTGAAGGACCTCTGGCAGTTCGTCGGCTACCTCGACGGCCGCTGCCGCCGGATCATCGGAGGAGGAACCGCGTAGATGGGCGCGATCTATCTGGTCCGGCACGGGCAGGCGTCGTTCGGCGCGGAGAACTACGACCAGCTCTCGCCGCGCGGTTTCGAACAGTCCACTGTGGTCGGTGAGGAACTGCTCCGTCGAGGTGTCGAATTCACCCAGGCGCGGGCGGGTTCCCTTGCCCGCCAACGGGACACCGCCGCGACGGCGTTGAAGGTGCTCGGCTCCGGCATCGCCGTCGTCGAGGACGAGCGCTGGAACGAGTACGACCACGTCGACATCGCGAAGTATCACGCCGCCGGTGTCCAGCAGACCGACTCGCGGGCGTATCAGGCCGCTTTGGACGGTGCCCTGAACGCGTGGGTGTCGGCAGGGGATTCGAGTCCGTGTGCCGAAACCTGGCCCCGGTTCCTGGAGCGGGTCAAGGGCGCGCTGGCCGATGTCGTGGCGTCGCTGGGCAAGGGTGAGCACGCCGTCGTCTTCAGCTCCGGTGGTGTGATCGCGACGGTCTGCGGCGCGCTCATGGGCACGCCGGAGGCGGGGCTGCTGAAACTGAACCGGGTCACCGTGAACGCGGGCATCACCAAACTGGTGTCCGGACGCGGTGGGGTGACCCTGTTGTCGTTCAACGAACATCCGCATTTCGAGGCGGAAGCCGCACAACTGCTCACTTATCGCTAGTGTCGCGCACCGGAATGCGGCACACGATTCGGCGGCCCAGCTTCCCGCTGGCGGCATTGCCGGTCCGCCCGAGTACAACCCGGTACGAGGACGAACCGGCAACACCGCCAGCGGAAACCTGGATCCACCGACTCATGCACCGCATTCCGGTGCGCGACACTAGGAGACACGCGATGGCGTTCGGCGAGGTCACGGTCATCCCGGTCAACGGGCACGGTCCCGAGGACGTCGTGGTCGACGACCAGGGGCGGATCTACACCGGCGTCGACGACGGGCGGATCCTGCGCGTCACGCCGGACGGCAAGCGGATCGACGTCCTCGGCGACACCGGCGGCCGTCCGCTGGGCCTGGAGTTCTACGGCGAAGACCTCCTGATCTGCGACGCCAAGGCCGGTCTGCTCACCATGCCGCTCGCGGGCGGCCCGGTCACCACGCTGGCGACTTCGGCGGTGGGGCTCGACTTCGTGTTCTGCAACAACGCCGCCGTCGCCTCCGACGGCACGGTGTACTTCACCGACTCGTCGCGCCGCTTCGGCATCGAGAAATGGCGCGACGACCTGATCGAGCAGACCGGCGGCGGACGGCTCCTGCGGCGCACACCGGACGGGAAGATCGAGCAGCTCGCGGACGGTTTCCAGTTCGCCAACGGTGTCGCGCTGCCGCCCGACGAGTCCTATGTGGCCGTCGCCGAGACCGGCGCCTACCGGGTCGCGCGCGTATGGCTCACGGGCGACAAGGCGGGCACGCGGGACTACCTCGTCGACGATCTGTGGGGTTATCCCGACAACATCTCGACCGGCAGCGACGGGCTGATCTGGATCACCGTGGCGAGCCCGAAGGTTCCCGCGCTTTCCTTGGTGCAGAAGCTCCCCGCGCCGCTGCGGGCCGGTGTCCGGGCGTTGCCGACGGCCCTCCAGCCCGCACCCGCGCGGGAATGCGGGGTGCGGGGCGTGACTCCGGACGGGAAGCTCGTCCACGAACTGCGCGGGGAGATCGACGGGTTCCACGTGCTCGTCGGCGTCCGCGAGCGGGCCGGGACCCTCTACTTCGGATCCCTGGAGGACAACGCGATCGCGGTGACGTCAGTCTAGGCAGAACTCGTTGCCCTCGGGGTCGTTCATCACGATGAAGCCGAGGCTCAACGGCTGCTCGGGCTCGAAACGCTTCACTCGCGTCGCGCCCAGGGCGACGAGACGGTCGCATTCGGCTTCGAGCGCCGCCATGCGCTCGTCTCCCTGCAGGCCGGGAGCGGCGCGGATGTCGAGGTGGACGCGGTTCTTCGCGATCTTGTCCTCCGGGACCTGCTGGAAGAAGATCCTGGGCCCTTCGCCCGCCGGGTCTTCGAGGGCCGAGCGGCTATTGCGCTGCTCCACGGGCATACCGACACGCTCGAGGAACTCGTCCCACGCGTCCAGCGGGTCGGTGCCCTCGGGCACCTCGACCCCGGGAGGGCCGGGGTGGACGTAGCCCAGGGCGTCGCGCCAGAAGGTGGACAGGGCTTTCGGGTCGAGGGCGTCGAAGCTGACCTGGAATTCGCGGCTCTTGCGGTTCATGGGAGAAGTCTGACACGCCTAGCGGACAGGATCGGTCCGCTATCTCTGGCACAGTGGGTGACATGGAGGACGAGCGCGGGACGACCGAACGGGTGCTCACCCTGCTCGGGCTGTTGCAGCAGCGCGCCGTGTGGACCGGCCCGGAGCTGGGGGAACGGCTCGGTGTCACGCCGCGCACGATCCGGCGGGACGTCGAGCGGCTGCGCGCGCTCGGTTACCCGGTGCAGGCGAGCAACGGCGTCGGCGGGGGCTACCAGCTCGGGCCAGGGCACGACATGCCGCCGTTGCTGCTGGACGACGAGGAGGCGATCGCCACCGCGGTCTCGCTGCTCGCCGGCGCGGGCAGCGGGGAAGCCGCGTTGCGGGCGCTGACGAAACTCGACCGGGTGCTGCCGACCAGACTGCGGCGCGAAGTGAGCGCGCTGTCCGGCTCCGTGGTCGCCTTCGACGGAAGCCGCGCGCCGATCGACCCCGACGTGCTCATGACCCTGGCCCGCGCTTGCCGCGACGAGGTCGAAGCGGCCTTCGAGTATCCGTCTTCGGGTTCTGTGCCGCGGCGGGTCGAGCCGTACCGTCTGGTGGCCTCGGGGCGGCGCTGGTATCTGCTCGCCTACGACCTCGACCGCGACGACTGGCGCACCTTCCGCGTCGACAAGATGACCGAGGTTTCCGCGCGATCGTGGCGTTTCCGCCCGCGCGAGGCGCCCGACGCGGCGGCGTACGTGCAGGAGAACATCGCCAGCCGCGTCTACCGGCACCAGGCGCGATTCCTGGTCCACGCGCCCGCTCCGGTCGTGCGTTCGCAGATCCCGGCGTCGGCCGCCGTGGTGCGGGAACGGGGACGTTCGCGGTGCGAGGTGCTGAGCGGGGCCGGGGATCTCGATTTCCTGCTGATGCATGTGGTGGTGCTGGGGCACGCTTTCGAGGTGATCGAGCCGGTGGAATTGGGGGAGCGGTGCCGGGTTCTGGCCGATCGGTTGCTGGGCGCCGCGGGTCACCTTTCGCATTTAGCCGACTAAGGGCTTGTCTCATGTGGTGTGTTTGCGGAGTTTCTTGTGGCAGGTGAGTGCTGCGGCGAGGAGGAGGAAGGCGAGGAAGTGTTCGGCTTTGCGTTCGTAGCGCAGGGTCAGGCGGCGGTATCCGGTGAACCAGGCCATGGTCCGCTCGATGACCCAGCGGTGTTTGCCGAGCTTGCCGGTGGATTCGATTCCTCTGCGGGCGATGCGGACCTTGATGCCGCGGCGGGCGACCCAGGCTCGGAGGTCGGGTTGGTCGTAGGCCTTGTCGGCGTGCAGTTTGGCGGGCTTGCGCCGCCGCGGGCCGCGCCGGGATTTGATCGCCGGCACCGCCATGACCAGCGGTTTGAGCGCACAGCTGTCGTGGGTGTTGGCCGCGGAGATCGCGACGGTCAGCGGGAGCCCGTCGCGGTCGGACAGGGCGTGGATTTTCGAGCCGGGTTTGCCGCGGTCCACCGGGCTGGGTCCGGTCATGGATCCCCTTTTTTCGCGCGCACGCTTGCTCCGTCGACGATCGCGCGCGACCAGTCGATCAGGTCACGGCCACCGAGTTCGTCCAGAACCGCGTGATGCAACCGCCGCCACAGACCAGCTTCGGTCCACTGGCCGAAGCGACGGTGCGCGGTCTGGAACGGCACCCCGAACGACGGCGGCACATCCCGCCAAGCACACCCGCTGCTCAGCACATACACAATCGCCGTGAACACCGCGCGAGCGTCCAGCGGCGCCGTACCACCGCCCTGCGGGCGCGGCTCGAACACCGGAATCAACGGCTCCGCCAATTCCCAGAGCTCATCCGGCACCAGCCGCAGCGACAACCGATCCACCACGACCAAGATCATCGCTTACGGGCAACCGATCACCACGTAAGACACGCTCTTAGTCGACTAAGTGCGTGAAGTGCGTTCGCGAGATGATTCGGGGTCGGCGGCCGTTTCACTCTTCAGTGTTGTTCGTGCGATTTGCTGGTTGCTTAAAATTACGAACACGTGTTCGATTTCTTCGGGTATTATGGAGTCGTGTCCGAGACCTTCCTCCCCGAGTTGCCGCAAGAACTGTGGCGCGCTGGCAAGCTGGAGCTTGCCCATGGCGTGCAGCACGCTTTGCAGGTTATCCGGATCGCGACCGCCTGTCTGGGGCAGTTCCTGGCGGAGATCGAGTCTCGTGGCGCCAAAGACTTGTATGGGCATGGGAGCACGGCGAGCTGGCTCGCCGAGATCGCGGGGCTGTCACGTGGTGAGGCGGGTCCGATCGTGAAGCGGGCGATCGCGTTGAACCCGACGCGTGCGTTGGATGGCACTGAGGTTCCGCCGGTCGCGCCCGCGACTGCCGCGGTCGCCGCTCAGGGGTTGGTCGGGGATGAGCGGATCGATCAGATCCTGGAGATCTTGAAGAACCTCCCGGCCGACATTTCGGCGGAGGAGCGGGCGGGTGCGGAGCAGATCCTCGCCAATCTCGCCCCGAACGCCGGTCCCCGCCAACTCGCCAAGGCCGAAGCGAACCTGCAAGGCTTGCTGAATCCCGACGGCAAGGAACCCAAAGATCCTGAGCCGAAGGAACCACGCCGCGAGATCACCCTGGAGCGGCGCAAAGACGGCTTCTGGAAACTCACTGGCCTCCTCGATGACGAGACCGGGGCCCGCACCGCGGCCGCGTTGGAAGCGCATGCCCAGCCACGCCCGGTGGATGAGTTCGGTCAGGCGGATCTGCGGATGAAGTGCGAACGCATGGGAGACGCCTGGGCCGAACTGCTCGATCTGGCCATCGCCTGCCCCGACCAGCCCGGTACCAGTGGCTACCGCACCTTGGTGCATGTCACCATCGGGCTGGAGGAACTCAAATCCGGCCTCGGCACCGCCTGCCTGGACTTCGTCGGGACGATGACCGCTCGGGAAGCCCGGCTCGCCGCCTGCGATTGCCTGATGGTGCCGGTTGTGATGGGCGCGTCGGGTGAGCCGCTGGATATGGGGCGCCTGAGACGGTTCGTCACCCCAGGCCAGAGACGCGCGTTGAACATCCGCGACGGTGGCTGCGCCTTCCCCGGGTGTCATCGGAAACCGAAGAACTGCCACGCTCATCACATTCATCATTGGGCAGACGGCGGGCCGACGGATCTTCGGAATCTCGTGTTGCTCTGCGGCTTCCATCATCGGCTGATTCACCACGGTGACTGGGAAGTACGCATGGCGGCCGACGGGTTACCGGAATTCATCCCACCCCAATACCGAGATCCGCCCCGAAAACCCCGCCGTAACACCCTGCATCACGTCTGAACCCCGAGGAGCCCGTTAGCCATCCAGGCGACGGGCCCCTCGGCATGCCCATGTGGGTGATGTCCCAAGATCCACACAGTCCATCGCTCGCCCGACCGAGAACCTCAGGACCCGCCACTCGGCGACGAAGCCCTCCGTATCCGCGACTGAGGGCCTGCGCCTTCCCAGATTCAGCGACGACCGAAGCACTCCCTAACGGACGATCATCACGACTGGCCCGATCACGCACGACTGTGTGGATTTCAGGTCATCCAACGCACTAAAATCCACACAGTCCATCGTCACCAGGCCGGTCACGACCGACCGGCGCCAGCCCCGACGGTCACCGAAAAGACCTCACCGACCAGTCCACTGAGGAGAACGCCCAGCCGTCCACGCCGCATAGAACTCCCCATGATCCTTCGCCGTCATCAGCAAAGCCTGCGTGATCGCCTCCAGCTCGATGGAACTCCCCAGATCCATATCGAGCTCGCGCGTCAACAGAACCTTCGTCGTGCTGTAAGCCAAAGCCGGCCCATCGGCAAGACGCCGCGCCAACGCCAAAGCCTCCGAAGCCAGTGAATCGTCGGGCACCACCTTCGAAGCCAGCCCGATGGTCTCGGCCCGGGCAGCGTCGATCTTGTCGCCCAGCATCAGCAGTTCCGTCGCCCGGCCGAGCCCGACCAGCCGCGGCAGCAGGTACGCCGAGCCCATGTCCGCGCCGGCCAGTCCGACCTTCGTGAACAGGAAGGCGAACTTCGCCGACGACGCCAGCAGTCGGAAGTCGCTCGCCAGCGCGATCACCGAGCCAGCGCCCGCGGCGACACCGTTCACCGCGGCGATCACCGGGATGGGGCATTCCCGCAGCGCCTTCACCACCGCGCCGGTCATCCGCGTGAACTCCAGCAGTTCCGCGGACTCCATCTTCTGCAGTTCGCCGATGATCTCTTCGACGTCGCCGCCGGAGCAGAAACCCCGCCCCTGCCCGGTGATGACCAGCACCCGGACGTCGCCGCGATGCGGCAATTCGGCCAGCAGGTCGCGCAGGTCGGCGTAGCTGTCGAAGGTGAGCGCGTTCAGTTTGTCGGGGCGGTTCAAGGTGACCGTGGCGACGCCGTCGTCCACGGTGAACTCGAAGTGCTCCCAGTCCGTCGTGATCGGCGGCGTGGCGCGGAACGGGCTCATGACTGGATCCCACCTCCATCGAGGACGAGTGTCTGTCCGTTGATCGCGGCGGCTTCGGGCGCCGCGAAGAAGGTCACCGCGTGAGCGACCTCGTCGGGTTCGAGCAGGCGGCCGAGCGGTGACGCGGCGGCGAGGGCGGCTTCCGCGCCGGCTTCGTCGCGGCCGGTCCGTTCCTGGATCCGGGCGACGGAGGCGGCCGTCATGTCCGTGCGCACGAAGGCCGGGCAGACGGCGTTCGCGGTGACGCCGGTGCCCGCCAGTTCCGCGGCGGCCGCCCGCATCAGGCCGACGGCGGCGTGCTTCGAGGCCGTGTAGCCGGCCGTGTAGCGGTAGCCGATATGCGACGCCGTCGAGGCGACGGTGACGATCCGGCCGGTGTCGCGCGACCGCATGCCGGGCAGGACCGCCCGTGTACACAGGAAAGCGCCGGTCGCGTTGACTTCGAACTGGGTCCGCCACTGCTCCAGCGAGGTCTTCGCCAGCGGGGCGCTCGCCGAGATCCCGGCGTTGTTCACCAGCACGTCCACCGGCCCGAGACCGTCGAAGTACCGCGCGACGGCGTCTTCGTCGGTGACGTCGCAGTCGGCCCGGCCGGGGGCGTGCACCTTGTCGCCGGCGGCCCGGAACCGGGCGGCGATGGCCGCGCCGATCCCGCGGGTCCCGCCGGTGACGACGACGATCCTGCTCACTCTGCCTCCACCCGGCGCAGCGCGCGCCGATCGAGTTTTCCGTTGGCGGTGCGGGGGAGTTCGGTCACGAACACCACCTCGCGCGGATACTTGTGCTTCGCCAGCTGGGCCCGCGCGTGATCCTTGAGTTCTCCGGCCGTGGCGGAAGCGCCCTCCGCCAGGACGACGCACGCCCGCGGGACGACGAGGCCGTCGACGGTCACCCCCAGCACCGCGCAGTCGACGACGGCGGGATGACCGATGAGGCAGTCTTCGATCTCGCTCGGCGCGACGAACACGCCGGACACCTTCAGCAGGTCGTCGGCGCGGCCGTGGTGGTGGAAGTATCCGTCGGTGTCGCGGCTGAACAGATCGCCGGTGCGCAGGGTGTCGCCGTCGAATGTCCGCGCCGTTTTCTCGGCGTCGCCGTAGTACTCGCGCGCGATGGTCGGGCCGGTCACCTCCAGGGTGCCGATCTCCCCGTCCGGCAACGGATCGCCGCTCTCGTCCAGCACGCGGGCGGTGTAGCCGGGGACCTCGCGGCCGAGGCTGCCGACCCGCTGCGCGCCGGGCACGTTGGACAGATAGATGTGGTACGCCTCCGACGAGCCGATCCCGTCGATCACCGGGACACCGAACAGGTTGTCCCACTTGCGATGCAGCTCCGACGGCAAGGCCTCACCCGCCGACGTCGCGAGCCGTAGCGAGCTCATGTCCACTCCTGCCGCCGCCGGATGGGCGATCATCGCGCTCATCATGGTCGGCACGTTGACCAGGATCGTCGGCCGGTAGCGCTCGATCAGCGAGAACAGCAGGTCGGTGGTGCTGCGTTGCGGGAACACGATCCCGGACGCGCCCACGCCGAACGGGAACAACGCGGTCAGATCGCGCGCGTAGCCGAAGAACAGCTTCGGCACGGCCAGTACGCGGTCGTCCTCGCGGAGTCCGAGCACGCCGAGCGCGTACCGGTCGAAGCTTTCCAGCGCGCTGCGCGCCGGGTGCACGCACGCCTTGGGCGCGCCGGTGCTGCCGGTGGTGAACTTCCAGATCGCGACGTCGTCGAGCGTGGTCGGCGCGGCTTCCAGTTCGGCCGGCGCCGACGCGATCAGCGCGGAGAACGAGTGTTCGCCGGGCAGCAACTCCACATCGCCGACGACCAGCAGGTTCCGTGCCCCGGCTTCGCGCAACGCGGGCAGCGTCGAGGCGTCCGCGATGACGACGACGGCCTCCGTGTAGCCGAGGTAGTACGCGTAATCCTTGGGCTGCAGAAAAGAATAGACCTCGGCGGTGACCGCGCCGATCTTCTGTGCCGCGTACCAGACGGCCACGAACTCGACGCTGTCGTTGAGCGCCAGCAGAACCCGCTGTCCACTTCGGACACCGAGTTCGCGCAGCACGTTCCCGGCCCGGTTCACCAATGCGCCGAGCCGCGCGTACGTGACTTCCTCGTCGCCGCACAGCAACGCCGTCCGCTGCCCGGGGAGGCGGTCGACGAAATGGGTCGCCAGATTGAAGGTCATACGAGCTCCCGGATCGCTTCGACCAGGATGTCGGTGAGTACCGAGAAGGTCTTCTCGCCTTCCTCGGCGGTCGCCTGGGCGGGGGTGCCGCAGTAGGCCTCGGTCATCCCGGCCGAGGCGAAGTCTGTGACCCCGCCGCGCGCCAGGTCGACGTGGACCGCGGGCAGTCCGCGCTGGACGGCGGCGTCCACGAGATCCGGCCGGTCGGCCAGCACCAGCGACGTCTCGTACTGCCCGGCATGGCATTCACCCGAGCGGAACTCGTCGGTGAGCCGCGCGGCGTACCGGCGGCGGACGAGGTCGACGAAGCCGACGTCCGCCGTCTCCGCCACCCGCCGCAGTACGGCGAGATGCGCCGGCTCGAAATGGTTGTTGACCAGCAGGATCCGGGTGAGCCCCTGCTCGGTGAGCGCGCCGCAGATCTCGGTCAGCAGCGCGTACAGGGTCTCTTCGCCGATCGAGACACCGCCCGCGAACCCGGCGGCGAACCGCGTCACCCCGTACGGCACCTCGGGCAGGATCAGCACGCGCAAACCGGGATCGCCGGCCAGCCTCGCGGCGGCACGTTCGCACATCCCGCGTGAGATCAGGGGATCGGTGCCCAGCGGCGCGTGCGGCCCGTGCGGCTCGACGGCGCCCACCGGGAGCAGCAGCACGGGAACGCGCGCGTCGGACGCGAGCGCGGCCACCTGACGCGAGCTCAACTCCGCGAAGTACGTCACTCGAATCAAGCTACACCGCAGCGGCCTGAGGTGTATAGAGTTGCGCTCATGCCCGAATCGGCCCCGCCCCACGGCGACCCAGGTCCCCAGGAGCTGGTGATGACCCTGCTCGGCACCTACGTGTCGCCGCGCGAGAGCCGCCGTGTCTGGTCCGGCGGCCTGGTCGGGGTGCTCGCCGGGCTCGGCTTCTCCGACGGCGCCGCGCGGATCGCGCTGGCCAGGCTCGCCCGCCGCGACCTGCTCGCGAGGCACAAGGCGGGCAGGCTCGTCCACTACTCGCTGACCCGCCGCACGATCGCGCTGCTGGAGGACGGCGACCGCCGGATCTTCTCCCTCGGCAGACGCGACCGCGAGGCCGGGCAGTGGACCGTGCTGTGGCAGAGCATCCCGGAGAGCCGCCGCCAGGCCAGGGAGCGGCTGGTGCGACGGCTGCGCTTCCTCGGTTTCGGCCCGGTCCAGGACGGCACCTGGATCGCCCCGCACGACCGCGAGGCCGAGGTGCTCGCCCTCCTGGCCGAACTGGACGTCGCCGAACACGCCGGGCTGATGCTCGGGAAGCCGTCGGCCGGGCTCGACGTCCGGCGGTTCGCCGCGCGGGCATGGAACCTCGACGGCCTCGCCGCGCGTTACGACGCGTTCGTCCGGGATTTCGGCGGATATTCAGGCGACCTGCCTGACGCCGAGGCGTTCGGAGTCCGAACCTGGCTGACGCATACGTTCCGCGCCTTCCCGTCACTCGATCCGGAGCTCCCGGTCGGGCTGGTGCCCGCTCCGCCGAGCCGGGCGGCCGCGGTCGAGTTGTTCCACGATCTCTATCAGGCGCTGGCCCCGGCGGCGCAACGCCATTTCGACGAGGTGACAGAAAAATGAACGACACTCAGGCCGCATTGAGTTACACGTCCTACCTTTCGCTGGACGAATTGCTGGACGCGCAGCATCCGAGGTCCGACGAGCACGACGAATTGCTCTTCATCGTGATCCACCAAGTGTATGAACTTTGGTTCAAACAAGTTCTCCACGAGGCGCTTTACCTGCAGGAGCAACTCGAAGCGGGTAACACCGCTCACGCCGTCCGCACTTTGCGGCGAATCCTGACTATCTTCAAGGTGGTGGTCGCGCAGATCGATGTGCTCGAGACGATGACTCCGAGCCAGTTCACCAGTTTCCGTGCGCGACTCGACGCGTCGAGCGGGTTCCAGTCTGCTCAGTTCCGTGTCCTGGAGGCCGTCCTCGGCCGCCGGGACGAGCGGGTGTTCGCGCATTACCCCGAAGGCGGTGAACAGCGCGCCCAGATCGCGGACGCGATGTCACGGCCGTCGCTCTTCGACTCCTTCGTCACCTACCTGGCGGTGAAGGGGTACGACGTCCCGACCGGGCGCGATGTCACCAAGCCACTCGAACCCTCTCCGGCGCTCCAAGAGGTTCTGTTGCGGGTCTACCGCGACGACACCGGGCCGTCCGTCGTGGCGGAGCACCTGGTCGATCTGGACGAAGGGATGCAGGAGTGGCGGTATCGGCACGTGAAGATGGTCGAGCGCACCATCGGAGACAAGACCGGGACGGGGGGTTCGTCGGGCGCGCACTATCTGCGTACGACGCTTTTCTCCCCGATGTTCCCGGATCTCTGGGCGGTGCGGAGCAGGCTTTGACGAACCTCGACGAACTCCGCCGCGATCCCAACGCGCTCGCGGAGCACTACCAGGCGTTCGGTGTGGCGGACCGGATCCTGTTGACCGGGCACTCGCATCAGGCGTGGCCGGACGTCGCGCGGGAAGGTCTTCTGGAGGCCTTCGCCGACGCGGCCGAAGAGGTCGACACGAAATGGGACCGGGCCTTCGCGAAGGCCGACGAGATGCGCGCTGGGTTCCGGGCGCTGCTCGGTGACCCGCACGGCGGTATCGCGCTCGGCGCCAGTACCCACGATCTGGTGATCCGGTTCCTCTCGGCGATGGACCTGCCTCGCCGTCCGCGCCTGGTCACCACCGACGGCGAGTTCCACACCCTGCGCCGTCAGCTGGGCAGGCTGGCGGAGGAAGGCGTCGAGGTGGTCCGCGTCCCCGCGGCGCCGGTCGCCACGCTGGCCGAACGCGTCGCGGCCGAGGTCACCGAAGACACCGCCGCCGTGCTTGTCTCGGCCGTGCTGTTCGAGACCTCCCGGCTCGTGCCGGGGCTCGCGCATCTCGCCGACGTCTGCCTTTCGAAGTCGGTGAACCTCGTCGTCGACGCCTACCACGCGCTCGGCGTCGTCCCGTTCTCGCTGCACGACCTCGGGCTCACCAACGCCTGGGTGCTCGGCGGCGGCTACAAGTACCTCCAGCTCGGCGAGGGCAACTGCTTCCTGCGGATGCCCGCGCACGCGCAGGAACTGCGGCCGGTCGTCACCGGCTGGTACGCCGAGTTCGGCGCGCTCGCGGACGAGCGCCGGCCCGGCCAGATCGCCTATGCCGCCGGATCGGACAGGTTCGCCGGAGCGACCTACGACCCGACGAGCCACTACCGGGGCGCTCGCGTCTTCCGGTTCTTCGCCGAGCACGGGCTCACGCCCGAGTTCCTGCGGGAGGTTTCGCGGCACCAGGTGGGCTTCCTCGCCGAGGGCTTCGACAAGCTCGGGCTGCCCGAGGACGTCATCACCCGTGACCGGGAGACGCCGCTCGACCGCGTCGGCGGCTTCCTGTCGCTGAAATGCGCCGACGCCGGAGCGCTGCAGACCGCCCTCGCCGAACGCGGCGTCCGGACCGACAGCCGCGGCGCGTATCTGCGGTTCGGACCGGCGCCGTATCTGTCCGACCGGCAGCTCGATTCCGCGCTCCGTGTCCTTCAAGAGGTCGTCGACGGCTGAGACACCTCGGCCCCGGCTTGGCGAACGGACCGGGGCGATCTAGGTTTGCGATGTGGCACCGTCGCCGCCGGACGACCTTCGTCGGGGACTGTGCCTTGTTGCAGGAACTTCGCACGTGAGCCACAAGCAGCGTGCACTCCAGGACAAGGAGTCACCACAGTGACCGAAGTGTTCGGCCAAGGTACCGGCCATGAACAGGTCGTCTTCTGTCAAGACCAGGCCACCGGCCTGAAGGCCATCATCGGGATCTACTCGACGGCGCTCGGGCCGTCGCTCGGCGGGACCCGGTTCTACCCCTACGAATCCGAAGACGCCGCGCTCGCGGACGTCCTCGCGCTGTCGAAGGGGATGGCGTACAAGAACGCGCTCGCCGGGCTCGACCTCGGCGGCGGCAAGGCCGTCATCATCGGCGACCCCCAGAAGCACAAGACCGAAGCGCTGCTTCGCGCGTTCGGCCGGTTCGTCCAGACGTTGGGCGGCCGCTACATCACCGCCTGCGACGTGGGCACCTACGTGCAGGACATGGACATCGTCGCCCGTGAATCGGAGTTCGTCACGGGCCGCTCGCCGGAGAACGGCGGCGCCGGCGACTCCTCGGTGCTCACCGCTTTCGGCACCTACCAGGGCATGCGCGCCTCCGCGGACGCCGTCTGGGGTGTCCCGGACCTCGCGGGCCGCAAGGTCGGCGTCGCCGGCGTCGGCAAGGTCGGGCACATCCTGGTCGGGCATCTGATCGAGGCGGGCGCGCAGGTGGTCATCACCGACGTCTCGCCCGCGGCGATCGAGCGCACCCGCGCGGCGTACCCCGGGGTCGAAGTCGTCGAAGACATCGACGCGCTGATCCGCACCGAACTCGACGTCTTCGCGCCGTGCGCGCTGGGCGGGGTGCTCACCGACGAGACCGTCGGCCTGCTCCGCTCGAAGATCGTCTGCGGCGCGGCCAACAACCAGCTCGCGCATCCGGGCGTCGGCAAGCAGCTCGACGACCGCGGCATCCTCTTCGCGCCGGACTACCTGGTCAACGCCGGTGGCGTGATCCAGGTCGACGACGAGCGGCACGGCTTCGACTTCGCGCGCGCCAAGCGCAAGACGACGGCCATCTTCGACACCACCAAGGCGGTCTTCGCGCTGGCGAAGGCCGACGGTGTCCCGCCGGCGACGGCGGCGGACCGGCTGGCCGAACGCCGGATGGCCGAGGTCGGCGGGCTGCGGTCGATCCTGACGGTGTAGGTCCCTGGACGCGGCCCTCTGAACGCAATGAAAGGTCCTTTCCTTGCAAAATTTGCAAGGAAAGGACCTTTCATGGCACTGGGGTGTGCCGGGGACTCAGCCGCTCTTGCGACGGAAGGTGCGCTTGTTCGCCGCCGGACCGTGCGCGTGCAGGTTCTTCCCGCCGCCGTTCTCGTGCGCCGAGCCTGAGCGGGCCTGAGCCTGCTTGCGCTCCAGGGCCTCGCGGAACTTGCGCTTCGTGTCGTCCTCTTCGCCATCCGCCGGTGACGGTGCGGGTTCAGTCATTCTTACCTCCGAGGTGACGACGTGTGACCACGCCAGCCTGTCAGGAACCGACCGCCTTGGCGAGTCGATTTACGTCACCTGGACGGCGCCGGCAGCTGGACCGGACCGCCGAACCGGACCCGGTCCCGCAGCAGCGGGTGCCAGCAGTGATCGCACAGCAGGATCGGCTTCAGCCGGTTGCCGCAGTCCACGTGCTCCAGCGTGATGTCGGGCTCCTGGCCCGGGACCTCGAAACCTCGCGACCATTCGGCGATGAAGGCCAGCGCGGGGAAGAACGCGAGCCCTTTCGCCGTCAGCCGGTAGTCGTGCGCGTCGGTGCGGGTCTTCGCGATCCCGGTCCGCAGCACGCCGACGTCCACGAGTCTCGACAGCCGCCCCGAGAGCACGCTCGGCCCGATGCCCAGTTCGCGTTCGAACTCCGAGAAATGCCGTGCCCCGAGCAGCGCGCTCACCACGACTCCGGTCGACCACCGGTCACCGAGGAGTTCCATCGTGTCCGGGAAGAACATCAGCGGATCGCCCGCGAGGGACTCGGCGTCCTTGCGGCGGAAGCGTTTCGACGCCGTCGCTTCGACGACGCCGGTCTCGTCGAGCCGCCGCGCGCGGACGTCGCGGGCGTCGACCCGGCGTTCGCACGAGGCGCAGCCGAGCGGCGCCGACGTGGCCAGTTCGCAGTCGAGATGGATCAGCGTCGGCAGTACCGCGCGCCGTCCCTCGACCCATTCCCGTTCCCACGCCCAGATCGAGATCAGCAGCGGCCACAGATCGAGGCCGCGTCCGGTGAGCCGGTACTCGTGCCGGGTGCGGCGCGCGTCCCGGTACGGCGTGCGGACGAGCACGCCCGCGTCGACCATTTCGCGCAGCCGCCCGGACAACGCGGTGGGGGAGATGCCGAGCCGCAGCCGGAGCTCCTCGTAACGGCGGAAGCGCAGGAAAAGGCTCTGCAGGATCAGCAAGGTCCACTGATCGCCGAGCAGTTCGAGCGCCCGGCGCAGCGGATCGCCCGCCGGCCGGACGCGGTGCGCCGTCGCCTCTGTCACGTGGTTCCTTCCAAGGGTGATGTCGCTGTCAGCGTACTACTGACTACAGCAACAGAAGCCTCTTGACACCTGACTACAGAAATCATAGTGTCTCAGCCATCGGTCAACACGAACCAGCCGGGGAGTACCGATGACGAGCACCTCCGAGCAGCCGGTCCTGGTGGCAGCCGCCACCGGGGAACCCGAGGTCAACCCGTACCTGATGGGCGTCTACGCCCCGGTCGGCGAGGAGATCGACGCGAGCGATCTCGAGGTCATCGGCAAGATCCCCGCGGACCTCAACGGCGTGTACCTGCGCAACGGGCCGAATCCCCGGTTCGAGCCGGAGGGGCGCTACCACTGGTTCGACGGCGACGGCATGATCCACGCCGTCCACCTGGAGAACGGCAAGGCCCGCTACCGCAACCGCTGGGTCCGAACCAAGGCGTTCGAGGCCGAATCCGAAGCGGGCAAGGCGCTCTGGAAGGGCGTCATGGAGTCGCCCAGGGGCAACCCGTTCGGCAACACGCACGGCCTGAACGTCAAGGACAGCGCCAATACCGACCTGATCTTCCATCGCGGCAAGGTGCTCTCCACCTGGTACATGTGCGGCACGCCGTACGCGGTCGATCCGCTTTCCCTGGAGACACTGGGCGCCGAAGACTTCCTCGGCACGCTGGTCGGCGACATGATGGCCCATCCGAAGGTCGACGAGCGCACCGGCGAGATGTTCTGGTTCGACTACGGGCCGCGCCCGCCGTACCTGCGCTACGGCGTGATCAGCGCGGACGGCAAGGTCGCGAGCGCGACCGATATCGAACTCCCCGGTCCGCGCCTGCCGCACGACATGGCGATCACCGAGAACTACGCCGTCCTGATGGATTTACCGCTGGTCCAGGACATGGAGGCGGCGCGCAACGGCCGTCACAGGCTGTTGTTCGACCGGTCGCTGCCGAGCCGGTTCGGGGTGCTTCCTCGCTACGGTAACGGTAGCCAGATCCGCTGGTTCGAAGCCAGCCCCTGCTACATCTACCACGTCGTCAATTCCTGGGAGCAGGGCGAAGAAATCGTCCTCGACGTCTGCCGTGTCCAGCGCCCGCAACCGCGCGCGGACGCCCGCACCCCGCTCGCCAAGATGCTGTCGTACCTGCGGCTGGACGCCTCGCTGCACCGCTACCGGTTCAACCTCCGGACCGGGCAGTGCCTGGAGAACCAGCTCGACGACGACAACACCGAATTTCCGTCCGTCGACTCGAGGGTGGTCGGCGGCCGGAATCGCTTCTCCTACGCGGTGCACATCTCGCCGGAGTCGACGCTCAAATTCGACGGCCTGGTGTGCTACGACAATCTTGCCGGCGCCAAGACCGAACACCGTTTCGGTCCGGGCCGGTGGGGCAGTGAGGCGCCGTTCGCACCCCGCGACGGCGCGGCCGCCGATTCCGCCGACGGCTATCTGGTGACCTTCGTCCAGGACGAGCGTGAGGGGCGCTCGGAGCTGGACGTCTTCGACGCCGCCGATCTCGCTGCCGGACCCGTGGCCAGGGTCCTCTTGCCCCAGCGGGTCCCGCTCGGTTTTCACGCGACCTGGGTACGAGCGGACCAGCTGGAACCTTCCCGTGATCGATGATCCCCGTCGCACTCGCCCACCGGAGGGGGATGGGCAGGTGTGTCAGGGCCGGAAAGCCGCGTCCGAGTCGCCCCTTCCAGGGGGTGGGGCGACTCGGACCTGGCATCGTGGACGAAACGCCGTGCGAGCGCGCCGACCGCGGTCGCGGCGGTGAACACGAGGGCGGCGACGCCCGTCTCGGTCGTGAACTGGAGCGCGCCCAGTGTCCCGACGGTGAATCCCGAATGGACACCCCAGGCGATCACCGCCGTCCCCGCGGTCGCGGTCGAACGCGTCACGATACCGGTGGCGAGTACGACGAAACCCAAGGCCAGCAAGGAAAAGACGTGATGTCGCGCCGAGCCGAGCAGTCCGGCCACCGACGCGGCGGCGACGACGGCGGCACAACCGAACGGGAAGCCGAAACACTCGGGATTCCTCATCCGCCCAGTCAACTCCGTGTGACCGGCCGTGCCGCGGGCGTGAACGCCTTCCCTACGGCTCAGCCTGGAACCTTGACGGAATCCTGCCCCTTCAGGCCTTGCGCGCGTGCGCGATGATCGCGTCGGCGATCGCGGGCCACAGCTGCCGCGGCAGTTCGTGACCCATTCCGGGGAACAGCAGCAGTTCCGCGTCCGGGATCGCCTCCGCGGTCGCCTTCCCGCCGCTGACGTTGATCAGCGGGTCGCTTTCGCCGTGGATGACGAGCGTGGGGACGTGGACGTCGCGCAGCTTCGCCGTGCGGTCACCCGAAGCGACGACGGCGGCGGCCTGCCGCAGTGCACCCTCGGGGTGATTCGCGCGGTCGTAGTTGCGGGTGGCCTTCATGCGCAGGAACTCTTCGTCGGACGGGTGACCGGGCGAACCCACGAGCTTGAACCATGCGACGCCGTCTTCGATCGCCTGCTCCCGGGTGGCGGCGGGCGGCCGCGTCAGCCCGGCGAGCGCGGCGGGCTCCGGATGCCCGACCGAGGGATCCCCGGTGGTCGACATGATCGACGTGAGGCTGAGCAGCCGCTCGGGCGAGTCGATCGCGAGCTGCTGCACGATCATCCCGCCCATCGACGCCCCGACGACGTGCGCGCGGGCGAAACCGAGCGCGTCGAACAACCCGGTGATGTCGGCGGCGAGATCGGACAGCAGGTACGGCGCGGAGGCCAGGTCGCCCGCGGCGAGCGCGGCCAGATCCGGCGCGGGGAGATCGTCCAGATAGGACGAGAGACCGATGTCGCGGTTGTCGAAGCGGACGACGTGGAAGCCGCCCTCGGCGAGCAGCGCACAGAAGCCCTCCTCCCACGTCACCATCTGGGCGCCGAGTCCCATCACCAGGACCAGTGGCGGATCCGCGGGGGAGCCGAAGGTGTCGTACTCGAGTTCGAGACCGTTCACACGCGCGCGGGGCATGGCCTGATCCTGCCGGAAGCCCCCGCCGTCCGACCAGCCGAATGCGGATACGGTAGCCCGCATGCCGACTTTCTCCGAAGACGCGGGTTCCCGGCCGAGGTCCCGCGCGGCTTCCGGACGGCCGGCCGTCACCAGGGACCGGATCGTCGACGCCGCGCTGGAGCTGTCGGCCGAATCGGGCCTGGAGAACTGGACGTTGCGGCAGCTCGCGGCCGCCGTCGACGCCTACCCCGCGGTGGTCTACCACCACGTCGGCGACCGGGACACCGTCGTCGTCGCGGTGCTGGACCGGGTGGTCGGCGAACTGACGCTGCCCGACGAGGCCTTGTCGTGGCGGGACTGGTTCGACGAATTCCTGCCGACCGTGCGGACCGTGCTGCGCCGCTATCCCGGTTCGGCGCGCCGCCTCGCCCTGTTCGGGCCGTCGGTCGCCGCCGCCGTGCCGACCATGAACACCGGCATCGGCCGTCTGCTCGCGGCGGGTTTCGGCAGCGAGGCGCCGTTCGCCTACAACCTGCTGCTCGCCACCGCCTGCCAGTTCGTCGCGATGGAGGACGACCGGGAGAGCGCGATGGCGCTCCAGCTCGACCGATGCGAGGGCTACGCGGCGTACCGCACGCGCGAGGACCTGCCCGGCATGGCGGCGCTGGGCGAGTCGATCTCCGAGCTGGTCGCGGATCCGGACCTCGCGGCCGGTTACTACGAGCGGCTTTACCATTACGCCGTGCAGCGTTGTCTCGACGGTCTCGAACTCCGGCTCACCCAGCTGAACGCAATCGGACGTTTGACAGAGCCGTGACAGGGAATCGGCGTAGTGTGGAGGAATACCGGTGCTCGTCACCGGTCCCGAAGCCCCTGGCACCAACCTCCCCTCGAGGTGCCGGGGGCTTCTCCCTTTTCAGCCTCGCTGGATCTCCGGGAACACGTCGCCCACCAGCGTGACCAGCGATTTGCTGAGCAAGGTGTGCACCTGCGCGCGATCGAGTGAACCGCGCACGAGCCATTCGCGGCCCGCGGCCTTGACCATCCCGCCGAACGCGCGGACGAGGGCGTTCAGTTCCGGCCCGTGTTCGCTTTCGCGGGAGAGGCCGACGGCTTCGAGCACCCGGTCGGCCGATTCGCGATCGGCTTCTTCGAGGATCCGTTCGACCTCGAGATCCCGGCCGATGCCCTCCGGTGCGATCGCGGCCAGCCACATCTTCTCCTGGCTGGTGACCATGTCCAGGAACCAGTCGATGGCGACGTCGGCGCGCAGTTCGAGCGGGCCTTCCGGCAGGATCTCGACGGCGAGCCGCGGCACGGTCAGCGCCCGCCGGATGATCTCCAGGTAGAGCTCGCGTTTCGTGCCGAAGTAGTGGTTGATCAGACCCCTGGCGACCCCGGCCTCGGCGGCGATGTCCGAAGTGGACACTTCCGAGTACGGGCGGTCGGAGAAAAGGCGGGCCGCGCAGGCGAAGATCTGCTCCTTGCGCTCGTCCGGTTCCAGTCTCCGCCATCTCGGCGCCGGCTCGGTGGTCATGCGGTCAATCTTCCCACGATCGATTCAGCCCGGCCGGACGATGGCCGAACCCGTGTGACATCAAAAAGCAAAGTGTCAGTTAATCCGGCGTGTACCGTCTGTTGGCCCGCTGGTCTTTACCGTCTTCAGTCAGGTGGCATGCCGTGCGCGCTGTCGGGGCGCGTTTGCCTCCTACCGGCCCGGCCTGGCGAGTAACCCCCCCTAGCTCGCCAGGCCCGGGCCTTCTTCTTTCGGCGAGGGGCGTTCGGCGGGCAGCAGCAGCGTGAACGTCGTCGGCGCCGGGCTGGTCAGCCGCAGCCGCCCGCCTTCCGCCTCGGCCAGGCTCCGCGCCAGCCGCAGCCCGATCCCGTTGCCTTCGTGGTCCTCGGTCCGGTCGACGGTCGCGAACGGATCGTGCCCGTCCTCGATGGCGCCCTCGTCGCTCACGTCGATGGCCAGCGCGTCCCCGGCGTCACGCGCGAGGACGGACACCGTGCCGCGGCCGTGGGTCGCCGCGTTGTCCAGCAGTACGGCGAGCACCTGCCGCACGGCCGCGTCCGCCGCCCGCGCCGGCAGGGCGTCCCGGCCGCTGATCCGCAGCGCGCGGCCGCGTCCGGCGAGCAGGCCGTGCCAGGTCTGGCGGACCTCCTCGAAGAGTTTGCCCAGGTCGAGCAGCGCGCGCGGGGCCCTCGTCTGTTTGGCCAGCGCCAGCAGGTCGTCGATGGTGCGTTCGAGCCGGTCGGCCGAGGCGATGCCGTCGCGGATCGTCGCGTAGGGGTCGCGGTCGGGGCTTTCCAGCGCGGCCTCCAGCTGCAGCCGAAGCCCGGTCAGCGGGGTTCGCAGCTGGTGGGAGGCGTCGGAGGAGAAGGTCCGCTCGCGGTCCAGCGTCTCGCCGATCCGCTCGGACGTGACGTCGAGCGCCTCGGCGACCTGATCGATCTCGTGGACCCCGGTCCGGCGCGTGCGGACGGTGAAGTCGCCTTCGCCGAGCCGTTCGGCGGTGGCGGCCAGATCCTCCAGCGGCCGCGCCAGCCGGGTGGCGATCCGGCGCCCGATCAGCCAGCTCGCACCGATCGCGATCCCGGCGAGCGCGATCATCTTCAGCCAGGTCAGGCGGATCTTGGCGTCCAGTTCAGACCGGGGATGGGCGGCGCGGACCACCCCGACCAGCGACGGCCCGCTGAGTACCGGGACGGCCAGGACGATCTCGTCGTCGCGGGTGCCGGTCGCCATGTCGGTGTAGTGCGCTTCGCGGACGAAGCGGTCTTCGCTGTTCGGGCCGTTGCCTGCCAGGAGCCTGCCGGTCGGGGTGTAGACCGCGACCCTGATCCCGCGGATCCGGCCTTCCTCCTCTTTGACCGGTCTCAGTTCCGGGATCCGGCCGTTGGCCAGATCGCCGGCCACGCCGAGGACGACGGTGTCGGCGACCCGTTCGAGGTCGTGGGTCGAGTTGCCCTCGTGGAACTTGGCGACCGCGATGGCCAGCGGCGCCCCGAACAGGGTGATCGCCAGCACCGCGGCCAGCACGGTGAGGGTGACGATCCGGCGGCGCACGCTCAGAGTGTGGCCGAAGTGCGAGAGGATCACCCACCCGACGCGATATTTTGCCGTCCGTTGACCTGAGATCAAGGCGATGTTGACCCCCTTCGCCTTACCTTGGGGCCATGCGCCGACGTGCCGCCGTCATGGCAGGCCCGGGGCCCGGATCCGTCCCCCTCGTCCGGTTCGCCGTCCCGGGCGAGTGTGTGGCCGTGCTGCCCGCCGGAAGCGGCGAGGCCCTCCTCGGCGCTCCAGGGGTCGGCGTGCTGCTCCGGCGCGGAAACCTCTTCGACCACCTCACCGTCGGGCGGAACGTCGTGCTGGCTGGGCGGCTCGCCGGGCGGCGCACCGCCGGTGACCTGCTCGAACTGGTCGGGCTGGCCGGACGGGGCGACGACTACCCGGGCACGCTGTCGGCGCTGGAAGGCGCGCGGGCCGGAGTCGCCGTCGCACTGGCCGGGGCGCCTGACGTGCTCCTCGCCGACGAACCGGCGGGCGAGCTCGACGGGCTCGCCGCACTCGAACTCATGGATCTGCTGTGCGCCGTCGCGGCCCGCGGGACGGCCGTCGTCGTGGCGACCCGTGACCCCGAGATCGCGGCGGCCGCGCAGCGGATCGTGAGAGTGGCGTGACGGCGCCACTGGTCCGCGCCGACGAACTGGCGCACACCTACGGTTCCGGGCTGACCGCCGTGGTCGCCGTGCACGGCGTCACCTGCGTGATCGGTGCGGAGACCCGCGCGGTGGTGACCGGCAGGGCGGGCGCGGGGAAGACCACGCTGCTGCACCTGCTCGCCGGGATGAAGAAACCGACGGCGGGCACCATCGACTGGCCCGCCTTCGAGCCGTCGCCGCCGGGGCCCGACCTGATCGGGCTGGTACTGCAGGACGGCGGGCTGCTGCGCGACCTCGACGTCCGGCTCAACGTCGCCCTGCCGCTCGTGCTCGCCGGGCGGACCGGCACGGCGGTCCGCGACGCCGTCGACGGGGCGCTGGAGCTCGTGGGCCTCGCCGGCTTCGCCAAGAAGGCACCCCGCGAGCTGACCGGCGAGCAGATCCGGCTCGCCATCCTGGCCAGGGCGCTCGCGCCCGCGCCGAAACTGATCCTCGCCGACGACCCGGCGGGCTGGCTCGACCAGCGCGAGGGCGAGCGGCTCCTCGGCAGGCTCGTGCGCGCCGCGGACCAGCTGGCCGCCGGATTGCTGGTGGCG
Organism: Amycolatopsis sp. w19; assembly: GCF_051373225.1. Lineage (NCBI taxonomy): Bacteria > Bacillati > Actinomycetota > Actinomycetes > Pseudonocardiales > Pseudonocardiaceae > Amycolatopsis > Amycolatopsis sp. w19. The sequence goes on along the minus strand of NZ_JBPQFM010000017.1, from coordinate 47,958 downwards.
ACGGCCGAAGCCGCCCCGGCCGGGCTGTTCGGGGAACACTGGGCCATGGTCGACGGGAAGCTGGTGCTGGACCGGTGATCGCCGCGATGGCGTTGTGGGTCGGCGGGATCGCGCGCGTGCGCCCCGCCAGGCTCGGCGTGCCCGCGGCCGGGGTCGCGATCGTGACCACGCTGCTCGCGGTGCACGACTGGACCTGGGCCCCGGCGCCGCGCTGGATCCCCGCGATGGTGCTGGTGGTGCTGCTGTCCACGCCCTCGGCGAGGGTGCTGCGGGCGGATCAGGACCTGCTGCGTGCCCGCGGCGCCACGGGCGGGCAGGTGGTCGGGCTGGCCGCCGCCGAAGCCGCGGCGGCAGGGCTGGCGGGCGGCGTGGTCGGGAGTGTCGTGTCCCTGGCTTGTGGCTTCGCGACCGGTACGGGCGTAGCCGTCGTCCGGGAAATCGTTCTCTTGCTGCTCGCCGGACTGCTCGTCGCGGCACTCGCCATCCTGCCCCCGGTGCTGCGCGAGTGGTATTTCGTCCCGGCCGACGGCGGGCCGCCCTGGTGGTCGACCTACGGCCTCGACGTCATCCTGCTCGCGCTCGCCTTCGTCTGGCCGCTGTTCGGCTGGGCGGGCGGCACGATGCTGCTGTGGCGGTTGGTGGAGCTGGGGCTGCGGAAGGGAAAACGCGCGATCGGCGGGATACTCCGGCCGCTCGTCTCGGGGCTCGCGGGCGTGATCGCGCTGTCCATTTCGTGGCGGAGCGCGCTCCTGGCGCGGTCGGTGGTACTGGTCGCGCTGGCGGTGGCGTTCGCCATGGCGACCGCCCTCACCAGGGACGGCTGCGGCGAGGCCGAGGTGGACCTGATCGCCTCGCTGATCCTCGCGGCCGCCGCGGCCGGGCCGTCGTTCGGCGCGGCGCTCAACGAACGTCGCCGCGATCTGCTGATCGTGAGCACGCTCGGCGGGAAACGGCGGCAGGTGGCGGCGTTCATCGCGGGAGACGCGCTGGTGGTCGGAGGCGGCGGCCTGATCGCCGGGCATCTGCTGGGCGTGCTGTTCGTCTTCGTCTCGAAGGTGGAGAGGGTGCCTTCGCCGCACGGCTACTTCGGGCTGCTGGCGCTGGTGGTGATCGCGTCGTGCGTGGCGGCGTCGGCCCGGATCGCGCAGCTCGCCGCCCGCGACGAGGTCTCCGACCTGCGCGACTACTGATTCTCGAAGGGTTGCTCCAGGCGGTAACCGTGCCCTCGCAGGGTCGAGATCCTGGGTGCCTGCTCGGGCGTGGGCGCCGATTCGGTCAGCTTCCGGCGCAACGCCGCGATGTGGACGTCGAGCGTCTTCGTGGAGCCGTACCAGTGCGCGTCCCACACCTCGGACATCAGGGTGTCGCGGCTGACCGCGACGCCCGGCTGTTCGGCCAGCCGGGCGAGCAGGTCGAACTCCTTGGCCCGCAACGCGATCTCCTTGCCGCCGACGCTGACCCGGCGGCCGGCGGTGTCCACCCGCAGATAGCCGATGGCGATCGCGGGCCTGCTCTCCGGCGGCGCCGTCCCGCGCCGCAGATGCGCCCGCACCCTGGCGAGCAGCTCGCCGAGCCGGATGGGTTTGGTGAGGTAGTCGTCGGCGCCGGCCTCCAGGCCCACGACGACGTCCATCTCCTCCTGGCGCGCGGTCAGGATGACCAGGACGGCGCCGGGCAGCTCCGCCCGCAGCCGACGGCAGACCTCGACCCCGTCCAGATCCGGCAGGCCGAGGTCGAGCAGGACGAAGTCGATGTCGCCGTCCGCCGCGGCCGCGAGCGCGGTGCGGCCGTCACGCTGCCAGGAAACCTCGTAGCCGTGCAGACGGAGGGTCGATTCGAGGACGCCGCCGATCGCGTCGTCGTCTTCCACCACCAGCAGTTTCGGCATGCGGGGGAGCTTAACCGTTGAACACTGTTCTTTTCGGCTGAGACGTTAGGAACACCACGCCTTCCGTAACGGGGCGCTAACGTTTCCTTCGATATGTCCATAAAGGACAGAGCGCGGCGACGGCGAGGCACAGCCAGGCGAACACGTCACCGACACGGGCGTACACGGTCTGTGTTCTCGGCTGCACCGGCAGATCCGCGACGAGCGTCTGCTGATCCGTCCGGTAGTAGTCGGCGTGCCCGAGCACCCGGCCCTGACCGTCCACGGCGGTGGAATTCCCGTGAGTGGACTGCCGGAAGAGTGAATATCCGTTCTCCACCGCGCGGAAGACGGCCTTTTCCGCGTGCAGCGCGCCGAATCCCGGCCAGTCGTTGGCGGGGACGAGCATCAGCGAGGTCCCCTTGTCCGCGGCTTGGCGCATCAGACCGGGGAAATCCGCGTCATAACAGATGACCGACGCGATCCGTCCGTACGGCGAATCCTCGGTGGGGACGACACCTGGACCCGGCGTCATCGGCTCCATCGGCGTCGGATGCGTCTTGTCATAGGTCCAGAGCACCTCGCCGGACGGCCCGACGAGCACGGCCACGTTGCGGATGAACGGTGCCTGCGCGGTGTAAAGCGAGTACGCGAGTCCGACGTGGATCCCCGCCTGCTTCGCTTCGGTGCCCATACGGGCGAGCAGCGCCGCTTGATCGCGTTCCAGCACGCCGGCGTGCGTTTCCGGCCAGAGCACGATCTTCGCGCCCGCCGACGCCTGCTGCCGGGTCCTCGTCACGAGATCCTCGGTGACCGGCGCGAACGCCGCACCGATCGCGACCGGGTCGGCGGTGACGACTTCTTCGGCACGCCAGTACTTCACGCCGATCCGCTTCAGCGCGTCCGAACTCGACCGGTCCGCCTCGGCCGACGGGCTGATCCCCGCGACCCGCACCGTGTTCGTCGTGGGAGCGTCGAACAGCAACCGCGCGCCACCGGCGGCGAACACCACTCCGAGCAGGCAAAGGTGCACGACGACCGTGCGTTTGACCGGCCGCCATCCTTCCGTCCAAACGGTGTTCGCCACCGAGGCGGACCACGCCATGACGAAGGTGAGCCCGTAGACACCGGTCACGGAAGCCGTTTGGAGCAGCGGCAGGTTCGTGGACTGGGTGCTGCCGAGCGCGCCGAAGTCCCCGAATCCGGTGATCACCGTGAAGAGGTACTCGCCCGCGACGAGCGTCACCGGGAACACCAGTGTCTTCAAGAGGCCGACGCGGTCGGCGAGCAGGCGATCGGCGAGGAACGCCGTCGTCTGCAGCACGGCGAGCAAGGTGAAGGCGAGCAGACCGGAGAGCACGAACAGCAGACCGGTGACACCGAGCCAGAACAACTGCCCGATCAACAGGGACAGTCCCACCATCAGGATCGCGCGGCGCGTGGGTACCAGCCGGGCGTAACGGAGGAGGAGGACCGGGAACACCCAGGCCGCGAGCGGAACGTTCCAGGCGGTGTGGACGGCGAGCAGGAGCAACGCTGTGCCCAGCCACCAGAGCAGCCGTGGTTTCATGCCGCGAACGGTAGGAGACCACGGCCGCCCGGACAGCCGACCTTGGGCAGCGAGGGACCCTTACTTTCGTCAGGAAACGTGGTCGCGGTAGGCCTTGACGGTCTCCGCGAGCACCTCGCCACCGGGACGGCGCCAAAGGTCGGCGTCGAACACCTCGACCTCGATCGGGCCGGTGTACCCGGCGGCCTCGACACACGCCTTCAGATGCCGGTGGTCGATCGGGCCGTCACCGGGCAGCGCCCGGCCGAGCAGGGTGTCGGTCAGGGGCGCCTTCTGGTCGCAGACGTGGAATCCGGCGATCCGGCCCGCCGCCGCGGCGATCGACTCCTCGATCCGCGGGTCCCACCACACGTGGAATTCGTCGACGATCACGCCGACCTGATCGGCCGGATGTTCCAGCGCGATCGCCAGCGCCTCGTCCACAGTGGACAGGACGGAACGTTCGGCGCACTGCATGGGGTGCAACGGTTCCAGGCCGAGGCGGACCCCGCGCTCACCGGCGTACGGCGCCAGCTCGCCGACCGCGTCCGCGACACGCTGTCGCGAAGACTTCAGGCTGCCGTTCACCCCGCCGACGACCAGGACGAGGACGTCCGCACCCAGCGCGGCGGCTTCGTCGATCGCCTCCCTGGTCTGCGCGACACCGTCCACAGGGGATCCTTCCGGGGTGACCCCGGTGAAGAAACCACCGCGGCACAACGACGACACACCGACGTCGTACTCCTTGAGCAACCGGGCGGCTTCCTCGACGCCGGTCTCGGCGACCTTGTCGCGCCACAGGCCGATCCAGCGGACGCCCGCCTCGGCGCAGCCCGCGACGGCCTCCGGCAGCGACCACGCCTTGGTGGTGATCTGGTTCAGGCTCAACCGGTCCATCAGGCCACCCCCGCCGCGGCCAGCAGCGGCCGCATCCGCGCGACGGCGAGCTCCGGGTCGGTGAGCGCGCCCGCGGCGTCGGCCAGGCGCAGCAGTTCGGCCAGATGCGTGATGGACCGGGCCGACTCGCGGCCCGCGACCATGCGGAAGTGGTCCTGGTGCCCGTTGAGGTAGGCGAGGAAGACGACGCCGGTCTTGTAGTTCCTCGTGGGGGCACGGAAGATGGCCCGGCTCAAGGCGATCGTCGGGTCGAGCAGGCCGTGGAAACCGGCTTTGTCGCCCTCGTCGAGGCGGGCGAGCGCGGCGCCCGCGACCTGCGCGACGGCGTCGAAGATGCCCAGAAGCGCTTCGCTGTGGCCCTGCTCGTCTCCGGCGATGAGTTCCGGATAGTTGAAGTCGTCGCCGGTGTAGCACTTGACGCCTTCGGGCAGCGCGCGGCGGAATTCGGTCTCGACCGACGCGTCGAGCACCGAAACCTTGACCCCGGCGATCACGCCGGCATGCTCGGCGCAGAGCCTGCCCAGTTCCTCGGCCGCCTTGCGGACGTCATCGTGGCCCCAGTAACCCGCCAGCGCCGGGTCGAACTGCTCTCCCAGCCAGTGCAGCAGGACCGGGCGGTCCGCGCCGGAGAGCAGTTTCCCGTACGCGGCATGGTAGTCCGCGGGCCCGGAAGCCGACGCGGCGAGCGCGCGGCTGGCCATCACGACCGGGATCGCGCCCGCCTCGCCGACCAGGTCCAGCTGCTCGCGCCAGGCGTCCACAATGGACCCGGCGGTCGCTTCACCGTCGGGGAGCTGGTCGGTGCCGACGCCCGCCACCCACGGTCGTCCGGCGGCGAGCGCCCCGGTGCGGCGGATCAGCTCCTTGGTGGTGGCCCAGTCCAGGCCCATCCCGCGTTGCGCGGTGTCCATGGCTTCGGCGACGCCGAGACCGCAGGACCACAGGTGCTCGCGGAAGGCGAGAGTGATGTCCCAGTCCAGTACCGCGCCTTCTTCGGGGTCGGCGGGGGCGAACGGGTCGGCGACCACGTGCGCGGCCGCGTAGGCGATCCGGGAGGTCGGCGGAGTCGCCGGTTTCGCGGGCGTTTCCGCCCCTCGCGGCGTCCATTCCGCCAGTCCGCCGTCGGCGGTGGGAAGGGCGATCAAGGTCATCGGGTCTCCGTGGCGCGGTGTGAGAAAGCGCTTTCTCAGACCACGTTAAGTCACCCCGCGGGCCGCACACAAGGGTTTCAGCGCGCGGGAGCGGCGGTGCTGCGGCGCAGGACGACCTCGCCGGACATCTTCACCACGCGCGGCCGGGTGCCGGGGGAGGCCTTGAACGCCAGGTCCATGGCCCGTTCACCCAGCTTCTCCAGCGGCAGCGCGACCGTGGTCAGCGCGGGCGTGAGATCGCGCACTACCGGGATGTCGTCGAAGCCGGCGATCGACATCTCGCCGGGCACGGAGACCTCGGCGTCGCGTAGGGCCGACATCGCGCCGATCGCCATCACGTCGGTCACCGCGAACACACACGTCGGCCACTGCTTGCGCGGCCGGGCGAGGACCTTCTCCATCGCCTCGTAACCGCCGTCGCGGGTGAACGCCGCCTCGAAGACGTCGTCCTCGGCCAGTTCGACGCCGTGCTCCAGCAGTTCCGCGGCGAACCCGTCGAGGCGGTCGACGACGGTGGTCAGGCTCTTCGGCCCGGCGAGCACGGCGAAACGGCGGTGTCCCAAGTCCAGCAGGGCCTTCGCCAGTTCGGCGCCGCCACCCCGGTTGTCGGGCTGGACGGTGTCCACTTTGAGCCCGCGATGCCTGCTGACCGCGGCGACATGCCCGCCGCCGCGCCGGTACGGTTCGAGTTCGGCGGCCATCGCCTTTTCCCACGCCTTGTCCTCGAACGCGGAACCGATCAGCAGAATGGCCGACGCGCGCTGGGCACGCAGCGTCGAAACGTACGCGACCTCCTTGGCCGGATCGCGGAACGTGCTCGCGAGCATCACCAGAAGATCGTTTTCACTCGCCGCGCGCATGATCCCGCCGGCGATCGCGGCGAAATACGGATCGCCGACGTCGTGGCAGATCACCCCGACGGTCGGCTGTGAGCCACCGGCCAATGCCTGAGCGTGAGCATTGGGGGTATACGAGAGCTCGGCCGCCGCGGCGATCACTCGTTCGCGGAGATCCCCCCGGACGGTGGCGGTGCCGTTGAGTACGCGGGACGCGGTCGCGAGCGACACGTCCGCGGTGCGCGCCACATCTTCCAGCGTCACGTGGGGGCGGGCCTTCATCGATCCTCCAAGCTGGCGTTTGGGGCATAGTGGCGGACATGCTCGGCCTTTATCCGGAAATCGAACCTTACGTCCAAGGGATGTTGCCCGTCGGTGACGGCAACGAGATCTATTGGGAGGAATGCGGCGATCCCGAGGGCAAGCCGGTGATTTTCCTGCACGGCGGCCCCGGGGGCGGTTCGAGTCCGAGACATCGCAGACTGTTCGATCCGGACAGGTACCGCATCGTCCTTTTCGATCAGCGCGGCTGCGGGCGCAGCACGCCGAACTGTGCCACCCCGGAGGCGGAGCTTTCCGTCAACACGACGTGGCACCTGGTCGCCGACATCGAGCGCTTGCGCGAGCATCTGGACATCGAACACTGGATGGTCTTCGGCGGTTCGTGGGGGAGTGTGCTCGGGCTGACCTACGCGGAAACCCACCCGGGGCGCGTCACGGAACTCGTCCTCCGCGGGGTGGCCACCTTGCGGGTGAAGGAACTGCAATGGCTCTACGGCGGGGGAGCGGCGTTCCTCTTCCCCGAGGCGTGGTCGCGCTTCCTGGCCCCGGTGCCGTATTCGCGCCGCCAGGAGAACCTCATCGAGGTCTATCACGAACTGCTGAGCCATCCGGATCCCGCCGTGCACGGCCCCGCCGCGATCGCGTGGAGCCGGTGGGAGGGGGAAACGGTCAAACTGCGTCCCCACGACGAGGTGATCGACGCGTTCAGCGATCCCGCGTTCGCCCTCGCGATCGCGAGGATCGAGAACCACTACTTCCGGCACGGCGGCTGGCTGGCCGAAGATCAGCTGCTCCGCGACGCCGGGAAGCTCCGGGACATCCCGTGCGTTCTGGTACAGGGACGCTATGACGTGGTCACCCCGGCCATCACCGCGTGGGAACTCAGCCAGGTGCTGCCTTCCGCCGAACTGGTGATGGTCGGCGACTCGGGTCACGCGTTCGACGAACCCGGCACCCTGCACGAGTTGATCAGCGCGACCGACAGGTTCGCGTCAGACTGGCGAGGCGCCGGTATACGCCAGGACGAGAGGAACACAGACATGCTTTTCGGTGACGAGCACGTCCGTCGCTACGAAGAGACCGACGGCGAGGTGGGCCACGACTGGGAGCAGGGCGCGCCTTGCCTCATCCTCACCACCAAGGGCCGCAAGACCGGCGAGGACCGCAAGTTCGCGCTGATCTACCAGTTCGACGATGACGACAACCCGGTGATCGTGGCGTCCAAGGGCGGCGCGCCGGAGGACCCGGGCTGGTACAAGAACCTGCAGGCGAACCCCGAGGTGAAGGCCCAGGTCAAGGCGGACAAGTTCACCGCGCGCGCCCGGACCCTCGAAGGCGAGGAGCGCGCAAAACTGTGGGAGAAGCTCGCCGCCGTGTGGCCGGATTACAACGACTACGCGAAGAAGACCGACCGCGAGATCCCCGTGGTGGTGCTCGAGCGCGTGTGATCCGCGCCGCGTTCGCGCGTGGTCGTAGCCGAACCGGAGCGGGTTCGGCTACGAATTACGTCCATGGTGCTGAGACCCCGTGAACGCTGGACCGCGCTGAGCCCCGCTTCGGGTGACTTGCTGACGTTCCGCCAGATGATCGCCTTCGGCCGGCGCTTCGCCCGCGCCGGCCGGGGCGCCTGGTTCGCCTTCGCGATCAACGTGGTGTGGCCGTTCCTGGTGCTGTTCACCCGGTTCCGGGTGCGCGGCGGGGAGCACCTGCCGTCGTCGGGCGGCTTCCTGGTGGCGTCGAACCACCTCTCGTTCGCCGATCCGACGACGGTGACGGCGTACTGCCTCGCGCACGGACGCGTGCCGCGCTACCTGGCGAAGGCGAGCCTGTGGGACGCGCCCGTCATCGGCTCGGTGATGCGTTCCGGCAAGCACATCCCGGTCTACCGCGGGGCGGCCACCGCGTCGGACGCGTACCGCGACGCCGTCAGCGCCGTCCGTGAGGGTGAATGCGTCGTGATCTTCCCGGAAGCCACCTTCACGGATCACCCGGACGGGTGGCCCATGCGAGGGAAGACCGGGATCGCGCGGATCGCGCTGGAGACCGGTGTCCCGGTGATCCCGCTGGCGAACTGGGGCACGCACCACCTGCTGCCGTCGGACGCCGTGCTCCCGCGCGCCTTCCCGCGCAAGACGGTGAACCTGGTCGCCGGTCCGCCGGTGGACCTCTCGGACCTCATGACGCCCTCGCCCTCCCGTGAGGTGCTGGAGGAGGCGACCAAGCGGATCATGACCGCGGTGACCGAGCTGCTGATCGAGATCCGCGGCTCGCGTCCCGAGTAGGCAGTCTCACCCTTCGGACCGCCCCGGTGAGGGGTAGGTTTCGGGGTATGAGTGCACACTATGACGTCGTTGTCCTGGGGGCCGGAGTCGGCGGTTACGTGGCGGCGATCCGGGCGTCGCAACTGGGGCTGAGCGCGGCGGTCGTGGAGGAGAAGTACTGGGGCGGTGTCTGCCTCAACGTCGGCTGCATCCCGTCGAAGGCACTGCTGCGCAACGCCGAACTCGCGCACATCGTGACCAAAGAGGCGAAGTCCTTCGGGATCCAGGTCGAGGGGAAGGTCAGCTTCGACTACCAGGCCGCCTTCGACCGCAGCCGCAAGGTCGCGGACGGTCGCGTCAAAGGCGTGCACTTCCTGATGAAGAAGAACAAGATCACCGAATACGACGGGCACGGCACCTTCCTCGACGCCAACACCATCGAGGTCAACGGCGAGCGGATCACCTTCGACAACTGCGTGATCGCCACCGGCGCGACCGCGCGCCTGCTGCCGGGCACCACGCGCAGCGACCGCGTGGTCACCTACGAACAGCAGATCATGGAAAACGAACTGCCGGAGAGCATCGTCATCGCCGGCGCGGGCGCGATCGGCGTCGAATTCGCCTACGTGCTGCACAACTACGGCGTGAAGGTGACCATCGTCGAATACCTCGACCGGATGGTCCCGCTGGAGGACGCCGAGGTCTCCGCGGAACTCGCGCGCCGCTACCGGAAACTCGGCATCGAGGTGCTGACGTCGACCAAGGTCGAGTCCATCGACGACACCGGCTCCAACGTGCGCGTGACCGTCTCGAAGAACGGCGAGCAGCGTGTCCTGGAAGCGGACAAGGTGTTGCAGGCCATCGGTTTCCAGCCGCGCGTCGAGGGTTACGGCCTGGACAAGACCGGCGTGGAACTGACCGACCGCGGCGCCATCGCCATCGACTCGCGCGGCCGCACCAACGTCCCGCACATCTTCGCGATCGGCGACGTCACCGCGAAACTGATGCTCGCGCACGCGTCCGAATCCATGGGCGTCGTCGCCGCCGAAACCATCGCGGGCGCCGAGACCATGGAACTCGACTTCGTCATGATCCCGCGCGCGACCTACTGCCAGCCCCAGATCGCCAGCTTCGGCTGGACCGAAGAACAGGCCCGCGAAAAGGGCTTCGACGTCCAGGTGGCGAAGTTCCCCTTCACCGCCAACGGAAAGGCGCACGGCCTCGGCGAGGCCGTCGGCTTCGTGAAGATCCTGAGCGACGCGACGCACGGCGAGCTTTTGGGCGCGCACCTGATCGGCCCCGAGGTGACCGAACTGCTGCCGGAACTGACTTTGGCGCAGCAGTGGGACCTCACGGTGCACGAGATCTCGCGGAACGTGCACGCTCACCCGACCCTGGGGGAAGCGGTCAAGGAAGCCGTGCACGGACTCGCGGGGCACATGATCAACATGTAGGTCCTCGTGAGTGTTTCGGGTCGTTCTAACGACCCGAAACACTCACGACCATCTGTACCGCGTCGGCGGTTTCGCGTGATTGACCGGACGACACGCGTGATCCGGCGGACGACACGTGTGACTGGATGGACGACTCGGGCGACGGGGGCGAGGCGGCCGCCCGATCACGCATGTCGTCCCTCCCGACACGTGTGTCGTCCGTCCAATCACGCGAGACGGCCACCCGCGCACAAGCTGCCCTCGGGGCGCACGGGTTGATGGTGACCAGGCGTTGCGAAAGCCACTTTCGCAACCTTCAACGTTGCGAAAGTGGCTTTCGCAACGCGCCCGCCGCGGCCCAGTGTCCGCAGGCGGGCTAGAGCGTGTGTGTGGCGATCAGTTGCCCAATGGCCCGGATGTCCGAGCCCCGGAATTCGAGGCGCACGTTCCCCAGCCCGCTGAACCATAGGTCCAGTTCCGCGTCGAGGTCGAAGGTGCCCGCGGTTTCGATCGAGAAGGCCTGGATCCTGTTGTAGGGCAGCGAGGTGAAGTCCTTCTTCCGGCCCGTCATGCCCTGGACGTTCACCGCGATCAGCCGCTTGTTCGTGAACACCACGAAGTCGCGCACCGCCTTGAACGACGAGATGATCTGCTCGCCGGGGATGATGATCGGCTGCACCGTCGGCGCGATGTCCTTCGGCTTGCACGGCGTGAGCTTGAAGACGGTGTCCTTGGAGAAGTCAATCATGTACCCACGATACGGACGAGCGCGACACCGGGACCCGTCCCCGGCGGGATCTCGCATAATGCCGGGGAGCAGGAGGAGGGACGATGAAGCGGCTCACGACGACGCACGAGAGCCTGGCGCTCGGCGTGCCCCGGTCGGCGCCCGGCGCGGTCTTCGCGCTCACGCTCGCGGGCGGAGTGTCCGTCGATCCCGGCGAGGGCGGCGAGATCTCTTTCGGGCGTAATCGGCCGCAGGTCGACGTCTGTGTGGGCGAGAACGACCTGCAGGTCAGCCGCAAGCACGGGCTGCTGAACTTCACCGACGGGCAATGGTGGGTCAGCAACACCGGCCAGTTGCCCATCCGCCTGCCGAATTCCCGCTGGCTTTCCCGCGGCGAGGAGCCGATTCCCCTGTCGGACGGGTACACGCCGCTGTTCGTCCGCGGTTCGGGCAGGCGGGAGCACCTGCTCGAGTTGTACGTCGCGGGTCCCGAGGGCGGGCATCCCGTCACCCGCCACGACGACGTCACCGTGCCGCCCCGCCGTTGGCGCCTCAGTGCGGAAGAACGCCTGGTCCTGGTCGTCTTCGGGCAGCGCTACCTGCTGCACGACCTCAATCCGCAGCCGTTGTCCCGCCAGCAGACGGCCGAGGCGCTCTCCGAACTCAGGCCGGACGAGACGTGGACCGCCCGCCGGGTCGAGCACATCGTCATCGACGTCCGGGGGCGGTTGTCCGCCGGCGGCGTTTTCGGGCTGCGGCGCGAAGAGGTCGGCGAGCCGGTCGGCAACGCGTTGAACGACAACCTGTTGCGAGAACTGGTGCTGTCCACGACGCTCGTCCCGCCGGACCTCGCCCTGCTCGAAGCGCTCGACTGACTGTCCGTAGAGGACGGTCAGCGCACGCCTTCCATCGCCGCCTTGGCGACGTCGCTGCCTTCATCCGCCTGAGTCGCCACCTTGACCAGTGCCGCTGTGGCCTGATCCCGGCTCTCTTCGGCCTTCACACGTCCCGCCGAGGCCGCGTTCACGCCGAAGAAGGCACCCACCACGGTGCCGATCACCGTTCCCGCCGCGGTGATCACCGCCGTCACGTCCGAAGTGTTCGGATACCGCCACACCGCCGCGACCGCGATCACCGCGAGCGCGCTGAGGCCCGCCAGCACCGTCATGAAACCGTAGTTCCTGCTCATGGCCCGCTCCCTTCAGGCTCTTTGCGTCCATGCTTCGCCCGAACGGTGCCCATCGTTACGGCAAAAGGCCGGACCGTTACCCGCCGATGCCGAAACGGATGTCGTGCTCGGAATCCGGCACTGCGAATTCCAGCAGCCGCGCGCCCTCTTCGGCGATCGAATCCTGATCTCGCAAGGGTTCCCGCGATTCGATCGTGAGGGTCGCCCCTTTGATCGCCCAAATGGCCAGGAATTCACCGTCGACGAGGAGCGTGCCCCGGCGGCCGCCGTTACCGGGTGGCAGCGGCACGCGGCGGCCGTCGGGGATCACCCGGACGCGGTCGGCGTGGGAGAGCAGGACGTTGTCGTACTCGGGCAGGAACCGGGGCGGCGCCGGGGTTTCCGGGTCGGGGCGTGGGGCGCCGGGAAGGTCGAACAGTTCCTTTCCCTCGACGTCGGTGAAGGTGATGAGCCGCGGCCGCAGCCGCTCGAAGACCTCCTTCAGCCGAGTGAGCCCCGACCAGACCTGTGCGTCGCGGACGGTCGCCGGGCCGAACGCCCCGAGATAGCGCAGCACCAGGTCGTCGAGGGAGATCCCGTTCGTGATCGGTTCGCCGACCCAGTCTTCGAGCAGGGCGAACGCGGCCGGTCCGGTCTGTCCCCACAGGCCACGCGGGGTCACATGCGCGAGGGGGAGCAGGCTGTTGACCGCGTAGCCGAGCGTCGGCTGGTCCGCGTCGGGCCATCGGGGCGCCAGCGCGGCCCGGATCTCGGCGCGGGTGCGTGGCCGTTCGGCGATCAGGGCCCGCCCCGCTTCGGCGACCGCGGCGAGGTCGAGCCCGGCGACCTCCCGCGAGTAGTGGCCGAGGAAACCGCGCTCGACCACCGGTTTGAGGGTGGGCCACAGTGCGAGACCGTCGGCGGCCGTCACCAGGTGCACGGTGCCGCGCATCAAGGTCATCCGGACGGCTTCGCGGGCGGCCAGCGGTTTCGCCAGCTCGTCCACCTGGAAATCCCGGAGCCGTGACCACAGTCCGACATAGGACGAGTCGGGGGCCTGCGCCTGGAGGCCTGCCAGCCGCTCGATCGCGGTGATGGCGGGGAGATCGGCCCGATCCAGCAGGAGCTGCCTGGCCAGGGTCGCGCGGTTGAGGGCCCGAGGGCTGAGCTGATCCATTCGTCAGACGCACTTTCGCAGGAAGGAACGGAGGTCTTCGGCGAACAGGCCGGGGACCTCCATCGCCGGGAAGTGGCCGCCTGTGTCGTACTCGGACCAGTGTTCCACCGGACCGTCCTGAAGGCTCCGGATCGTGGTGTCCCCGGCGAAGACGGCGATCCCGCGCGGCGGACCGGCGGGCGCCTCGCCGCCGTCGTCCCACCCGCCTTGGGCCATCTGCCGGTAGACCTCCATGCCTTCGTAAACCGCGTGCGCGGAGGAAGCGCCGGCGCCGGTGAACCAGTACAGGCTCACCGCGGTCAGCAGGTGGTCGCGATCGACGGCGTCGTCCGGCAGTTCCTTCGCCGGATCGGTCCATTCGGCGAACTTCTCGACGATCCACGCGAGCTGGCCGATGGGGGAGTCGTTCAGCGAATAGGCCAGCGTCTGTGGCCGGGTCGCCTGAAGATGCAGGTAGCCGAGACCGTCGGACTGGAACCGGTTGAAGCGTTCGCCGCGCTCGCGGTCCTTCTCGTCGAGGCCGTCGAGGTCGAGCGCCGGACCGAACGGCATGCCCGCGCTGGTCCCGGTGAGGTGCACGCCGACCACCCGGTGCGCGGCGATCATCGACAGGATGCCCGCGACCCCGGCACCCGCGTCGGTGCCGTGGACGCCGAAGCGCTCGTAGCCGAGGCGGTCCATCAGCGTGATCCACGCCTGGGCGACGCGGAACAGGTTGCCCCAGCCGGGGCCGTTCACCGGGCTCGAGAACCCGTAACCGGGGAGCGACGGGATGACCAGGTGGAACTCGCCGCTGAGCTCCTCGACGACCCGCCGGAATTCGAACGGCGAGCTCGGCCAGCCGTGCGTGAGGACCACCGGCAGCGCGTCCGGGGCGGTCGACCGGATGTGCAGGAAGTGGATGGTCTGGCCGTCGACCTCGGTGGTGAACTGCGGGAACTCGTTCAGTTCCGCTTCCTGGGCGCGCCAGTCGAAGCCGTCGGCCCAGTATTCCGCCAGCCCCTTGAGATAGGCGACCGGGACGCCTCGGCTCCAGTCGCCGGTGACCTCACGGGGCCAGCGGGTGCGGCTCAGGCGGTCCCTGAGGTCGTCGAGTTCGGCCTGGTCGATGGCGATGCGGAAGGGCTTGATCTCAGTCATGGGGCTAGATTAGGAACGATTGCGGAAAGGTTCGTTCCGCGATTGCGGACAAGGTGGGATTCATGGCGGAAACTTCGGCGAGACTGCTGCGGCTCCTGTCGTTGCTGCAGGCCAGGCGCACGTGGACGGGCCCGGAACTGGCCGAGCGGCTCGACGTCACGACCAGGACGATCCGGAACGACGTCGAGCGCCTTCGCGGGCTGGGCTATCCGGTCGACGCGACGCCCGGCGTCTCCGGCGGGTACAGCCTCGGCGCCGGCGCGGCCATGCCACCCCTGCTGCTCGACGACGAGGAGGCCGTCGCGGTGGCGATGGGCCTGCGCACGGCCGCCGGCGGGACGATCGCGGGCATCGAGGAGACGTCGGTGCGCGCGCTGGCGAAACTGGAGCAGGTGCTGCCGTCGCGGCTACGGCATCGTGTCGCGGCGTTGAATTCCGCGACCCTCGCGGTGCGGGGCGGCGGGCCCACGGTCGACGCCGAGGTGCTCGCCGCCATCGCCGCGGCCTGCCGCGACCGCGAGACCCTGCGCTTCGATTACTTGGGACACAACGGATCCGAGACCCGAAGGCAGGTCGAGCCGCACCGCGTCGTGCATATGAGCCGCCGGTGGTACCTCGTCGGCTGGGACGTCGACAAACAGGAATGGCGCACGTTCCGCGCGGACCGGGTGCGGCCGCGTACACCGAACGGCCGCCGTTTCGAGGAACGCGAACCACCCGAAGGCGGCGTGGTCGCCTACCTCCAGCGCGGTGTCGGCGCGGCGTTGTGGCGGCACCACGCGACGATCCGGCTGCACGCCCCGGCCGCCGAAGCCGCGGCGAAGGTGCCGCCCGCCGTCGTCGTCGAAGCCGTCGACGAGCGGACCTGCCTGCTCAAAGCCGGTGCGGACACGCTGGAGTATCTGGCGCTCTACCTGGGCCTGCTCGACACCGACTTCGAGGTCGTCGACTCGCCGGAATTCGCCGGCCACCTGCGCAAACTGATCGGGAGGTTCAGTCGCGCGGTGGGTGCTTGACGTCGAAGACCAGCTCCGGGCGCTCCCAGGCGATCTTCGGCGGGTTGGCGGGCCGGACACCGACGCGGCGGGCGCCCATCCGCTCGTAGAACCCGGCGGCGGGCGGATGGGAGACGACGCGGATCTCGGTCATGCCGAGGCTCGCGGCCTGCCCGAGCATGTGCTCGACCAGCCACGCGCCGATACCCGTGCCCTGTGCCGAATCGGCGACGAACAGCAGGTCGAGCTCGGCCGGGTACTCGATCAGGCTGTAGAAACCGACCACGTCCCGCTGCGCGTGGGCGACGTACGCGGGATGGGTGGCGAGGTAGTCCTCGGTGACCTGGTAGCCGTCGAGGATCGAGGCGTATTCCCCTTGGTAGGCGGCCGATTCGTGCATCAGCGCCGTCAGCCTGCCTGCGTCGGAAGCGCTTGCCCTGGAGATGCGGTAGCTCGTCACGTGCGCAGCTTAGAACGCCACACCGACAGTTCTTGACCTCCAGCTATCTGGAGGTATCAGGCTGGGTTCCGACAGCAGACGAACTGGAGGAACGAGATGAAAGCGGCCGCGTTCACGGAAGCCGGTGGCCCGGAGGTGCTCCGGGTGCTGGAGCTGGAGGAGCCGCACGCCGGAGCCGGGGAGGTCCGGGTGCGCGTGAAGGCGGCGGGGGTGCAGCCGTACGACGCGGCCGTGCGGGCGGGTTGGGAACCCGCGGGGTTCGAGCTGCGTTGGCCGCGTGTCCCGGGGAACGAGTTCGCCGGGGTCGTCGACGAGGTCGGTTCCGGGGTTACCGGCCTCGTCGCGGGGGCCGAGGTGCTCGGGTTCACCGCGGTGCAGGCGTATGCCGAGTACATCGTGGTGCCCGCGGAGAACGTCACGCCGAAGCCGGCGGAGATGCCGTGGGAGGTCGCGGGCGGGTTCACGGCGGGGACGCAGACGGCGTACCTGGCGCTGGACGCCCTGCGCGTCGCCCGTGGCGAGACGCTGCTGATCCACGGGGCGGCGGGCGCGGTGGGCACGGCCGCCGTCCAGCTCGCCGTGCTGCGCGGGGCGAAGGTGATCGGGACGGCGAGCGAGGCGAACCAGGCCTACGTCCGTTCGCTCGGCGCCGAACCGGTGGTCTACGGGGACGGACTCGCCGACCGGGTGCGTGCCCTCGCTCCGTCCGGGATCGACGCGGCGCTGGACGGGGCGGGCGGGGAAGCCTTCGATCTTTCCCTGGAACTGGTCGGGAATCCGGACCGTGTGCTCACCCTGGTCGAGCATGGCCGCGCGCCCGAGGCCGGGGCGCGGGTGGTCACCGGGACGAGGACGGCCGAACGGCTGGGGATGCTGGCGTCGTTGTACGCCAAGGGGGAACTGCGCTTCCTCGTGCGGCGGACGTATCCGTTCACCGAGGCCGCGGCGGCGCATCGGGAGATCGAGACCGGGCACGGACGCGGGAAGATCGTGCTGACCTTCCCGTAGTGACCTCGTGAGTGGCGAGGACGGTTAGAACCGTCCTTGCCACTCACGAGCCCCAAGATCTCCGCAGTTTCCTCACCACCCCGCGCACCACCAAAGGCGTCACGATCGCCACGAAGAGCACCAGCGCCGCCCAGCCGCCGAAACCGCCGAGCCCGCCCTCGTCGTAGGAGGCCGGGGCGGCTTCCCTCCAGTTCTTCGAGCCGCCGCCCGCCGACTCTTCGTCGGGGTTCGCCGTCGCGGTCGCGGTCCTGTCGCCGACGGCCGGACCCGCGCCGGGACCGGCGGAGGCCTTGGGGCCCGAGGTGGCGGCCTTGGGTTTACCGTCCGGGGCGATGATCCCGGCGGTCACCAGCGGATCGGGCGGGCTGGCCGCGCCGGCGCCGAGGCTGCCGTGGAAGGTCGGGTTGCCGCAGTTGCCCGCGTTCAGCTGTTTCGCCGGTTGCCCGGTGAGCCGCGCGTTGGAGTTCATGATCTCCTGCGACAGGTTCGGCGGCAGCGGCGAGTAGCCGATCCGGGCCATGTTGATCTGGCCGTCGCAGGCGACGTGTTCGAGGAAAGCGGTGATCGTGTCGGTCTTGCCCTGGTCGCCGTAGCCGCCGCGGCAGGTGTCACGGCCGTTGGTGCACGGCATCATCACGTACGAGTACGCCGAGATCGGATACGACTTCGGATCGGTGTTCGAGTAGACCTTGTCCAGTTTCTGGCTCAGGTCCGGCCGCAGTTCCGCGTGCTTCAACGCGGCCGCGATGTTCTCCGCGTAGGGCTGCGTGTACTGGCCCGCGCCGTTCTGCACCCACGCCGACGGAACCTGGTACCGCTGGGCGTAGGCGAATTCGTCGTAGCTGATGGAGAACGGGATGGTCGCGTTGTCCATGGCCGTCGCGATCTGGTCCGAATCCGCGAGCAGCCGGTACCACTCGGCGTCCGGGCCCTGCCCGGGAAGCTGGATGGGGCGGACGCCCGCGGGCAGGTTCCCCATCCCATTGCCGACGTTGCGGGAGACGAACCGGTTGTAGGCATCGGGTGCCGCGTGCGCGATGAAGTCGTAGAACAGCGCCGTCGTCCCCGATTGCCCGGTCCGGCCTACCAGCGTGATGGGCTGATCGGGCAAGGACTTCCCGCCGTTGGTCGCGGTGATGGCGGGATCGCTCCAGCGGGTGATGTCCCGGCTGAAGATCCGGCCGATCGCCTCCCGGCTGAGGTGCAGGTAGTCGACGCGTTTCCCGGCCTGGTCGTTGACGTTGTACATCAGCGCGATGGCACCTGCGACGTCCGGGACGTACTGGTAGCCGCGGGTCTGCGCGGACAGACCGCCGCCGCCCGCCGCGATGAGCGAGGACACTTCGGCCTCGGTCCCGGCGAAGTCGACCGTCCGGTCGCCGAACTGGTTGACCCCGGCGGGGGAGTTGTTGGCCGAGTAGTTGACCGGGATACCGCGTGACGTCGCGCCGTTCTGCCAGTCGTTCATCGCCGGGCCGACGTAGCTGGAGCCGGAGCCGGTGATCCTGGTGAGCGCCGCCGCGCCGGGGGCGGTCGCCACGGAGACCGAGAACAGCAACGCCATCACCGCGGCCAGCCTCGTGATCATCCGAATCGCCCGTTCACGTAGTCGTAGGTCCGTTCGTCCGACGGCGCGTTGAAGATGGTGTCCGTCGGCCCGTG
This sequence comes from Amycolatopsis sp. w19, assembly GCF_051373225.1. Classification (NCBI taxonomy): domain Bacteria; kingdom Bacillati; phylum Actinomycetota; class Actinomycetes; order Pseudonocardiales; family Pseudonocardiaceae; genus Amycolatopsis; species Amycolatopsis sp. w19. The sequence goes on along the minus strand of NZ_JBPQFM010000017.1, from coordinate 29,345 downwards.
TTCGATCACCCGGCCGGGTTCGTTCTCGGCCGCGAGGAAGAACGCGCAGTGATCCGAAACCCGTTGGGCCTGCTGCATGTTGTGCGTGACGATGACGACCGTCACTTCGTGCCCGATCTCGGCGATGGTCTGCTCGATCCGGCGGGTCGACGTCGGGTCGAGCGCCGAGCAGGGCTCGTCCATCAGCAGCACGTTCGGCTGCACGGCCAGCGACCGCGCGATGCAGAGCCGCTGCTGCTGCCCGCCGGACAGCGCGCCGCCGGGGGAGCCGAGCCGGTCGCGGACCTCGCGCCACAGTCCGGCCCGCTCCAGGCTCTGCTCGACGAGCGCGTCCTTGTCGCCGCATTTGACACCGGCGAGCTTCAGCCCGGCCAGCACGTTGTCGCGAATGGACATCGCCGGGAACGGGTTCGGTTTCTGGAACACCATGCCGATCCGCAGCCGGACCTGCTGCGGACGTGTCCCGTCGGCGTAGATGTCCGTACCGTCCAACAGGACCTCGCCGGTCAGCGACGCCGACGGCACCAGCTCGTGCATCCGGTTCAGGATGCGCAGGAAGGTCGACTTGCCGCAGCCGGAGGGACCGATGAGCGCGGTCACCTCCTTGGCGGGCATCCGCAGCGAAACCCCTTCGAGCACCAGGCGGTCACCGAACCAGGCACCGATCTCGCGGGACTCGAGTTCCGCCGCGCCGGGCGGCGGCCCGCCGGTCAGTTCGACCAGCGGGCGCGCCGGACTGTCCACGTAGGACACTTCAGTGTCGGTCACCGGTTCTCCTGTGTCTTGACGGTGGTTCTCTTCGCCTTGCGCTTCGACCGGTCGCGGCCCACCACCCTGGCGATCGCGAACAGGCCGAAGATGAGCAGGATCAGCACGAGCGCGCCGACGTAGCCGCGCTGCTGGACGTTCTCCAGCGGCTGCTTGATGAAGCGGTAGATGAACAGCGGGATGCTCTCCTGCGGATCGGAGAACGGGTTCGCGTTCATGCCCAGCGCACCGAAGGAGGTGAACAGCAGCGGTGCGGTTTCCCCGGCCACGCGGGCGATGCCGAGGATCACGGCGGTGGTGACGCCGGTCCTGGCGGTCGGCAGCACCACCGACCACACCGTGCGGGCCCGGCTCGCGCCGAGCGCCAGCGACGCCTCGCGCAGGCCGTCCGGGACGAGCCGGAGCACGACGTCCACGGTCCGCGTGACGGTCGGCAGCATGACCATCGTCAAGGCGAGGGTGGCCATCATCCCGTTGTAGCTGAACAATCCCACGCCCGCCTGGATACCGGGGATGATCAGCGCCGCGTAGACGAACAGACCGGCCACAATGGACGGTAGGCCGCTCATCGCGTCGACCATGATCCGCACCGGACGGCGGAACCGCGACCGCGTCTCGTTCAGGAACACCGCGGTGAGCACGCCCAGCGGGACGACGAGGACCAGGGTGAGCGCGGTCTGTTCGAGCGTGCCGACGACGGCGTGCAACCCACCGGTGTCGGTCACCGGATCGGTCGGCGCGACCGCGGACATGTCGTGGGTGAAGAAACCGAGCCGCAGGTACGGCGCGCCCTCGGCGACGATGTAGATCAACAGCGACAGCAGCGGCGCGAGCAGGACCAGCGCCCCGGTGACGACGATCGTGGACACGAGCCGGTCGGACGCGGCGAGCTTGCCCAGCCGGTCGCGGGTGACCAGGTACAGCATCGCCAGGTAGAGCAGGTACGCGATGATCAGGTCGGCCAGCCGGCCGGGGGAATCCAGCAGCAGATGCATGACGAACCAGGTGAGCAGCGTGGCCGACACCGCGCAGCCGAGCGCCGCGAGCCGGTCCTGCCTGGTCGTCTCCGACGGGCGGCGTTTGACGAGCTTGCGCGGCGGGGTGACCGGGGGAGTCATGGTCGCGGTCACGCGTCCACCCCCGCGCCGGAACGGCTCTTGGAGATGATCACCGACGCGGTGAAGTTCGTCGCCAGGGTGAAGACGAACAACACCAGGCCCGCGGCCATCAGCCCGGACAGCGCGAGCCCGGACGCGCCGGAGTTGTTGGCGATGAACCCGGAGATCGTCGCGCCGCCGAACTGGACGAGATGTTTCGTGATCTCCGGAACCTGTGGCAGCAGCAGGGAAACGGCGATCGTCTCGCCGAGCGCGCGGCCGAGCCCGAGCATCGAACCGCCGATGACGCCGCCGCGGCCGAACGGCAGCACCACGGTTTTGACCATGCCCCAGCGCGTGCTGCCCAGCGCGAGCGCCGCCTCCTTCTCCCCGGGCGGTGTCTGCGCGAACACCTCCCGGATCACCGAGGTCGTGATCGGCAGGACCATCAGCGAGACCACCAGACCCGCGATGAACATGGACTGGATGTACAGCGCGTTCTCCTTGGCCGAGAAGGCCGGGATCCAGCCGAGGTTTTCGGTCAGCCACGACGAGACCGGCACGATCTGCGGTCCGAGGAAGGCGAACCCCCACAGGCCGTAGAGCAGGCTCGGGATCGCGGCGAGCAGGTCGACCAGTCCGGTCAGGAAGCCGCGGATCCGCCCGCTGGAGTACTCCGTGATGAACAGTGCGGCCAGGATGCTCAGCGGGACCGCGATCAGGACCGCGATCAGCGCCACCACGATCGTCCCGTACAGCAGGCCCAGTACGCCGAGGACACCCGAAGCCGGATCGAACCGGATCGTGGTGAAGAAGCCGAAACCGCTGGAGTCGAACGCCGGCCCGGAGCGGTAGACGAGGAAGAAGCCGATGACCACGAGGATCGCCAGCATGGTCAGCCCGGCGCCGGTGGTGACCCGGCGGAACGCGCGGTCGGCCCGCGACAGGACTTCGGTGATCGCCCGCCGCACCGGGGCTCCCGGTGGGGACGGATCGGGCCGGGGTGGCGCGATGGTCACGAGCGGCCTTCCTTCGTGTTGGCGGTCAAAGGAGTTCAGGGCACACCACGTCGCCCCTCGGTGCGGCCAGTATGTGGTGCCCACGCCCGGGAAAGGTGTCCACGCGGAGAACGCCCGACGGGACGTATGTGAATCAGTGCGGGGGACCCGTTGACCCCCGCCGGGTGACTCGTGGACGTTGGGTCCCGTGAAATCTGGGGAGTCGTCCGTGTTCCTGTTCCGCGCGAGACGAGCCGGGATCGTGCTGCTCTGCGGGATACTCGCGGTCGCGGGGGTGTCCGTTCCCGCCGCGCAGGCGCAGGCGCCCGCGAATCCGCCGTATCGGCTCAAGACCGAACCCGCCGATCTTTCGGCGGTCCAGAACGGCGATCCAGTGCGGATCACGCTTTCGGGATTGCCCAAGGGGGCCAAGGCGAAGCTCGTCATCTGCCCGAAAGACGTGCCGGACAACCTCATGAAGAAGGTGTACGTCCCGCCGTGGCCCAAGGACAGCACCCTGCTCACCCGGGTGCAGTCCTACTGCCAGGACGAATTCGGCGACGAATTCACCGGCAAGGCCGCGGGCATGCAGTCGATGGAAAGGGTGCGGAGCAGCACGACCGGCGACATCGTCTTCGACACGACGATTCCGCGCGGTACCTTGCGCCCGCACGCGGTGGCCTGGGACCCGCTTTACACCACTTATGAAAAAGCGGTGAATCCCGGCGACAAATTCCCCAAGGTGCCGTGGGCGGACAATCCCGTCGTCGTCGATCCGGCGACCGGTGCGAAGAGCAGAAGGCAGTATTCGTTCACCTGCGACGAGAACAATCCCTGCACCGCCACGATCCAGATCACCGCGCAGGACGCGACCGGCAAGACGGTGACCTGGGTCGACGAGTCGATCAAGTTCACCCCATACCTGCCGGGGATCGGCGTCAAGGGCTGCAAGGGGATCGGGCGGAACACGCTCAACGCCAGCATGCCGGAGCGGCTCGGCCGGGCCGCGGTCGCCTGGAACCAGGCGCTGTGCGCACCCACCCAGGCCGATCAGCCCGCCAACATCGTGAGCGAGACCGAGGACACCGGGCTGACCGCGTTCGACAAGGGCACCTCCGATCTCATGATCACCGGCAGCGGGAACGCGCTGGCCGCCCAGACGGTGCGGTCCAGGGAATACGTCCCTGTCGGGGTCAACGCGGCGGTGATCGCCGCGGTCGGATGGTCGCCGACCGACGTCAACGACGAAGGGAACCCGCTCGGCTCGAAGCTCGCAACGACGATGTCGTTCACCGCCACCGAGCTGGCGCACATGTTCACGAAGGGCGGGCAGAACCCCGACGCCGGCGGCCGGGGCGGCGTCTTCAAGAACGGTTCGCCGCTGGTCGAGCGCAATCCCGCGCTCTCGGCGATCAAGGACGGCCAGCCCGTCGGCGTGATCGCGGTGAACCGACGGGCCGGATACGGCGGAAGCCCGGACTTCTTCGGCGTGACCGGGGAATCGGGGCCGGGGACGATCCCGTTCGCGCTGAGCAAGCTCCTCGCCACGACGGCGCCGGAGGCGTGGGTCTTCCCGGCGCTGGGCGCCGACTATTTCCGTGAGCTGAGCGGGAAGTCGCCTGGGGTGATCTCCGATCTGAGCATGCTCGACCCCGGCAAGTCGCGGGTGAACAACGTCGACGCGAAAACCGGTCAGCTGTCGGTGCGCAAGACCGTGGACAACGCGGTCGTCGGCCGTGGCGCGGACTGTGCGGGCGGCTGCCTGAACTGGGTGATCACCGATCTCGCGACGGCGACGGTCAACCGCTGGACGCCGGTGGCGCTCCCGGACGGCAAGGGGAACTTCGTCGCGCCGACCGAGCAGAGCCTGCAGCTGGCGGCCGATTCGATGAAGGTCGGGCCCGACGGGACGGCCGAGACCGGCACCGTCACCAAGGACGGCGCCTACCCGCTCACCTTCGTCGAGTACATGGCCGTTCCGGTCAACCCGGTGATCGACGCGACCTGCAAGCCGATGAAGGAGAAGCAGGACCAGCTGAAGGCGTTCGCCGGTCTCGCGGCCGGTTTCGGACAGGCGTTGCTTCCGCCCGGCATGGCCCGGCTGACCCCCGGCCTGGCCGCCACCGCCACCGAACGCGTCGCCAAGATCGGGACCGGTACCGCCGAAAAGGCCTGTCAGGAAAAGGAAGAGGCGAAGAACCCGCCGCCACCGGGCGCGAACGGAGTCACGCAGGCGTCCAACACCTCGCTCACCGGCCCGTCCGGCGGTCCGGGTGCGTCGGCCGGGACGCCCTCGGCCGCCACCGGACCCTCGCCCGCGGTCGCCCCGACGCCGGAAAGCGTGGCGGCGGCGAAGAACCTCGCCGAGTCGATCGACATCCCGAAATTCGCCGGTGCCGGCGCGCTCGGAGCCCTGATCCCGTTGGTGGCGCTGGTGATCCTGGCGACCTTGCCGTCCGCGACGGCGTATCTCGCGGCAGGCCGTCCGGTGCCGTCCTGGTTGACGAGGGCGTTGGCCGCTCTCCTGCGTCGCAGGCAGTCGGGCGGCGCGGCGTGAACACCGAAGTGGAGGAGAGGCAATTCCTGCGGTTCGGTCCTGGCTGGATCGGCGCGGTCGTGTTCGCGTGGCTGGTCACCACCCTGGTCGCGCTGGCACTGGTCGTCTACGCGCTGGGCCCGATGCTGCAGTCGAGTGATCAGCGGAAGGCGCTGACCGAGATCCGGGGCGAGATCGGCGTGGCGCTGGGTGCCAGTCAGAGCCTCTTCGGCGCCGCGCCGCCCGCGAAACCGGTTGAATTCGGCAAACCGGTGGCCGTCATGGAGATCCCCGCCCTCAAGGTGCAGCAGGTCGTCATCGAGGGCGCTTCGAGCGGGGAAACCGCGTCCGGACCAGGGCATGTGCCGGGGACGGCCGGGCTGGGGCAGCCGGGCAACGCGGTGATCGCCGCCCGGAACGCCGGGTTCGGCGGCCCGTTCGGCTCGCTCGGCGCGCTGGAGAAGGGCGACGAGATCGTCGTCGCGACCACGCAGGGCAAGTCCGTCTACCGGGTGACCGACAAGGCCACCCGCCCCCTCGACGAGGGCGCCGATTACGGCAAGACCGAAAACGACCGGCTGACCTTGGTGACGTCGGCGTCGTGGTGGCCACTGGCCTCGGCAGAGGCGACGGTGGTGACCGCCGTCCTGGAGGGCAGGCCGTTCCGGCCGAGCCCGCAGAACGGCCGGGCGGACGCGCAGGACGGCCGCACCGGCGACGGTGACGCGTGGGCCGGGCTGGTGCTGGCCTTCGGCGGATTCGTGGTCGCGGCGGCCGGGGCGACATTCCTTTATCGCCGTTGGCGTCCGGTTTCGACCTATGTCATCACCGGGCCGGTGCTGCTCACCCTCGCCGCGCTCGCGGCGCTGGCGTTGTGGCGGCTGTTCCCCGCCTGGGCGTAAACGGGATATCGGTCTTTTCGGACCGGAATCGTTCCCAGGATGTGGATCATCCCCCGATCCAGACTTTGGTCGGTGGACTCGTCACGGATCGCTCTTTAGATTCTCCCCATTACGCCCGGTCAGGGTAATTCATTCGGGCGGCCGAAGGGATTCCTGTTGCGGGCTGTGTCGTGTGGGCAGTGCTTTGGAAAAGCCAGGGAGATTTCGATGAGCAGATTCAGCCGGGTGGTCACATGCTCGGTTCCGGTCGCGGTCGGCGCTTTGCTGCTGTCGACGGCGGTTTCCGGCGCCCAACCGTCGGAGGAGGCGCGCACGCAGGCCGGGATCACCGCACTGCAGAGCATCAAGAAGAGCCTCACCCCGGCTGAGCGCAAGCAGTCGAGCCAGCTCGTCGTCGAGAAGCGCCTGCGTGCCGACAAGGGCCTGGCGGGCAAGCTGCCCGAATACCGGACCGGGCTGGGCGTCAGCGACGCCGGCACGGTCGCGGTGGACATCAAGGGCGCCGGACAGTCCCTGGTGGACGCCGTCAAGGCGGCGGGCGGCACCGTCCGTTACGCCTCTCCCGCCGGCGCGATCCGCGCCGACCTCCCGCTGAACGCCGTCGACGCGATCGCCGGACGCGGGGACGTCGCCGAGGTCAAGGCCGCTTCCCAGGCCATGACCTGGAACGAGTCCGCGCAGCAGGACCGGCGGCAGGCCGCGGTCAAGCAGACCGCCGCCGCGCTGCAGGTCGCCGAGGGCGACAAGGCGCACGGCAACGACACCGCCCGCACCAAGTACGGCGTCACCGGCGCGGGCCAGAAGGTCTGCGTGCTTTCCGACGGCATCAAATCCCTGAAGGCGTCCCAGACCGCGGGCGAGCTCCCCGCCGTCGACGTCCTCCCCGGCCAGGCGGGCAGCGGTGACGAGGGCACCGCGATGCTGGAGATCATCCACGACATGGCGCCCGGCGCCGCGCTCGGTTTCGCCACCGCGTTCACCAGCGAGCAGAGCTTCGCCGACAACATCCGTGCCCTGCGCACCACCGGCAAGTGCACGATCATCGTCGACGACGTGTCCTACTTCGACGAGTCGCCGTTCCAGGACGGCCCGGTCGCGCAGGCCGTCAACGACGTGACCGCGGCCGGCGTGCTCTACTTCTCCTCCGCGGGGAACTCGGGCAACCTGACCGACGGCACCAGCGGCTACTACGAGGGCGACTTCCGCGGCTCCAGCAGCAAGATCTCCGGGATCACCGGTACGCCGCACGACTTCGACCCGAGCACCACGACCCAGCTGTACAACGCCCTTTCGCCGAACTCGGTCGGCCGCTACGTCACCCTGTTCTGGTCCGACCCGTGGGGCAAGGCCACCAGCGACTACGACCTGTTCGTCCTGAACTCGTCCGGTTCGGTCGTCGCCTCCAGCGAGGGCGCGCAGAACGGCACGCAGAACCCGTACGAGATCGCCCAGGTCCCGGCCAGCGGCTCGGGCTTCAAGGTCGCCGTGGTCAAGTACAGCGGCTCCGACCGGTTCATCGCGCTCAACGTGATCCGCGGCCGCTTCGTCACCTCGGGTGCGCTGAAAGCCTTCAGCACCAACGGTGTCACCTCCGGCCACTCGGCCGCCGTCAACGCCTTCAGTGTCGCGGCCGCCCCGGCCGCCGGTGCCTTCGGCCGCGCGCTCGAGACCGGTGACCCGGCGAACCCGGCAGGCCCGTACCCGGGTCTGTTCACCTCCGCCAGCAAGTGGGAGCGGTTCACTTCGGACGGTCGCCGTCACCAGTTCTACAACCCGGACGGTTCGGTGATCACCCCCGGCAACGTGTCCTCGACCGGTGGCGCGACGCGCAACAAGCCGGACATCACCGCGGCCGACGGCGTCGCGACCTCGGTGAGCGGTTTCCAGCCGTTCTTCGGGACCTCGGCCGCCGCGCCGAGCGCCGCCGCCATCGCCGCGCTGCTGAAGCAGGGCAAGCCGGCCGCGACTCCGGCGGAGATCCGGAACGCGCTCGTCTCGACCGCGATCGACCTCGGTGCCCCCGGCTTCGACCCGGTCACCGGCGCGGGCGTCATCATGACCGACCCGGCGCTCGCCGCGCTGGGCGTCGCCCCGAAGTAGCACTTCTCGCGTGAAGGCCCCCTTCCCCCGGCTGAGCCGAGGGAAGGGGGCCTTCACGCGCTAGGAGGGGTCAGGACTTGACGCAGGACAGGCCGTTCGGGCCCGACACGGTCAGGAAGCCGTATCGCTGGATGGTGGCGGCGAGCTGACCGCCGCACAGCGGGCTGGCCGTCGAGGCCGTGTCACCGTCGTCGAAGCCGACGGCGCGCTTGGCCTGGTCGTAGCTGGGGGTGCGGGAGTCGACGATGTTGTAGACGCTGCGCGAACCCAGGAACGCGGTGGTGAACGCCGGGGTGTAGCCGCCCGCCGAACCGGCGACCGGGGAGCCGTTGAAGCCGGCGCCGGTCAGCGGGTTGACGGTGAAGCCCGCCCGCTTGTCGGCGACGACCGTGTTGCCCTGCGCGATCCACTGCGCGATGGAGAACGGCGCGATCGCGGTGGCGCGGTCGGCGACCGGGATGGAGTTGCCGTCGTGCTCCTGGAAGCGCTTGATGGTGACCGGTTTGGTGGTCGGGTCGAAGCCGAGGACGGTACCGGTGAAGAAGCTCAGCGTGCCGGAACCGGTCTGCGGCAGGTAGACCTTGATGGGGAAGTTGGCGCCGCCGACCTGGTTCCAGTTGGTGATGGAGCCGTCGTAGATGCCGCGCAGCTGCGCCAGGGTGAGGGTCAGGCCCGCGCCCGAACCGGTGGCCGACGAGGCCCAGGTGACACCGTCGGTGGCGAAGGCGAAGTACTCGAAGGTGCCGGGGTCGGAGGAGCCGCGAGCCGAGGATGACCGCGCGATGTCGATCTTGCCGTCGCCCGCTTCGGCGGAGGCCTTCAGCGCGGCCTTGCCCTGCGACGAACCGTTCGGGGCCGGGTTGCCCGCGCTGTAGACGACCTCGTCGGCGAACGGGTCGGCCGGGACGGTGAAGGTCTGGGTGCCGGACAGCAGCGGCGGCACGTTGACGAAGTTGTCGGGGTCGCTGTTCCAGGCGCCACCGTTCGCGTTGGCGAGGATCGCGCCGGTGATGTCGACCGTGGTGTCGGAGCCCGCCGCGGCGATGACCTCGGAAAGGCCGTTGGCGGGGGCGACCGCCGAGGCGGTGCCGGTCAGGGTGAGGCAGGCACACGCGGCGATCGCGGTGGCGCCGAGAAACCGAGTGGTACGAGCACGCATCTTGTTTGCACTCTTTCTCTAGTCCCCAAGTAGTCGCGGGATTCCGTGACTTGACGCAATCCTCGCTCCGCAACACTGTCCGGCTGCGGTGCTTCGCGTTCCCGCCCGACGTCATGGTGGTTAATCTCCGGGGAACGCACTTTCCGTGATCGGCCGTCACGGAGAACGATTCGGTGAATGTCCGCCGGAATCGCGACGGTATTTCCGGCGCCAATCGGCGATCGTCTCGATTCCTTCGCCGATGGACGCTTCGGTGGTGGCCGAGCGGAACCGGTCGAGGCCGCGCTGCGCCTCGATACGTCTTCCGTAGGCGTGGCTGGCGATCGCGACGAGCCGGTCGCCGGTGTGCAGGCGCCAGCGCCAGCGACCGCCGCTGAGATGACTGAAATCGCTGGTCAGTTCGGAAATATGCGTGCTGAGCCAAGCGATCGCGACAAGGCATTCCTCGGCTCGCGGATAGTCTTCGGGCGCCGATCCGAGCGACACGTTGTTGCCGCCGAGCAGCCGCCATCGAAGGGTCTGCTCGCCGGTCTGGACGAGTTGAAAGCGTGGATTCTTCGCTACTGAATTCCCCCTGGTCACATCCCGTGAATCGCCGCCATGTGGTGAAGGGGTTACCGGATCCGCTTAAGGCGCGACGGCCGACGGGTGAACGTTTTCCCCCGGCGGCGGCGCGCTAGCCTGAACGGACGCGGGTAATCGGAAAAAAATCACCGAGCCGGTCCGCTCCGGCACGGTCTGCGAGGAGGATCGATGGGCAACGGCAGGATCGCGGTCGTCACCGGGGCGGGTTCCGGGCTCGGCAGGGAGATCTCCCGCGCGTTGCTCGGCGCCGGTTACCGGGTCGCCCTCGCCGGCCGCCGCGCGGACGCGCTGGCCGAGACCGCCGACGGCGCGGCGGACGCGCTTCCCGTGCCCACCGACGTCGGCGATCCCGATTCCGTCGCGGCGCTGTTCGAGACGGTCCGCGCCCGATGGGGGCGGCTGGACCTCCTGGTGAACAACGCGGGCGTGTCCGTGGGCGGGACCGTCGACGAACTGTCCTTCACGGACTGGAAACGCGCCGTCGACACCAACCTGACCGGGATGTTCCTGTGCGCGCAACAGGCCGTGCGGCTGATGAAGACGCAGGATCCGCGCGGTGGCCGGATCATCAACAACGGTTCCATCTCCGCGCACGCCCCGCGCCCCGCGTCCGTCGCCTACACCGCGACGAAACACGCGGTCACCGGGCTGACGAAGTCGATCTCCCTCGACGGCCGCGCCTGGAATGTCGCATGTGGACAGATCGACATCGGCAACGCGGCCACCGAGATGACCCTGCGGATGGCCGACGGGATCCCGCAGGCCGACGGCAGCGTGAAGGCCGAGCCGACCTTCGACGCCCGGCACGTCGCGGACGCCGTGCTGTACATGGCCGGGCTGCCGCTGGACGCGAACGTCGGATTTCTGACCGTCACGGCGACCGCGATGCCGTACATCGGGCGCGGCTAGTTTCAAGCTTCGTGAGTGGTAAGGACGGTTATTGAGGAGTAAGTCAAGTGTGGCGCGTTGTGCTGCTTGAGGCCTTGGTGTCCACAGTGGTCACTTTCCGGGCAGGTTACGCCTGCTTTATGTCTGTAAGTCCGGTTTCGCGGGAGTCGTGAGTGGTAAAGAGGGTTAGAACGACCATTACCACTCACGACCCCCGGACAATACTGCGCAAAGTGATCAAATCGGACATGTCGATCTCAGTCGCTCACGAGAGCCTCACGGGATCACCTTCGTCGTGCGGAACTCGTCGAACAGCCGGAAGAACATCTCCGGCGTCTCGGCGTACTCGTGGAAACCGGCACGCCGCGCCTTCGAGCCGTCCGCGAACATGTCGTAGTCCCAGCCGAACACGAAGTCCGCGAACGCCCACGACGACGAAACGGCGCTGTACGGCACTTCGAGGCCGTACTTCGCGGCGACCGAAGTCCAGAGTTCTTCCTTGTCCGCCATGACGACGTCCAGCGACATCGGCAGCGGCGGCGCCACCTCCAGGTCGAAGTAGCGCGCGATCCGCGGCCAGAGGTCGTTCCACCGGAACAGATCCCCGTTCGCGATGTTGTACGCCTCGTTCTCCGAACCGGTGGCCCAGACGGTGGCCTTCGCCAGCAGTCCGGCGTCGGTCATCTCCAGGAGGCTGTCGTACGCGCCGGGTTTGCCCGGGAACCGCAGCGGCAGGCCGAGTTCCTTCGAGATCGACGCGTAGACCGCGATGGCCAGCGCCAGGTTCATCGGGTTGCCCAGCGCGGTCCCGCCGACCACCGACGGCCGGATCGCCGACCACGTCCAGGATTTCCCGGCCTGTCGCCGCTCCAAGAACTGCTGCTGGTCGACGTTGAACTCGGGCGGCATATGCCCGGCGTCGTCCTCCCGCGCCGGGGTCTTGAACGGGCCGAGGTGGGCGCCGTAGACCTTGTAGCCCTGCATGAGGCTGATGTGCCGCAGGCCGGTCGCGACGGGTTCGATCGCGTCGACGAGGTTGGTCAGCATCGCCAGGTTCGGCGGCACCAGTTCGGCCCAGGTCGGCTTGTCGACATAGGCCGCGTAGAACACGTGCGTGACGTCGTCCAGGCCGCCGAGCTTCGCGCGGGTGTCGTCCGCGTCGAGCAGATCGACCGCGATCTGGCCGGGGCCGCCACGCCGCGACAGGCCGATGACGCGCCAGCCGGGCAGCGTCTCCAGGTGGGCGATCAGGTTCTTGCCGATGACCCCGTTGGCCCCGGCGACCAGGGCGACCTTGCGTTCTTCGTTCATGTCTCCGAGCCTGGACCAGCCCGCGTGATAAGTCCAAGGCATAGATCTCACCTCTCCGATAAACTCTCTTCATGACCAGCTTGCGGCAGCTCGAATACCTGGTGACCGTCGTCGACACCGGCTCCTTCACCAGGGCCGCCGAGTTGCTGCACGTGACGCAGCCCGCGTTGTCGCATCAGGTGCGCGCGCTGGAGAAGGGTGTCGGAGGCCCGCTGCTCGAACGGCTGCCGCGCAGCGTCCGGCTCACCCCGATGGGCCGCGCCATGTTGCCGCACGCCCGCGCCACCCTCGCCGACGCCGAACGCGCGCGGTGCGCGGCCCGGCAGGCATCGGGGCTGGAAGCCGGGGAACTGCAGATCGCCACCGTCTACTCGGTCGGCCTCGGGGTCCTCCCCGCGGCGTTGCGGGTGTGGCGCCGCGAGCGGCCCGACGTCGACGTCCGGCTGGTGGAGTTCCGGCACGCGGACGAACTCCGGGAGGCGATGGCGGCGGGGGAGGCCGACGTCGCGGTCGGCCCGGTCCCACCGGACTGGGACGGGCCGGTGCGCGAACTCGGGGTCGAGGAGTTCGTCGTCGTCCTGCCGATCGACGGGCCGCGCGAGGACGACGGCACCGGCGTCGTCGACCTGGCGACCCTCGCCGACTGCGCGTGGGTGCACTACGCGCCGGGCAACGGCCTGGCCGACCTCGTCGACCAGGCCTGCGCCGCGGCGGGATTCCAGCCGAGGGCCGCGGTCCGCACCGAACAGAGTGCGGCCGCCCCTCTGCTCGCGGCCGCGGGTCTCGGTCCCGCGCTGGTGCCCGCCAATGTGCTGCCCGAAGGTTTCCACGGCCGCGTCCTGCGGCCCGAACCGGCGATCCGCCGGACGCTCGCCGCCTATTGCCGCAGCACTCCCGACCCGCTGACCTCGGCCTTCATCGACGTCGTCGCGGGGGAATGCACGCTCGGGTCACCGCACGGAAATCCCTGAGAGGTCCACGCCGCCGAACGCCGTCGCCTTGACGTCGCCCACGCGGTCCGCCCAGACGGCGTGCCCGTGCCCGGACCACAGCGGCACGACCGGGAGATCCCGCAGCAACTGGTTCTCCACCAGCCGGTAGACCTCGCCGCTTTCGGCGGAGTCGGTCTCCTCGGCCGATTTCAGCAGGTCGGCGAACCCGTCGCTGGCATAGCCGGTCGCCTTCACGATCTCGGCCAGCACTTCCTGAGGGCTCGGCGTCGTCAGTGCCACGTCGATCGCGAACGGTCCCTGCCCCGGTTCCGGGGCGAGCGGGACACCGACGGCCTTGCCGACCTGCTCCGCGAGCGGACGCAGCCAGCTCGCCTGCGACTGTCCGAAGTGGACCGGCGTGGCCGGGAACTCCGCTTGGGTCAGCAGGGATTTCCCCGCTCCGGCGTCGAACGTGCAGGGACGGCACGTGCTGCTGCGCTCGCCGGGGGCGACGGCGGGCGGCAGCAGCGACTTCGCCGGATCCACCTGCTTGCCGAGCGCACCGGCCTCCAGCGCCGCGCGGTCGATGCCGAGCCCGAAGCCGTGCCGGACGGTCGCGTCGGAGAAATGCGGTGCGTTCAAGGGAAACCCGAGGTAGGCGACGGTGGGCAGGGCCCACATCACGTGCCGCTGCGCGAAATCCGCGTGCATGGCCTCGTGGCGATCGCCGGGCACGAAGGTGGAGAGGTCGAGTTTCCCGGCCTTGACCTCGTCGTACTGTGCCGCCGCGTCGCCGGTCTTCAGCTCGACCGTCCGCGCCTTGCCCGGCGCGTCGGCGACCCGGACCAGTTTGCCGCCCGACGGCTGCCACGCGCCGTCCAACCGGAACGGCCCGTTGCCGACCGGCCGCTGCGCGAAACCCGCCCAATCACGCGAAGCCAGCGCGGAAGCGGGCAGCGGGACCAGCGCGGGCGAGGAGAGCAGCGCCGGGACCTGCCCGGACGGGCGGTCGAGCACGAGGCGGATGGTCAGCGGTTCGGGTGCGGTGATCTCCTTGGCCCGCAAGAGATCCTTGACGACCCGGGACGCCTGCCACTGCTCCGCGCCGATCGCCTTCCAGGTGTCCACATAGGACTGCGCGGTCACCGGGGTGCCGTCGTGGAACTTCCCGCCGTCCTTGAGCTTGACCGTCCAGGTGATCCGATCGGAACTGGAGAACGATTCGGCCGCCCGCGGCGTCGTCTTCCCCGTCGCCGGGTCGTAGTCCGCCAGCGGAGTCCACAGCGCGCCGGTGACCATCCGTCCGGACTGGTCGCGGACGTCCGCGGGCAGCAGGGTCGCCGGGGCGGCCAGGCCCACGCGAAGAACGTCCGGTGCGGGCGGTTCGCCGGATTCGGTGCAGCCCGCCGCGACCAGGGCGGCGGCGAGGAGCGGGGCCAGAAGACGCAAGCGCATGGTCATGTCTTAGCAGTCCCGCACCGAGCAGTCCCACAACCAATGGCGGTTGTGCGGGCAAAGTGGCGATCATAGGGTGCGGGGACCAGCCTGGGAGGTTTCTGTGCGAGGAAACTGGTTGCTCCGTTCGTGTTTGGCGCTCACCACGGTCACCGCGACCTTGATCGCCACCGGATTGCCCGCCGCGGCCTGCGGCGAAGAGGACAAACCGGCCAGTGAGAAGGTCCGGGTCGCCGGTGCGCCCGGCGCGGTGAAGAACGTCAAGGCCGTCGGCAACGTGCCCGACGCGCAAGGCGCCATCGCCATGGGGTTCCTGCAGTACGGCAAACGTGACGTCATGGCGGTTTCCGGCGAGTTCGGCCTGAAGGTCTACGACCTGACGAAGAACCCCACCGCCCCGAAGCTGATCGGCGAGGTCAGCCTCCCCGGCCTGTGGGAGACCGAAGACACCGAGGTCGACGTCAAGCGCAAGCTCGTCTTCCTCGCGCGGGACCCGCGGGCCTACGGCGGCACCACACAGACCGGCGAGTCCGGCATCTACATCATCGACCTGAAGAACCCGGACAAACCGGCCATCCTGAGCTACACCAAGGTGCCCGCCGGCCACACGACCAGCTGCGTCGACGACTGCCGGTACCTCTGGACCGGCGGCCCCGCGAAGGCCGCGAACCAGCCCGCGGACTGGGGCGGCCGCCCGATCTGGGTGACCGACATCCGCGATCCGCGCAACCCCAAGACGTTCCCGAACCCGATCGAACTCGCGCGCAACGACGGCAAGACCGACTACGTGCACGACGTCCAGGTCGACGACGAGGGCGTGGCGTGGGTGTCCGGGCGAGGCGGTGTCCGCGGCTACTGGACCAACGGCCACCACCGCGATCCCGTGCAGGGCAAGGTCCGCCGCGCGACGGCGTTCGACCCGGTGCCGTACGCGGGCGGCGGCATCGAGGAGACGGCGGCGCCGTCGAAGTTCATGCACAACAGCTTCCACCCGGCGGGACACCGTTCGGCCGACGGCGCCGACTCGAACCGCTGGCATGGCCGCGACCTGATCTACGCCACCGAAGAGAGCTTCCTCGACGGCTGCGCCGGTGACGGCGTGCTGACGATCTCGTCGCTGCAGAACTCCTACAACGGCGAAGGCTGGCGCTCGACGCCGGAGAAGCCGTTCCGCCTCAAGTCCGTCGGCACCTGGAGCGTCGCCGGGCAGGAAGGCAGTGACCCGGCGACGGGTGACTGCTCCGCGCACTACTTCGACGTCCGAGGCAAGGTCCTCGTGCAGTCGTTCTACACGCAGGGCACACGCTTCCTCGACGTCAGCGACCCGACCGACCCGAAGCAGATCGCCTACTTCCGCCCGGCGGACGCCAGCGCGTGGGCGCCCTACTGGCACAAGGGTTACGTCTATGTCGCCGACAACACTCGCGGAATCGACATCCTGAAGCTCACCGCCTGAGCCAAGATGTCCCCATGCGCACCATGGGAAAGACGTTGGGGATCACGGCCGCGATCGTCCTGATCGCGGCCTGTGCCCCGGCACCACCGCCGAAGGAAATGGCCGTCCGCACCGATCCGGCGCCGGTCACCGAGGACTTCCCCGACGTCGGCGAGATCGTCGAAGCGTCGTGGGTCGAGGAGAGGATGGGCGCCTCCGAGGGCCGGATCGAGGCACCCGGGCCATCTGTCTTCAAGCTGTCCGCGGTGGTGAAGCTTCGCCCCGAAGCCGTGTCGAAAGTGATCGCAGATCTCAAGTGCAAGGCTGGGGCCCCGGAGGTGCCGAACCAGCTGAAGGGACTCCTGACGCCCGGCGTGGCGTGGCTGTCCTGCGAGCTGCCCACGACGACCAAGGCGCGGACCGCTTTCGTGGTCGACGGTTCCGAACAGGCGGTCCTGAGGTCGACAACCATGTAACGGTTCTGTGGCGGAACTGTCGCGGGACCATCACGGCAGCGGGATGATCCGTTCCTAGCTTGGCGTCATGACCACCTTGCTCGAGCGGGCCCCGGTCCCCGTCGCCGGGAAGACTTCGCGACGAAGCGTCACCACCCTGTTCGCGATCGCCGTCCTCCTCGCCGGCTACACCGGGTTCCGATTGCCGGGGGAGTGGGCGGCGACCCTGCAGGCCGTGTCGCTGACGGACGGGTTCCACCGCCGTTTCCTCGTCGGCACGCTCCTGAAGCCGTTCGGGCACGACTACGTGGTCTTCGCGGTCGCGAGTTTCGCCGTCCTCGGCGCGGTACTGGCGGTCTTGACGCTCGCCTTCGTCCGCAGCCGCACCGAAAGCCGGCGGTGGTTGATCGTCGCCTGGCTCCTGTTGCCGACCGGCGGCTACCTGTTCCACGAGGTCGGCTACCTCGACCAGGTGCTGTATCTCCTGCTGTCCGGCGCGCTGTGGGCGGTGCACCGGAACAGACCCGTGCTCGCCAGTGCGGTGATGGCGCTTTCGGTGACCGTGCACGAGATCGCGTTGCTCACCGTGCTGCCGATCTTCGGTTTCGCCCTGCTGCGGAAGGTTCCGTTCCGGCGCGCGTGCGCGTTGCTCACCCCGGCGGCGGTACTCGGCCTGGGGATCCTCGCCCTGCCGCCCGCCGCTCCCGGCACCATCGACGGTCTCCGGCGCTCACTGTCCACAGCGGACTTCGCCTACCGCGCCGACGCGCTGGATCTGTTCGGGCGCACCCAGTCCGAAAGCTGGCGGCTGTACTCGATCGCCGGTGTCCTGCTCTACCTGCTGCCGATCGCGGCCGTGGTGCTCGGCGGTTTCCTGTACCTGTACCGGCCCACCCTCGCGGCCGTGGTGCCCGCCGCCGCGATCGGTGCGCCGGTCCTGCTCGCGTTCGGCGGCTGGGACGACGCCCGGTGGGGTTTCCTGCTGATGACCAACTTCTTCGTGGTGGTGTGGCTCTGGCTCGGCCATCGTGAGCTGAAACTGCCGCAGATCGGTGTACTGACCGCGCTCCTGCTGGTGCTCACCCATATCCCGTTGCCGTATTTCGACGACTACACGCCACGCGGGCTCACGCTGGTGACTCCCGTGGAAGACGCACGGTGAAAACGGCGCCGCGAGGTCGACCAGTTCGGGCCGCAGGTCCGCGGAACCCGCGTCGAACCGCGAGATCTCCAGCAAATCCTCGACGAGCCGCGCCAGGCGCCGGGTCTGCGTCCCGAGCAACTCGGCCGCGCGGGTCCTGACCTCGGGGCCGGCGTCGAGGGTGTCGACCGTGGCGACCATCGACGCGAGCGGTGTCCGTCGCGGAGCCGTGCGGTCTCGTCACAAAACCCGGTCATCTGCTTCACTGTCGTATCCGCGAGCTAGGGGGAGCGATGTCGGTCGAGGTGGGGAAACGCGTGTCCGGCTACTTCGGGTTCTCCGAGGTGGCGGTGCTCGTGGCGGGTGCGGTTTCCGGCGCCGTCGGTGCCTACGCCTACTACAGCGAGTCGCTACGGCCGCTGGCGCACAGCTTCACTCTGTGGATCGTGCTGATCGTCGCGGTCGTCCCCGGGATGCCCCGCCGGCGGGCGGTGATCCGGGCGGTGTGCGCGCTGATCGCGGCGGTCCTCGCGTTCTACCTCGGCAAGGCGTGGGTCTACGGCGTCAAATACGAGGGCACGTACCGAATCGACCCTTCGACGCTCGTGCTGTGGTGCGGTCTGGCCGTGGCCGCTGGACTCGTCGCCGGGCTTCTGCTCGACGCCGTGGGGCGGGGCGACCGCCGCGGCACCCTGGCCACCTCGGCGGTCGTGGGTCTGCTGATCGGTGATCTCGTCCGGCGATCCGACCGATCCGGTTTCGGAACTCTGGCGGTCGCCACGGCGATCGCGATCGCGTTCGTGGCCTGGCGGGGGATTCGTTCACCGCGTCAGGCCGCCGAGGTCGCCGTCGTCGCCCTGCCGTTGGGACTTCTCGGTCTCGTGATCGTGTCGGCGCCGGACTTCTTCGAGGGCTTGTTCGCGAGCTTCTAGTTCTTGAGCTTGGCGTTCCAAGCCGTCAGCGTCAGCTTGCCCGTGGTCCCGAGGTCGGTGTCGACCGTGATCCGCTGCTCCGGATCGCCCTTCGCGGCCGCGACCGTCACGTAGGCGCCGGCCTCCGGCGAACCCACGGTGACCGTGTTCGACCACGAGACGACCGAGAGCAGCGTCCCGCCGGGCTGGACCGTCTGCGGGCTGACGCCGGGATCGATCGCCATATACGACGTGCCGTGCTCCACGGCGACGTTCATCGGCCGCTTTTCCTTGTCCAGCAAGCGGATTTCGGGATAGCCGGTGAGCGTGCGCGGGGTCGTGCCGCAGTTGGTGAGGGTCAGCACGACCGCGCGATGCCCCAGCGCGGCCTCGACCGGCCCGGACTTCACCGTCACGCCGGTGTCGAGGCAGCCTGCCGGGACCACCGGGCCCGGGTCCGGCGTGTGGACGGTGGGCGGGACCGGCGGCGGTGGCGGCGGAGGCTCGCCGCACCCCGCCACGACTAGCAGCAATCCACCCAGTGACCCCAGTTTCCCCAGCACGCCGGAACCTTACCTGGGCCGAAAGCGTCCTTCACCGCATCCGACGCGGCGAAGGACGCCTTCGGCCCATCTCAGACCCCGCTCAAGAGGCCAGCAACTCCTGCAGTTCACGCACCGCATCGGCCAGTTCCGTCGCGAACAGCTCCATGTCGTGCGCCACGTGCTTCGGCGTGCACAGGTACAGATTCAACGACTCCGGCAGCAGCACGTACGCGATGCCGATGCACTGCGGGCTGGTCGACCCGAAACCGAAGTACTGGATGTTCACCGACGGCGCCGAGCTGGTGCTCAGGTAGTCGTTGCGCATCTTCAGCCAGCCGGGTGACGAGTACAGCGACGGGGAGTCCTCGACGCCACGCCGCTTCTGGATCAGCTGCAGCTCCCACAGGTGCTGCTCCGGCGCGTCGCCTGCCTGGCACTCCTTCGCCCGCGTGACGTGCTTCGCGGCCGCCGCGCGGAAAGCCGCCTGACGGGTCTGGCGGTCGGCTTGCGGGTCGTTCATCACCTGGACGAACCACAGCACCTCGGGCGTCACCACGCGCATCGCTTCGGTGCGCCCGTTCTGGTACTGCCGCGTCGCGATCGACTCGTACGTCGCGCCCGTGATCCCCTTCGCCCGCTTGTGCGCGAGCTGGTACGCCATCTGCGCGAAGGCGTCCGGGGACATCCCGAGCTCCTTCGCCCGGTTCGCGCCGAAGTCGGTGAAGGACACCGTCTTCGTAGCGGTCGCGTCGGCGTACTCGGCGAAGGACGCGGCAGCGGCGCGGGCGTCTTCGCGCAGCGCGTCACCCAGGACGAACTCGATGACCTCGGACGACGGCACACCGTCGGCGGGCGGCCGCTCCAGCCGCGTACCGCTGAGCAGCGCGTCGGTGAACCCGAGGATCGTGGTCCCGTCCAGTTCACAGTGCTCGACGTTCAGCCCCGCCGTGCCGTCCTCGAACACGACCAGCGACACGGCCTTGTCGAACCAGCGGTTCCCGCTGTCGCCGTGCAGCAGGGCGTCGCACGCCTCCTGCGTGCCCGACGGCGTGAAGTCCTCCAGGCACAGGCAGAACAACGCGGTCTCGATGTCGTCGAGCGCGGCCGCGTTCCCCGCCGCCAGCAACGCTTCCCGCGTCGCCGCCCACTCGGCCCTGGCCTTGGTGGTGAAATGCCCGGCGGCGGTCTGCGGGTCCTCGACGAAGGTCCCCGACTTGACGATGGCCTGCAGTCCCGCGACCAGCTGTTCGGGGGAATACGGCCGGCCGTCCGGCGCGATGACGTCCATCCGGAACGGGGTGTCGCGGTGGAAGACCACGATGTGCCGCGCCTTCGACGGCCCCGGCCAGTCCTCGCGGTACGGCGTGCGCGCGGTGTCCTGCGCGGCGCCGGGGATGCGGGTCGCCGAGAACAGGAACTTGTGCTGCACCATCGACTGCGGCCGCCCGCGCAGCAGGATCGGCGGGATCAGTTCCTCGTCGAGCTTCAGCTTGTAGTCCACCGCCGAAGCCGTCAGTTCGGCCGCGCGCTCCAGCTGTTCCAGCGGGGATTCGGTGAACAGGAAGAAGAAGTTCGCGTTGAGGGCGATCCGGTCGCGACGGCCGAGGTAGCGATACGGCCAGAAGGTGTCGAGCCAGCTTCGGACGTCTTCGCGCTTGTCGTAGGCCTCGAGCGCGCTCTGCAGCTCGTGCGCTGAGCTTCCTTCGGCGAGGAACTCGGTGACGGCGCCTTCGGTCTCCGCGAGTTCGCCGGGGGTGAGCAGCGGCGAGCACCACTCGAGGAACCGGCGGCAGGTGTCCTCCAGGCTGGGGACGGGGACCCGCGGCAGGCTGTCCTCGTTGCCGAACGTGCGGGTGGACGGTTCCGGACTGCTCACGATCATCCTCGATCTCGAAGGGGAAGGGCGTTCAGCGCGGAGGCGAGCCCGCCCGCCGCGCCGTGGGGACGGGAGACGAACAGCCGCGCGTACAGCCGGCCACCGGCCTCCAGCCCACGCGGGTCGACGCCCGCGACGGACAGATTGTCCAGGATCTGCGTCTGTTCCTCATCCGAAGCGAATTTCCGCTGCCGGAAGACGCCCTCGACCCCGGTCGTCTCGTAGTCCAGTTCGCCGAGGCTGTCGGCGACCGGGCCGTAGGAGAACATCCGGAGGACGAAATGCGCCATCCACGGCCGGTTTTCCCGCGCGATCCGCACGAGGGTCTTCTCGGTGACGTAGCCGACGCAGCCGGTCGAGATGACGATGTCGACCTCGGACAGCAACGCGCGCTGTTCGTCGGTCGGGTCTTCGTTCTCCAGATCGGCGTGGATCGCTTCGTCGATGAAGCCCGCAGCGAGCGCGTAGTCCAGAGCGGGCGCGGAGGCGTCGAGGCCGATGAAGCGGACGTCATCGCCGACTGCGTCCATCCGGCGGTCACGCGCGATCAGTTCGTCCCGGCTCAGCGCACCGGCGGACGCGTAGTGGTCGTACAGCCGCTCCATCGTGGTGTCGCATCTGTACAGCGCCGCGTTGACACCGTAGGAACAGCCGAGGTCGAGCACCGTCGGGACCTTGACATCGGCCTCCGCGCGGTACTCGTCGATCAATTTCGCGAAGTAGGCCTTCGCCTGCTGCGGGATGTCGTAGTCCAGACGGCGCAACGTGCCGAAGAAGGCGCGTGGATCGGGCGCGGTGTAGATGTCGTCGAAATTGATCTTGCCGGTCGAATCCAAAGGCACGGCCAAGCTCCTGACTGAGTGTCGGTAGGTGAACCCGCGACCGCGATCGACGTCGGCAGGGCGCTGCCCTGCCACCGCGATAGCGGGGCCTACGGCCGGGGCGGGTTCACACCTGTGGTCACCTTTCAGGTACTCCTTCAGCTCCGCCAACTGGCGCTAGTCGAGCAGCTGATCGCCCCGGACCGCCGCCGAAGCGACGTGCTCCGGCAGGACCCGGCCGAACAGTTGCCTCGTCCGTTCCGGACTGCCGATGACCCCAGGGCGCTCGCTGTACGCGAAGATCGCGGAATGGCGGGCGACTGCCCCTTGAACACTACTCACCCGGTGCAGCGCGAAGCGTCCGCGAAACAGCTGAAGATCGCCAGGACGGAGAGTGAGCCGCCTGATCAGGTGCTCACCTTCGCCCGCCAGGACGGCACGGACGTCGTCGAAGTTCTCCGCCGTTTCGGAGCGGATGTTCGGGCAGTACTCGAAGACACCGCCGTCGGCCGCTTCCTGCGTGAGCATGCTGACCGTGTACTCGTTGGTGTCGAAATGCCACGGATGCGCGCGGCCCGGTTCGATCACGTTGAGCACCAGGCCGGACAGCGGATCGGCGAGTTCGTGCAGTTCGGGGAGTTCGAAGCAGTCGGCCACGAACCGCTGGAACTCACGGCTCGAGTACAGCTGCTGGATCACCGCGGTCGCCGGGATCCGGTCCCGCGCCACGAAAGCGTTGCCGCGTTCCATGATCGTGCGGCCGGGATGGTCTTCCGGCAGCGGAGTGTCGATGGCGATGTTGTAGGCGTTGACGCGTTCGACCTTCGCGTACGCCTCCGGAGCGATCTTCGCGCCTTCGTGGCGAAGGACGTCTCGCAACTCCGGACGGATGAAGTCGGCCAGCACGCTGCAGCCCGTTTCCCGCAGTTCGGCGCGGGTCCGGGAAACGATTTCGCGCCACGCCGGGCTTCCCGGTTCGGACAACGGATAGCGGGCGGTATCGGCCACTTGGACTGCGCTCGCGGTCATCGACGTCCTCTCGGCTGCCCGGAAGTGATTCTCGGGTTTAGCACAGAAAACGCCCGCGACCCCCGGGCCTTGTGAGCGGTGCCACACGCAACGTGACGGCCCCCTTCCTCGCGTTTGTACGCGAGTCAGGGGGCCGTCAGGGGATTTTCGTCAGCTGGTGACAAGCGGCAGGAGCGGACGCCGCACCGCGGTCGCGACGCCGTCGGACGCCTGGGCCGCGGCGATCCGCTCGGCGGTCGGCGTGCCGTACTCCGTGGTCCGCTGCCGCAGCGGGCGGCCCAGCGGCTCGACCATCGCGCGCATGTCGCTGATCGTCTTGTACGACCCGTTCGCCGCGCCGGCCATCCGGCTGATCGTCTCCTCCATCAGCGTTCCGCCGATGTCGTTGACCCCGCCCTGGAGCACGGCGCGGCTGCCCTCTTCGCCGAGTTTCACCCACGAACTCTGGATGTTGTCGATCATCCCGTGCAGCAGCAGCCGGGCCAGCGCGTGCACCGCGCGGTTCTCGCGCAGCGTCGTGCCCGCCCTCGCCAGCCCGGCGAGGTAGATCGGGGAACTCTGGTGGATGAACGGCAGCAGCACGAACTCGCTGAACCCGCGCCGCCCGTTGCGCTCCAGGCCTTCCCGCTGCAGTTTCGCCAGCAGCTTCAGATGCCCCACCCAGTGCGCCGGGGTGTCGACGTGCCCGTACATCATCGTCGATGTCGTCGTGATGCCGAGTTTGTGCGCGGTGGTGACGACGTTGATCCATTCGGACGTCGGCAGCTTGCCCTTGGTCAGAACCCAACGCACGTCGTCGTCGAGGATTTCCGCGGCCGTGCCCGGCAGCGAGTCGACGCCGGCTTCCTTCGCCCGCGCCAGCCAGTCCTCGATCGAGAGGTTCGTCCGCGAAGCGCCGTTGACGACCTCCATCGGCGAGTACGAGTGCAGGTGGATGTCCGGCTGACGGCGCTTCACCTCCGCCGCGAGGTCGAAGTACGCGGTACCCGGCAGATCCGGGTGGATGCCGCCCTGCATGCAGATCTCGGTCGCGCCGGCGGCCCACGCCTCGTCGACGCGGTCGCCGACCTGCTCCAGCGAGAGCGTGTACGCGTCGGCGTCGGTGCGCCGCTGGGCGAACGCGCAGAACCGGCAACCCGTGTAACAGACGTTGGTGAAGTTGATGTTCCGCGTGACGACGAAGGTGACGTCGTCGCCGTTCACCTCGCGACGCAGGTCGTCGGCGATCTTCGCGAGCGCGTCGAGCTCCGGCCCGTCGGCGTGCAGCAGCGCCAGCGCCGCGTCGTCCGAGAGTCCGGCGGGGTCCTTTTCCGCGCTGCGCAAGGCATCCCGGATGTCGGTGTCGAACCGCTGCGGTCCGGTCTTGATGTTGCCCTTGATCTCGGCCCAGTCGCCGTAGACCGAGTCGAAGTCACTGCGGCGGTCCTCCGTGCGCCCGACGGTGTCGACCTCGACGTGCAGATCGGTACGCCCGGCCTCCTTCCACCCGCCGTCCGGCTCCTGCCACGGGATGCCCACCGGAATGGCCTCTTCGATCGCGAGCCCGGTCTCGGTGTCGGTCAGCGGCGCGAGATGCGCGTTCAGCCGCGGGTCCAGCCACGGCTCGCCCGCCTTGACGTACTCCGGATAGATCGGCAGCCGCTCGCGCACGGTGAACCCGAGCGCCTCGGTGCGGCGTTTGAGCTCGTCGATCTGCGGCCACGCGCGTTCGGGGTTCACGTGGTCGGGGGTCAGCGGTGAGACGCCGCCCCAGTCGTCGATGCCCGCGTTCAGCATCAGTTCGTACTGCTGTCCGATCAGGTTCGGCGGCGCCTGGATCCGCATCCGCGGCCCGAGCACCAGCCGCGCGACGGCGATGGTCGCGGCGAGTTCTTCGAGATCGGCGTCCGGGGTCGCGCGCATCTTCGTGTCCGGCTTCGCGCGGAAGTTCTGGACGATGACCTCCTGGATGCCGCCGTAGGTCTTCGCGACCTTGCGGATGGCGAACAGGGAGTCGGCGCGTTCTTCGAAGTTCTCGCCGATGCCGATCAGGATGCCCGTGGTGAACGGCACCGAACTGCGGCCGGCGTCCTCCAGCACCCGCAGGCGGACGTCCGGGTCCTTGTCCGGCGAGCCGTAGTGCGGGCCGCCTTTCTCGGTGTACAGCCGCTTCGCCGTCGTCTCCAGCATCATGCCCATCGACGCCGAGACCGGCTTGAGCCGCTGGAAGTCCTGCCAGGTCAGCACGCCGGGGTTGAGGTGGGGGAGGACGCCGGTCTCTTCGAGCACCCGGATCGCCATCGCCCGGACGTAGGACAGCGTGTCGTCGTAACCGTGCGCGTCGAGCCAGTCCTTCGCCGCCTTCCAGCGGTCCTCCGGACGGTCGCCGAGGGTGAAGAGCGCTTCCTTGACCCCCATCGCGGCACCCTTGCGGGCGATGTCGAGCACCTCGTCGGGGGAGAGGAACGGCGATTCGACGCGGCCGGGGACGGTCGCGAAGGTGCAGTAGCCGCAGCGGTCCCGGCACAGCCGGGTCAGCGGGATGAACACCGAACGGCTGTAAGTGACCACGCCGGGACGGCCGGCCGCGACGAGCCCGGCGTCGCGGACCCTCGAGGCGTGCTCGGACAGCGTCTTGAGGTCGTCGCCGCGCGCCTGGAGCAGGATCGAGGCCTCGGTGATGTCGAGGGTCTTCCCGTCGCGCGCCCTGGCGAGCGCCCGGCGCATCGCCGAGGTGGTGGGGGCGTTCGCGTCAGCAGGGGATGCCATTCCCGCACGCTATGGCCGGACTCGCTCCACCTGCCAGTGTGCATCCCGCCACCGCGTCACCCACGTGGGTGTGGTCACTGTTTCCGCTGGTCAGAGCGTGATCTTGGTTGCCGATCAAGGGGCCGGAGTGTATTACCTAAAGTGTGGCTTCGGTGATCGGCAAGAAGGTCGGCGGGCGGACGTACTACTACCTCGTCACCTCCGCGCGGGTCGACGGCGAGCCGAGGGTGGTTTCGCAGCGCTATCTCGGCACGGCCGAGGAGATCGGGCGCGCGATGGACGGCGACGTCTCCGCGCCCGGCGAAGCGCGTCATCGGACCTTCGGCGACGTCGCGGCGGTGTGGGCCACGCTGCGACGGCTCGACTTCGTGCGCCGGGTCGACGAAGCCGTCGGGGCCCAGCGCGCGGCGACCACCCTGGGGACGCATCTCGCGCTCGCCGTACTGCACCGGGCGACCGCGCCGGAAACGCAGTTGGCCGACTGGTGGCGTGACTCCGTCGCCCGGGAATTCATCGAGGCCGACCTGCCGAATCACCGTCGGGCCCTGCAACGCCTCACACCGGAACGGATCGCGCGGATCGAGACCGCCGTCGCCGACGCGGTGCTCTCGTGGCTGGGGACGGGCGACGCCGCGCTCGCCGTCGACGTCCCGCGGTTCGCCACCTTCACCACGGCCGACCCCTGCCGCTGCGAACTCGCCGGTCTCGGGCTGGTGGTGACCAAGGACGGCGCGATCCCGCTGGCCTCGCACGTGTACCCGAGGGAAGGGGCGCCGCCGTTCGCCGCGCTCGCCGAAGAACTCCGCTCCCTGTATCCCGTCACGCTCGTCTTCACCGCCGGCCAGGCCGCGCAACTGGACCTCGGA
Organism: Amycolatopsis sp. w19; assembly: GCF_051373225.1. NCBI lineage: Bacteria > Bacillati > Actinomycetota > Actinomycetes > Pseudonocardiales > Pseudonocardiaceae > Amycolatopsis > Amycolatopsis sp. w19. Next base: position 2,787 of record NZ_JBPQFM010000017.1, on the reverse strand, counting down.
CGGCATTTCGTCGGCGCGCTCCCGCTGTCGGAGCACCCGGAACTGCTGGCGAAACCGCCGTCCGCGCGCAAACCGGTCGACCCGGAACGCTTCGCCGGGCTGACCGCCCTCGACACCAGGGCCGTGGTCGCCGGGATGCGGCGGCGCGTGATCCTCACGCATTCGGAGACCCTGCACAACGCGCAGGCCCGCGCGTTCGGCGAGGAACTGGGCACCGCGACCCGCGAACTCGCCGGCCTCGACGCCGCGCTGGCCTCGGGCACGTACCGGGGCGACCGCGGCCAGGTGAACGCCGAAATCGCCCGGATCACCCGCGGCCGCCGCGTCGAACGGGTGCTCTCACCGGCACTGACCGGGACGAGGCCGGGGGAGATCCGGTTGACCTGGAAGGTCGACGACGCCGCGGTGTCGCGGTTGCACGACGAGTTCTTCGGCAAGCAGGTGCTGGTCACCGACCACGACTGGCCGGTGGCCGAGGTCGTCACCGCGTACCGCGCCCGGACGCACCTCGACTCGACGTTCCGCTGGCTGACCGGCCCCGCCGTCACCGGCCCGGCCCCGCGCTGGGAGTGGACGCCGCACCGGATCGCCGTGCACACCCTGGTCACGGTGCTCGCGTCCACGGTCACCCACCTCATGCGGCGTGAGGCCGACCGCGCGGGGATGAACCTGTCGGTCCGCGAACTGATGGACAGCCTCGCGGGGATAGGGGAGACGGTGCTGCGGTATCCGTCCACCGGCGGCCGCCCGCGGACGCGGCGCCTGCTGACCGAGCGGAACCCGGAACAGCAGGCGCTCTTCGCCCTCTTCGGTCTCAGCTCTCTCGGTGAATATGGAGCGCGGAGAAGCTCTGTACCACCGGCATCAACTCGATGACGTTGATGTTCACGTGCTCCGGCTGCGAAGCCGCCCAGAAGACGGACTCGGCCACGTCGGCGGCCGTCAGCGGCGTCGTGCCCTTGTAGACGTTGTCCGCCTTGCCCTGGTCGCCCTCGAACCGGACGACGGAGAACTCGGTGCCGCCGACCAGGCCCGGCTCGACGTTGGTCGCCCGGACGCCGGTGCCCTGCAGGTCCGCGCGCAGGTTCAGGCTGAACTGGTGTACGAACGCCTTGGTCGCGCCGTACGCGTTGCCGCCGGGGTAGGGGTAGCTGCCCGCGACCGAGCCGATGTTGATCACGTGCCCGCGGCCGCGCTCGACCATGCCGGGCAGCAGGGCGCGGGTGAGGTGCGCGAGCCCCTTGATGTTCGTGTCGATCATCTGGTCCCAGTCGTCGAGCTTCGCCCGGTGGGCGGGCTCGAGCCCCTTCGCGAGGCCGGCGTTGTTGACCAGCAGGTCGACTTCGGCGAACTCGGCGGGCAGCGTGCCGGGGAGGGCGGCCACCGCGTCGGCGTCCCGGACGTCGAGTTCGAAGGGGAGGACGTTCTCGCCCAGCTCGCCGGCCAGCTTGTCGAGCCGGTCCTTGCTGCGCGCGGCCGCGACGACCTTGGCGCCGTCGGCGGCGAACCGGCGGACGATCTCGACGCCGAACCCGGCGCTGGCACCGGTCACGAAAACGGTCTTCTGGGGCATCAGTCAATCTCTTTCAAGAATCGTGCGAACACGTCGTTGAACTCGGCCTCGCGCTCCAGGTTAGGCATGTGCGCGGCGCCTTCGATCACCGCCAGGGTGGAGCCGGGGATGAGGTCGTGCATGAGCTCGGCGTCCGCGACCGGGGTGAACTCGTCCTCGGTCCCGACCACCACCAGGGCCGGTACTTCCACGCGGGTGAGGCTCTCCCGGTAGTTCGGACGCTCGGCCCGTCCCCTGAGCGCGGCCGCCGCTCCTTCCTTGGGCGTCGTGCGCATCATGCCGAGGACGTGTGCCGCCACGTCCGGCATCGTGCGGACGTTCTCCGGGGAGACCATCTTCGTCAGCACTTCCTCCGCGTACGGGTTCATTCCCTCCGCGAGGACGCGGTCGGCCATCTCGTTGCGGACGCGCTTGCCCTCCTCGGTCTCAGCCTGGGGAGAGGTGTCGGCGAGCAGAAGGCCGGCGACGCGCTCGGGGTAGGTGCGGTGGAACTCCATGACGATCTGCCCGCCCATGGAGAGGCCGCCCAGTACGAAGCGCCCGAGACCGAGGCGATCCGCGAGACGGCAGATGTCCTTGGCGAAGACGTCGAGTCCGGTCTTCGTGCTCTCCGGCGGCATGGTCGTCTCGCCGTACCCGCGGAGGTCCGCGGTGATGACCCGGTAGCCCTCCCGGCTGAAGCGTTCGGCCTGGGGCCGCCACATCGAACGGTTGAAGGGGTGGCCGTGGACGAGGACGACGGGCAACCCGGTGCCGAGGTCGTCGTAAGCGACGGAGATGCCGTCGAGTTCCGCAGTACTCATGAGCCCGACGCTAATCGGAGCAATCGCTGGGATCAATACGGTGCAATGTACTCGGAGCAATGTTCTTGCCCGGGAGTTCACCTGCGGTCTCCTGGGGCGATCACCGCGTGATCGCCGGGCCTGGACCCGTTTATGGCCTCTGACCTGGGCGAATGTCGTTAAGGTACCCCCCTGTTTTCGGGGGTTTCCGGCCATGTAAAGTTCTCTTCGTCGCCAGGGAAACCGAGCGGCCGACCGGGACACGAACCAAGCTCTCGCCGCGGAGTTGAAGAACTTAGCGCGATTGAGTGGGTGTCCCACCAAAAACTGCTAGGAATGACTGCTTCGGATAAGGCCGCTGTGATGGTGGTGCGATTCGGGGTGTGTTGCTTGAGAACTCAACAGTGTGCTAGTGAACTAAGCCAGTAGAGC
>NZ_JBPQFM010000016.1:0-205044 GCF_051373225.1 Amycolatopsis sp. w19 | reverse complement strand
GCGTCAGGGAAACGCCCGGTCCCATTCCGAACCCGGAAGCTAAGCCTGACAGCGCCGATGGTACTGCAACCGAAGGGTTGTGGGAGAGTAGGACACCGCCGGACTAACATTGAGAAGAAGGTCTGGGACCTGGTTGAGAACCGAGAGTTCTCCCAGGTCCCGGACCTTTTTTCATGTCTGCCCCCGCCGAGTGGTAGCAAAGGTCCCTTGCTCCCCCGCGGAGTCGCTCAGCAGCTTTCTCGGCCGACCGCGCGCCGGCGCACAGGCGACGAGAAGGCCAGCGAAGTGGTGGTCTCGCCGTAGCGCTGCATCCGCTCTACGAGTTCCTCCAGCTCCGCCGTGTTCCGGCAGGCGACTCGCACGAACCAGCACTCGTCACCCGTGACGTGGTCGGCGTCGAGCACCTGCGGTAATGCGAGGATGGTTTCGCGGAAGCGTGCCGTGTCCAGGCTGCGTACCCTTGCCCGAACCATCGCCTCGATCGGAAGCCCGAGCTTCGTCAGATCGACGCTCGCCGAGTACCCCGTGATGATCCCCTTCTCCTCGAGCCGACGAACCCGCTCGGTCACCGCGGGCGCGGACAGCGACACCCGCCGGCTGAGCTCCGAATAGGTCAACCGGCCGTCTGACTGGAGCAGTTCGAGCAGCTGCCAGTCGAGATCATCGAGGCTCACAGAACTCCAGGTCGATCGTCATGCCTGCCAGGGATCTCCAGGCTAGCCGCCGCCGAGACCTGGATTCTCCGATGTTGTGGATGATCACTGACCACGAAGATTGAGCCATGACGACCGAACCCCGCGCACTGACGTTTCCGGCTCTGGACAGCGCGACCGCGGCCGCGCACCTTCGTGCCGAACTCGCTCTCGAGGTCGACCCGGACGACCTGGTCCGAGATCTCACCTCTGGCGCCCAGCAGGGATACGTGGTCGTCGAGACCAGAGCTCCCGAGGCCTTCACGTCTGCTCGCATTCCCGGCGCGATCAATCTCCCTTACCGGGACATGACAGCGGAGTCGGTCAGCGGGCTGGACAGCGAACTCGTCTACATCTGCTACTGCGAGAGCATCCACTGCAACGCCGCGACCAAGGGGGCCCTGAAACTCGCGGAGCTCGGCTTCAAGGTCAAACGCCTGTCAGGTGGTATCACCGCCTGGCAAGCGGCCGGCTATCCCGTTGAGCGAGACGCCCTGCCTTCCGCGCACACCCCCGCACCCGCCCCGCGCTGCGCCTGCTGACCCTGAGGAGCAAGGGACCTTTGCTACCGCCGCCTCCCCCACGCGGTAGCAAAGGTCCCTTGCTGTCGGTGCGGTCGTAGGCTGGGGAGGTGACCGCTCCCAAGTTGCTCGTCATCCAGCCGGATGCATCAGATCCGATCGGCCCCCTCGGCGACTGGCTCACCGAGGCAGGCGCCGAGCTCGACATCCGGTTGCTGCCCGATCAGACTCTCCCCGCCGATCTCGGCGGATACGCCGGCGTCGTATGCCTTGGCGGCGGGATGGGCGCCAACGACGACGAGGCTCATCCGTGGCTCGCGGACGTGCGGAAGCTTCTTGCGAAGGCCGCCGGCGCGCGGATCCCGACGCTCGCGATCTGCCTCGGCAGCCAGCTCCTGGCGGTGGCACTAGGCGGCAGCGTCGCTTCTGGCGATCAGGGACCCGAGGTCGGCCCTGGGCTTGTGTCCAAGAAGGACGCCGCGTGGACCGACCCGCTGTTCGCGGACCTGCCGCTCATGCAGGATGTCCTGCAGTTCCACAACGACGCGATCACGCGGCTGCCTGCCGGAGCCGAGCTTCTCGCCTCCTCTCCGCGGTATCCCTATCAGGCTTTCCGATTCGACCGTTGTGCCTACGGTGTCCAGTTCCACATCGAGACGACGCCAGAGGTGATCCTCGACTGGGCGCGGCAGGCACCGGAAATGGCGGAACTCACCCGGCCGGACGTACTGACCCCGGAAAACCTGGCCCGGGCGCATGCCGATATCACCGAAACCTGGCGGCCGTTCGCCCAACGCTTCGTCCGACTGGTGTCCGGTGACCTCGCTCCGGCTGCGGACCGTCAACGTACTTTGCCGATGGCTTAACGACTTATGTCTCAAATACGTATGGGTTGTTAACACTCGGGTCTACCTGTCAGGTACCTTGCGAAGGGAGTTTCGAAGGGTTCGGAGGTCGGGGTGGAGCCCTCAGTGTTGGTCGTGCTCGTCGTCGTCACGGCCCTAATTTTCGATTTCACAAACGGGTTCCATGACACGGCCAACTCGATGGCGACGTCGATCGCCACTGGGGCGTTGCGTCCCAAGGTCGCGGTGACGATCTCCGCGGTCCTGAACCTGGTCGGCGCCTTCCTGTCGGTCGAAGTGGCCAAGACCATCTCGAATGGACTGGTCGACGACACCAAGATCGGGCCTGCGATCGTTTTCGGTGGCCTGGTCGGGGCGATCGTTTGGAACCTGGTCACCTGGTTCGTCGGACTACCGTCCAGCTCGTCCCACGCGCTGTTCGGGGGACTGATCGGCGCCACGTGGGTGTCCGCGGGAACGGACTCCGTCCACTTCGGAAAGATCGTCGAGAAGGTCCTGGTCCCGGCGGCGCTGTCGCCCGTCTTGGCAGGCCTCGTCGCGATGATCGTGACGTACTTCGTCTATCGGATCTTCGTCCGCCGCGGCCGCACCGCCGGCTTCCGAGTCGGCCAGATCATCTCGGCTTCGCTGGTCTCGCTCGCTCACGGCACGAACGACGCGCAGAAGACCATGGGCGTCATCACCCTGACGATGATCACCGCCGGAACCCTCCCCGCCGGGGCAGGGCCGCCGCTCTGGGTGATCGTCAGCGCGGCGCTGGCGCTCGCGCTCGGCACATACCTCGGCGGCTGGCGTATCACCTTCACTCTGGGTAAGGGCCTGACGGACATCGATGGCCCGCAGGGCTTCGCCGCGCAGACCAGTTCGGCGGCCGTCATCCTCGCCTCGACGAACTTCGGCTTTCCGCTTTCGACGACTCACGTCTGCTCCGGAGGGATCGTCGGCTCCGGAGTGGGCAGGAACGAGTCGCCGGTTCGCTGGCGCACGGCCGGCCGCATGGTGGTCGCCTGGCTGTTCACACTTCCGGCAGCCGCCATCGTCGGCGCCGGTGCCGGCCTCGTGACCTCGACCGGCGCGGTGGGGACGATCGCCGTTGGCGTCGCGGGGCTCGCGATCGGCATTGGGATCTACCTCCTTTCCCGGCGGAGCCCCGTCAACGCCAGCAGCTTCACCAGCCCCGCCCCGCCCGTTCCGGAACAGGAAGTCGGCAGGATCGCCGCTTAGCAGGGAGCAAGGGACCTTTGCTACCGCGCGAGCCGAGCTGGTAGCAAAGGTCCCTTGCTCCCTTGCGCGTCCGTCTGGCCCCGGGCGGAAGGGCGACTACGGTGGAAGCCGATGGTTGAGCGCGCCAGGCCGACCGCTTCCGTGGCGAGATACGGCTTCACCGATCCCCGTGCCGACGGGCAGCTGCGTGCTGCCGGTTGGTGGACCGAATCCGGCCCGGACGGCTCCGCCGCCGACGTGTTGTCCGCACTGTCCCGCGCCGCGGATCCCGATCTCGCGCTGAGCGGCCTGGATCGGATCAGGGAAGTCGACCCAGCCGCCTGGAACGGGCTCGACCAGGCGCTGCGCGCCAATCGCACCTTCCGCGGCCGAATGCTCGGTGTTTTGGGCACCTCGAGCGCACTCGCGGACTTCATGGTCTCGAACACCGGCTGCTGGAAGGCCCTCGAAGGGCAGAAGAGCACTGAGCCGGATCAATACGTGAGCAGTCTCCTCGGCCACCTACGTCCGGAAGGCGAGGTGCTCACCGGGCTTGAGGCGGAGCAGGCTCTTCGCGTCGGCTACCGCGAGCTGCTCCTCGGCATCGCAGCGGCCGACCTCGGGCATCTGGTCGAACCCGGCCTTCGCCAGCCCCCCTATGCCGAGATCGGAGCCCAGCTCACCACGCTGGCGGAGGCCGCGCTGACCGTGGGGCTGCTGGTCGCGGAGTCTGAGGTGGGGGCCAGTGCCGAAGGCCTGCTCGCCGTGATCGCGATGGGCAAATGCGGTGGTCGAGAGCTGAACTATGTGAGCGACGTGGACGTCATCTTCGTCGGCGATGGCGATCTGTCGGTCTCCACGCGGTTGGCCAGCACGATGATGCGCGTGGTCGGGAAGGCCTGTTTCGAGGTCGACGCGGCGCTGCGCCCGGAGGGCAAGGCGGGCGCCTTGGTCCGGACCCTCGACGGACATGCCGCTTACTACCAAAAGTGGGCCAAGACCTGGGAGTTTCAGGCCTTGCTCAAAGCACGCCCGGTGGCAGGCGACGCCGAGCTCGGGCGTAAGTACGCGGAGATGGTCGCGCCGAAGGTGTGGGCAGCGGCCGATCGCGAGAATTTCGTCCCCGAAGTCCAGAAGATGCGGCGCCGCGTTGAAGGGCATGTGCCCTCCGCGCACGCCGAAAGAGAGCTGAAGCTGGGGCGTGGAGGTCTCCGGGACGTCGAGTTCGCGGTGCAGCTGCTGCAACTGGTCCACGGTCGGATCGACGCGGAGCTGCGCTCTCCGTCCACGATGGACGCACTCGCTGCCCTGGGTGACGGCGGCTACGTCGGCCGGAAGGATGCCGCGGAGCTGGCATCGTCTTACGAGTTTCTCCGGACCATCGAGCATCGACTTCAGCTTCGCAGGCTCCGGCGCACGCACCTGTTCCCTGCTGCTACGGACGTCAGCGAGCTGCGAACGATCGCGAGAGCGAGCGGTGTGCGACCGGCTCGGGGCAAAAGTGAAGGGGACGTCCTGCTGGCGGAGTTCCGCCGCCACCTGCAGAGCATCCGACGGCTTCACGAAAAGCTCTTCTACCGGCCTCTGCTGCAGTCTGTCGCGAACGTCCCGACCGAAGCGCTCCGGCTGACCACGAAACAGGCAGAGAGTCGTCTCGCCGCGCTCGGCTATGCCGCTCCGGACGGTGCCCTGCAGCACATCAAGGCTTTGACTGCGGGAATGTCGCGCCGGGCGGCCATCCAGCAGGCTCTGCTGCCGGTCTTGCTGGACCTTCTGGCCGACACTCCGGACCCTGACCGTGGGCTGCTGTCTTATCGGAAGGTCTCCGAAGCGCTTGAGGCAACGCCTTGGTACCTCAGGGTTCTCCGGGACGAAGGTGCAGTCGTCGAGCGGCTCGCTTTTCTGCTGGGTACTTCGCGACTGGTACCCGACCTACTGGCGAGAGCACCCGAAGTCCTGCAGCTGCTCGGTGATCCCGCGCGGCTGGCCGGTCGCACCCCGGCAGAGGTGGCCACCTCCCTGCGAGCCGCGGTGCGGCGGCAACCGGGTTTGAACGCCGCGGTCGCGGCCGCGAGATCGCTCCGCCGTCACGAGATGCTGCGAATCGCGTCGGCGGATCTGCTGGGGTTGCTGGATGTCCCAGCAGTCTGCGCGGCGTTGTCGAGTGTGTGGGTCGCTGTGCTTCAAGGTGCTTTGGCCGCTGCTTTCCGCCAGCGTCAGGCCGAGCTCGGCCAGACCCCCGCGAAGATCGCTGTCATCGGTATGGGGCGCCTGGGTGGGGCCGAACTCGGCTATGGATCTGACGCGGATGTTCTCTTCGTGTGCGAGCCGACCGAAGGAGTGTCGGACTCCGAAGCAGCGAAGTTCGCTTCTTCGGTCGCCGAGACGGTGCGCAAGATCCTCGGTGCCCCCAGCCCCGACCCTGCTCTGGTCGTCGACGCTGATCTCCGTCCGGAGGGGCGAAGCGGCCCGTTGGTGCGGACCCTTGAGTCTTACCGCAGCTACTACGGTCGCTGGGCGGAGGTCTGGGAATCGCAAGCGCTGCTCCGAGCGCGGTTCATCGCCGGTGACGAGGATCTTGGCGCTCGGTTCATCGAGATGATCGATCCCATTCGGTACCCGCAAGAAGGCCTCGACGCGGTTCGAGTGCGGGAGATCAGGCGGATCAAGGCCAGAGTGGAGACGGAGCGGATGCCCAAGGGCGCCGACCCGACACGGCACACGAAACTCGGCCGCGGAGGGCTCGCCGATGTGGAGTGGACTGTGCAGCTCATGCAGCTGCGCCATGGGCATGAAGTCGAGGGGCTTCGGACCACCTCGACGATCGAGACACTGAAAGCGGCGGCTGAGGCGGGGCTCGCCGAGCCCGCCGAGATCGAGTCCTTGACCGAGGCCTGGCTGCTGGCGACGCGTGTTCGGAATGCCGGGATGTTGGTCCGGGGCAAGGCCGTCGACGAGATCCCCAGCTCCGGTCGAGACCTGGCCGCGGTCGCGCGAGTGCTCGGCTACTCGGCCGATGACGATCCGGGCGAGTTCCTCGACGCCTATCGTCGGACGACGCGACGTGCTCATGCGGTCGTGGAGACGCTCTTCTACCAGGGCTGACCCGCCATGACCTGCGGTAAGTGAGCAAGGGACCTTTGCTACCGCCCCGTGCGGAACGGACGAGGTGACAGCAAAGGTCCCTTGCTCACACTCAGGGTCGAGGACGGGGAGCGGCACTTACAGTGGACCGGTGACTGTGCGCGAGCCATTTCGCACCCGGATCAAGGTGCGCCATTACGAGCTGGACACCCTTGGCCATCTCAACCACGCCGTCTACCACTCCTACGGCGAGGTCTCCAGACTCGAGCTGATGGAGCTCGCCGGCGGCCTCAACTCAGGTATGCGCGATGCGAATCTTGCGTTCGTGCTGCTCGAGTCCCATATCGTGTTCAGGCGCGAGCTTCGTGCGGGCGATGTCGTCGACGTGACCTGCGACGCCAAGTTCGGCACCGGCAAGACCTTCCACATGGACTCGAACATCTACAAGGTCGACGGCACCCTCTCCGCGGAGATCACGTGCACGCTGGGGCTGATGGATCTCGAGCGCCGAAAACTGGTGGACGACCCGCGGGGCCGCATCGAGCGAGCAGGCGTCGACCTGAAGGTTCTTTCCACTTCGGAGTAGCTGTACCGCGAAAGACCAATAAGAAACGCCGGTGGTGAGGGCGCTTCCGCACCTCACCACCGGCGTGCTCTTGGTGTTGCCTACCGCACGATCACACGTCGTAGTACAGCGAGAACTCGTACGGGTGCGGGCGCAGCCGCAGCGGGTCGATCTCGTTCTCACGCTTGTAGGAGATCCACGTGTCGATCACGTCGGGAGTGAACACGCCACCCTCGAGCAGGTAGTCGTGGTCCGCTTCCAGCGTGTCGAGAACTGCGCCGAGGTCGCCAGGAACGAGCTTGACGTTCTGGGCCTCCTCGGGCGGAAGCTCGTAGAGGTCCTTGTCGATGGGCTCCGGCGGCTCGATCTTGTTCTTGATGCCGTCGAGACCGGCCATCATCATCGCCGAGAACGCGAGGTACGGGTTACCGGACGAGTCCGGGCACCGGAACTCGGCGCGCTTGGCCTTCGGGTTGTTGCCCGTGATCGGGATACGGACACAAGCCGACCGGTTCCGCTGCGAGTACACCAGGCTGACCGGCGCCTCGAAGCCCGGCACGAGCCGGTGGTACGAGTTGACGGTCGGGTTGGTGAAGGCCAGCAGGCTCGGCGCGTGCTTGAGCAGGCCGCCGATGTAGTGGCGGGCGGTGTCGGACAGGCCCGCGTACCCCGACTCGTCGTGGAACAGCGGCGTGCCGTCCTTCCACAGCGACTGGTGGCAGTGCATGCCCGAGCCGTTGTCACCGGCGAGCGGCTTCGGCATGAAGGTCGCGGTCTTGCCGGCGGCGAACACGGTGTTCTTCACGATGTACTTGAACAGCTGCAGGTCATCCGCAGCGTGAAGCAGCGTGTTGAACTTGTAGTTGATCTCGGTCTGGCCGGCGGTGCCCACCTCGTGGTGCGCGCGCTCGATCTCGAAACCGGAGCCCTGCAGGTTGCGGACGATCTCGTCGCGCAGGTCGGCGAAGTGGTCGACCGGCGGAACCGGGAAGTAGCCGCCCTTGAACTTCGTCTTGTAACCCTGGTTGCCGCCCGGCACGTCGGCGCCGGTGTTCCACCAACCCTCGACGGAGTCGATCTCGTGGAACGAGGCGTGCTCGGCCGACTCGAACCGGATCGAGTCGAAGATGTAGAACTCGGCCTCCGGGCCGAAGAACACGTTGTCGGCGACGCCGTACTCGGAGATGTACTGCTCGGCCTTGCGCGCGATGTTGCGCGGGTCGCGGCTGTACGCCTCACGGGTGAACGGGTCGTGCACGAAGAAGTTCAGCGAGAGCGTCTTCGCCTTGCGGAACGGGTCGATACGCGCAGTCTCGGGGTCCGGGAGGAGCAGCATGTCGGATTCGTGGATCGACTGGAAACCACGCACCGAGGAGCCGTCGAAGGCCAGGCCTTCTTCGTAGGCTTCTTCGTTGAACGCCTTCGCCGGAACGGTGAAGTGCTGCATAACGCCGGGCAGGTCGCAGAACCTGACGTCGACGACCTCTACGTTCTCGTCGGCGATAAGGCGCTGAATGTCGTCTGGAGTAGTGGGCACCCTCGGTGACTCCTTCTCGTTCGTTGCCGGCGGCAGTACTCTCTTCGGCTCACGCTAAGAGCGCGGTGTTGCCCGACCGTCACCCGTATGTTTCGCCGGTGTTAACGGGGCGGCGATATCGGGTAGTCGACCAGGGCGAATGTGGCCCGCGCCACCGGCATACCCTGGATGGGTGGCGAGATGGACCGGAGAATGGCTGCCCGGAGCCGGTGACGAGACGACTGCCGGTGGCGAGGGTACGCAGCGGTGGCGTGGCGAGCGACTCGGCTTGCCCCAATCGGGTGTCGGCTCGGTGGCGGGCGGCGGCGCACGCGTTCTCGGGCTGATCATCGACTTGGTTCTCGCCTCACTGGTCACGACCCTCTTCGTGACGCCCAGTCTCCAAGATCCGGCTGTGATGCAGACCTTCAATCTCTGGTCGGTCGGCGTCTGGGCGGCGATCACAGTCATTCCTGCGGCCTTCTTCGGCTTCACGCCCGGTATGGCTGTGGTCGGTATCCGTGTCGCCAGGCTCGACGGCGCGCAGATGGTCGGGGTGTGGCGCGCGGTCGTGCGCGCGGCGCTGACCTTCGTGATCATTCCGGCCGCGATCCGCAATATCGACGGCCGAAGCTGGCTCGACCGGCTGACCGGGACCGTCGTGATCCGCATGCGCTGACCTCGGAGGGGAGCAAGGGACCTTTGCTCTCGCCGGGAGATGCCGCTGCTGGACCGGCCGTGGTCAGGCGGCCGGTGCCGCGGGAACGCTCCCGAGGTCTGGAGGCGGTCGTTGCCGAGCGCGGCGGTGCGCCGCTCGCAGGTCCTGGATCACCACCAGCGGCTCGTCACGCAGCTGCGCCGGGCTTACCTGGACGACGATGAGGCCTGGAGCGACCAGTGCCGGCATCGTGGACGACTTGTCCGGTTCGAGAGCGACCTCGTCATGGCGAACCTGCAATGCGACGCCGACCTGCGACCACCAAGCGTCGGCGACCCCGACCACCGCTCCGTCTGAAGTCCGCAGCTCCGCCCTCCGTGTGGGCCGGGGCAAGCCGCTGCGCTCGAGGACGGACTCCAGCCACTGCTCGACGGCGGAGCCGACCCCATCTTGGAGGGCGTTGACGACGATTCGGGGGAGCGCGGAGCCGATCGTGCTGGCCTGGGCAAGCTCGTCTCGAAGTTCCTTAGGAGTGCAGAGTCCGCGATGGACCGCATCATGGATCATGGCCCGCACCGACTTGAGTTCGTCCATACGTCGCGCCGCGTCGATCAGGGCCCGGGCGAGCGGGGCGACGGGCAGTCCGTCGATTTCCACTGGTTCCGGCAGATGGATGGTTCGTTCTACGACGGCGAATCCCCAAGTGGCCACCTTGCTCCGGTGGGGGATCAAGGTGTGCGCACGTCTTTCTGGCGGGAGTCTTCGTACTCCGTACAACCTGGCGGCCTGGACGCCGGTGAGCATCGCCTCCGGGCCCGCGTGAGTCAGTGCGACCTTCAAGAGCTGGTGCTTGGTCGGTGTGGTGTTGGTCAGGAGGATGACGCCGGGTATCGGACGCCTCCACGGTCCGCCTTCTCGGCAATACCGGGAGATCGAGGAGTGTGAGTACCCCAGGGCGACAAGTTTCGCCCGGGCGGCCACGCCGTCCGGGAACATCGCTGCCAGCACTTTCTGGCGGGCGCTCGTAGTTCGGTCCACACAGTGATCATGCGACCACCCACCGACAGTTTTTCGCCCGAAGACGGATCAGGGGTCCTTTGCTACCACCTAGCGGTAGCAAAGGACCCCTGATACTCGTTTGGTCAGCGGCGGCGGATGGTGCGCTGGACGTTGCGCATCTTCGCGCCGGCGGGCATCGGGCCCTTGGGCATGGCGGCACCGCGGCTGCCGAGGGCGGCCAGCTTCGCTTCCAGCGCGTCGACCTGGGCGGGCTTGAGGTTGCGCGGAAGCTTCATCAGGTAGCCCTGAAGCTTCTTCAGCGGCACCTGCTGCTCTTCGTTCCCGATGATCACGTTGTAGATCGGGGTCTCACCGATCAGGCGGGACACACGCTTCTTCTCCTGCGCGAGCAGGGACTTCACGCGGTGCGGCGCCCCCTCGGCGACGAGCACGACACCCGGCCCGCCGAGCACCCGGTGCACGGCGTCGAGCTGGGTCGTGGCCGCCACGGTCGGCGTCACCTTCCAGCGGCCTCGCATGTTCTCGAGTGCCCAGGCTGCGGCACCGGGCTGCCCGTCGGCCTTCGAGTACACGGTCTTCTGAACCCGCCTGCCGAAGATGATCACGGCGGCGAGCGCGCCGAGCAGAATGCCCAGCGGCAGCACGACCCAGTGGACGTCGAAGATGAACCCGATGCCGAACACCACACCGGTGATGACCAGGAGCGATCCGACCATCCAGGGGATGAGCGCCTTGTCTTCCTTGCGCTGCATCTTGAAGGCCTCGAAGATCTGCCCGCGGCGAGCCTTGCTCGCGGCACGCTTCTCCTTCTTGGCCAGCTTCGCTGCTTCCTTGTCCTGCTTTCCCGCCATGTGACCAGGATACGGCCGCGTGCCCTGCGCCGATCCCGTCGGGCCCTCTGCGAGGATCGGGGCGTGGTTAGCGCATCGTCCCCGAAGAGTCGTCCAGGCCTGCTCGATGGGCTCGATCCCGAGCAGCGTGCCGCCGCCTGCGCCCCGAGGGGGCCGGTCTGTGTCCTCGCGGGCGCGGGGACCGGCAAGACGCGGACGATCACGCATCGCATCGCCCACCTGGTCCGTTCCGGGCACGTCGCCGCTGGTCAGGTTCTCGCGGTCACCTTCACGACTCGCGCGGCGGGCGAGATGCGCACGCGTCTTCGAGGGCTGGGCGTCGACGCCGCCCAGGCGCTCACCTTCCACGCCGCCGCCCGCCGCCAGCTGCGCTACTTCTGGCCACAGGTGGTCGGTGACCGGCCGTGGGAACTCCTCGAGAACAAGTTCCGCTACATCAGCCAAGCCGCCAACAAGGCCGGGCTCGGCACCGAGACGGAGCTCCTGCGCGACCTCGCCAGTGAGATCGAGTGGAGCAAGGCCTCTTTGGTATCTCCGGACGACTATCCGGCGGTCGCCGCGCGTACGCAGCGGGACACACCGGCGCCCGCGTCGCAGGTCGCGGAGGTCTACCGCAACTACGAGAAGGTCAAGAACGCCGCGCAGGTGCTGGACTTCGACGACCTGCTCCTGCACACCACCGCGGTCCTCGAGGAGCACACGGTGGTGGCCCAGGAGTTCCGCGAGCGCTATCGCTGCTTCGTCGTCGACGAGTATCAGGACGTCACGCCGTTGCAGCAGCGGTTGCTCGACGCCTGGCTCGGCGGCCGCGACGACCTGACCGTCGTCGGCGACGCCAACCAGACCATTTATTCGTTCGGTGGTGCTTCCCCCCGGCCGCTGCTGGAGTTCACACGGAGGTTTCCCGAGGCGACGGTCGTGAGGCTCGAGCGGGACTACCGCTCGACTCCGGAGGTCGTGGCTCTCGCCAACCAAGTGATCGGCGCCGCGCGTGGCCGTCCTGCGGGGTCGAGGCTGAAACTGATCGGCCAGCGTCCTTCCGGGCCGGTCCCGCGGTTCGCCGAATATGACGACGAGACCGCCGAGGCCGCGGCCGTCGCCCGCAGGATCCGCGATCTGCTCGACAGCGGAGTGACGGCGAGCGAGATCGCGGTGCTCTACCGCGTCAACGCCCAGTCGGAGGCTTACGAGCAGGCGCTGGCCGAGTTGGGCATCCCGTACCTGGTCCGTGGCGGCGAGCGGTTCTTCGCGAGGGCGGAGGTCCGGCAGGCGATGTCCGCGTTGCGGATGGCGTCGACCGACGCCGACACCGGCGAGCTGGTGACCCGGGTCCGCTCCGTGCTCGCGAAGGTCGGGCTCACGGACCAGCCTCCCGCCGGAGGCGCGGCGAAAGAGCGATGGGACGCGCTTCTCTCGATCGTCGAGTTGGCTGAGGAGCTGGCTTCCACCGTCGACGACGCGGATCTGCCGCGTTTCGTCGCGGAGCTCGAGCAGCGGGCGACAGCGCAGCATCCGCCGACGGTGGAGGGCATCACCCTGGCCTCGCTTCACGCGGCGAAGGGTCTCGAATGGGACGCTGTGTTCCTCGTCGGGCTTGCCGAAGGGACCATGCCGATCCTCCATGCCGATGGCGACGATGCGGCCATCGAGGAAGAGCGGCGTCTCTTTTATGTCGGCGTCACTCGGGCGCGAGAGCACCTCTCGCTCTCGTGGGCTTTGGCCAGGACGTCGGGAAATCGCCGCAATCGGCGACGGAGCCGCTTCCTCTACGGCCTCATCCCCGAAGACCATCCGGCAGCGCGGGTGGCCCGCTCGCAGCAGCCGAAGCAGTCCGGCAACAAGGCTCGTTGTCGGGTATGCGGCGGGCCGCTGCCGGAGACGCTCGACATCAAGCTGGGCCGCTGCTCCCGTTGCCCGTCCAACGTGGATGAGCAGCTGCTCGAGAAACTGAAGTCCTGGAGGGGGGAACGTTCGCGTGAGCTCAAGGTGCCGGCCTTCGTCGTTTTCACGGACGCGACGCTGGTCGCCATCGCCGAGCAGCGGCCGACCGATGACACGGCGTTGTGCGCCATCTCCGGAATCGGAGCGACGAAGCTCGAACGCTTCGGTGCGGAGGTTCTCGACGTCGTGCGGGCCTCGGTGGGGTCTTGACCGCGTTCCAGGCATGATCCACGCGGCGAACCCGCTGCTCAGAGCCGATCTTCGCAACTTCGACGGATTTTCTGGAAAATAAGTTGCCCCGGTGCGGCCGGGGGCAATAACCTGCAAGTACCGGGCGGGAAGAGCCCGGACTGGGGAAGAACATCTACAACACAGCGTAGACCGCCGGGCGGTTCGCGCGCGACAGAGAAAGGTGGTGCCGGTGAAATGACGATCAACATGATGCTCACGAACCCTGGCACCCGTCTGTCCTGCGTCGCGGAAGTCCCGCAGGCTCAGCGCCAGGGCACCTTTGTGCCCGTGAGCATCCTCGCCGCCCGCGGCACCCAGCGTTTCGACCTCGGCCGGATCGCCGCTGAAAAGACCTTCTCGCACGCTGCCGCCATCGGTGGGGCGTACGAGAACGGTGGCGTCGATCTGCCGGTCATCAAGAAGTTCCGTGTTCCGTTGTCCATACGGGAGCGAAGTTCCTGACCTAGTCAGGACCAGAGGCTCACGAAGGCCGCGGAACCGGGTTACCGGATCCGCGGCCTTCGTGTTTTTGCTGCACAAACAAGTTGGCTGCACAACCTAATTGGGGTTCAGCGTTGTCCAGTTCCACCGTGAGTAAGAAATCCGTTACGGGACAGAGGAGTGCACTTATGTCATCGGCCATAGCTTTCGCGCCGGGGGAGGCAATGCCTTTCGCCGACGCCGGCGTCGTAGACCTGCTCGACGCCATCGACTCGCCTGAGTCGATGCTTCCCTGCCGTTCGGGCGACGCGGATCTTTGGTTCGCCGAGTCGCCGGCAGAGCTCGAGCGGGCGAAGGCGTTCTGCGCGGACTGCCCGGTCCGTTCCGCCTGCCTCGCGGGCGCCCTTTCCCGGCGTGAGCCGTGGGGTGTCTGGGGTGGCGAGATCTTCGAGCGTGGCGTTGTCGTCGCGCGGAAGCGGCCCCGTGGCCGCCCCCGGAAGAACCCGGTCGTCGAGCCCGCCGCCGAGGCTCGCCCCGTCGCGCGCAAGGTCGAGCGGAGCGCTGCGGCATGACCGTCGAACTCATCACCACCAGGGATTACGAGGCGCGGACGGGAATTCACGCGCCGACCGAATTGAACGAGATCAAGGTCGAGGAGACCAGCGAAATGTTGCTTTATGAAGAACTGTCCAGGGCCCGAATACGAGACCTCGAGGAGGGAGTCCGCGCTCAGCGGGCTCGAAGCGGCCCGCGCGCCGTACGCAGGTGGACCAAGGTCGCCCGCTGGGCGACCCGGCGAGCCGAGCGCCTTCAGGCCTGACCACTCGGGGGAGCGGGGGACCTTTGCTACCACGGCACGGTGGTAGCAAAGGTCCCCCGCTCCCTTCTGGGGCTGGTCGGGGCGGCTTGGTGTTCACTGGGGGAATGGCCGTACACACGCACGACGACATCGACTGGGCTGACCGGCTTCGATCGCTTCGCATGGCTGAGGCGCTCGACGCCGAGCCGATGCGGGAGGCGGCTCGACGGCTGCTGAAGGGCATGCCGGAAGGCCCGACCATTCTCGACGTCGGCTGCGGCGCGGGCGGGATGAGCGTGCTCTTCGCCGAGGAGCTCGCGTCCGTCGGTGCCAAGATCGTGCTGATCGACGCGACCGAGCACCTGCTCGCCGAAGCGCACCGCGTCGTCCGCGCGGCCGCGGGCAACAGGGCCACCGTGGAGACGATCCACGCCGACGTGGCCGATGACGGGCTGGCCGCCAAGCTTCCGCCCGCCGATCTGGTCTGGGCTTCCCGCGTGGTCCATCACTTGCCCGACCAGCAGGCGGCCATCGACACCCTCGCCCGGCTCGCCCGCGCCGGCGGCCTGGTCGCCATCTCCGAGGGCGGCCTGGACTTCAACTGTCTTCCCTGGGATCTCGGCATCGGCC
Source organism: Amycolatopsis sp. w19 (assembly GCF_051373225.1). NCBI lineage: Bacteria > Bacillati > Actinomycetota > Actinomycetes > Pseudonocardiales > Pseudonocardiaceae > Amycolatopsis > Amycolatopsis sp. w19. The sequence goes on along the minus strand of NZ_JBPQFM010000016.1, from coordinate 190,026 downwards.
GGCCCGGGCTGGAGGAGCGGCTGCTCGCCGCGCGCGGTGAGTGGTTCGCCGAGATGCGGGCAGGGATCCCCGGCTCCGTTTCCATGCCCTACGGCTGGAACATCGCGTTGCAGCGGGCCGGTCTCGCCGACGTCGATTCCTTCGGCGTGCTCATCCACCATCCGGCGCCCGGACCGGAACTGCTGCGCGAGTTCATCATCGAGCGGCTGACCTGGCTGAACGAGGTGGCAAATGATCGCCTCGCCGACGACGACCACGAGGCCGTGGCCGCGTTGGTGGATCCGGCGAGCCCCGCCTTCCTCGGCGCACGCCAGGACCTGTTTCTGCAAGGGGCGAAGACGGTCCATTGCGGACGGCGGTCGTGAACGACCCGGTCGGCTGCTCGTTGTGCGGCAGGATCCGCGGCGTCGACGAGGAGCCGGCGCAGACGCTCGCCTGGGTTTCCACCCGCGAGAAGAACGTCGTGCGCTGGATGTGCCCCGCCTGCGCTCGCCGCCACACCCGTGACATCGAGGGAAAGCTGCCGGACGAGTACTGGTGAATCACTCAGGCGGCGTCGATCCGGCCGACCGTGCGAACCTTCGGCCTCGGCGTCCGCGCCGCTTCGGCGAACGCCCTGACGAGCTCGGCCGCGACTTCCATCGGAACCTTCTTCAGCTGGTCGATGGTGCAGCGGACCAGCACGGTCCCGGTCGCGGTCAGCGCCAGCGGATGGAAATTGGCGGCGCCCTGTTTCGGGGCGCGAAACTGCCACGCCATGCCGATGTCGTCCCACCAGGCATCGGCGGTACCGATGGGCCGCCCTCGTCGGTCGCAGAGCGTCGTATTCCACGACGGCGAGGGCAGCGGGCAGCCGCTGAGGACCCTCTTCGCCAGCCCATGCGCGTACGTCTCTTCGGGATCGACGCGCCGCAAGGCCGCCCGTACCGCGGCTGAACCCCGTCGGTTGCCGGAATCGAGCTCCTCGCTGAGCTCCTCGAGCGTGCACAGACCCCAATACAGCGGTAGCGCGATCAGCTCGTCTATTCGCGAGGGGTCGAGCTCCAGCCGGGCCAGATCGAGCGCGGCCCTGGCAGGTGGGGCGAACGGAACCCCGTCGATCAAGGTCGGCGGCGGCATCCGCGTGGTTCTTCGCGGCAGCATGCCGGGCTCCGCCGGAACGCGCCGGTAGTCGGGGACAAGGAGATGGACCTCCCGTGTGACCGGGCAGTCGGTGCCTCGTGCGCGTAGCGCGTCGGCGCCTGTCACCACCACGTCCGGCCCGAACCGCGCGACAGCGGCTTGCAGCAGCTGAAGGCGGGTGGGCGCCGCGTCGCGCAACAGGATCACGCCCGGCATCAGCCGTCGCCAAGGGCCGCCCGGGCCACAGAGCTTCGCGGCGTAGCGCGCGGTGACGCCCGCCTTGCGTAGCTCGCGGCTGGTGATGATCCCTGACTCGCTGGTGTTACTGAGCGCCATGAGTCGGGCGCTTCGTGTAGTGGTCATGAATCGAGGATGACCGCTGGGCCGACCGGGTGGAACCGCTTCAGCCAACTTGTGGACAACTCGCCCGAGAGAGCCCGTTTTCGGCTCAGTCGCAACGTTCCCTGTGGATAACTTCTCAGGCCGCGAAGCCCGGCTGCCAGCGTTCGACGATCGCGCGGGCGGGGATCTCGGCGTCGAGCTGGCAGAGGATGCCGGTCGATCCGGCGGTCACCCGGTGGATCATCAGGTACTCGGGCGGGAGGTTGAGGGAGCGGCCGATCCGGAAATCCCGGCCGCGGGTGTCGCCGACCCGGCCCGCCTGTCGCTGCATCCAGCGGCGAGTGAAGTGGAACGTGTCGCCCGCCAGCGGTTCCGTGAACGGGGCCAGGTAGGCGAGTACGTCGTCGGCCCGCAGGTCCGCGTCGGCCCGGATGAAGCCGGACTCCCTGAGCAGCCGCATCAGTTTCGCGGATTCGCCGTCGAGCGCCAGCCGGGTCATCTCGCCGAGGTGCTGCGGAATCCCCTCGGGCAGCCGGGACACCCCGCCGAAGTCGATGACGCACAGCCTGCCGTCGGCGGTCAGCATGAAGTTGCCGGGGTGAGGATCCGAATGCAGGAGCCGGGCTCGTTCAGGGGACGAGTAGTGGAACTCGGTGAGCAGGCGGCCGGCGCGGTCCCGTGTCTCCTTGTCACCGTCGGCGATGATCTTCGAGAGCGGTGTGCCGGTGGCCCACTCCGTGACGACGACCTTCGGCGCGCTGGCTACCACGCGGGGGATCAGGAACCCGGGGACGCCTTCGAACGCCTTCACGAAGTCACGCTGGTTTTGGGCTTCCGCCTGGTAATCGAGCTCTTCGTTCATCCGTTCGGCGAGTTCCGCCAGGAGCGGTTTCACCTCGGTCCCCGGCACGAAGGCCTGGAACAACCTGCTGAAACGCTGGAGTTGCCGAAGGTCGCTCCGCAAGGCGTCGTCGGCTCCCGGGTATTGCACCTTGACGGCGACTTCGCGACCGTCGTGCCAGGTCGCACGGTGGACCTGGCCGATGCTCGCGGACGCGGCGGGCTCGTCGTCGAAGGCGGCGAATCGCTGCCGCCAGGTGCGCCCCAGCTGCTCGGCGAGGACCCGATGGGTCTGCCGGGTGGGCATGGGCGGCGCGGCCGCCTGAAGCTTCGTCAGGGCCTCGCGATAGGGCTTCGCCATCTCGTCCGGCACCGCGGCCTCGAAGACGCTCAGCGCCTGGCCGAACTTCATCGCGCCGCCTTTGAGCGTGCCGAGGACCTCGAAAAGCTGCTCCGCCGCCTTGGCCGACAGGGTCGCGTTGACCTCTTCGGCGCTCTGCCCGGTCAGCCGCCTGCCCCAGCCGCCGACCGCCCGCCCCGCTATGCCGAGGGGGATACTGGCCAGCTTCGCCGTTCGCGCGGCCCCGTTCCGGGGGATGGCGGCGTCACGGTCCTCGGCGTTGCGGGAGTCGGTCACCTTCGCGATTCTGCCTTGATTCACTGCGCCCGCGCAGCCTGTTGAGGGAGTGTGTGTGGGCTACATCGCTCGCCGTATCACCGGGCGCCGCATCCGCATCCGGTGTGCGGCGGCCAGTCGCGGTGCCGGATCGCGCCGTCGAAGAAGTCGATCTCCAGTGTCGCGTTCCAGGCGGGCGGAGCCTGGTCGCCGGGGGACAGAAGCCGGAGGGCCTGTGCGGCGGCCAGCGCGGCGCACGCGTGGACGGCGCCGAGGTCCGGCTGTTGCACCCGGCCCGCGAGCTGGCTCGCCACCCTCGGCCAGGAGTCGTCGCGGCCGGCGCGGTGGAGATCGGCGCAGCGCAGGCAACTGCTGCGTCCGGGCACCACGAGCGGTCCGACGATGCCGATCCCGTCCCGGACGCGCACCGGCAGGTGATTGACCCCGTCGCGGACGAGCCCCTCGACCAGCTCGGGAGCCGGTACGACGGCGTCGGTGAGCAGGACGAGTTCCGGCCGGCGATCCGAGTAGAGCCTGGTGGTCGCGATGTCCGTGCCCGCACGGTGCACCACCTGGGCCAGTGCGTCCCGGCGTGGCATGCCGATCTCGGCTTCGGTGTAACCCGAGCCGAGGTCACCCTCACCGACGACGCCCGAAGCCCGGACGTCGATATGCCCGACGCCGCCTTTGGCGAGCAGGACGGCGAGGGCCGCGGCCAGCCTGCCGTCGCCGTGGATCGCCACCGCGGTGCGCTTGCGGCGTGCGGTCATGGCCGCCTGATGGTGGCGGGCTCGTAGCGACCAGAGCCCTGTTTCCGTTCTCGGTCTGGGATACCCGTCGGATTGCCCCGCATCGGTCAGGAGTCCTCGGGCCGTCAAGTCCGTCATCAGGTCCCGCAGCTGTTCGTCGTGTTCGCTCTGCGCGAGCACGATGTCGTCCGCGGCCCGCTTTCCGTCCAGCCCGCGGACGGCTTCGGCCACCTCGGCGGCGACGCCGCCGACCACCACGGCGTGTGCCGGGTCGAGGCCGATCTGGATCTCGCCGTTCCCCCGTTCCAGCACATCCAGGCCGGGAAGCAGGGCGGGGAAGGCGGGAAGGATGATCGATCGCAGATCAGGTTCGCGCAGGTTCATGATCGCAGGATCGCACCCGTCCGCCGTCCCACCGCCCGAAAGAACGCGAGTTATCCACAGGTTGGCCCCGTTGTGGACAACTGGGGGCTGTGACCTTTCGGCCCTCGGAGTTGTCGGTGACTGGCCTTACCGTGGTCGAGTGGTCGAAGCACGGACGCCCTCGTTGAGGGGCCGGGACACGACGAATCCGTCGGACACTCCCGAACACAAGGTCGAGGTACGGCGTAGCCAACGCCGTCACCGGACCGTCACCGCGTACTGGGACGAGGACACCCTCGTCGTGCTGATCCCTGCCCGGATGACCCGGGCCGAGGAGAAGCACTGGGTTGCCGAGATGCAGCGCAAGCTGCTGCGCAAGGGCCCGCGGCAGGCCGCGCCGCCGAAGGCCTCCGACGAGGCGCTGCTGGCGCGCTGCGCCGTGCTCTCGGCGAAGTATCTGGACGGAAAGGCGATACCCGCGAGTGTCCGCTGGGTCCCGCCGATGAGGACGAGGTGGGCGTCCTGCACGCCGGTCGACGCGACGATCAGGGTCAGTGATCGTCTGCGCCGGGTGCCGGGATGGGTGCTGGACTACGTCCTCGTGCACGAACTCGCGCATTTGAAGGAACCAGGGCACAACGCGGCGTTCTGGGAGCTCGTTCGCCGTTATCCCAAGACCGAACGCGCCATCGGCTACCTGGAGGGCCTGTCCTCCGCCGCCGGTTGGGGCATCGCGGCGGAGGACTGACGTGCCTCAGTTCTCGTCTTCGTCGCCCTTGGGCTTGTTCTTCTCGCGCTCGGCGCGTTCGATCTCGGCGATCGGGTCGATGCCTTCGAGCGTCGACTCGCCATCGCCGAGGCGTTCGGAGAAGTCGAGCGGCTCGTCGAGGTCTTCGGCGGTCGGCATCAGGTCGGGGTGGGACCAGAGGCCGTCCCGCTTCTCGATGCCGTGCTGGTCGCCGACGAGCTTCCACAACGAGGAAGCCGCCCGCATCCGCCTGGGCCGGAGTTCGAGCCCGACCAAGGTGGCGAAGGTCTGCTCGGCGGGACCACCGGTGGCCCGGCGGCGGCGCAGCGTCTCCCGGAGCGCGTCCGCGCCCGGCAGCCGGTCGCCGATGGCCTCGGCGACCACGACGTCGACCCAGCCTTCGACCAGTGCGAGCAGGGTCTCCAGGCGGTTCAGCGCCGCCTTCTGCTCGGGCGAGGTCTGCGGCTCGAGCAGGCCGGACGACATGGCCTCTTCGATGCTGGCCGGGTTCGACGGATCGATCCGGCCCGCGAGCTGTTCGAGCGCAGACGTGTCGACGGAGATGCCGTTCGCGAACTCCTCGACCGTGGCCAGCAGCCGCTGCCGCAGCCAGGGCACGTGGGCGAACAGCCGCTGGTGGGCGGCCTCGCGTGCGGCGATGAAGACCAGCACCTCGCTGGTCGGCAGCTCCAGGCCCTCGGTGAACTTCTCGATGTTCGCCGGCAGCAGGGCGGAAGTGGCCGCGGGACCCAGCGGAAGGCCGACCTCGGTGGAGGTGAGCACTTCGGAAGCCAACTGAGCCAAGGCGTTGCCGAGCTGGGAGCCGAACGCCATCCCGCCCATCTGCCCCATCATCGAGAGCAGGGGGCCGGCGGCCTGCTTGGCCTCGTCGGGCAGGGCCTGGACCCACGCGCCCGAAACCTGCTGGGCGACGGGGTCGCAGAGGCGCTGCCAGGTCGGCAGGGTCTTCTCGACCCAAGTGCGCGCGGACCATGCGACGGTCGAGGTGGCTCCGGCGGGCAGGATCGTCGCGGCGTCGAGCCACAGCTCGGCCAGATGGGCGGCATCACGGACAGCCGTGCTCGAGTCACCGCCACTGGACGACGAAAAGCCGAGCTTGACGTCTCCGCTGTCGCTGCTGCTGAGGTTCTGCAACGCGATCTGTTTCGCCAGGTCGTAGTTGACCGGCCCGGTCGAGCTGCCGGCCTGGCTGAGCATCTGGCCCAGCTGGCTGAGCATCTGACCGAGCTGATTGAAGGCCTCGGCGCCGGAGGGCTGGCCGCCGGAATCCGACGGCTCGTTCTCGCCTCGTTTGTCGGGATCGGGCGGTCCGAAGCCGAACGGGGGTTTGCTCATGGCACCACCGTACGCGGGTCCTGGGATTCACAGCTCGTCAAGTGGAGTGATGAGCGTGGCCTTCACCGAGAAGCGAACACAGTCACCGTACGCTGTCACGCGTGACAGAGCCCTCGGAGGAGACCACAGGAGCGCGGAGCCGTTCGGGCTCCGCGGGTGACCAGGACCGCTCCGAACGGCGGCTGACCCGGCGCGGCTGGACGCTGCTGGTCAGCGGCGCGTTGTTCGTCGCTTTCGCGCTGGTCGGGTTCTTCATCCCGGTGCCGTATGTGGCGATCAGCCCCGGCCCGACCTACGACACCCTCGGCAAGGACGCCGCCGGACAGTCCGTGATCCAGGTCAACGGGCACGAGATCTTCCAGACCTCCGGCGAACTGCGGATGACGACGGTCTCCCTGCGCGATGGCGGCATCACGCTGTTCAACGCGCTCGGACTCTGGGCGAGTGGCCGGTACGCGCTGGCGCCGCGCGAGGAGTACTTCAAGCCCGGCGAGACCAACGAGCAGGTCCGCCAGGAGAACATCCAGCAGCTGCAGGACTCGCAGACCGCCGCCCAGGTCGCCGCGCTGCGGCGCAAGTTCCCGGTGAAGGTGCTCGCGAAAACGATCGTCTCCGGCAGCCCCGCGGACAAGGTGCTCGCCCCGGGGGACCGGCTGCTGGTGGTCAACGGGGCGACGGTCAAGGAAGCGACCGATGTGCGGGCCGCTCTGAACGGGACGAAGCCCGGGCAGACCGTCCAGATCACCTTCAAATCCGACGGGCAGGCCGAACGCACCGTGCCGCTCACGCTCGCGCAGCGGCCCGACGGGCCGGAAGGCTTCATGGGCCTGACCGCGGTGGACCGCGCGGACGTTCCCTTCGACGTGAAGATCTCGCTGCAGGATGTCGGCGGCCCGTCGGCGGGACTGATGTTCGCGCTCGCGATCGTCGACAAGATGGAGCCCGGCGACCTCGCCGGTGGGAGGCACATCGCCGGAACGGGCGAGATCTCGGAGAAGGGCGCCGTCGGCGCGATCGGCGGCATCTCGTTCAAGGTGGTCGGCGCTCGTGAGGCCGGCGCGACCGACTTCCTCGTGCCCGCGCACAACTGCGCCGAGGCGAAGACCGCCGCGCCCGATGGCCTGAACCTGATCAAGGTTTCGACGCTGGACGAGGCGATCGCGCAGCTCGAGAACCTCAAGGCGGGACGGCCCACCGCCTCCTGCTGACCGCCGGGGGAGCAAGGGACCTTTGCTACCACCCGCGGGCCTGGCTGAAGAGAGCAAGGGACCTTTGCTATCGCCCGGTGTGCGTCTCGGGCCGGGTGGTAGCAAAGGTCCCTTGCTCTCTTTTCGCAGGTCAGGGGAGCAGGGTCGCCTTCAGGGCTTCCAGGAGGTTGGGCGCCAGCTCAGGGTTCTCGATGATCTCGTCGACAGGGACGTCGCCTGGCTCTTCGGCCTTCCCCGCGCCGCGAAGCCGCATGACGCAGGCTCCGGCGCCATCCCGCAGGACGGCCGCGACGAGCCGGGCCTCGGTCCGGCGAGGGTGGTCGGCGGCCGCCTGACGCAGGCGTTCGGCATCGGTCTCGGGCACGACGGGAAGCTCGGCTTCGGCGTCCGGCGGCAGCACGATGATCTCTTGCGCGAGCGCGCAGCCCAGAACCAGATCGGGCCACGCGATCTGCGCCAGCGCTTCACCGAGGTCGCCATCCGGCAGCGACTCCTGCGCGACGGGCGTCAGCGGGGCCGACGGATCGAGCTGTCCGGCCAGTTCGGGCTGCTCGTCCAGCAGCGCCGCGGTCGGGACCAGCGCGAACAACTGCGGCGGCTGATCCCATCCTCCGGAGGCGACGAACTCCTCGACTTCGCGGGCCAGGCCGGCCACGCCCTGCTGCTCACTCGGTGCCATTGCCACATCGTTCCAGGCGGCCGGGACAGCGGCGTCCCGAGTCCGGTTTGGGCGGGTTCCGGGAACTTCCGACGGCATCCGTAGAGTTAGAGCATCAGGGGCCGCACGCGGTACGCGCGTCCCTGCGAAAAGTTCACCAAACCAGGAGCGTGTGCAGTGGCCACTCGGCCCCCCGTGAGCCTGCCGAAGCTGTCCCGGCGCAGCCGGATCCTGCTCATCATCGCCGCCGTAGTCATCCTGGCCCTGCTGCTGGGCGCGAGACTGCTGGACACCTATGTCGACTGGTTGTGGTTCGGCGAGGTCGGCGCCCGGACGGTCTTCAGCACGGTGTTGATCACCCGTGTCGTCTTGTTCTTCGCCGTCGGGCTCCTGGTGGGAGGCTCGCTCGCGATCAGTTTGATGATCGCGTACCGGTCGAGGCCCGTCTTCGTGCCGATTTCCGGCAACGACGACCCGCTCGCGCGCTATCGGTCGGCGATCGTCGGCCGGATCCGCCTTTTCGGCATCGGCATCCCGGTGCTCACCGGGCTCATCGCCGGCGCGTCCGCGCAGAGCGACTGGCAGGTCGTGCAGCTGTTCCTGAACGGCACGCGCTTCGGGCAGACCGATCCCGAGTTCGGCAACGACGTCGGCTTCTACGCCTTCGACCTGCCGTTCTACAACTGGCTCCTGGGCTGGCTGTTCATCTCCGTCGTCATCGCGTTCTTCGGCGCGTTGATCTCCCATTACATCTTCGGCGGCATCCGGCTCGCGGGTAAGGGCGGCCAGCTCGCCGGCCCGACCCGTGCCCAGCTCGCCATCACCATCGGCATCTTCGTGCTGCTGAAGGCGGTCGAGTACTTCTTCGATCGCTACAACCTGCTGCTCTCCGACAGGGGGGCGCCGCTCTTCATCGGTGCGACCTACACCGACCTGAACGCGGTCCTGCCCGCGAAGCTGATCCTTCTGTGCATCTCGGTGATCTGTGCCGTCGCCTTCTTCGCCGGTGCGTTCCTGCGCAACCTGCAGCTTCCCGCGATCGCACTGGTGCTGCTGATCTTGTCGAACGTGCTCGTCGGCGTCGCGTGGCCCGCTGTGCTCGACCAGTTCTCGGTGCGTCCCAACGCGAACGAGAAGGAGTCCGCGTCGATCCAGCGCAACATGGACGCGACCCGCCAGGCGTTCGGCCTGACCAACGTCGAGTACAAGGACTACACCGGAAAGTCCGAGGCGACGTCCGCGGAGATCAAGGCGGACAAGGGGACCGTCCCGAACATCCGGCTCCTCGACCCGAACATCCTCAGCGACACCTTCACCCAGCGCGTCGGCCGTGAGAACTTCTACGGCTTCCCGTCGAAGCTGGACATCGACCGCTACACCCTCAACGGGGTCACGCAGGACTACATCGTCGCGGCCAAGGAGATCAAGACCGAGGGCCTGACCGGCAACCAGACGAACTGGATCAACAAGCACCTCGTCTACACGCACGGAAACGGCTTCGTCGCCGCGCCGGCCAACACGATCGACCGCGCGCTGAAGGACGCCAACTCCGACGGCGGTTACCCGATCGCCACCACCAGCGACACGCAGAACCCGACAGGCGCCGGCTCGACCGACCCGAACAAGCCGGGCATCAAGGTGGACGAGCCCCGCATCTACTACGGCGAGCTGGCGACCGACGCCGCGTACGCGATCGTCGGTGGCAAGGCGGGACAGGCGCCCGGCGAGTACGACACCGCCGTCGACCGCGGCTACATCTACAAGGGCTCCGGCGGCGTGCCGATCGACAACTGGTTCAACCGGCTCGTCTTCGCCGCCGAGTACGGCGAGCGGAACATCCTCTTCTCCGACGCCATCGGCGACGGATCCAAGATCATGTTCAACCGCGAGCCGCGGGACCGCGTCGCCAAGGTCGCCCCGTGGCTGACGCTCGACGGTGACCCGTATCCGGCGGTCGTCAACGGCAAGATCATCTGGATCGTCGACGGCTACACCACGATGAACAACTTCCCGTACGCCCAGCAGACCCAGCTCGGCCAGGCGACCAACGACTCGCTCAGCGGCACCACCCGCCAGGCGAATTCCTCGCTCAACTACATCCGCAACTCGGTCAAGGCCACCGTCGACGCGTTCGACGGCACCGTGACCCTGTACGGGGTCGAGGACAACGAGCCGGTGCTGAACGCCTGGAAGAACGTCTTCCCGGGCCTGGTCAAGCCGAGCAGCGAGATCTCGCCGGACCTGCGGTCGCACTTCCGCTACCCCGAAGACCTCTTCAAGGTGCAGCGGGAACTCCTGTCGAAGTACCACGTGAACAACCCGGCGGAGTTCTACGCGCAGCAGGCCTTCTGGAGCGTTCCGCAGGACCCGACGCAGGAAGGCGGCGTGAACGCGTCCGCGTCCGGTGTCGCGAACCAGCCCGGCTACTACGTCCTGGCCACCGCGCCGGGAGACAACAAATCGCGATTCCAGCTCACCAGTTCACTGACCGGTCTCCAACGGCAGTACCTGGCGGCCTGGATGTCCGTGTCCTCCGATCCCGAGGACTACGGGAAGATGCGCGTCCTGAGACTGCCGACCGGCGCCAGCGGCTCGACCCAGGTGGACGGTCCCGTCCAGGTCCAGAACAGATTCCAAAGTGACCCACGGGTCGCGCAGGACCGGACCCTGTTCAACAACCCGAACGTCACCGTCACGTACGGAAACCTGATCACCCTGCCGGTCGCGAATGGCTTCCTCTACGTGGAACCGGTCTACATCCGGCAGCGGAACCAGCTGAGCTATCCGCAGCTGGCCCGGGTCCTGGTCTCCTACGGCACCAAGATCGGTTTCGCGCCGACGCTCAACGAAGCCCTGGATCAGGTCTTCGGGCCGGGCACGGGTTCCGGGGTCACGCCGCCGCAGACCGGAGGCACGCCCGGAACGACCACACCACCCCCGGGCACCACGACGCCGCAGCCGCCGGCCACCGGTAACCCGGCGCTCGACAAGGCCGCGGGCGACATGCACGACGCCTGGGTCAAGTTCCGCGCCGCCCAGCAATCCGGCAACTACGCCGACCAGGGTGCCGCCCTGGCCGCACTCGAAGCCGCTTCGAAGGCCTACGAGTCGGCCAAGGCCAACCCGCCGGCGTCCGGTGCGCCCCCGACCTCCGGCCAGCCCGGAGGGTGACGTCGCTTACCTAAAGGGCACCTGCTTTGCGCCTGCTCGAAACGCAGGCGTAAGGTAGGTGTCACGACGCGGGGTGGAGCAGCTCGGTAGCTCGCTGGGCTCATAACCCAGAGGTCGCAGGTTCAAATCCTGTCCCCGCTACAGAGGTTGGAGGCCCGTGCCTGCGGAAAACGCAGGCCGGGCCTCTTTCGCATTTGTCCCGGGGGTCGAACCCCCGGACCCCCGCCAGGAGGGCTCCGCCCCCTGGACCCCCCGAGGTGAGTCGGTCGCTTAGGTGCCCGAGGTAGCGGGGGACCTTTGCTACCAGGTGGGGGAGCGGGGGACCTTTGCTACCGCGCGGGGGCGGTCCAGCAGGCATAGCCATCGGTGCGGTACAGGACGGCTTCAGTGGCGGGCCACGGCAGGGACGTGACCGGCTGGGTGGTCAGGCGCGGCGAGCGGGCGTGGGCCCGGGCGGCGTCGACGTGGGCCGGGGTGGTCGTCAGGAGCACGAAGGCGCCGTCGCGGAAGAGTGTGCTGGGGCGCAGTGGGCCCTCTTCGGTCGCGACGTCCTCATCGGTCAGCCGCGAGCCGAGCGCGGGATGCGCGGTCCCGTGGGTCGTGTAGCGGATCCCTAGGCCCGAGACCATGCCCGACAGGTGCTTGCTCACCTCGGGCAGCGCGGCCAGGTCGGCGAAAACGGCTCGAAGCGCGCGAGACGCGTGAGACCGCGGAGTCAGCCCCAGCTGGGCGGCGACGTTGTGCAGCACTTGAGCGCCGACGGGGTGCCGCTCGGCCTCGTAGGTGTCGAGCAGATCTTCGCCCGCCCAGCCGCGCACGGTCGCGGCGAGCTTCCAGCCCAGATTCATCGCGTCCTGCACGCCCAGGTTCAACCCCTGGCCGCCGGCCGGGAAATGGATGTGCGCGGCATCGCCCGCCAGTAGCACCCGCCCGGCGCGGTAGCGCTCCGCCTGCCGCGCGGCGTCGGAGAACTGTGACGCCCACCGGATTTCCGACACCGTCGCTGTCTCACCGTACGAGTCCAGCAGGGCCCGCCGGACTTCGTCGTGGGAGACGGCGGCCCGGAGGTCCGCAGGCCGCGAGGCCCTGTCGCCGTACACGAAGCGGTAGAGACCCGGTTCTCCCAACGGAATCAGGCCTTTGAACGTGGTCGCACCGGTCGGCTCGCCGGTGTTCCGCATCGTTCGCCACTGCTTTTGCGCGCCGTCAGGGATTCTGTCGAACAGGACGTCCGCGACCACGCCGAAACCTTCACCGTCCACTCCGGGAAAGTCCACGCCGAGTCCTTTGCGTACAACACTTCGAGAGCCGTCGCAGCCGACGAGGAACTTCGCGTACAGCACGTTCTCGCCGCTGTCTGTTCGGTACCGGACAGAGACGGAGTCCTTGTCCTGTACGAAATCGATTACTTCGGCTCCTCGGATCACCTTCGTTCCTTGTGCGGCAAGCCGTTCCTCCAGGTACTCCTCCACCTGTGCCTGCGGAATCCCCAGCTGGAAAGGGAAACGAGTGTCCCAGCCGTCGTAGCCGACCGGGATCATCGCGAAATGTCCGTCTCGCACCGTCGCGAACGAACGTTCCTCGGCGCCGTCCAGAAGTCCGCGCAGCTGCAGGATTTCCGCCGTGCGTGGCTGCAGGTTCAGCGCCTTCGACAGCCCTGTGCGCTCGTGAAGCCGTTCCAGAACCACGACATCGACACCGGCGAGCGCGAGTTCGTGGGCCAGCATCAGCCCCGTCGGCCCGGCGCCCGCCACGACCACGTCCGTCCCCAGGTTGTTCATACCACTCCTTAACGACGTTAAATTGACCGACGCCCAGGGTGCCCTTAACATTGTTAAATTGTCAAGGCGCTTCCGCTGGAAAGAGAGATAAAAGTGGGTCTGACCAGGCAGGACATCGTCCGCGCCGGGCTTCGGCTGCTCAATGACGTCGGGCTCAACGGGCTGACGCTCCGCCTGATCGCGCAGGAGCTCGGCGTCAAGGCGCCCGCGTTGTACTGGCACATGAAGAACAAACAGGAGCTGCTCGACGAGATGGCGACGCGGATGTACGCGGACGCGATGCCGGGTCGTGTGCCGGAAGGTATGGGGGAGCGGGAGTCTCTAGAGCTGGCGGCACGGGCTTTGCGCCGGATGATGCTCGCTTACCGTGACGGCGCGAAGGTCTTCGCCGGGACTTTCCTGACCGACGACAGCCTGCTCGGTGACAATCCGCTGCAGGGGCGGGTCGACGCGGGGCTCGAACCGTACCTGGCCGGACGAGCGTTGTTCACCGTCTACACCTATGTCATCGGTTTCACCATCGAAGAACAGGCCGTTTATCCGATTCCGGGCGAACGGGACCCGCGTTACGACGTGACGCCCACCGCGTGGGTCTTCGACGAGGACGTCGAAGGCAGGTTCGGCGACGGGCTGACCATGGTGCTCAACGGCGCCTTCGCTTGGCTGGATGACAAAGTCGCGCCATAAAGGCAGGTCAAAGGCCCTTTGGGAAGTTAAGGGCACCCCCGTGAAACCCGGTCCGGGCCCCGTGTAATCTATTAACACAACGACGCGGGGTGGAGCAGCTCGGTAGCTCGCTGGGCTCATAACCCAGAGGTCGCAGGTTCAAATCCTGTCCCCGCTACTGTGAAAACGAAGCGCGGATCTGCGGAAATCGCAGATCCGCGCTTCTTCGTTTTCCGGTTCCGTCGCCCGTGCGCCCTCCGGGGCGATCACTCCCCGTTGTTGGTCGGGGCGGGGGACGCGTACCGCTGTCCGTGGCGAAGGCCGGTTGCGTAGCGTGTTCGGTCCATTGTGGACAGGCGTAGTGCGTTGGGCCGAATGAGCGCATATCACTAGCCACAATGGACAGATGTGTTGACCACAGTGGACACAGGTTCCGAAAAGTGGGACCGTAGAGGGCGTGTCCGAATTGAATGCAACAGCCGCCGCACTGCTCGGTCTTCTCCACGACGGTCCCGCCACGGGCGGGCAACTGGTCGCGGGGGCGGGTGAGCGTTTCGGCGCCTTCTTCAGCGTGACTCGCAGCCAGGTGTACCGGGAGCTCCCCGCCTTGTCGAAGGAGGGCCTCGTCCGCCTCGGCAAGCAGGGCCCGCGGTCGAGCCAGCAGTACCTCATCACCGCGGCGGGCAAGAAGGCGTTCAAGACGTGGCTGTCCTCCGAAGCCGGTCCTGACCACCTCCGCAGCCCGCTGATCCTCCGTCTCGTGCACGCCGGTTCGTTGACGGTGAAGCAGCGCTCGACCCTGCTCGACTCGGCCCGTGCGAGCTACACGCAGCAGCTCGACGAGGCCAAGGCCGCCACCAAGGCCGCCGACGGCCCGTACGCCAAGGCGGTCGCCGAGTTCGCTCAGGCGCAGGCCAAAGCCGCACTGAAACTGCTGGATTCCATCCCCCAGTCCTGACCCGGACAGGTGCCCACGACCGGTTCCCCGCAACCGGTCGTGGGTTTTGCCGTAACCTTGGCCGACGTGAGTGATGAGTTCGATGCGGCACTGAAGGACCTGGCCGGCAAGCTGACGCAGATCGAGTCGGTGATGGACCTGGATGCGCTGCGTGCCCAGGTGGCCGAGCTGGAGGAACAGGCATCCAGCCCGAACCTCTGGGACGACCCCGAAGCGGCGCAGAAGGTCACCAGCCAGTTGTCCCACCGGCAGAGTGAGCTGCGACGCATTTCCGAGCTGCGGCAGCGGCTCGACGACCTGGGCGTCCTCTATGAACTGGCCGAGGCCGAGGGCGACTCCGCCAGTGTGGCCGAGTCCGAGTCCGAGCTCACGGCGCTCACCAAGGACATCGACGGGCTCGAGGTCCGCACCCTGCTGTCGGGTGAATACGACCCGCGGAACGCCGTGGTCACCATCCGGTCCGAAGCGGGCGGCGTCGACGCGGCCGACTGGGCCGAGATGCTGCTCCGGATGTACCTGCGGTGGGCTGAGCGCCACAACTACCCCACGGACGTCTACGACATCTCCTACGCCGAGGAAGCGGGCATCAAGTCCGCCACCTTCAAGGTGACGGCGCCCTACGTCTACGGCACGCTCTCGGTCGAGCAGGGCACGCACCGGCTGGTGCGCATCTCGCCGTTCGACAACCAGAGCCGTCGCCAGACCTCCTTCGCGCACGTCGAGGTGATGCCCGAGGTCGAGGAGGTCGACCACGTCGACATCCCCGAGAAGGACATCCGCGTCGACGTGTACCGCTCGTCCGGCCCCGGCGGCCAGAGCGTCAACACGACGGACTCGGCGGTGCGGATCACGCATATCCCGACCGGCGTGGTCGTTTCGTGCCAGAACGAAAAGTCGCAGCTGCAGAACAAGGCGGCCGCGATGAAGGTCCTCCAGGCGCGGCTGCTGCAGCGGAAGAAGGAAGAGGAGCGTGCCGAGATGGACGCGCTCAAGGACGGGGGCTCCAGCTGGGGCAACCAGATGCGCTCCTACGTGCTGCACCCGTACCAGATGGTCAAGGACCTGCGGACCGAGTTCGAGGTCGGCAACCCGTCCTCCGTGCTCGACGGCGAGATCGACGGTTTCCTGGAGGCCGGCATCCGCTGGCGCAAGCAGTCCGGAGCCGCGTAACAACCCTGCGTGAGAGAGCAAGGGACCTTTGCTATCACTTTCCGAAAGAGAGTGAGAGCAAAGGTCCCTTGCTCGCTTGGCCGCCGGGACCGGGCTACCCGGGCTTAACGGCGGGCATGGGTAGTATGCCGAACCGTGATCCGGCTCGAAGAGGTTTCCAAGGTCTACAAGACCTCGACCCGTCCCGCCCTTGAGCGGGTGTCGGTCGAGATCGACAAAGGCGAGTTCGTCTTCCTGATCGGTCCTTCGGGATCCGGGAAGTCGACCTTCCTGCGTCTCCTGCTGCGCGAAGAGGTGCCGAGCAAGGGTCGCGTCATGGTCTCCAACTTCGACGTCGCCAAGCTCGCCCGTCGCCGGGTGCCGCGGCTGCGGCAGACCATCGGCTGCGTCTTCCAGGACTTCCGTCTGCTGTCGAACAAGACCGTCGCCGAAAACGTCGCCTTCGCGCTCGAAGTCATCGGCAAGCCGCGCCCCACGATCCGCAAGGTCGTGCCCGAGGTGCTCGAACTCGTCGGCCTCGACGGCAAGGCCGACCGGCTCCCCAACGAACTCTCCGGTGGTGAGCAGCAGCGCGTCGCGATCGCCCGCGCGTTCGTGAACCGCCCGCTCGTGCTGCTCGCCGACGAGCCGACCGGGAACCTGGACCCCGACACCAGCCAGGACATCATGTTGCTGCTGGAGCGGATCAACCGCACCGGTACGACGGTGCTGATGGCCACCCACGACCATTCGATCGTGGACTCGATGCGGCGAAGGGTCGTCGAGCTCCAGCTCGGCAAGGTCATCCGTGACGACGCCCGAGGCGTCTACGGCATCGGCCGCTGACCGGCCCCGCCCTCCTCCGTAACCCACGACTTCCAAGGGACATCAACCCCGATGCGCGCCAGTTTCGTCTTCAGCGAGGTAGTCACCGGCTTGCGCCGGAACGTCACGATGACCATCGCGATGATCCTCACCACCGCGGTCTCCCTCGCCATGCTCGGCTTCGGTCTCCTGGCCGTCGGCACGATCGACAAGATGAAGGCCAACTTCCTCGCCGACGTCGAGGTTTCGGTCTATCTGGTCAACGACATCAGCGCGGGTGACCCGAACTGCTCGCAGTCCGCCTGCCAGACGCTGCGTCAGGAGCTGCAGGGCAACGAAGGCGTCGAGTCGGTCGTCTTCGAGAACCGCGAGCAGTCCTACGAGCGGTTCAAGAAGATGTTCGAGAGCCAGCCGGAACTGCTCGCGCTCACCGGGCCGGAGGCGCTGCCCGCGTCGCTCCACGTCAAGCTGAAGAACCCCGAGCGCAGCCAGGC
Source organism: Amycolatopsis sp. w19 (assembly GCF_051373225.1). NCBI lineage: Bacteria > Bacillati > Actinomycetota > Actinomycetes > Pseudonocardiales > Pseudonocardiaceae > Amycolatopsis > Amycolatopsis sp. w19. Next base: position 172,980 of record NZ_JBPQFM010000016.1, on the reverse strand, counting down.
GATCATCCAGGAGTACACCGGCAAGCCCGGCGTCTCCAAGGTCGACGACCAGCAGAAGGCGCTGGACCGCGTGTTCAACGCGCTCAACGGGGTGCGGAACCTGGCCTTCGGCGCCGCGCTGATCATGGCCATCGCCGCGCTGCTGCTGATCGCCAACACGATCCAGGTGTCGGCGTTCACCCGGCGCACCGAGGTCGGCATCATGCGGCTGGTCGGTGCGACCCGCTGGTACACGCAGCTGCCGTTCCTCCTGGAGGCGGTGGTCGCCGGCCTGGTCGGTGCCATCATCGGTATCGTCTTCCTGGTGCTCACCAAGGTGCTGTTGCTCGACTTGGTGCTCACGGGTGACGTGTTCCCCGCGGTCGGCATGCTCGAATTGCTGTTCCCGGTGGCGCCGATCCTGCTCGCCGTTTCGATCGTCATTTCGGCGATCACCGGCTACGTGACGCTGCGCCTGTACGTGCGCCACTAGCCGCCCCGATAACCACCTGCCCGAACACAGAAACTCACGTAGAGTCGCCGCTATGCCCAAGGAACGTGGACACAAGGTGATCGTGTCGAACCGCAAGGCTCGCCACGATTACTCCATCCTCGACACCTACGAAGCCGGTCTCGTGCTCGTCGGTACCGAGGTGAAGAGCCTGCGTGAAGGACGGGCATCGCTGGCCGACGCGTTCGCCACGGTGGACGACGGCGAGGTCTGGCTCCGCAACGTGCACATCCCGGAGTACGTGCAGGGCACGTGGACGAACCACACGCCGCGGCGCACCCGGAAACTGTTGCTGCACCGCCAGGAGATCGAGAAGCTCATCGGCAAGACCAAGGAGAGCGGTCTTTCGCTGGTCCCGCTGTCGATGTACTTCAAGGACGGCAAGGTCAAGGTCGAGATCGCGTTGGCGAAGGGCAAGAAGTCCTACGACAAGCGGCAGGACATCGCCAAGCGGGACGCGGAGCGCACCATCAGCCGGGCCATGGGCCGGGCGCTCAAGGGCCGGTACAACGATTGATCCACGGGCCCGCGTCGGACGCCGAGATCCCCGGCTGGATCTCGGCGCTGGGCATCGACGGGCTCGTGGACCTTCACCTGCATTTCCTGCCGAAGCCCGTCATGGACAAGGTGTGGGCCTATTTCGACCAGGCCGAGGAGCACTACGGCATGGCCTGGCCGGTGCTTTACCGCACGTCGGAGGAAGAACGCGTCGAAACCTTGCGCTCGTTCGGCGTGCGCAGGTTCGCGCCGCTGGTCTATCCGCACAAGCCGGGCATGGCCGCATGGCTGACGTCGTGGGCGCTGGAGTTCGCGGAACGCGTCCCGGAGGCGGTGCCGACCGGAACGTTCTACCCGGAGCCCGGCGCGTTGTCCGTTGTGGACGGTGCGCTGCGCGCGGGCGCCCGGTGTTTCAAGGCGCACGTCCAGATCGGCGCCTACGACCCGCGTGACGAGCTCCTCGACGACGTCTGGGGCGCGCTGGCGGACGCGGGTGTCCCGGTGGTCGTCCACTGTGGACACGGTCCGTTGAAGGGCGCCTACACCGGGCTACGGCTGTTCGAAGAGATCCTGGTGCGGCATCCCAGTCTGACCCTGGTGCTCGCGCACGCCGGCATGCCGGAGATCGACTTCGCCTTCGAGCTGGCCGGGAGGTATCCGCGCGTGTACCTCGACACCACGATGGTCGGGGTGGAGTTCACTTCGCACGGCAACCCGCTCCCACCGGACTGGCAGGACCTCCTGGCGGAATTCCCCGACCGCGTCGTGTTCGGCACCGACTTCCCCAACATCCCGTACTCGTACGCCACACAGCTGCAGGCGATCGCCGGCTGGGCCGCCGACGATCGCCTGGGTGAGCCGTTCCTGCGGGCGGTGCTGCACGACACCCCCGCGAAACTGCTCAGCGTTTGAGCTGTGCCACCTCGGTGACCGAGACGGCGCGGCCGAGTAGCCGCGTCCCCAGCTCCGAGACCGGGATCTGCTTGCCCGCCAGCAGGAATCCGCCCGTCGCCAGCGCCACCCACGGCGCCGGGCCCTGCGCCAGACCATCGCTCAGCGGGGCGAAACCGTGCGCTGCGAGGCCGAGCAGCCCGCCGGCGATCGTCAGTCCGGCGACCACGAGCTGAGGCGTGTGCGCGGTCGACGCGGGGCCGGAACCCTGCGCTTCGAAGCGGGCGAACATCCGCAGCAGGCCGAGGAGCACGAGCCCGCAGGCGCCGAGCCAGGCCGGGAGCATCGTCAGCCACAGCACGGAACCCGGTTCGGGGGTTTCGTAACCGAGGCCGTAGACCGCGACACCGGAGACGACGATCAGCGCCGGCATGTGCCACAGGTAGACGCTCATGAACCGCGGGCCGATCCACTTCAGGGCGGCGTCGAGGTTCGGCCGGGCGGCCAAGGCGTTCAGCTGGGGCTTGAAGGCCAGCAGGAGCCCGATCTGGCCGATCGCGAGGAAGGCCAGCAGCGCGGTCGGCGGGCTCATGTTCGACACCGGGGCGCCCGGCATGCCGATCATGCTGGCCGGGTACGGGCCGAAGGCGACCATCAGCGCGGTGATGCCGAATCCGATACTTGCCATGCCGAGCGCGGCGTTGCGGCCGAGCGCCCCGAGACGTCCTTGCGTGTAGTGGAAGCCGAGCTGGTGCACGGCCATCCAGACGAAGACGGCGTTCGCGAAACCGATCAGGCCGAGGTCGTTGAAGCGGGCGACGTCCACGAGCACGGCGGCGGCGAGCATCACGAGCGGGACCTTCAGGCCCCAGCGGCGATGTGCCGCGGCCAGCATCGGGGTGAGCAGCACGGTGAGCACGTACACGGCGAGGAACCACAGCAACTGGGCGGCGATCGCGCCGCCGACCTGCAACGGCTGCTCCGGAACGCCCATGCCGCGCAGGATGTCCGGGACGAACAGCCAGACGGCCACCAGCGGGAGCACCGGGATCATCAGCCGCTTGAGACGGGCCGCGAGCCAGGAACGGGAACTTTCCGCGCGGCTCAACGAGATCAGGTTCGCCGCGCCGCCGGCGAAGAAGACGAGCGGCATGACCTGACTGAGCCAGGTGATGATCCACCAGCCGGGCGTCGCGAGGGCGTTCCCGGTGGCGAGACGGCCGTCGGCGTAGGAGAGCACCGGCATACCCCAGTGCTGGACGACGACCGCGAGGATCGCGACCGCTCGGACGATGTCCAGGAACCTGTCCCGGCCCTGTTTCCCGCTTGTGTGCATGGAAAAGAGCCTGGTGCTTCGGGGCCGCGAAAACAGTGGTGCGGGCCGCCGTATCGATCTTCGGGGTTTTCGCCCTCGGAAGGTGGAGTTTTCCCTACCCCACGCCGTCGGTCTCGGGCTCCGGGAGCGGGGCGGAGCACAGCCGGAACTCCCAGCAGTCGTCTTCGGCGCGGCCGAGTTCGTACCGGGTTTCGATTTTGGGCCCGTCGTGGAGATGGACGTGTTTGAGGACGGTGCCCACGATCGGCTCCGTGTCACCGAGTTCCTGGACACGGCCGTCGAGCGGCCCGCCGAAGAAGCGGACGCTGCGGGAGGTCCGGTCGGTCATGGGGCCTCCTCGGCTCGGCTCGTTTCCTCACCAACAGTCTGCCCATGTTAGGTGAGTGACGGCTTCGCCACCAAGAGCTACTTCAGCGTCCTAAGTAAGTGAGCACCGCGCGGACCCGGCGGTGCTCCACCGAGCTCGCTTCGAGCCCGAGCTTCGAGAAGATGTTGCCGATGTGCTTCTCGACCGCGCCGTGCGAGACGACGAGCGAGTTCGCGATCGCGGTGTTCGACAGGCCCTGCGCCATCAGCCCCAGCACCTCGGACTCGCGGGCGGTGAGCGCGTCGAGCGGGTTCTTGCGGCCCCGCGCCATGAGCTGCGCGATGACGTCCGGATCGATGGCCGTGCCGCCGCCGGCGACCCGCTTGACCGCGTCGAGGAAGTCCCCGACGTCGGCGACGCGTTCCTTGAGCAGGTAACCGACTCCGCCCGCGCCACCGGACAGCAGCTCGACGGCGTAGCTCTCTTCGACGTACTGGGAAAGCACGAGGACCGGAAGGCCGGGAACGGCCTCACGAGCGCCCAGCGCCGCACGCAAGCCCTCGTCGGTGAAGGTGGGCGGCATACGGACGTCGACGATCGCGAGGTCCGGCCGGTGCTCCTTGACCGCGACCAGCAGATCGTCACCGTTGTCCACGGCGGCGACCGTCTCGATGTCCTCGTCGGCGAGCAGTCGGATCACCCCCGCGCGCAACAGAACCGCGTCTTCGGCGATGACAACCCGCATGCTGCCCCCAGCGTCGTGAGTGAATGGCAGAGCCTATTCACTCACGAGCGGGTCACCATTGGCACGGCAGGTCCGCGCGAATCACCGTCGGGCCGCCGGGCGGGCTGACGACGGTGATCACGCCGTCGATCGTGGCCGCGCGGTCGGCGAGCCCGGCGAGGCCGCCACCTGGCCGGACTTCGGCGCCACCGTGCCCGTTGTCGGTGATCTCGACGATGACCATCGACTCGGTGCGCCACACCTTCACGCCCGCTTCGGTCGCGCCCGAGTGCTTCGCGATGTTCGTCAGCGTCTCGCCGACGATGAAGTAGGCCGTCGTCTCGACCGCGGCCGGTGGTCGCGGCTCGACGTCCACCTCGACGTCGACGTGGATCGGCGATTTCGCGGCCTGCGCGGACAAGGCGGCGTCGAGACCGCGGTCGCCGAGGACGGCCGGGTAGATCCCGCGTGCGAGATCGCGCAGTTCCGACACCGCGAGCTTGGCGTCGAGGTGCGCCTCGTCGATCAGTTCGCGCACGGCGTTCGGGTCCTGGTCGAACTTCGACTTCGCGCGGCCGAGGCTCATCGCGACGGCGACCAGCCGCTGCTGGGCGCCGTCGTGCAGGTCGCGCTCGATGCGGCGGCGTTCGGCCTCGGCGGCGTCGACACCGCGAGCCCGCGACGCCTGCAGACGCTCGGCCTTCTGTTCCAGTTTCGCGGCGCGGTTCGGGCCGAGCAGCGAGTACGCCAGGTTGCCGTGCAGCCACCCGACCCACGGGGTCACCCAGATCGCCATCGGCAGCAGCACGACCGACGCGATCGCGATCGGCAGCTCCAGACAGGCCAGCGGGAACGCCGCCATGAGGTAGGCGAGGTCGCGCCAGGTCGTCGCGTCGGTCAAGCGGGTCAGCCAGCGCTTGACCAGCGAAAGTCCTTCGAGGGGGAGCCGCTCGACCGGCTCCAGCGGGGTTTCGAGCATCGTCCGCGCCCAGCCCCGCTCCCGGTCGGCGGACCAGCGGATGAAGCTGGTCGTGGCCATCAGGATCGGGAAGCCGATCCACACCACCGCGGTCGCGATGCCGACCGCCAGCCCGACGACGATGAGGATGAACTGGAGCAGCCGGAAGAAGAAGCTGACGAACATGTAGGCGATCGACCGCATCGGCCGCGGCCGCGGGATCCCCACCTGCTGTACCTGCTGGTCGATCGTCATCCGTGAACCTCGCCCCAAGAATTTTCCAGACGGCGGCGCTGGGCGTGAGTCGGCCCGAGCAACGCCGCCGCGAGCCGGGCATGCATCCCGGCCAGCGCCTTCGTCAACGCTACCGAGAGCGCGATGCAGAGCACTCCGAGCGCCGCCCAAGGCAGCGCGGAGACCGTCGAATCGACGGTGAACCACGCGTTCTCCCAGGCCGGGAAGTGGTACTCGCCGCCGGGCAGGAAGCGGTAGTAGATCGGCAGCCCGGCGAGGCCGAGACTGGTCGCCCAGAACGCGGTGACCAGGACGAACTCGACGATCCCGAGCGGGAAGAGCAGGAAGAAGTAGCCGAGGTCGCGCCAGGTCGAGCCGTCCTTCAGGCGTGCCTTCCAGCGCACGGACTGGCCGGCGACGGGCAGCGGGAGATACGGCAGGTCGATGTAGCGGTCGAGCAGCGCGTACACCCTGGCGCGCTCCATCCGGGCCGCGCCGCGGACCGTCAGGATCACCAGCGCGAGGATGGGCAACCCGATCCAGACGACCGCCGTGCCGATGCCCGCCGAGATGAAGGACATCAGGAGCGCGAAGGCCAGGACGCCCATCGGCAGGTTCATCAGCAGGTAGACCAGCGAGCCGCCGAACGACGGATCGGACCTGCTCAGCTCCCGCTCGGCCGCCAGCGAACTCATGGTCGTGCTCCTCTCCTGTTCGAGGAGTCAAGCATCGCGCGCGGGGACGTCCGCTGACATGGTGCTCGCGGGCATCTCCCAGGTAGGGCTAGCCCCACCTGCGGGATTAACCCGGTTGCCGACCGCGTTATGATGTAGAGGTTGTGTCCCACCAAGGGGGTGAACGGTTTCGACTTTGGACGTTGAATCAGGAGAAGCGTGCCGGTGCAGGCGAGAGACCACCGTAAGCGTCATCGCAAACCAATAAGCGCCGAGCCTAAGAGCCAGCGCGAGTTCGCTCTTGCTGCCTAAGCAGTAGAGCAACTCTGTCGGTCCGGGGTCGCCTCCGACCCGGTCACCGGCATCAGCTAGGAGGCTTACCGTCACACTCGGCTACGGAGTGTGGTTGGGAATCAAACAGTGGCTGGGCTCGTCACTTCAGCTTGTTCGCGTGACTGAAGGGGCCAAGTAGAGACATAGCGGACTGCGCACGGAGAAGCCCTGATGATTCGCCAGAGGACCCGGGTTCAATTCCCGGCACCTCCACCGTTCGACGAAGCGGCCCTGCCCCTCAAGGGTGGGGCCGCTTCCTTGTACGTTGCAGGTGTGCACTTAGGGACATAGGCTGGCCCGCTTCCGGGTAATAGCCTCGTGACCATGCGCCTTCATGTGCATCAGTGGGGATCCGGACCGCGTGTCGTTCTCGTGCACGGCGTCCTGCTCGGCGGCCGCGAGGCGTGGCGGGCTCAGCGCCCGCTGACCGAGCGGTGGACGTTGCTCGCGCCGGACCGCGTCGGTCACGGGAAATCGCCGGACGGCGTACAGGATTTCGAGGTCGACTCCGAATTGATCGCGGAGCAGGTGCTGGACGAGCCCGCGCATTTGGTCGGGCTGTCCTACGGCGCGATCGTCGCGATGCTGGCCGCCGCGCGGCGGCCGGAGATGGTCCGGACGCTCACCGTGGTCGAACCGCCCGCAGCGGGGATCGTCCGCGGTGACGAGGTCGTCGACGCGTGGGACGCCGAATTGCGGCGATTTCTCGACGGGCCGCTCGACGATCCTCGCGAGGTGTTCAAGGCGTTCTTCCCGCTCGCCGGCGTTCCGTTGCCCATCCCGGACCCTGTGCCGGAGGCGCTGCGGCGCGGTGCCCGTGCGCTGGTCGGGATGCGGCCGCCGGGTGACGCGGACTTACCGCTCGATGCGCTTGGCCGAAGCGGATTTTCCGACACTCGTGGTCACCGGCGGCCACCGGCCGGAGTACGAGATCATCGCCGACGCGATCGCGGACGGGGTCGGCGCCCGCCGGGAAATCGTGCGGGGGATGGGGCATTTGGTGCCCGACACGGGTGCGCCGTTCAATGAGCTTTTGGAAGGATTTCTGAATCACGGAGAGTAGCTGCAGCAAGGTCGATTTCATCTCGATTCACCCGCAATGGCGATCTTGTTCCGGTGAAGTGTCATGCTGTGTGTCCGACCATGGCTCTCTTTCGAAACGACCCCGTGTCGCCGGAGGGCCGGAAGAAGGTGGCAGATGACCTGGGCCAGGCATTCCAGTCGTCCCGACCCCGCTGAAGACCAGAGCCGGATGGCTGGAGTGCGCGCGGAGGAAGAAGTCCGCCTCACCCTGCAAAACGGCAGAGCCGCTCGAACCGTCGCAGGGCACGCCTCGGATGCGATCGACTGCGCGGAACTGCTGGCGATGCTCGGACTCGAGGGAGTCCAGAAGAAGCACGCTCAGCGCACCTGACCCCCGATCCGGGTGGTCAATTCGGCCGCGGTCGGACGGACCTCTTCGGCGAGATCGGGCCAAGTCTCCTCGCATCCCTCGGCCCCCGGGCAGAGGTGGCGGAGGGTCACGCTGATCGCGGCCATCGGCCGGCCGCCGTGGTCGAAGACCGGGCAGGCCACCGAGGCGAATCCTTCGGTGACGTGACCGTCTTCGACCGCCCAGCCGAGCCTGCCTTCCGCGTTCAGTGTGCGGCGCAGTTCGGCGAGGGTGCGCGGGCCGCGACCGGTGCGCAGGACGAACGCCGACGCGGCAGGGAAGAGCGCGCGCACATGCGGTGAGGGCAGATGCCGCAGGATCGCCCTGCCCGACGCCGTGAGCTGGCCCGGGAGCCGGACGCCGACCTCGGTCACCAGGGTTTCCGGGCGCGTGGGGCGCTCTTTGACCAGGTAGAGCGACTCGTTGCCGTGCAGCACGCCCAGATGTGCGGTGTGGCCGACGCGGTCGGCGAGTTTGCGCAGCAGCGGGACCGCGAGTCGTTCCAGCGGGTCGTGCCGCAGGTAGGCCGACCCGAGTTCGAACGCGGCGATGCCGAGGCCGTAGCGGCGCTCGGCGGGCAGGTGCGTCACGAATCCGGCGGCTTCCAGTTCGGCGAGCAGGTGATATGTCGTCGACCGCGGGAGACCGAGCTCGCGCGCGATCGCGGCCGCGGACACCGGGCCGGGCCGCGCGGCGAGGGCGCGGAGGATGCCGAGGCCGCGTCGGAGGGCCGGCACTTCGCTGCTCTCGCCCATGGTCGGCCTCCTTCGTTTTCGTGCGGGTGTTTCGTGCGGCGGGGGAGCAAGGGACCTTTGCTACCACTTCTCTCAATGTCGAGACGAGTGGTAGCAAAGGTCCCTTGCTCCCTTTCCGCAGGTGGAAGCGGTGACTGTGTGGATTTCTGGTCACTCAACGCACCAAAATCCACACAGTCGCTACGTGGGGTAGGGGGTGTGTGGATATAGGGACACTCAACGTCCCTATATCCACACACCCCCATCCCGGCGGCGACCCGTGGTAGCAAAGGTCCCTTGCTCCCACCGTGCGTGTCTTGGATACCAGACACAACCACCGGTTGGCGCGGCCCACCAGCGGGCATGGCGTTGTCCAATGGGGCTATGCCGGAAACCGTACTTCTGGGGTCCGAACCGCTTCGGCCCGAACAGGTCGTCGCGGTCGCCCGTGACCACTCGCCCGTCGCGGTCAGCGAAGCGGCCGAGAAGAACCTTGCCGCGACGCGTAAGCACATCGACGACCTCGCGCACGCCGAGACGCCGACGTACGGCGTTTCGACGGGCTTCGGGGCGCTCGCCACCAGGCACATCCCGCTTGAGAGCCGCACCGCGCTCCAGCGGTCGCTGATCCGGTCGCACGCGGCCGGGGCGGGCCCGGTCGTGGAGACCGAGGTCGTCCGCGCGCTGATGTTGCTGCGCCTCCGCACCCTCGCCAGCGGGTACACCGGCGTCCGCCCGCAGACCGCGCAAGCGCTTGCGGCCATGCTCAACGCCGGGATCACCCCGCTCGTCCACGAGTACGGCAGCCTCGGCTGCTCCGGCGACCTCGCGCCCCTCGCCGCTGTCGCGCTCGCGCTGATGGGGGAGGGCGAAGTCGAGTACAACGGCGAAGTCGTCCAGGCCGACGTAGCGCTGAAGCACGCTGGGATCGAGCCGATCGTTCTCGCGGAGAAGGAGGGTCTCGCCCTCACCAACGGGACCGACGGCATGCTCGGCATGCTCCTGCTCGCCGCCGCCGACCTGCGCAAGTTGCTCGACACCGCCGACATCACCGCGGCGATGAGCGTCGAAGCGCTCCTCGGCACCGACCGCGCCTTCGCGGCCGACCTCCAGGCCTTGCGTCCGCACCCGGGCCAGGCGCTGAGCGCCCAACGCATGTGGACGGCGCTTCAGGACTCGAAGATCGTCGAGAGCCACCGCGGCCCCGACTGCAACCGCGTCCAGGACGCGTACTCCCTCCGCTGCGCGCCCCAGGTGCACGGCGGCGCGCGCGACAGCCTCACACACGCCGAACTCGTCGCCGAGCGTGAGCTTCATTCCGCGGTCGACAACCCGGTCGTGTTGTCCGACGGACGCGTCGAGTCCAACGGCAACTTCCACGGCGCCCCGGTCGCGTACGTGCTCGACTTCCTCGCCATCCCGCTCGCGGACGTCGCGAGCATCGCCGAGCGCCGCACGGACCGCATGCTCGACAAGGCTCGTTCGCACGGCCTGCCGCCGTTCCTCGCGTTCGACCCCGGCGTCGATTCCGGCCACATGATCGCCCAGTACACGCAGGCGGCCGTGGTCAGCGAACTCAAGCGTCTCGCGGTGCCGGCGTCGGTCGACTCGATCCCGAGCAGCGCCATGCAGGAGGACCACGTCTCCATGGGCTGGTCCGCCGCCCGCAAGCTGCGCAAGGCCGTCGAGGGCCTCAACACCGTCCTCGCCATCGAGCTGCTCACCGCCGCGCGCGCCCTCGACATGCGCGCGCCCCTGGTCCCGTCGCCGGTCACCGGCCGGGTCCGGGATCTCGTCCGCACCAAGGTCGAGGGCCCCGGCCCCGACCGTCATCTGGCGCCGGAGATCGCCGCCGCCGAAGAACTCGTCGCGTCGGGTGCCGTCCTCGCCGCGGCCAAACTGGAGGTCTGAGCCCATGACCCGCACGGTCCGTGCCGCCCGAGGCACCACGCTCACCGCGAAGAACTGGCAGACCGAAGCCGCGTTGCGGATGTTCCACAACAACCTCGACCCCGACGTCGCCGAGCGTCCCGAGGACCTGGTGGTCTACGGCGGCACCGGCAAGGCCGCCCGCAACTGGGCCAGCTTCGACGCGATCACCCGCGAACTGACCACTTTGGACGCCGACGAGACGCTGCTCGTCCAGTCCGGCAAGCCGGTCGGCGTGTTCCGCACGCACGAATGGGCGCCGCGCGTGCTCATCGCGAACTCCAACCTCGTCGGCGACTGGGCGACGTGGCCGGAGTTCCGCCGCCTGGAGGCCCAGGGCCTGACCATGTACGGCCAGATGACCGCGGGGTCCTGGATCTACATCGGCACGCAGGGAATCCTGCAGGGCACGTACGAGACCTTCGCCGCCGTCGCCAAGAAGCGGTTCGGGGGCAGCCTCAAGGGCACGCTCACCGTCACCGCCGGTCTCGGCGGCATGGGTGGCGCGCAGCCGCTCGCGGTCACGATGAACGACGGTGTCGCGCTCGTCATCGAATGCGACCCGCAGCGAGCGCACCGCCGCGTCGAGACCCGCTATCTCGACGAGGTCGCCGACGACCTCGACGACGCGATCCGCCGGGTGGAGGCCGCGAAGAAGGAGAAGCGCGCGCTGTCCGTCGGCGTGGTCGGCAACGCCGCCGAGGTGCTGCCCGAACTGCTGCGCCGTGGCGTCGAGGTCGACATCGTCACCGACCAGACCTCCGCGCACGACCCGCTGTCCTATCTGCCCAAGGGAATCGGCGTCGACGAGTGGCAGGACTACGCGGACAAGAAGCCCGACGAGTTCACCGAACGCGCCCGCGAGTCGATGGCGGAGCACGTCGAGGCGATGCTCGGCTTCCTCGACAAGGGCGCCGAGGTCTTCGACTACGGCAACTCCCTGCGCGGCGAGGCGAAACTCGGCGGCTGCGAGCGCGCGTTCGACTTCCCGGGATTCGTGCCGGCCTACATCCGCCCGCTGTTCTGCGAGGGCAACGGCCCGTTCCGCTGGGCGGCGCTGTCCGGCGATCCCGAGGACATCGCGGCGACCGACCGCGCGATGCTGGAACTGTTCCCGGAGAACGAATCCCTCGCGCGCTGGATCCGGCTCGCCGGGGAACGTGTGGCCTTCCAGGGCCTTCCGTCGCGGATCTGCTGGCTCGGCTACGGTGAGCGGCACCTCGCGGGCCTGCGGTTTAACGAAATGGTCGCCAGCGGCGAGCTGAAGGCGCCGGTCGTCATCGGCCGCGACCACCTCGACTCGGGCAGCGTCGCCTCGCCGTACCGCGAGACCGAGGGCATGGCCGACGGTTCCGACGCGATCGCCGACTGGCCGCTGCTGAACGCGCTGGTCAACACCTCGTCGGGCGCCAGCTGGGTGTCGATCCACCACGGCGGCGGCGTCGGCATGGGCCGCTCCATCCACGCGGGCCAGGTCAGCGTGGCCGACGGAACCCTGCTGGCGGCGCAGAAACTCGAGCGCGTGCTCACCAACGACCCGGGCATGGGCGTCATCCGGCACGTCGACGCGGGCTACGACCGCGCCGCCGACGTCGCCGACGAGCGCGGCGTGCGCGTGCCGATGCGGGACGCCGAGTGACCGCGTCCTCGCTGCTGGAGGAGATCTCGGACGTCGGCCGCGACCCGAAGCGCGGCGGCTATTCCCGCCACGCCTTCGACGCGGCCGAAACCGAGCTGCGCGCGTGGTTCGTCGAGCGCGCCGGATGGCTGGGGCTGGGCGTCGAGACCGACCGCAATGGCAACATCTGGGCCTGGTGGGGCACACCCGGCCCGGACGCGGTCGTCACCGGGAGCCATCTCGACTCGGTGCCCGGCGGCGGTGCCTTCGACGGTCCGCTCGGTGTCGCGAGCGCGCTCGACGCGGTGGAGATCCTGCAGGCCAAGGGATTCCGGCCGGCCAAGCCGTTCGCCGTCGTGGTCTTCGCGGAAGAGGAAGGCGGCCGATTCGGCGTGCCGTGCCTCGGATCGCGTCTGCTGACCGGGACCATCGACGCGGACAAGGCACGCGGCCTGCGCGACCCGGACGGCGTCACGTTCGCCGAAGCGGCGGCGAAATCCGGCCTCGATCCGGATCGGGTCGGCCGTGACTCCGAGCGGCTCGGGCTGATCGGGCGGTTCCTGGAACTGCACGTGGAGCAGGGGCGCGGGCTGATCGACCTCGGTTCGCCGGTCGCCGTCGGCAACACGGTGATCGCGCACGGGCGGTGGCGGTTCTCCTTCCAGGGGCAGGGAAACCACGCAGGTGCGACGCTGATCGGCGATCGCCGCGATCCGATGATCCCGGCGGCGGAGACCGTTCTCGCCGTGCGGAAACTGGCGAAGGCGACCGCCGACGCGAGGGCCACTGTCGGCAGGCTCGTGCCTGTTCCCGGCGGGACGAACGTCATCGCGTCCACTGTGGACCTGTGGCTGGACGCGCGGGTACCGGGCACGGATACGCCCGCACTGGTCGCGGAAATCGCGAAGCTGGCCGAAGAGGCGGCCGGACAGGAAGGGTGCCGGGTCGAGGTCACCAGGGAGTCGTACTCCGACGACGTGATCTTCGACGACGCGCTGCGCCGCGACCTGGGCACATGGCTGGGCGGGCCGCCGGAACTGCCGACCGGCGCCGGGCACGACGCGGCGATCCTCGCCGGGTTCGTCCCGTCCGGAATGCTCTATGTGCGTAACCCCACCGGGATCAGCCATTCGCCCGAGGAGTTCTCCGAGGCGGAGGACGTCGACCACGGTGCCCGCGCGCTCGCGGACGTCCTGGAGAAACTGTCGACATGACGACATATTGGTGTGAACGTGCCTGGCTGCCGGACGGGATCGCCGATGCCGTCAGGATCGAGGTCGACGGCGGCAAGATCACGTCCGTGACGGCGAACGCGCCTCGCGAAGGGACTGTCCTGAGTGGACTGACCTTGCCGGGCTTCGCGAACGGGCACTCGCACGCGTTCCACCGTGCGTTGCGCGGGCGGACGCACCACGATCGCGGAACCTTCTGGACGTGGCGCGAGCGGATGTACTCGCTCGCGTCCCGGCTGGACCCGGATTCGTACTACCGCCTGGCGCGCGGGGTCTACGCCGAGATGGCGCTGGCCGGGTACACGAGCGTCGGCGAGTTCCACTATCTGCATCACGCGCCGGGCGGAAAGCCTTACGCCGAGCCGAACGCGATGGGCGAGGCGTTGCGGCAGGCGGCCAGTGACGCCGGGATCCGGCTGACGTTGCTCGACACGTGCTACCTCGCGGGCGGGATCGGCGTCGAACCCGACGAGGTGCAGCGGCGGTTCTCCGATGGGACGGCCACCAGGTGGGCGCAACGAGTCGGCGAACTGCGGGAGGACGAGACGTTCCGGGTGGGTGGGGCGATCCATTCGGTACGTGCCGTTCCCGAGGATCAACTGTCCGAAGTGGCCGGTGGGACTGGGCCGCTGCATATCCACCTTTCGGAGCAGCGTGCCGAGAACGAGCAGTGCCTGGCGGCTTATGGCCGGACGCCGACGGAGTTGCTTCATGACCACGGCGTGCTTGGCGAGCGGCTTACCGCGGTGCATGCGACGCATCTGACTTCGGAGGACGTCCAGCGGTTGGGTGCGGCAAGGAGCCGCGCCTGTTTCTGCCCGACGACGGAACGGGATCTCGGTGACGGCATCGGTCCCGCGCGGACGCTGCTGGACGCGGGGGTGCGACTGTCGCTCGGCAGCGACAGCAACGCGGTCGTCGACGCGTTCGAGGAGACCAGGGCACTGGAGCTGAACGAGCGGCTCGCCAGCGAGAAACGCGGTCGGTTCACGGCCGAAGAACTGCTCGCGGCCGCGACGGATCACGGTGCAGTCGGCTGGGACGAGGTCGGCGCGCTGGCTCCGGGGGCGGGCGCGGACCTGGTGACGGTCGGGCTCGGGTCGGTGCGGACCGCGGGGATCGAGCCGTCCGGGGTGGTCTTCGCCGCTTCGGGGGCGGACGTACGGGACGTCGTCGTCGCCGGGCGTGAGATCGTCCGCGATGGCGTGCATCAGCTGATCGACCGGCCGGAAACGGTCTTGGCCAAGGAGATCGAGGCATTGTGGCAGTCCTGATCACGGGAATCGGCGAGCTCACGACGAACGACGCCGAACTGGGCAAGCTCCGGGACGCGGCGGTCGTCATCGAGGGCGAAGCGATCGCGTGGGTCGGCTCGGCGGCGGACGCGCCCGACGCGGACGAGCGGGTCGACGTCGAAGGGCGTGCGGTGCTGCCCGGTTGGGTGGACAGTCACACGCACCTCGTTTTCGCCGGGGACCGCACTGCCGAGTTCGAGGCACGGATGGCCGGGAAGGCGTACAGCGCCGGGGGCATCGCGGTCACGGTCGACGCGACGCGGTCTGCTTCCGATGAGCAGTTGGCGGCGAACCTGCGGCGTCACGTGGACGAAGCGGCGAGGCAGGGCACGACCTGCCTGGAGACGAAGACCGGATACGGGCTCAACGTCGAGGACGAGGCTCGTTCGGCGCGGATCGCGGCCGATGTGGCCGACGAGGTCACGTTCCTCGGTGCGCATCTGGTGCCGCCGGGCGCGGACGCGGAGTCCTATGTGGACCTGGTCTGCGGTGACATGCTCGACGCCGTGGCGCCGCTCGTGCGGTGGGCCGACGTGTTCTGCGAGACCGGTGCGTTCGACGAGGCGCAGTCCGGACGGGTGCTCAAGGCGGCGCGGGAGCGTGGGCTCGGGCTGCGGGTGCACGGGAACCAGCTGGGGGAGGGGCCGGGAGTGCGGCTCGCCGTCGAGCTGGGGGCGGCGAGTGTCGACCACTGCACCTACCTGAGCGAGGCGGACGTCGAGGCTCTCGCTGCTTCGGACACTGTCGCGACCTTGCTGCCGGCGTGCGACCTGTCGACGCGGCAGCCGCTGGCGCCGGCGAGGCGGCTTCTCGACGCGGGGGCGACGGTGGCGCTGGCCAGCAACGCGAACCCGGGCAGCTCGTACACGACGTCGATGGCGTTCTGCGTGACGACCGCGGTGCTGCAGATGCGGATGACGATCGACGAGGCGGTGTGGTCGGCGACGGCGGGCGGTGCTCGGGCTCTGCGGCGTGACGACGTGGGCTTCGTGCGGCCGGGGGCGCGAGCCGACCTTCACGTGCTGGAGGCGCCTTCGACGACGCATCTCGCGTATCGGCCGGGGGTGCCGCTGACGGCCGGGGTGTGGCGGCGCGGAAAGCGTCTGACCAGCGGTTTCGCCTCAAAGTGGTAGCAAAGGTCCCTTGCTCCCCCGCGCGGGTCAGGAGGCTTGGCCGAGGGTCTCCTGGACGCGTTCGCGCAAGGCGGGCGGGAGCTCGTCGAGCAGGTGGGACCACTGCTCGACCCGCTTCTCGCTCAGGTGCGTGAGCAGGTCGAGCACCGGCGCCCACAGACCCTCGTCGGCGGCCGCGACCCCCAGGAGACCGCGGAACCGGGCTTCGGGAAGCAGCCCGAGGACGTGATCGATCCGGCTCTTGTCGTCGAGGACGAACGCGATCCGGATCAGCGCTTCGTCGCCGATGACGGCCAGCGCCCGGCGCACCGTCGGATCGGGCAGGTGCCCGACGAACCGGCCGACGGTGATCCAGTCCTCGCGGCGCACCAGCTCACCGGCCACTTCGACGACGGTGTCGAGCGGGATCCGCGCGATGATCGCGCTCGCCCGGCGCGGGTCCAGTTCGGCCGCGACGTCGGCCAGGAACGGCGGCTTCAGCCGCTTCGCGACGTCGACGCCCCGAGAGACGTCGACCAGCCCGGCGATCCGCGCGCACAGAAGCGGGCCGAAGACCTTCTCGGCGATCTTCGCGAGAATCGGGCTCGGGACGAGCTTGCTCGCCATCGCCATCCGCTCCAAGGCGGCGAGGTTGGCGTCGAACAGCGTGTCCGTGACCTGCTCGCGGAACGTCTGGAGCTCGGCGGCGTCCACGTTCTCCAGATACGAGAGCCGTTCCGGGGTGGTGCCGAGGACGCGGGCGAGTTTGAGGATCTCCGCCTGCGAAGCGAAGTTTTCGGTGGTCACAGGCCCACCACCTTCCGAACGGCGCCGCGCAGAAGCGCGGGTACGTACTTCAGGCCCTCTTCGCCCGCTTCGGCCAAGGCCTTGGCCTGGCGGTGGCGCGCGTCGCGCAACGCGTCGGAGAGGTCCTGTTTCTCGTGGTCGGCCAGCGCTTCGATGCCTGCCGGGACAGGACCGCCTAGCTGACCGGTGAGTGTGCGCTCGGCCATGGTCGATCATCATGCCTCATCGGGCCGGGGAAGCAGGGGACCTTTACTTTCGTCCATGGCGGACCGCTCGTCGCGGCTTGTAGCGTCCTGTCGTGTGAAGGACGCTGAGGAGCCCGTGCGGCGTGGGCGGCGGCTGGTCATGGACGTCGCCTTGTGGCTCGGGCTCTGCGGCTGGGTGGTCATCGACGCCGGATCCAGTACGAGGCACTGGGAACTGCTCGCCGGCCTCGTCGCGACCACCACCGCGATCGCGGCGGCGCGCCGGTATCCGCTCGTCTCGCTCGCCATCGCGATGGTGGCCAGTTTCGTGGTCATGGGGAGCTTCGGCGGCCGGGTGCCGATCTGGGAAGGCTTCGTTCTCGTCGCGGTCGGTTACCTCGCCGGCTATCGGCAACCGGTCGCGAAGCCGATGCTGCGCCTCTTCGCCGCTGTTTCGGTGCTGGCGGTCCCTGTCGCGCTGTTGTGGAGCAAGGACGGCTTCGCGTCCTGGGGTGCGCTGCTCGGCGTCCTCGTCTTCGCGGGTGTGACGCCCTGGCTGCTGGGCAGGTACGTCCGGCAGCGCGAGGACATGGCGCGCGACGGCTGGCGTCGCGCCGAGGAGATGGAGAGCCGCCAGCGGCTCGTCGCCGACCGCGCGCGGCTGCGCGAGCGCACCCGGATCGCCAGCGACATGCACGATTCATTGGGCCACGAGCTGAGCCTGATCGCGGTGCGCGCGGCGGCGCTGGAGGTCGCGGGAGGACTCGACGAACCACAGCGGCTGGCCGCGGGCGAGCTGCGGCAGAGCGCCGCGACGGCGACCGAACGGCTGCGCGAGATCATCGGCGTCCTGCGTGAGGACGACGCGCCGACCGAGCCGGTGCACGAGAGCATCGACGAACTGCTCGACCGGACCAGGGCTTCGGGCGTGCTGATCGAGTCCTCAGTGGACGAACCGCTCGACGGTGAGCCGCAGATGGTCGACCGCGCCGCGTACCGCGTGGTCCAGGAATCGGTCACGAACGTGGTCAAACACGCGCCGGGTGCCGCGGTCGCGGTCCGGGTCGTGCGGTCCGAAGGACAGACGGACGTCGTGGTCACCAACTCCGCGCCGCCCGCGGGGCCGCTGCCGGGCAGGACGTCGGGCAAACGCGGGCTGATCGGCCTGCGCGAACGGGTCCGCCTCGTCGGCGGAACTCTGCGGGCAGGCCCCCATGACGGCGGATTCGAGGTCAGCGCGACCTTGCCGCACGACGCGGCGCCGTCGGAGGAATCGCCCGAGAGCCAGGCGGCGATGGACGCGGAAGTGGGGCAGTCGACGTCGGCGAGGGAACTGGAACGCGCCCGCCGGGACGTCCGGCGCAGCTTGATCCAGGCGATCGTCGTGCCGATCGGGCTTTTCGGTGTGGTGGTCGGGATCAGCGGGGCCGTGTTCCTCGTCAAGTGGTACGGCTCCGAACTCCCCGGTGGCGACTACGCCCGCATCCACGTCGGCCAGACCCGCGCGGAGATCGCCTCCCTCTTGCCCGGCGGTCAGCGGATCGCGCGGCCACGTCAGCTGGAACCGCCGGTGCCCGCCGGGGCGATATGCGAGTACTACGGCACCGAACGCAGTCTGTTCGACAGGTACTACGAGGCGTACCGGCTGTGTTTCGCGGGTGGGAAACTCGTGTCGAAGAACGTGATCAGCGAAGACGAGAAAAAGGGGGACCCGGATGATCCGGGTGGTGCTGGCCGATGACGAGGCGATGATCCGCGCCGGGGTGTCGGCGA
Source organism: Amycolatopsis sp. w19 (assembly GCF_051373225.1). Classification (NCBI taxonomy): domain Bacteria; kingdom Bacillati; phylum Actinomycetota; class Actinomycetes; order Pseudonocardiales; family Pseudonocardiaceae; genus Amycolatopsis; species Amycolatopsis sp. w19. Next base: position 154,418 of record NZ_JBPQFM010000016.1, on the reverse strand, counting down.
TCCTGGCCGCGGACGCCGGGATCAAGGTGGTCGCGGAGGCCGAGGACGGGCGCGCCGCCGTCGAGCAGACCCGCGCGACCAGGCCGGACGTCGTGCTCCTCGACATCCGGATGCCGGTGATGGACGGGCTCAAGGCGGCCGAGGAGATCCGGCGGCTGCTGCCCGAGGTCGGCGTGATCATGCTGACGACGTTCGGCGAGGACGCCTACATCGAACGCGCGCTCGGCCTGGGCGCGAGTGGTTTCCTGCTGAAGTCCGGCGATCCCCGCGAACTGCTCGGCGGAATCCACGCGGTCGCGGGTGGGGCGGCGTTCCTTTCGCCGAAGGTCGCGCAGCGGGTCATCGCCCGCTTTTCCGGCAATCAGGTTTCCCGCGCCGAAGAGGCGAAGGCGCTGATCGGGAAACTGACCCCACGTGAGCAGGAAGTGCTGGCGCTGCTGGGTTCCGGACTGTCCAATGCGGACATCGCCGCGAAACTGTTCGTCGTCGAGGGCACGGTGAAGGCCTACGTGAGCACCATCCTCAACCGGCTCGGCGCGCGGAACCGGGTGCAGGCCGCGATCACGGCGTACGAGGCGGGGCTGGTCGGCGGGGGACGGGAGGAGTCCAGCCGCTGACGCCGGCGCCGATGCGTGCGGTGAGCGTGCCGGGGAGCAGCCGGAACACGCCGTTGCGGACGGCCACGGCGAACGGATTGCGCAACTGCGGCCCGACTTTCCCCGCCTGGACCGAGGCTTTCACGACGCCTTGGCTGCGCGGGCGGCGCTGCTCGTCGTAACTCTTCAATGCCGCGTCGACGTCTTCGGTGGTGCTGAGCGCGGCAGCGAGGACGACGGCGTCTTCGATCGCCTGGCAGCCGCCTTGGCCGAGGAACGGCGGCATCGCGTGGGCCGCGTCGCCGAGCAGTGCGACGCGGCCTTTCACGTATGAAGACAGGGGAGTGCCGAGCAGGTCGAGATCGTGGTGGAGCAGCGTCTCGGGCGCGGTCGCTTCGATGAGTTCGGGAATGGGATCGTGCCAGCCACCGAAGCGGTCTCGCAGATACGACTTCGGATCCTCGTGGCGGACGCCCGCTTCGGCGACGTAACTCGCCCACCAGTAGACGCTGTCGTCGTGCAGCGGGATGACGCCGATCTCGGCGCCGTCGTCCCAGCTCGTGCTGAGCTCGATCTTCCGGTCGACGGTGGTCACCGCGCGGAACGCCGTGCTTCCGCTGTAGACCGGTTCGGGGTGTCGTGGCCACAGCAGCTTGCGGGCCATGCTGTGGATCCCGTCCGCGGCGACGATGACGTCGGCGTCGAGGTCGTCGAGTCGGGTGACCTCGACGCCGGTGCGGACGCAACCCTCGGGAAGGGCGTCGTGGAGTGCGCCGATGAGATCCGCGCGGTGGATGGCGGCGAGCGGGCGGCCGTGATGACGGCGGAACGCCTCGGCATCCCATCGGGTGATGCGGCGGCCGTCGCGGTCGTGGAGACCGCCGGACGATTGTTCCCGCAGCTTGCCGAGCCGGACGCCCAGCGTCTCGAGTGAACGCAGGGCGTTCGGCCACAGGGAGATGCCCGCGCCGGCGGCGGTGAGCGCCGGTGCCTGTTCGAGGACGGTGACCTCCCAGCCGATGCCGTGCAGCCCGATGGCGGCGCTCAGTCCGCCGATTCCCCCGCCGATCACGATCGCTTCGCGCATGTCGACCTCCTCTACACCTGTAGAGTACTACTACACTTGTAGAGTGCGAAAGGCGACGATCGGGGACGCGGCCATCGAGGTCATCGCGGCCGAGGGGATGCGGGGGCTGACGCATCGCGCGGTCGACCGGTTCGCCGGGCTGCCGCCGGGTTCGACCTCGTACTACGCGCGGACGCGGGCGGCGCTGCTGGAGCTGGCGATCTCGCGGATGGTCGAACTCGACGAGGTCACCCTCGACCCGCCGCCCGGGCAGCTGGCTGAATACGTGGCGGGGTTCGCGCACGCGGCGATCACGAAGGGGCGGACGCGGATGCTCGCGCGGTACGAGTTCGCGCTGGAGGCGACGCGGCGGCCTGAGCTGCGGGAGGCCTACGACCGGGGTGGGCTGGTGATCCGGCGGCGGTGCGCGGAGGTGCTCACGGCGTGCGGATCGGCGGAGCCCGAGCGGCACGCGCGGGTGCTCGTCGCGTGGCTCGAAGGGACGGTCTTCGACGCGCTGGCCGGGACCGGTTCACTGCGGCCGCCGGGGCTGGAGGAGCTGACGGTGGGGGCGCGGGAGGTTTTGGCGGGGCTCGGGGTGGCGGGGTAGCAAGGGACCTTTGCTACCACTTGGGGCGCTGACCTGCGGAAAGGGAGCAGGGGACCTTTGCTGCCACTCGGGGTGTCGGTCCTGAAGCGAGAAGTCGCGAAAGCCACTTTCGGGACATCTGACGTCCTGAAAGTGGCTTTCGCGATGTGCGGCCGGCGCGGGTGGTAGCAAAGGTCCCTTGCTCCCCCGTCAGGCGTCGCGCCGCCGCAGCACGGTGGAACCGGTGACAAGACCGGCCCCAGCCCAAGCCGCACAGAGCGCGACGCCGACCCAAGGCGCGTAGGGCGCGACGCCGCCGAAGATCGGGTTCGGCTGCCCAGGAGTGACCATCGCGTTGACGCCCGCGAAGCCGGGGAAGTAGTTCACGAGGTCTTCCCAGCCGAGCGAACCGGCGAACATCGGGATCATCACCAGCAGCACGAACACCGTCACGATCGTCCCCGCCGTCGAGCGCAGCGCCGTCCCCAGGCCGAGACAGAGCAGCCCCAGCAGCGCGAAGTAGGCGCCCATGCCCGCCGCCGTCGCGAGCACTTCGCCCACCGAGGAGCCGGGCGCGGGGATCAGCGGCGCCGAGACCGCCACGCCGGCGAGCGTGTTCAGCACGCCGAAGCCGAACAGCACCGGCAGCAGGACGGCCGACTTCGCCGCGAGGACCCGGTTCCGCACCGGGACCCACTGCAGGGTCGAGCGGATGCTGCCGCTGGCGTATTCGCTCGTGATGAACAGCGTCGCCAGCGCGACCACGGCGAACTGCGTGAGATAGAACGCCGCACCGGTCACCACGGCGTGCGGGGCCATCGGCCGGTCGCTGCCGTCTCGCAGCGCGAAGCCCAGAGCCGCCGAGTACGCCAGCATCAGACCGAGCCCGCTGATCAGGCACCACCAGGTCGACCGGACCGACCAGAACTTGGTCCATTCCGAAGAGATCGTGTTCATCGTGCGCTCCACTGCTTGAAGAAGCCGGTCAGCTCGGTACGGAAGAACTCCAGCGCCTTCCGCGAGTCGATCGAGCCGTACTGGTTTTCGATCTCGGTCGGCGGGAGTTGCGGTCGCAGTCCCAGCTGGTCGATCAGGATCGCCGCGTCGGTCACCGACGAATGGCCGCTGTTCTCGACCAGGTCCTGCCTCTTCGGGCCGGTGAGCCGCGGCCAAGTCTCGTCCCAGGACGCGCGGAAGTACTTCTCGCCGGTCGGGCTGGTCAGCAGCAGGAACGGCCGGTCGATCGAGACGTCGCCGTAGAACGGGCCGTCGATGTTCACGCCCGCCTTGATCCGCCGGTCGGCGGTCATCGCGGCGGCGGTCGCCGAACCTCCGGCGGAGTGACCGGCCATCCCGATCTTCGTCGCGTCGATCGACCAGCGCCGGTCCTTCAGCAGCGTGTCGACGACGAACGTCGTGTCCGCGGCGCGGTTGGCGATCGCGGAGGGCCACGGCTCACCGGGAAGTCCACAAGCGACACACTGGCGCAGCCCGTCGGGGAATTCCGTCGCCCAGGCTTCGTAGGCGTGGTCCACCCCGGCGACCACGAAACCTTGTGCGGCAAGGTGTTCGGCCACCGAGGTCAGCGTGATCCGGTTGTTGCCCGCGCCCGGCGAAAGCACCACCAGCGGACGCCGTCCCGGCAGGGAGGGCGCGTTCTCCCGCGAGTGGACCCGCACCTTGCTCAGCGCGTCCGGCGGCAGGTCGAGCTTCCGCCCGGCGACCGCGGCCGCCGATTCCGCCTTCGTCATGTAGAGCGGCGCGCGGCCGATCGGCACGGCCGGATACCAGACGTTGACCATCAGTTCGCGGCGCTTTTCGGGCACCCAGGGCTCGGCTCTCCGCTGATCGGTGAGATGCAGCGTGCGCAGCCCGATCGGGAACGGGCCGTCCGGCGCGGGCAGCGACAGCGCCGGAGCCGGTGCCGCCGACGCGGCCGCCGGCACCCCCAGCAGGCCGGCGATCACCGCCACCATGACCATGAGTGACTTCATGCCGCGACTCCCGTTCCGTATTCGACCGACGACGCGGTCAGTTCCATGTACGCCTGTTCGAGCGAGGCGGTCCGTTCGGTCAGCCCGTGTACGCGGATCCCGAGTTCGTGCACCGCGTCGCCGACGAGATGAATGGGCAGGTCGTGCACGACCAGTTCGCCCTGATCGGCTTCCGTGGTCGCGCCGAGCGCGTGCAGGCGCTGTTCGAGAGCATGGAGTTCGGCGGGGGCGGGCACCCGCACCGCGACCGAAGTCCGCGAATTGCCCGCGATGAATTCGTCGACCGGCGCGTCGGCGAGGAGCTTTCCCTTGCCGATGACGACGAGCCGGTCCGCGGTCAACTGCATCTCGCTCATCAGGTGGCTCGACACGAACACCGTGCGGCCCTCCTCCGCGAGCGACCGCATCAGGTGCCGCACCCAGCGGACGCCGTCGGGGTCGAGCCCGTTCACCGGCTCGTCGAACATCAGCACGCCAGGGTCACCCAGCAGGGCGCCGGCGATCCCGAGCCGTTGCCCCATGCCGAGGGAGAACGTTCCGGCGCGTTTGCCCGCGACGTCGCTGAGGCCGACCGTCGCGAGCACCTCGTCGACCCGGCTCGCCGGGATCCCGTTGCTGCGCGCCATCGCCAGAAGATGTTTGCCCGCGCTCCGGCCGGGGTGCAGCGCCTTCGCCTCCAGCAGCGCGCCGACCTCGCGCAGCGGGAAGCTCAGGTCCTCGTACCTCTTGCCGTCGATGCGGACTTCGCCGGCGTTCGGCGCGTCGAGGCCGAGCGTCATCCGCATGGTCGTCGACTTGCCCGCGCCGTTGGGACCGAGGAAACCGGTCACCTTGCCCGGCTCGACGGCGAAGGTCAGCCCATCGACCACCGTCTTCTCGCCATAGCGCTTCGTGAGTCCTCGAAGCGTGATCATCCGCGTCCTCCTTCGTGTCTCTGAATCCTCCGATGCGGGGACGCCCGGGGGCATTGCCCCGAAGTCATCGGCCACCCCTTACTTTCGGCAGGTGCCGCTCGGCACGAGTCAGCGTGGAAAGGCACAATCGGCGCCATGACCACCCGCGAACAACGGCGCGTGAATCCGCTCGACCTGGTGATGCTCGTCCTCGCCGTGTTCTCGGTCGGGCTGCTCGCCTACGTGACGTTCTTCCCGCATTCGGCGGAGACGGCGCACCGTGTCTTCGTCATCGACACGACGGTGTGCGGGATCTTCGCGCTGGAATTCCTCTGGCGGTGGCGGCGCAACGGCTGGGAGAAGCGCTTCCCGCTGCGCAACTGGTATGAAATCCTCGGCATGATCCCCATCGCGCATCCGGCGCTGCGCGGCTTCCGGCTGTTGCGGATCATCGTGGTGCTGGTCCGGCTCGCCCGTACGGCGGACCGCGCGTTCGGGGAGCGGTTCACGCAGCGGCTGGTCGAACGGCTTTCGCGGCCGATCGTGCTGGCGATCAAGAAGCCGATCACGATCGCGGTGCTCGACGAGGTCGTGAAGGTGCTGGAAACCGGGAACTATCCGCAGAACCTCGCGCGCTCGCTCGGTGAGAACCAGACGCTGCTGCGCGGGATCATCGCGGAGAAGCTCAAGAACGATCCGCAGGCCGGGCGGCTTTCGAAACTGCCGTTCCACGACGAGGTGGTGCGTTCGGTGATCGACACCGCGATGCGCGTGATCCTCGAAGTGCTGACCGATCCGCGGATCGACGAATTCTTCGCGCATGTGGTGCGGGAGAACCGGGAGCAGATCCGCAGCGCCGTGCAGCTGGGATTGAACGAGCGGGAGGACGACGAGGAGCTGGCGGCACAGTTGCCGACCAGGCCGCAGCATCAGCTGATGGACTGACCTCTTGAGGTACGCCGGGTGGGCGCGGCGGTCAGCGGATCCTCCGGCCAGGGGTGTTTCGGGTAGCGGCCGCGAAGATCGGCGCGCACGGCCGCGTACCCGTTGCGCCAGAACGATTCCAGATCGGCGGTGACGGCGGCCGGCCGACCGGCGGGGGAGAGCAGGTGCAGCACCACCGGGACACCCGCCAGCTCCGGCGTCGCGAGCCAGCCGAAGGTCTCCTGCAGTTTCACGGCCAGCACCGGCTGCTCGCCCGAATAGTCGACCCTGATCCGCGAACCCGACGGCACCTCCAGCCGATCCGGTGCCAGTTCGTCCAAACGCGACGCTTCGGGCCAGGGCAGCAATCCACGCAGCGCGGCACCCGCGTCCAGCGATGCCAGGTCCGATCGGCGGCGAGCCGAGCCGAGGTCGAGCCAGCTGTCCATAGTGGACAACAAGTCAGCGTCGCCGACCGCGGGCCAAGGCGGGCCCAGTACTCGATGCAGGAACGACAACCGTTCACGGAGTCGCTTCCCGTCTTCCGGCCAGCGAAGCAGGCCGAGTCCTTCGGTGCGCAAACCGTCCAGTAGTGCGGCGCGGATCGCGTCTGGGGCGGGTGAGCGCAACGGTTTCTCCGCGAGCACGATCGCCCCGAGCCGCCGCACCGATCGCGCGACGACGTCACCCGAAGACCAGCGCACTTCGTCCACCGAGGACACCAGATTCGGCGCCGCGCGCACGGCGAGGTCCTCGTCGGCGGGGGCGGCCAGCCGGATGATGCCCTGTGCGCGGCCGGGATCGCGGGTCGCTTCGGCCACGGCCAGCCATTCGACGTCGGCGAGTCCGCTGCCGCGCGGCAGTTCGGCCGCCGTTCCGCCCGCCATCAGATACACCGGCGTCCCCGCGGCACGCCGTCGCGCGAGCCGCTCGGGATGCGCGAGCGCCACCACCAGTGCTGGATCGGACGCGTTGCCGCCGTCGGGCACCAGCCGGGAAAGCCGTCGCACGTCACGCTTCCAGCGCTCGTCACCGCGCACTCGGCGCAGCTCGGCTTCGAGGTCGGTCAGGGTGCCGCCGCTGTCCAGCAGCGCGACGACTTCGGCGGCCGAGCGCGCGTTGGTCCGCGCCGCGCCGTCCAGCAACGCCCTCGCCAGCCGTGGATGCAGGCCCAGCCCGGCCATTTTCCGGCCGCGTTCGGTGACCGTGCCGTCCTCCGCGGTCGCCCCGAGCGTGGTCAGCAACGCGCGCCCGGCGGCCAGCGCGCCTTCGCCGGGCGGGTCCCACCAGGCGAGGCCGGAACCGTCCGGAGTGGACCAGCAGGCGAGTTCGAGGGCGAACCGCGCCAGTTCCGCCGTCCGGATCTCGGGTTCGGGATAAGCGGGCAGCGAACCCTGCTCGTGCGCGGCCCAGCAGCGGTACGCGCGGCCCGGCGCCTCACGTCCGGCGCGACCGGCGCGCTGTTCCGCGACCGCGGCCGAAACGCGGACCGTCGCCAATCCGGGCAGGCCGCGCCGGTGATCGACGCGGGGAACGCGGGAAAGTCCGCAGTCCACCACCGCGCGCACCCCCGGCACGGTCAGGCTGGATTCGGCGACCGACGTCGAGAGAACCACCCTGCGACGGTCGCGCGGGCGCAGCGCGTCGTCCTGGCTCGCCGCCGAAAGCCGTCCGTGCAAGGGCAGCACGTCGGCGTCGAGACCGTTGAGAAGTCCGCTCACCCTGGCGATCTCCCCGGCGCCGGGCAGGAAGGCGAGGACGTCACCGTCCCCTTCGGACAGTGCTTTGTGGATCACGCGGGCCACGGTCGCCTCGATCCGCTCGCCGCGCGCGGGCGGGGAGTACGAGACGTCGACCGGGTACGTCCTCGCGTGCGCGGTGATCACCGGCGCGTCGCCGAGCAGGGCCGCCAGCCGTCCGGAGGCCACCGTGGCGGACGTCGCGAGCAGCCGCAGGTCGTCCCGCAGCCCGGCGCGCACGTCCAGCAGCAGCGCGAGCAGGAGGTCCGCGTCGAGATGGCGTTCGTGGCATTCGTCGAGCAGGACGGCCGACACCCCGGCCAGCTCGGGATCGCCCTGCACCCGCCGGACCAGCAAGCCCGAGGTGACCACTTCGATCCGCGTCGAAGAAGACACCTTCCGATCGCCGCGGACCGAATAGCCGACCGTCTCACCGACCCGTTCGCCGAGCAGGGACGCCATCCTCGCCGCCGCGGCCCGTGCGGCGAGCCGCCGCGGTTCGGCGACGATCACCCGGCCTTCGCCGTTGTCCAGCGCCAGCGGCACCAAAGTGGTCTTTCCGGTGCCAGGGGGCGCGACGAGGACCGCGGTGCCGTGGGCGTCGAGTGCGGCTTCGAGTTCGGGCAGGACGGCGCGAACCGGCAGATCGGGAAGGGTCACCGCTCGGTGACCTGTGGCGGAGGCGGGATCCGGTAGCCGGACGGGCCGATGTTGCGGTTCAGCGAATCGAGCCATTCCCCGGACGAGATCATCTTCTGGATCGCCTTGGCCACCGCCGCGCGGCCCTCGATGTCGTCCTTGCGCAGGCCGACGCCGTACTTCTCCTTCGAGAAGGGCTTGCCGACGACCCGCAGCAGTTCCGGGTTCTGCGCCACGTAACCGGCGAGGATGACGTCGTCGGTGGTCACCGCGTCCACCTGTCCGGCGAGCAGCGCCGTGACGCAGTCCTGGTAGCGCGGGTACTCGACGAGCTGCACGGCCTGGGCGAACTTGTCGCGCACCTGCTCGGCGGAGGTGGTGCCGCCCACGGCGCACAGCTTGCGGCCGTTGAGGTTCTCGGGACCGGTGATGTCGGTCGACCGGAGGCGGACGAGGAGATCCTGGCCGGTGTCGAAATAGGGCCCGGCGAACGCGACCACCTGTTTGCGTTTTTCGGTGATCGAGTAGGTCGCCACCATCAGATCCGTGGTCCCCGAGGTGATGTCCGTCTCGCGGGACGACGGCCTGCTGTCGTGCCAGGTGATGTGATCCTCGTCGACGCCCAATTCGCTCGCCACGTACTTCGCCACGTCGACGTCGAAGCCGACGTACCGGCCGTCGACCGTCCGTTTGGAAAGCCCCGGCTGGTCGAAGCGGATGCCGATGGTGAGCTTGTTGGACGCGACGGCGCGCGCGACGAGGGAATCCGACGGACCGGCCTCTTCGCCGCAGGCCGCCGCTGTGACCAGCATCAAGCAGGCCACCAGCAGGGCGCGTCCCCTCATCGGGTGCCTCCGTCCGCCGCCTCACGTTGTTCTCAGGGTCGGCGGTTAGCCTAGGCCCGTGCGTAGACCGCCCCAAGTCGTACTCGACGCCGTGGGCACACTCGCCCGGCTCGGACTGGCCGCCGTCTGGTTGGTTTCCGGAGCGCTGAAGATCAGCGCCCCGGGGCAGACCTACATCGCGGTCCAGGCGTTCGATGTCCTGCCGGACGGGCTCGTCCGCCCGGTCGCGATCGGGATGCCGCTCGTCGAACTGGCGCTCGGCCTGTTCCTGCTCGCCGGGTTCGTGACCCGGTGGGTGTCGGTGCTGTCGGTGCTGCTGCTCGCGGTGCTCATCGCCGCGATCGCCCAATCCTGGGCGCGCGGGCTGAGCATCGATTGCGGCTGTTTCGGCGGTGGCGGTCAGATCGCCGCGGATCAGACGCAGTATCCGCAGGAGATCGCCAGGGACCTCGGATTCGCGCTCTTGGGTGTCTGGCTGATCGTGCAGCCGCGGACCTGGTTTTCCGTGGACGGCTGGCTCGGGAACTCTCGCGCCTCCGCCGACGACGACTATGTGGGTATCGCTGAAGGGAACGAATAATCGTGGGTGGAGCTGAGCGCAACGCTCGGAAACGCAAGCAGCAGCAGACGGCGGCGCGTTCGGTGGCACAGGCCAGGGGCGTCGCGGGCGGCGACAAGAAGAAGGTCGTCGCGATCACCGTCGCGGTGGTCGTTCTCGCCGCGCTGGTGATCGGTGGCGTCATCTGGACGACGTCCAGCAAGGACAGCACCGAGGGCAAGGTGATCGGCGCGCAGACGGGCACATCGGCGCCCGGTGTCGTCGAAAAGCGCGACGGTGCCGTCGTGACCGTCGGCAAGTCCGAGGCGAAGAAGACCATCGACGTCTACGCCGACTTCCTGTGCCCGGTCTGCAAGCAGTTCGAAGAGACCTTCAAGGGGCAGATCGAGGAGCAGGTGAACAACGGGACCCTGCAGGTCCGGTACCACATGCTGCCGATGCTGAACCAGCGTTCCGACCCGCCCGGCTACTCGCTGGACTCCGCCAACGCCTCCCTCGCGGCGGCCGACGCGGGCAAGTTCCTCGCCTTCCACGACGCGCTGTTCAAGGACCAGCCGGAGGAAGGCGGCCGCGGGTTCGACAAGGCGCAGCTGATCAAGCTCGGCCAGGACGTCGGCATCACCGACCCGACCTTCGTGCTCAAGGTCAACAGCGGCGCGTACGAGCAGGAGATCCAGGACGCGTACAAGAAGATCTCCACGGACCCGTCGCTGCAGCAGGACTTCGGCAACGGCCCCGGTTTCGGCACGCCGACCGTCACCGCGAACGGGCAGGTCGTGAAGCTCGAGCAGGACTGGGTGCAGAAGGTCGTCAGCTAGTTTTCCCGTGAAGGCCCCCTTCCCTCGGATCAGCCGAGGGAAGGGGGCCTTCACGCTGTTCGGGGTCGGTGGGGGCGGCCGGGTGGTAGCAAAGGTCCCTTGCTCCGCGCCGCGGTGACCGTGTGGATTTCTGGTCATCCAACGCACCAAAATCCACACAGTCAGTCAACACCGCTGCCCGCCGGGGACGTGGTAGCAAAGGTCCCTTGCTCCCTTTCGCAGGTCAGGGGCGCGAAGCGACGGCGGCGAAGGCCTGTACGCGCGCTGTCTCCGCGGAGCGCGGCCAGACGAGGCCCCACTCGACGGCGGGTGAGCCGGCGAAGGGCACGAAGCGGATCCGCGGGTGGCTGAAGTACTCCCGCGCGTGCGCCGCGAGCGGGCAGATGCCGGCACCGGTGGCGATCGCGGCGAGCAGTTCTTGAAAGGTCGCGAAGGGGGCGCCCCGGGTCACGGGGTGTCCGGCCGGCGTCAGCCACTGTCGCGGTTCTTCGATCCAGTACGGCTCCGGCGGATGCGCCGCGCGAAGGACGGTGTCGCGGGCGAGGTCGTCGAGAGTGACTGACTTTCGTCGCGCGAATGGGTGTTTCGACGACACCGCGAGCACCATCGGTTCGGTGTACACGGCCGGGCCGGTCGCGAGATCGGGTTCGTCGACCGGAAGCAGCGTCACCAGCACGTCGATCTCACCCGATCGCAGCATCGCGAACGGGTCGGCGAAATCAGCCTCGCGAATGAGCGGTTCGGTGTCCGGGTAGCGCTGCCGGAAACGGTCCAGCAGCTCCTCGGTCAAGTCGGCGACGCCAGGTGCTTCGAAGCCCAGCCGCAGCACGCCGCCGACCCCGCGGCCGGCCGCGATCGCGCGGTCGATGCCCTCGTGCAGCGCGCGGTAGGCGGGGCCGAGGTCATCTCGCAGCCGTTCGCCGATCGGGGTGAGCCGGACCCGCCGGCTGGTGCGGGCGAACAGCGGTACGCCGATCCGGCGCTCCACCTGCTTGATCGACTGGCTCACCCGCGCCTGCGAGACGTGCAGGCGCTCCGCGGTGCGGCCGAAATGCAGCTCGTCGGCCAGCGCCAAGAAGATCTCGATATCCCGCAGTTCCATAATCTCCAGGTTATCGATACGGCTCCGTGCCGGTCATCGGGAACCGTATTTCCCGCAGGTCTAGACCATCGACGCTGTGCCATGTGTTAATTCAAGCAATGAATTTACGCGTTCTCGGCATGGGTGGTGAGGTATGACGAAATTCGTGGTCCGGCTCGCTCTGCTGTTCGTTTCGTGTCTCGCACTGGCGTCGGCGCCGGTGACGGCACAGGCGGCGCCCGCGTTCAAGGTGCTCGCGTTCTACAACGGCACCTACGACGCGGCGCACATCAGCTTCGTCAAGGAAGCCAACCAGTGGTTCCCGAAAACCGCTTCGCAGAACAACTTCAGCTACACCGCGACCAACGACTGGAACCGGCTGAGCTCGCTGCAGCCGTCGCAGTACCAGGTCGTGCTGTTCTTGGACGACCTGCCGCAAACCTCCTCGCAACGCTCGGGCTTCGAGCGCTACATGAACGCGGGTGGCGCGTTCTTCGGCTTCCACGTGGCCGCGTTCAACACCAATCCGTCCACATGGGACTGGTACCACAACAGGTTCCTCGGCACGGGTGCGTTCAAGTCCAACACCTGGGGTCCGACGACGGCGACGCTGAAGGTGGAGAACCGGCCGCATCCCTCGACCACGCGGCTGCCCGCGACCTTCACCTCGTCGGTGAGCGAGTGGTACGCCTGGAACAGCGACCTGCGCAAGAACCCGGACATCCGGATCCTCGCGTCGGTGGACCCGGTGAGCTTCCCGCTCGGGACCGACCCGAACCAGTCCTGGTACAGCGGGTACTACCCGATCCTCTGGACCAACGCCAAGTACAAGATGCTCTACGCCAACTTCGGGCACAACAAGATGAACTACGAGACGAACCAGCCGCTTTCGTCGACCTTCGGCAGCGAGGTGCAGAACCGCTTCGTCGTCGACGGTCTGCTGTGGCTCGGTGGAAGGCAAACCGCACGAGGATGAGCCGGGCCCGCGCTCTTTCCGGCAGGTCAGGGGCCTCGGTGGTAGCAAAGGTCCCTTGCTCTCCCGCGGTGCCGTGAAGGCCTCCTTGCCTACCCTGAAGGTAGTGAAGGAGGCCTTCACGGACGGCCTGCGCAGGTCAGCGGGCCCGGTGGTAGCAAAGGTCCCTTGCTACTCCTCGATGGCGCCCCCGACCGCCCGCAGGTGCTGCCGGAACGTCAGCGAAGGCGACTTCGCCCGCTCCGCGAGGAAGTCGGCGAAGCGGACCTGCTCGCGAAGGGACTCTCCGCCGCGGATCCGGTCGGCCTGGCGCCGCTCGGTGTCGCGGATGCCTTCGGCGCGATCCAGGACCTCGTCCGCCCGGTCGGCCGGGACGAACAGGACGCCGTCCTCGTCGCCGAACACGAGGTCTTCCCTCGTCACCGTCCATTCCCCGACGACGGCAGATTCGAGCGCGCCGTCCGGGCGGGCGGAGACCGAGAGCGGGCCGGTCGGGATCGAACCGAGGCTGAACAGCGGCAGCCCGATCTTCTTGATGTCGGCCGTATCGCGGTGCAGCCCCCAGATCACCACGCCGCTCAGCCCGGCCGCCTCCGCTTCGAGGACCGCGAGGTCCCCGACGCAGCTTTCGTCGAGCCTGCCGCCGTTGTCGACGACGAGGACGTCGCCGGGGTTCGCGATTTCGTACGCCTCCAGGAAGACGTCGACGCTGCCGACGTGCCGGGCGGGGGTGACCCGCCCGGCGACGCGGGCGCCGGGCACGACCGAGTGCGTGCCCGCGGGCGCGCACCGGACCTGAACGCCGGCGCGCACGCAGCCGTCGGTCAGATGCGCGGTGGTCAGCAGGGAGAACCGCTGCCGAAGCTCTTCGGGATCCATGCCCCGACTTTAGCCACGGCGCCACACCACGAGTTTGTCGAAGTAGTCGTCGTCCTGCAGGGTCCCCATGATTTCCCCGTTGTCGCCCACGATCGCGCCGCAACCGCCGGACGGCGCGGGAAGCGTCTCGACCGGGCCGCCCGGCGTCCACGCCGCGGGAATCGTGGCGGTACCCATGGTCCGCAAGCAGCCGACGAGGAGTCCCGACCCGTTGAGCGCGGTCACCGTCATGGTCTCCGGCACCGGGATGGAGGTGTCAGGGGCCGTCCAAAGCCGTTGGCCCCCTTGGAGATCGGCCAGCACCTTGCCGTCCCGGATCGCGATGGCGTGTGCTTCGCGGACGCCCTCGGGAAGGGCGAGTTGCCTTGCCACGCCGTCCTTCCAGAGCCAGGTGCCGCCGCCCTGCTCCTGCATCAGGATCGTGCCATCGTGATCGATGTCCACCGGGCTGAGCAGCGGCGGGGAGTCCAAAAGCACCGGGTGCGCGCGGTCGCCGGCAGGCCAGAACGCCGCCCGTGAGCCGTATCGCGGATCGTTGAACACGTCGCCGACGATGTCGCCGCGGTTGTTCATCCCGGTGACGACCGTCTGGGCGTACCCCGGGACGTTCTCCAGGAGCTGGAACCCGCCGTTCTGGTGGACGAACGAGCGTTTGGTCCTCGTCGAGATCGCGTACCCGTTCGTGAGAATCGCCTTCGACGTGTTCTCGTCCACGGCTTCGACCGTGTCGTAGCCCGCCGGGAAGCCGTGGTTGCGCACCATCCAGCCCGACCAGGTGAGCAGCCCCCGGTCGGAGTGCCCCGCGTAGCTCCCGGCCCCGTCGGTGGCCACCACTCGGATGGCGTCTCCGCCCGGCGGCCGCAGGTAGCTCATCGTCCAGCCGCTCGCCGACGCGGTGCCCGCCGACATCAGCCCGGCGGCGACGGTGGCCGCCAAGACCATGCTCGTCCGTTTCATCCTTACCCCCTGTGAGTCGTGTTTTCCCTGTTTAACGGGGGTGCGGCCCGCCTGTCTGCGTCACCTGACACGCAACGTGCCGGAAGTAACATCCGTTCAGGTCTGTATGTAAGGGTTGATAAATACAAACCTGTCTGTATCTTCAGTGGCAGCAGCGACCCGGCAACGACAAGGAGCGTGGTGGTGGCCAACAAGGTGTACGTCGTCGGCGTGGGCATGACGAAGTTCGAGAAACCCGGCCGCCGCGAGGGCTGGGACTACCCGCAGATGGCCAAGGAATCCGGAACCAACGCGCTCGCCGACGCCGGGATCTCCTTCGACGAGGTGCGGCAGGCCTACGTCGGTTACGTCTACGGCGAGTCGACCTCGGGGCAGCGCGCGGTCTACGAACTCGGCATGACCGGGATCCCGGTCGTCAACGTCAACAACAACTGCTCGACCGGGTCGACCGCGCTGTACCTGGCCGCGGAGGCGATCCGGGGCGGCCGTGCGAACTGCGCGCTCGCGCTCGGCTTCGAGAAGATGCAGCCCGGATCGCTCGGCTCGACCTACGACGACCGCGAGCAGCCGATGGGCAAGCACCTCCAGGCGCTCGCGGAGATCTCCGAGGTGCTCTTCCCGCCCGCGCCGTGGATGTTCGGCGCGGCCGGCCGCGAGCATATGAAGACCTACGGCACCACCGCCGAGCACTTCGCCAAGATCGGCGAGAAGAACCACCGGCATTCGGTGAACAATCCGTACGCGCAGTTCCAGGAAAGCTATTCACTGCAGGACATCCTCGACTCGCGGATGATCTACGACCCGCTCACGAAGCTCCAGTGCTCACCGACCTCGGACGGTTCCGGCGCGGCGATCCTCGCCAGCGAGTCCTTTGTGGACTCGCACGGGCTGGCCGGGCAGGCCGTCGAGATCGTCGGGCAGGCGATGACCACCGACTTCGCCAGCACCTTCGACGGGACCGCGAAGAACATCATCGGCTACGACATGAACGTCCAGGCCGCGCGCCAGGTGTACGACCAGGCCGGGCTCGGCGCGGAGGCCTTCCAGGTCATCGAGCTGCACGATTGCTTCTCCGCCAACGAACTCCTGCTCTACGAAGCGCTCGGTCTCTGTGCCGAAGGGGAGGCCGGGAAGCTCGTCGACTCCGGAGACACCACCTACGGCGGGAAATGGGTCGTCAACCCGTCCGGCGGGCTGATCTCCAAGGGGCATCCGCTCGGCGCCACCGGCCTCGCGCAATGCGCCGAGCTGACCTGGCAGCTGCGCGGGACCGCCGGCAAACGCCAGGTCGACGGTGTCCAGGCCGCGTTGCAGCACAACATCGGACTCGGCGGCGCCGCCGTCGTCACCGCCTACCAGCGCGCCGAGCGCTGATCCCGAAAGGAAGAACCATGGGCAAGATCAGTGCCTCCGTCGAACTCCCCGCCGCCCCCGACAAGGTGTGGGCGGAGTTCTCCAACCCCAACAACTTCGAGAAGTGGCTGACCATCCACACCAAGTGGAAGGGTGAGGTCCCGGCCGAATTCTCCAAGGGAGCACAGGCTTCCGAGGTCGTCACCATGCTCGGGATGCCGAACACGATCACCTGGACCGTCGACGAGTTCGAGGCGCCGTCGAAGCTGGCGATCTCCGGCACCGGGATGGCCGGGGTGAAGGTCAAGTTCGAGCTGTCGGTGGAGGCGTCCGGAGCCGGTTCGCTCGCCTGCATCGACGCGGAGTTCGCCGGTCAGATGATCGTCGGCGCGCTCGGCAAGGCCGTCGAGAAGGACGGCAAGAAGAACCTCGACGCCTCGCTCGAGAACTTCAAGGCGCTGGTCTCGTGACCGAGCGGTTCGACCCCGGCGGGCTCGGCGAATGGACCGACGAGTCGCGGTTCGAGGTCACGCGCGAGCGGCTGATCGAGTACGCGAAGGCCACCAACGACCCGATCCCGGCGCACCTCGCCGGTGACGTCGCGAGCCCCGTGTTCGCGATCGTTCCGGTGTTCGAGTCGCTGATGGAACCCGCGCTCGAGGTCGTCCCGGTCGGCTTGTTCGGCAGGATCGTGCACGGGGAACAGGAGTTCCGGTTCCACCGGCCGATCCGACCCGGCGACAGGCTCGTGTCGCGGGCGCGGATGACCGGTTACGAGGGCCTGCCGAACGGCACCCGCGGCACCATCCACCTCGAATGCCGGACCGACGGCGGCGACCTGGTCAACGAGCAGTACGTGACGCTGTTCGTGCGCGGGTTCGACACCGGGGAGACCCGCGGCGAACTCGGGCCTGACCACAAGTTCGACGAAAACCTCCGCTCGCAGGCGCCGGTGGCGAAGGTGAACCAGCACGTCAACGACGACCAGACGTATCGGTACGCGCCCGCCGCCGGCGACCCGATGCCGATCCATCTCGACGAAGAGGTCGCGAAGGATTCGGGACTGCCGGGGATCATCGCGCACGGCCTGTGCACCATGGCGTTCACTTCGTGGGCGCTGCTGACCGAGGTCGCCGGGTCCGATGTGGACAGACTGAAGCGGTTCGCCGTCCGGTTCGCCAAGCCGGTTCTGCCCGGCCAGGACCTGACGACGCAGATCTGGCGCGCGGGCGCCGGGAGCTACGCGTTCGAAACCACCGTCGGCGAAACCGTCGTGATCAAAGACGGTCTCGCGGAATTCGCGGAGTAGGAGCAAAGCCATGGGAGCACTCGACGGACGCGTCGCCGTCATCACCGGCGCCGGACGCGGGATCGGCCGCGAGCACGCGCTGCTGTTCGCGCGGGAGGGCGCGAGCGTCGTGGTCAACGACCTCGGCGGGGCGAACGACGGCAGCGGCAGGGATGCCGGGCCCGCGCAGGAGGTCGCCGACGAGATCCGCGCGGCGGGCGGGAAGGCCGTGGCGAACACGGCCAACGTCGCCGAGTGGGCGGGTGCCGCCGAGCTGGTGACGCAGGCGGTGGACGAGTTCGGCAAGCTCGACGTCGTCGTGAACAACGCAGGTATCCTGCGCGACGCGTTCATCGCCGGACTTGAGGAGTCCCAATGGGATTCCGTGATCGCCGTGCATTTGAAGGGGCACGCGGCGGTGCTGCGGCACGCGGCCGCGTACTGGAAGACCGCGAGCAAGGCAGGCGAGCCGGTGGCGGGTTCGGTGATCAACACCGCCTCGGCGTCCGGGACCACGCTGCCGAACGCGGGGCAGGCGAACTATGGCGCGGCGAAGGCGGGCATCGCCGCGCTGACGCTGGTCGCCGCCGAGGAGCTGGAGCGTTACGGCGTGCGGGTCAACGCGATCGCGCCGATCGCGCGCACGCGGCTCACCCTGGCGACGCCGGGGATGGGCGCGATCTTCGCCCAGGAGGTGGCAGAAGGGGAGTTCGACGCGTTCTCCCCGGCGAACATCTCGCCGCTGGTCGCCTACCTCGCGACCGAGAAATGCCCGCTCACCGGCAAGGTGTTCGCCGTGCAGGGCGGCGCGATCTCCGAACTCGCGGGCTGGCACGACGTCAAGGTGATCGAAACCGAGGCCGCCTGGGAGATCGACGACATCGCCGCGAGGCTCCCGTGATCGAGTGGTCCGAGACCGAACTGCTGATCAGGGACGCGATCCGGGAGTTCGTCGACAAGGAGATCCGGCCGCATCTCGACGCGCTGGAAAGCGGGACGCTGCCGCCGTACGACATCATCCGGAAGATGTTCGCGTCCTTCGGCATCGACGCGCTCGCCCGGGAATCGGTGTCGAAACTGCTGTCGAAGTCCCCTGGATCCGGTTCGGGTGGCGGCCTGGCGTTCGGTGGGCAGGAGGCGATGGCGCTCATCGCGGTGAGCGAACTGGCCGGGGTCAGTCTCGGCATCGTCGCGTCGCTCGGCGTGAGCATCGGGCTGGCCGCGCAGACGATCCTGACCAAGGGCACGCAAGCGCAGAAGGAACGCTGGCTGCCCGGGCTGGCGACGTTCGAGAAGGTCGGGGCGTGGGCGATCACCGAACCCGACTCCGGTTCGGACGCCTTTGGTGGCATGAAGACGTCGGTGCGGCGCGACGGCGACGAGTACGTTCTCAATGGACAGAAGACGTTCATCACCAACGGGCCTTACGCCGACACGATCATCGTGTACGCCAAGCTGGACGACGGCTCGGCGGTCCGGGACCGCAAGGTGCTGACGTTCGTGCTCGACAAGGGCATGCCGGGACTCACGCAGGGCAAGCCGTTCAAGAAGATGGGCATGATGTCGTCGCCGACCGGCGAGCTGTTCTTCAGCGACGTCCGGCTCGGGCGGGACAGGCTTCTCGGCGAATCCGAGACCGGTCGAGACGGGGACAGCAAGGCCGACGTGAAGTCCGGGTTCGCCGTCGAGCGGATCGGGGTCGCGGCGCTGGCGCTCGGGATCATCAACGAATGTCATCGGCTGTGCGTGGACTACGCGAAGAACCGGAAGCTGTGGGGCCAGGAGATCGGGCGGTTCCAGCTGATCCAGCTCAAGCTGGCGAAGATGGAGGTCGCGCGGATCAACGTGCAGAACATGGTCTTCCAGCTGATCGAGACCCTGCGCGCGGGCAAGATGCCGACGCTGGCCGAGGCTTCGGCGATGAAGCTGTACTCGTCGGAGGCGGCCACCGAGGTCGCGATGGAGGCCGTGCAGTTGTTCGGCGGCAACGGGTACATGGCGGAGTACCGGGTGGAGCAGCTGGCGCGGGACGCGAAGTCGCTGATGATCTACGCGGGGAGCAACGAGATCCAGGTGACACACATCGCGAAGGGCCTGCTCGGTCGCTGAGGGAGCAAGGGACCTTTGCTACCACGCGGGGTCCGGGGCCCCGACGGACGACACGCGTGATCAGCCGGACGACACGCGTGTTTGGAGACGGATCTCGCGTGATTGGGGCCGGAACTCGCGTGCTTGGAGGCGTTCCGGCTCCAAGCACGCGAGTTCCGCGCTCAATCACGTGAGTGCGGGGTCAGTCGCGTTCGATGAGGTGACCGACGACCTCCGGGCCGGGGTGCGCGTGGCCGGAGCCGTCGCGCCGGACGTCGACTTCGGGGAGTTCCACGGGGTCGCCGTTGCGGGCGGCACCGGCCGGACGCGGGCCGATCCAGCCGACGATCAGCCGCGTTTCGCCCTTGAGGAACCGCTGCGCCCGGACGCCGCCGGTCGCGCGGCCCTTGGCCGGGTACTCACTGAACGGGGTCACCTTCACGCTCGCGCCGGTCGCGGTGACGACCATCGGCTCGCCGTGTTCGGCGTCGTCGGTGCGGATCGCGCCGAAGAAGACCACTTCCGCCTCGCCGCGCACGACGATGCCTGCCATGCCGCCGCCCTTGAGACCCTGCGGCCGCACCAGCGAAGCGGCGTAGCGCAGCAGTGACGCTTCGGACGACAGGAACGCCAGTGTCTCGTTGCCGTCGGTGAGCCAGGTGGCGCCGACGACCTCATCGCCGTCCTTCAGGCTGATCACGTCGAACTCGTCGGAGCGGACCGGCCATTCCGGCGCGCACACCTTCACGACGCCCTGTTTCGTGCCGAGCGCGAGGCCGGGGGAGCCGGCGGCCTGTTCGCCGAGCGGGGCCAGGCCGATGACGCGCTCGCCCTTCTCCAGCGGCACCAGTTCCTTCGCGGCCATCCCGCCGCGAAGCGACACGGTGCCCGCCTGCTCGGGCAGCACCGGCAACGGCAGGACGTCGGTCTTGAACGCGCGGCCGCGGTTGGTCACCAGCAGCACCTGCCCGCGTGCGGTCGAATGGACCACCGCCGCCACCGAGTCGTGTTTGACGCGGCCGTTGCGGCGCCGCACCTCCGACGCCTCCTCCGATTCCGCGGCCGTCCGCGCGACCAGCCCGGTGGCCGACAGGATCACCTGGCACGGATCGTCGGCGACCTCCAGCGGACCCGACGGCTTCGACGCGGCGAGGACCTCCTTGAGGTCACCGTCGATCAGCGCGGTGCGGCGTTCGGCGGGGGAGTCCTTGGCGACCTTGGCCAGCTCGGCCGAGACGACCTTCTTCAGCACCGACTCGTCGTCGAGGATCTTCGACAGCTCGGCGATCTCCTCGCGCAGCTTGTCCTGCTCGGCTTCGAGCTCGATCCGGTCGTACTTCGTGAGCCGCCGCAGCGGGGTGTCCAGAATGTAGGTCGCCTGGATCTCCGAGAGCTTGAACCGCTTCATCAGGCCGTCCTTCGCGGCCGCGGCGTTCTCGCTCTCGCGGATCAGCTTGATCACCTTGTCGATGTTGAGCAGGGCGATCAGCAGGCCGTCGACCAGGTGCAGCCGTTCTTCGCGTTTGCGGCGCCGGTACCGCGTGCGGCGGGTGACGACCTCGTAGCGGTGGCTGAGGAAGACCTCCAGCAGCGCCTTGAGCCCCAGCGTCCGCGGCTGCCCGTCCACCAGCACCAGGTTGTTGATGCCGAACGACTGCTCCAGCGGCGTGAGCCGGTACAGATCCGCCAGCAGCGCCTGCGGGTTCACGCCGACCTTGCATTCGATGACCAGCCGCGTGCCGTTCTCGCGGTCGGTGAGGTCCTTGACGTCGGCGATGCCGGTGAGCCGCTTGGACTTGTTGACCTCGTCGGTGATCTTCTCGATCACCTTCTCCGGGCCGACGCCGTACGGCAGTTCGGTGATGGTGATCGCCTGCCGCCCGCGGCTGCCCTCCAGCGGCCCGGTCTCGGCGCTGGCGCGCATGCGCACCACCCCGCGGCCGGTCTCGTACGCGCGGCGGACCTCGTCCAGCCCCAGCAGCGAGCCGCCGGTCGGCAGGTCGGGGCCGGGGACGAACTCCATCAGCTTGTCCAGCGTGGCGTTCGGGTGGTTGATCAGCCATCGCGCCGCGCCGATGACCTCGGTCAGGTTGTGCGGGATCATGTTGGTCGCCATCCCGACCGCGATCCCGGAAGTGCCGTTGACCAGCAGGTTCGGGAACGCCGCGGGCAGCACGGACGGCTCTTCGAGCGAGCCGTCGTAGTTCGGCCGGAAGTCGACGGTGTCCTCGCCGAGCTCACCGACCAGCAACATCGCCTCGGGGGAGAGCCGCGCCTCGGTGTACCGCGAGGCGGCCGGGCCGTCGTCGGGGGAGCCGAAGTTGCCGTGCCCGTCGACCAGCGGGACGTTGAGCGAGAAGTCCTGCGCGAGCCGGACCATGGCGTCGTAGATCGCCGTGTCGCCGTGCGGGTGGTACTTGCCCATCACGTCGCCGACCACACGGGACGACTTCACGTACGCGTGCGTCGGCCGGTAGCCGTTCTCGTTCATCGAGTACATGATCCGGCGGTGCACCGGCTTCAGCCCGTCCCGCGCGTCCGGGAGCGCCCGCGAGTGGATGACCGAATACGCGTACTCCAGGTACGAATCCTCGATCTCCGTCTTCAGCGAGTTGTCGAAGACGTTCGCGCCTGGCTTGTCGAACGCTGACGGGTCGACCTTGGTCGTGGTGCCCTTACGGCGTGCCATTGCTCAAAGCTCCTTGAATAGCAACGAAATCAGGCGTCGATGGCTTCGCGGTCGACCCGGTCGGAGGATTCGACCAGCCAGTTGCGGCGCGGCTCGACCTTCTCGCCCATCAACAGTTCGAGCGCGTTCTCCGCGGCTTCGACGTCGTCGAGGGTGATGCGGCGGACCGAGCGGGTGGCCGGGTTCATCGTGGTGTCCCACAGTTCGTCGGCGTCCATCTCGCCGAGACCCTTGAACCGCGGCACCGGCGTGACGATCTGCTTGCCGGCGCGTTCCAGCTCCGCGAACTTGGTCTCCATCTCCTTCTGGGTGAAGGTGAAGTGGGTTTCCGGGTTGCGGCCCTTGGTGACCAGTTTGTGCAGGGGTGGCATCGCGGCGTAGAGCCTGCCGTCCTCGATGACCGGTCGCATGTACTTGGCGAACAGCGTGATCAGCAGCGTGCGGATATGCGAACCGTCGACGTCCGCGTCGGCCATCAGGATCACCCGGCCGTACCGCATGGTCGACAGGTCGAACGTGCGCCCGCTGCCCGCGCCGAGCACCTGCACGATGGAGGCGATCTCGGCGTTCTTCAAGGTGTCGCCGAGCGACGCCTTCTGGACGTTGAGGATCTTGCCGCGCAAGGGAAGCAGCGCCTGGTACTCCGACACGCGCGCCATCCGCGCCGAACCGAGGGCACTGTCACCCTCGACGAGGAACAGCTCGCTGCGGGAGACGCCGGTGGTGCGGCAGTCGACCAGCTTCGGCGGCATCGCCGCGCCTTCGAGCGCGGTCTTGCGCCGGGCCGCGTCCTTCTGCTGCTTCTGGGTGAGCCGGACGCGTGCCGCGTCGACCACCTTCTGCAGCACGATCTTCGCCTCGGACTTGGTCTTGCGCTCTTCGGTCCAGGACCGGATGTGCTTGTCGACGACGCCCTGGATGACGCGGGTGATACCGGCGGTGGACAGCTCGTCCTTGGTCTGCGAGGTGAACTGCGGCTCCGGCAGCCGGACGTGGACGACCGCCGTCATACCTTCGAGCACGTCCTCGACGGTCGGCATGTCCTCCTTGGGCTTGAGCAGCCCGCGGGTTTTGGAAATGGCGTCCTGCAAGGCTTTCAGCACCGCGCGGTCGAAACCGCGGCGATGGGTGCCGCCGTGCACGTTGCGGATGGTGTTGGTGAAGCATTCCACCGTGCGCTCGTAGCCGGTGCCCCAGCGCAGCGCGACCTCGATCTCCGCGTGACGCACCACATTGGACTGCATGACACCGCTGGCGTCGGCCGCGTTCTCCTTGTACGTGCCCTCGCCGTTGATGATCAGCGTGCCGCAGACGGGTTTCTCGCTGTCCGGGGCGAGGAAGTCGACCATGTCGGCGAGGCCGTTGGGGTAGTGGAAGGTCTCTTCGCTGATCGAGTCGTCGACGGCGGTGCGCAGCACGTACGTGACGCCGGGGACGAGGAACGCGGTGTTGCGCATCTTCGCGCGGACACCTTCGACGTCGAGCGCGGCGCCGCTTTCGAAGTAGCGCGCGTCGTACCAGTACCGGATCGACGTGCCGGAGCGCTCGCCACGCTTCATCTTGCCGGTGATGTTCAGCCCGGACTTGCGGGTGAACTTCGCCTTCGGGCCGGGCCCGTCGAACACGCCGGGCACGCCGTGCGCGAACGACATCTGGTGGACCTTGCCGCTCTGCTTCACCGTGACGTCGAAGCGGTGCGACAGCGCGTTCACCGCCGAGGCGCCGACACCGTGCAGACCGCCGGAGGTCTTGTAGCCCGAGCCGCCGAACTTGCCGCCCGCGTGCAGCCTGGTCAGCACCAGCTCGACACCGGACAAACCGGATTTGGCGTGCGTTCCGGTGGGGATGCCGCGGCCGTCGTCGTCGACCTGGACGCTGCCGTCGGCGTGCAGGGTGACCACGATCTTCGTGGCGTGACCCGCCACGCCCTCGTCGGTCGAGTTGTCCACGACCTCGGAGAACAGGTGGTTGATGCCGCGGCTGTCGGTGGAGCCGATGTACATCCCGGGGCGCTTGCGGACCGCTTCCAGACCCTCGAGATGCGTCAGGTCGTCGGCCCCGTACAGGGTCTCAGCAGTCACTGGGTACTTCTCCTGGAGTCGTGGCTCGCGAACTAGCTCGTGGAGGTGGTGTTCAACGCGACACCGTACTGGAGGATATCCGTCCCCTCCGACAGCTTCGTTCTCCCGAGCCCCGCGTGTGGCGCATCACCCTGTCCCGATGGGCGGGTCACGGCTGGGGAAAGCGGCTTCCTCAAGGCTTGGATGAGGCGTTATCGTTCCCGGTGTCACACGGTGACGGGGGGAAGAAGGTGGCCGTCGTAACCGGTCCCACACGCGTCTCGACCGCACAACGCGTCGTGAGTCTCTGGTATTTCGTGGTGGTCATCGGCTCGCTCGGGCTGCTCGCGCCGCTGCCGTTCGTGCACGCGGCGATCCGGCTGCGCCGCACGTTCGTGGTGCTCTACGTGTTCCTCTACGGCGGGGTCTCCTACGGGCTGCTCTATCTGCTCTCCCTCGAGGAGACGGAGGGCCCGGTCGGGACGGTCATGGCCCTCTCGTGGTTCTTCGGCACGATCCTGTTGATCACCGTGTCCTGTGTCCATCTCGCGCTGCTGCGGAAGAAGATCCTCTACCCGCCGCCGACGGCGTGGGTCGAGTCCGGCATGCACTGCGGGCTGTTCTCGATCGACATCTCCGGGTTCGGGCAGGTCGGCCGCAGCAGCGAGGTCTTCGTCCAGGTCCGGCGGGTGCTCTTCGGCGTTCTTTCCACCGCCTTCGAGGCCAGCGGGATCGCCTGGGAGGCCTGCCTGAAGCGCGACACCGGGGACGGCATGATCGTCGTGGTCCCGCCGCATTTCCCGAAGTTCCGCCTGGTGTACCCGCTGGTGTCCCGGCTGGCCGCCGAACTGGCCCGGTACAACGTCGGCACCGAGCCCGCCCTGCGGATCCGGGTCCGGGTGGCGATCCACGCCGGCGAGATCGCGCTCGACGAGTACGGCGTGACGGGGCGGCCGAAGGTGCTGCTCGCCCGGCTGCTGGACTCGCGGGTGCTGCGGGACGCGCTCGCCGAAGCGCCGGACGAGTCGCCCGTGGTGGTGCTCGTGTCGGACCGGTTCCACGAGGACGTCCAGGACCAGGGCGGCCCCGGTCTCGACACGATGAGCTACCGGCAGGTGCTCGTGCACGAGAAGGAGACCGAGGTCCGCGCCTGGCTGCACGTCCCGGATCCGGTGTTCAGAGAGCTGCCGTGAGCACCTCCAGCGCGCTGTGCTGACGGGCGGCGTCGACCTTGTCGACCGGTCCCGCCCAGCGGAGGCCGTGCTGGTCGAGCGACGTGCGGTTGTTCGCGATCGTCGAGTTCGCTTGGCGCGTCAGGTAAGCGCGGTACGGTCTGCCCGTCAGCGCCCGGTCGAGCTCGCCGAGGCCCCTGGCGTACGCGCCCTTGAACGACGGCCCGTCGGCCCCGCAGTCGCCGGATTCGCACGGGTCGCGCAGGATCCCGTCCGAGTGCAGGAGCGACGTCGTGGTGGAGGCGTCCGCGAGCCGCCGGGCCGTCGTGAGCAGGGCGGCGTCACCGGTCGCGCGCCGCAGTTCGACGAGCGCGCCCAGGACGATGCCCTGGTTGTAACTCCAGACGGCCTGGCCGTTGTTGGCGCAGGAGGCGTTCAGGCCGTCGTTGATCAGGGCGTTCCCGTTGATCATGCCGCTCGCGCGGAACCAGTCCCAGACCTCGCGTGCCCGCGCGAGCTGGCGCGTGTCGCCGGGGATCCGGTTGTGCAATGAGGCGGCGACCTTGACGTACAGCTCGTTGGTGACGGCGTTCTTGTACGTCTTCGCCGTCGACCACCAGAGTCCGCCGCCGCAGGTCCCGTCGCGGTAGGAGTACATGTAGTCCGCCGCGATGACGGCGGTGTCGAGGTAGCGGCGGTCCTTCGTGAGGTCGTAGGCGCGGATCCAGGCGAGCGCCCACCAACCGGTGTCGTCGATGTACTCGTTCGTGAAGTCGTTGCCACGGTTGCGGTCGAAGGTGTTTCCGATGGCGTAGCGGTAGTTCTGCGAACCGGTTCGCGTGCTGTAGTCGAGGATCGCGGTGAGCGCGTTCGCCGAGTTCCACCAGCCCGTGGTCTGCCAGAGTCCGGTGCCGTTGTCGTAGAACTGCATGAGCGCGGTTGCCGCGGCTTCGGTGCGGTCCTTGGCGGCGACCGTGGTGCGGAACCACGGCGTGCAGGCGATTTCCGGCCGGTTGCCGGCCTTTCCGCAGGCGCGCAGGGCGCCGAAGCGGTGGGTGGCGGGGTCGTCGACGTTGAACATCAGGGTGCGCCAGCCGCGTTGGCCGTCGGGGATCTTCGTGTCGCCGATCCGGCTGTCGCCCGCCCAGGTGCGGCCGCCGTCGAAGGAGCGGTCGAGCCAGACTTCGTCGCCGGGGTCGCCGTTGGCGATGCTGCCCCAGCCCATGTCGTCGCCGTCGGAGAGATGCAGCGTGATGCCGCGGCCCCAGACGGACGCCGTGCCGGGTCTTCTTTCGCCGACGGCCAACGCGGGGTCGCGGCTGTCGCAGTACTTGGCGCAGATTGTCGCCGCGACGGTGGGTTCGGGAGTGGTGGCCGGCGCGAGAGCGAATGTCAACGTTGTCACAAGCAGGGAGGTGAGCCACATGGATTCGAGTGTGGGGGCGGTCACTTTCCGGCCCGATCAAGTCACCCTTTCAGCCCGCGTCGATGGTCTGGAATACTTCTTGCGTGCGTGAAGTTGAACGCTCAAGCAACGTAACCCCGGCCTAGGGAGCAGGTCATGCAGTTCGGAATCTTCACGGTGGGCGATGTGACGACCGACCCGACCACCGGGGAGGCGCCCAGTGAGTACGAGCGGATCAAGGCGATGGTGCGGATCGCGCTCAAGGCCGAAGAGGTCGGTCTCGACGTCTTCGCGACCGGCGAGCACCACAACCCGCCCTTCGTGCCTTCGTCGCCGACGACGATGCTCGGCTACATCGCCGCGCAGACGTCGAAGATCATCCTTTCCACCTCGACCACGCTGATCACCACGAACGACCCGGTGAAGATCGCCGAGGACTTCGCGATGCTGCAGCACCTCGCCGACGGCCGCGTCGACCTGATGATGGGACGCGGCAACACCGGCCCGGTGTACCCGTGGTTCGGGCAGGACATCCGGCAGGGGATCCCGCTGGCCATCGAGAACTACCACCTGCTGCACCGGTTGTGGCGCGAGGACGTGGTCAGCTGGTCCGGCAAGTTCCGGACGCCGCTGCAGGAGTTCACCTCGACGCCGCGGCCGCTCGACGGTGTCCCGCCGTTCGTCTGGCACGGCTCGATCCGCAGCCCGGAGATCGCGGAACAGGCCGCCTACTACGGCGACGGGTTCTTCGCGAACCACATCTTCTGGCCGAAGGAGCACTTCCAGGCGCTGATCGACCTCTACCGCGAGCGGTACGAGCACTACGGGCACGGCAAGGCGGACCAGGCCATCGTCGGACTGGGCGGACAGGTGTTCCTGCGGCCCAAGTCGCAGGACGCGGTGCGGGAGTTCCGGCCGTACTTCGACAACGCGCCGGTGTACGGGCACGGGCCGTCGCTGGAGGAGTTCACCGAGCAGACGCCGCTGACCGTCGGCAGCCCGCAAGAGGTGATCGACAAGACGCTGAGCTTCCGCGAGCACTTCGGCGACTACCAGCGTCAGCTGTTCCTGATGGACCACGCCGGCTTGCCGCTGAAGACCGTGCTGGAACAGCTCGACCTGCTGGGCGAGCACGTGATCCCGGTGCTGCGCAAGGAACTCGACTCGCTTCGTCCTTCTCACGTTCCGGAAGCCCCTACGCACGCTTCTCGTTTGGAGGTCTTGGCATGACCACGATCGCTGTCGTCACCGCGGGATTGAGTCAGCCGTCCTCGACGCGGCTGCTCGCCGACAAACTCGCCGCGGCGGTTTCCGTCGCGCTGCCGGACGTGAAGATCGAGGTGATCGAACTCCGCGATCTGGCCGTCGACGTCACGAAGAACATGCTGACCGGGTTCCCCTCCCCGGCCCTGCGGGCGGCCATCGACACGGTGACCACCGCGGACGGCCTGATCGCCGTGACACCGGTGTTCACCGCGTCGTACAGCGGACTGTTCAAGTCGTTCTTCGACGTGCTGGACCAGAAGGCGCTCGACGGGAAGCCGGTGCTGATCGGTGCCACCGGCGGGACCGAACGGCACTCGCTCGTGCTCGACTTCGCGCTGCGTCCGCTCTTCGCCTACCTTCGCGCCGAGCCCGTCGCGACGGCGGTGTACGCGGCTTCGTCGGACTGGGCGTCTCCGGGCGACCTCGACAAGCGGGCGTCGCGGGCGGGGCGGGAGTTCGCCTCGCGGCTGTCTTCGGATTCGCCGGCCGGGGCTCCGGAGAGCGGGTTCGTGCCGTTCGAGCAGCTGCTGGCCGGTGGGTGAGCAAGGGACCTTTGCTCTCTTGTGCTCACGAGGCGCGTTCGGGGGTCGACTGTGTGGATTTCGGGGCGTTGGATGACCAGAAATCCACACAGCCCCTCCGCGACCGGTCCTGTCACGACGGGGTGTGTGGATATAGGGACGTTGAGTGTCCCTATATCCACACACCCCTCACTCGCGGTGACATCGGACGCTCGCCGCGGCACGGTCGAGTGGGGAGGATTTGGGACGTTGGACGTCCCAAATCCTCCCCACTCACCGATATCGGCTCCACCGCGGCGGCGGGACGAGGCCAAGCCGCGCAGGTAAGCAAACGCCAGTCCTTGCCACTGACGACGCGTGTTCAGGGGGTCGGCCAGACCGGCCGGATCTCGATGGTCGCGAACTTGGCGACCGGATGCTTCGCCACGATCTCGATCGCCTCGTCGAGATCGGCGCACTCGACCAGGTCGTAGCCGAGGATCTGTTCCTTCGTCTCCGCGAACGGCCCGTCCGAGACGAGCAGTTCGCCGTCGCGGTGGCGCACGGTGGTCGCGGTGGCCGCCGACCGGAGCCTGCTGCCGGACAACCGCACTCCGCGAGCGGTCATCTCGTCGACCCATTCCTGGGTCCGCTCGTCCAGCGGGTCTTCACAGTCGTCCGCACCGGGGAACGGCGTCCCGCAGATCAGCAACATGTAGCGCATCGGTCCTCCTTGGTCGAGCAGTTCATCACCCCGACGAACGGTCTCCTCCGAAACAGACCGTCAGGACCAGCGCTTTCCCGTCCCGACCGGCACAATCGACGGAAAGGGACGACGGCGAGGAGACGACGGTGGGCATCGGAAAACCCGTGAAGCAGGCCCTGATCCTGATCGCGGGCATCATCCTGCTGGCGGTCGGTATCGCGCTGCTCGTGCTGCCAGGGCCGGGGTTGCTGCTGGTGCTCGCGGGTCTGCTCGTGCTGGCGTCGGAGTTCCCCGCGGTGGAGAAGTACGTCGATCCGATCCGCGACAGGGCGATGAAGGCGGCCGAGGACAGCGTTTCGTCCCCGCTGCGCATCGCCGGTTCGGTGCTGGCGGGGCTGGGGCTGCTGGCCGCCGGGATCGTCTGGGGCCTGGTGCCGGGATTGCCCCTCGCGGGCTGGAGCACCGGGTCGAGCTTGATCCTTTCCGGGCTCATCCTGTTCGCGTTGCTGATCTGGAGCTACAAGCGGGTGCAGGCGCGGAGGTCCGCGAACGCCGAATAACAGCCGGGTGGTCTGGTACCGTGCGCCGCGTGGCACCCGACTTCCAGCGCGCACGGCGGCCGGAACAGGTCGAGGCCCGGCGCGCGGCGATTCTCGGCGTGGCGCGCGAACTCCTGGCCGAGCGGCCCGTCTCCCGGATCAGCCTGCGGGAACTGAGCGATCGGGTGGGCCTGGCGAAGTCGAACGTGCTGCGGTACTTCGACAGCCGTGAGGCGATCTTCCTGGAGGTCTTGGACTCGGTCTGGATCTCGTGGCTCGACGAACTCGAAGGCGAGCTGAGCTCCCTCGACGGCCCCGGCTACGAGCGAGTCGCGACCGTCATCGCGACGTCGATTTCGCGGCAGCGCCTGCTCTGCGAGCTGATCAGCACGATGGCCGCCGTGCTGGAACGCAACATCTCCGTCGAGACCGCGCGGACGTTCAAGACGCGGGCCGGTGAACGGACCGAACGGCTCGCCGACATCGTCCGCACTCAAGTCGCGTTGGACGCCGAAGCGGCCGGCTATTTCGCGAAGGCCGTCTTCATCCTCGTCGCGGGACTGTGGCCCTACGCGAACCCAGGAGAGGCCGTGGCGACGGTCCTGGCCGAACGCGGAGCGCCCACCGGCCACGCGATGTTCGTCGACGGGTTGACCGAGGGGCTGGCGAACCAGCTGGTCGGCCTGGCTGTTCGCGCAGGTCAGAGCCCCGGGTGGTAGCAAAGGTCCCTTGCTCCCTTCCCGCACGCGCCGGTCGGCGAGAACCTGCCTAAGGTGAGCGGAACCCACTCGTACAAGGAGCGATCATGAGCCCAGGCGGCACCCACACCCTCGGCGATCTCACCGTGAGCCGGATGGGCTACGGCGCCATGCGGCTGTCCGGCCCCGGCATCTGGGGCCCGCCGAGCGACCGCGACGCCGCGATCGCGGTCCTCCGCGAGGCGGTCGAGCTGGGCGTGACCCACATCGACACGAGCGACTTCTACGGTCCGCACACGACCAACGAGCTGATCCGCGAGGCCCTGCATCCGTACCCGGACGAGCTGCACATCGTCACGAAGGTCGGCGCGAAGCGGTCCCCGGACAAGGGCTGGCCGTCGGCGCTCTCGCGCGAGGAGCTGACCTCCGCGGTCCACGACAACCTGCGCAACCTCGGCCTCGACGTGCTCGACGTGGTCAACCTGCGGCTCGCGGGGGAGCACGGCGTCTTCCCGATCCCGGTCTCGATCACGGAGCCGTTCGAGGTGCTCGCCGAGCTTCAGCAGCAGGGCCTGATCCGGCACCTCGGCCTGAGCCACGTGTCGGCGGAGCAGGTCAAGGAAGCGCGCGCCATCGCGCCGGTCGTCTGCGTGCAGAACGAGTACAACGTCGCGAACCGCGCCAACGACGGGCTCCTCGACGCCCTCGCGGCCATCAACATCCCGTTCGTGCCGTACTTCCCGCTCGGCGGGTTCACGCCGCTGCAGTCCGGCGTGCTCGACGACTGTGCCCGCCGGGTCGACGCGACGCCGATGCAGGTCGCGCTCGCGTGGCTGCTCCGGCGGTCGCCGAACATCCTGCTGATCCCGGGCACGTCCTCGCCCGCGCACCTGCGGGAGAACGTCGCCGCCGCGGACCTGGAGCTGCCCGCGGACGTCCTGGCGGATCTCGACGCCCTCGCCTGACTTCCCGCGTGAAGGCCTCCTTCCCTCGGCTGAGCCGAGGGAAGGAGGCCTTCACGCGCTTCAGAGGACATCCCGGCGTCGCAGCAGCCAGCCGCCGACACCGGCGAAGACCACCAGGTAGCCGGCCACCACCAACGTCGCCTGAGAGACGCTGACGAGTTCCCCGACGCCCGGCGTCGCGCCCGAAGCGCCGAGCGACGCCGCCAGCGAACCGGCGTTGGCTCCCGACAGCGCCAGCTGAAGCGTGCCGACCCAGTCCACCAGCGGGGCCGCGACCCCGAACAGCAGGTTCTGCACCACCAGCAGCCACACCAGGCCGAGCCCGATCGGCAGCGCGACCCCACGCATCGCGATGGCGAGCGCCGCGCCGAGTGCCGCCCAGGTCATCGCGATGAGCCAACCGGCGCCGATCCCCGTCAGCAGCGATCCGAACGACGGCCAGTTCATCGGCTCGCCTTCCGAAGAGGCGATCAGCGCGCTCGTGATCGCGCCGGTCGCGAAGCTCGCCACCACGACGGTCAGCGACGCGACGGCCAGCGCGACCAACTTTCCACTGTAGACGGTCAGCCGCGAAGGTCCTTGCGTCAGAACGGTCTTCCAAGTGCTCCAGCCGTATTCGGTGCCGACGGCCAGCACGCCGAGCACGAGCAGGATCGCCCCGAGGAACACCGGCAGTCCGCCGATCGCGTTGCCGACCAGGTTGGACGGCAGGGTCGCGGCCAGCCCGCGATCGGTACCGGGAGCCCCGCTCGACGAACCCGCCGCGCCCGCGAGCGGCAGCAGGTAGGTGAACGTCAGGCCGAGCACGACCGCGATACCCAGCATGAACCAGTTCGCCGGACGCCGGACGAGTTTCGCCAGCTCGGCGGTGCAGCTACCCCACATGACCTGCCACCTCTCCGGTGAGCTCGAAGAAGACCTGTTCCAGATCCCGTTCGCGGACGTGCAGTTCACGGACCGCGATCCCTTCCGTGACGAGTTCGCGGTTCAGCCACGCCGCGCGTTCCGGGGCGACGGTCAGGTCGAGCCCGGTCCCGCTCTCGCGCACGTTCTCCGCGCCGATCCGGCGCCGCACCAGGTCGGCGGCACGCACGATCTCGTCGGACTCGATGTGCAGCACCGTGCCGCCGCGGAGTTCGGCGACCGTGTTCTCCGCGACCAGCCGCCCGCGTGAGACGACGCCGACGCGGTCGCAGATCTGCTGGACCTCGCCCAGCAGATGGCTCGACAGCAGCACGGTGCAGCCCTCGGCGCCGAGCCGCCGGATCAGCACCCGCATGTCGGCCATCCCGGCCGGGTCGAGCCCATTGGTCGGCTCGTCGAGGATCAGCAGCCGCGGGTCCTTCAGCAGCGCCGCCGCGACACCGAGCCGCTGTTTCATGCCGAGCGAATAGGTGGAGTACCGGTCCTTGCCTCGATCGGCGAGGTCGACCATCGCGAGCACTTCGCCGACGCGGAGCGGATCCGTTCCGCTGTAGCGGGCCAGTACCTTGAGATTGTCCGAGCCGGAGAGGTAGGGGTAGAACCCCGGCGATTCGATCAGCGCGCCGACCCCGGCGAGGTCACCGGGCGGCCTGCCGAACAGCCGGACGCTGCCGGACGTCGGCCGGACGAGGCCCAGCAGCATCCGCAACGTCGTGGTCTTGCCTGCGCCGTTCGGGCCGAGGAATCCGTAGATCTCGCCGGGCAGCACGGTCAGTTTCATCCGGTCGACGGCGAGTTGTTCGCCGTACCGTTTCGTGAGTTCGTCTGTGTCCACGGGAAGGTTCATGGTGACGAATGGTGTCGCGGGGGAGGCCTTCACCACATCCGTTCACGAGCGGCACTCCGCGTACGTCGCCGGACGTAGCCGGATGGCCGGAATCCTGCGACATCTGTCGAAAACACCGGTACCGGACACCGCGGCGATGATCATAGGCTCGGTGGCGTGTCGAAAATCCTCTTGATCCTCCACGTGCTCGCCGCCGTCATCGCGGTCGGCCCGGTCACCGTCGCGGCGAGCATGTTCCCCGCCGCGGCGCGAAAAGCCTTCGCCGAACCGGGTTCCGGCCTGTCCGTGCTGCGCGCGCTCAACCGGATCTGCCGCGTCTACGCGATTTTCGGTATCGCGGTGCCGTTCTTCGGGCTGGCGACGGCGGGAAGCATGCGGGTCTTCGGCGACGCGTGGGTGATCGTGTCGATCGTGCTGACCGCCGCGGCCGCCGGTGTGCTGGCGTTACTGGTGCTGCCCGGGCAGAACGCGATCCTCGCCGCGCTGGACGCGGAGCCGCCTTCGGCGCCGGTCACCGCCGGGCGGGTGGCGATGTACACCGGGATGTTCAATCTGCTGTGGGCCGTGGTGACGGTGCTGATGATCGTGCGGCCCGGGTCGACCACCGGTGCCTGAAAAAGCCTCGTGAGTGGATCACCACTCACGAGGCTCTTGGTCAGGCGCTCAGCAACTGGTTGAAGAACGACCGGTAGCGGCGAAGCGCGATCCGGAGGTCTTCGGTGGCCGGTTCGCCCTGGCTCCACGCGGATTCCAGTTCCTTCTTGTGGTCCGCGAAGGTCGTGGCCAGGTTCTGGATCACCACCGCGACGAGTTCGTCGGCCTCCTTGACCGCTCGCCGCGGATCGTCCACAAAGGCCGTCTGGATGCCTTGCCAGCTGTCGCGGAACCTCTCGACGTCCACGTTTTCGAACAACGTCTGCGCGTCGTCTTCGGTGGTGCGCCGGGAATCGGTGGCCACCAGGTCCTCGGTGCCCAGGGGACGGCCGGCGTCGCCGTCAGCGGTCCGATCCTCGTCGGGCCGTTCCGTCGTCTCCGCGACGCGTTCCGTTCCCTCGGTTTCCAGTGGCCTGCTTTCCATGGCTTTCCGCTCCTTCGCCGGCATCGGTCAACAGATCTTCGAACACTTCGCGGTAGTGCTTCATCGCTTCCCGCATGTCCTCTGTGGACATTTCGGATTCCCGGTGGCGCACCAGCGTGTCGTGCCCGGCGCGGTAGTGCCGCAACGCGTTCGCGTGCCGGACGGACAGATCCGCGAGCTGCTGGTCGTACCCTTCGGTCGGGTAGCCGCGCTCGGCCATCAACGAGACCAGTACCCGGTCCGCCTCGACGACGGCGCCGGACGGGCGGTCGACGAACTGTTCCTGGATCAGCGCCCATTCCTGCGCGTACCGGTCCTTTGTGGTCTCCGGCAACGGCCGGATGTCGAGATCCGAATGTCGTTTCACCCGCGACGAAAGCTCACGTTCGGCTTCTCGCGGGCTTTCGTGCTCCTTGACGGCCCGGTCGTATTCGGGCCCGAACGTCTCTCGCAATCGCCGCCTGCGTTGTCCTTCGATGACGAACCAAGCGGCCGCTCCCACCACCAGGACCGCGGCGATGACGATGATGATGACCAACCACGTGGGCATCGTTATCTCTCCTCCGGATATTCGCCGGTCATCCCCCGACAGGCGGTGAGTTCCCCGCTTTCCTGGCCGGAAACCCTTGTGCCGTAAGAAGTTTTGGATCTTAGGCCGGATGGCCCAGCGAAATGATCTCTCTTGGGCCGCTTCGTGGACGCCTGTGCGCCCATGTGGAGGAGATCGTGAGGCTCGCTAATCAAGCGTCCCCCTATTGGGTGTCGCCGATGACTCAGTGTAGGTAAAACTCCCGATCACTGCTCCGTTGTGGCACTATTGCCCCGTTCGCGGGAAGAGGGCCTGCGAACGGAGGGGGCCGCCGTAATGGGGCTGCCTGGTACGACAGAAAAGATCATCAGGGGAGGAGATCGTCAAATGTCGACGCCTACGGACGTCAAGGACCCCATCGGCGAGGAGGAGCCGGTCGACCCGGCTCAGCCCAAGCCCGAACTGCCGCAGCACGAGCACAGCCCGGACTGCGAGCACTACCGCGACAAGCTGCTGGAATGCTCGGGCGGCTGTGTGCAGACACCGCCGCCCACGCCCTGATCCGGTAACGAAGCGGGCCCGGCCGCGGGGTTGCCCGGTGGCCGGGCGCACTTCGACTACTAAGTGTGTTGTCATGGTTCGGTGGCTGTGATTGAGCTGAATCAATCCGAGATCATCCGTGCAGCTCGAGAATTACACCGTGCAGGCGTCGATGCCGCGTGTTCGGCCCGTCAGCGCGAAGGTGTACGGCTGCTCCGCAGAGGCCTGGCCCTGCTCGACTCGATCCAGCCGGTCGCCGAAAATCATGACGGCTGGCTGGCGACCAGGATCCGGCTGACCTGCACCATCGCGGCTCTGTCGTCCGAAACCGCGGGTGAGGTCGCGGCGGGTATGGCGGGCCTCGACGAGGTTCGGCTCTTGCTCGAATCGGTGTCCGACGCGCTCTTGCGTGCCGAACTCGGAGGACAGCTGGACCACAATTACGCTCTTCTGCTCATGGCCGCGGGCCGGAACGAAGAGAGCCTTGCGTATTTCGATTCGTCCATCGGGCAGAAGAACGTTGTTCTGGCATCGGCGGAAGACCCGACTTCGCTCCTGGGGCCCTACCTGGGCACGCTGGCGACACGCGGTCTGGCCAATACTCGTTTGGGCGACATACGCAAGGCTCGCGAGGACTTGACGCGATCCATCGAACTCGCGGAGCGGCACGATCTCAAAGCACAGGCAGCCGACGTGATGAGGCCGCTCGGCTCGTTGGAACTCCGGGTCGGAAACGTGCCGGCGGCCCTGCGTGTGTTCAACAAGGGTGAACACATTTATCGCGCGCTCGACATGAAGGTTCCACCGCTGCTGAGGCTTGCCCAAGCCCAGGCCTTGCTGACGGCGGGGCTCGCCGAGGAAGCCGGAGGTCACCTCGACGAGGTGCTGCCTGCGATGCTCGCGCAGCGCAGTATCAGCCGTGATCTCGCCGACGTGGAGCTGTATCGGGCCTCGGCGGCCTTGATGAGTGACGATCTCGAACTCGCCCGCTCCCACGCCGCGTCCGCCCGTCGCAGGATGCTCCGCTGGGGCTGCCAGACCTGTGTCGCCAACGCGACCATCGTCGGCCTCCGCGCCGACGTGCAGGAAGCCTTGCGCACCAACGAAATCTCGCCCACCCTGACCTCGCGCGCGTTGCGGGCGGCGAACGGGATGCCGATGCCGCGGCTCGCCGATCAGGCCGCGCTGGCGCGGATGCTGGCGGTTCGGGTCGAGCTGCGGAAGGGGAAACGCAAACGCGCCGCCGAGCTGCTCGCGCGGATTCCGCAGCCGGGACGGTTGACTTCCGTCGATTACCGGATGCTGCGCAGGCTTTGCCGCGCGGAACTCGCGGTGGCCGAGGGGGACAAGACCAAGGCGCTGGCGGAGATCCGGGCCGGGCTCACCGAACTCGACCGCGTCCGCGACCGGATGGGCGGTATCGAGCTGGTGTCCGGTACGGCGCTGCACGGCAGGGAGCTGGCGGATCTGGCCGTCAAGATCGTGCTGGAGCGGGCCGACGCGGCCAGGTTGTTCGGCTGGACGGAGCGGACCCGGGCGCAAAGTTACCGGTACGAACCGGTTGTCGCGACCGACCCGGAGCTCGCCGAGCGCGTCGGCGAGGTCCGAGGGCTCGATCAGGCGATCCATCAGGCGCAGCACGAGGGGCATCCGACGGCGGCCTTGCGGACGAAGCACGCCGAGCGGTTGCGTGAGGCGCATCGGCTCGGCTGGCATACGGGTCGCTGGGGCAGGCCCCGGCCGGTCGCGCGGCTCGCGGAGGTCGCCGAGGAGCTGGGCGAACGCGCGTTGGTGAGTTTCGCG
Source organism: Amycolatopsis sp. w19 (assembly GCF_051373225.1). NCBI lineage: Bacteria > Bacillati > Actinomycetota > Actinomycetes > Pseudonocardiales > Pseudonocardiaceae > Amycolatopsis > Amycolatopsis sp. w19. The sequence goes on along the minus strand of NZ_JBPQFM010000016.1, from coordinate 117,416 downwards.
TCGTCGGGGGACGACCTGGTGGCGATGGTCGTCGTCGACGGGCGGTGCGAGCTGGTGCGGCTCGGTTCGGCCGAGCGGGCGGCGGAGTCCGCGCGGATGCTCAACGTCGATCTCGACGCCCTCGCGCCGGATCGGCTACCGGCGCCGTTGGTCCAGTCGGTGCTCGGGTCGGCGCGGAAACAGGCCGAACGGCTGGACATCCAGCTGATCCGGCCGCTCGAAGCGCTGCTCGGGGATCGCGGCCTGATCGTCGTGCCGACCGGCCCGTTGTTCGCCGTCCCGTGGGGAGTGCTGCCGGCGTTGCGGTCGCGGCCGATCGTCGTCGCGCCGTCGGCGACGGCCTGGCTGGGGGCGGCGCGGTCGACGGTGTCCCGCGCGCGGAAGGTCGTTCTCGTCCGGGGCCCCGGACTTGTCGGGACGCGTGGTGAGCTGGACAAACTCGCCGTGCATTACCGGACCGCGCGGACGCTGGCCGACGGCGAGGCGACCGTGTCCTCCGTTTTGCGCGCGCTGGACGGAGCGAAGCTCGCGCATATCGCCGCGCACGGCGCGCACGAGCCCGAGAACGCCTTGTTCTCGCGGCTGGAGTTGGCCGACGGCGCGCTCTTCGCCCACGAGATGGCCGGGCTGGCGCAGCCGCCGACACAGGTCGTCTTCGCGGCGTGCGAACTGGCGTTGAACCGGATCCGGCCCGGCGACGAGGTCCTCGGTTTCGCCAGCGCGTTGCTCGCGAGCGGTTCGCGGACGGTGATCGCGCCGTTGAGCCGAGTCGGTGACGAGGCCGCCGCGGCCGCGATGGACGATTACCACCGTGGTCTCACGGGTGGGGCCGGGCCGGCGACCGCGCTGGCGGACACCATCGCCGTTGATCCGTTCCGGCGACCGTTCGTCTGTTTGGGTGCGGGCTGATCCTCCGGCTTGACAACCCCTGTTCGATCTTCACGACTCCAAGTGCCCGGTTGGTTACTCTTGACCGAGTCGTCTGAACCAATTATGGTCTAGACCACATTCGCCGGCTCGGCGCTTCGGCGGATGTGTCCCCACCTTCATTGGTATTTCGCTCGCTGTGACCCAGGAATCTCGAGTCCGCGGTGGGTGTAGAGATTGGGAAAGGGGTAGGCATGAGCTTCAAACGACGGCTTTTGACCCTGGCGGCCGGTGCGGCGATGGTGCCGGCGGCCCTGGTCGCGATCCCGGCGGGCACCGCCAGCGCGCACGGCTATGTTTCCTCGCCCGCGAGCAGGCAGGCGCAATGCGCCCAGAACACCGTTTCCTGTGGCTCCATCAAATGGGAGCCGCAAAGTGTCGAAGGCCCCAAGGGGCTCATGAGCTGCAACGGCGGTGTCGGCCGTTTCGCGGACCTCAACGATGACAGCAAGGGCTGGAAGGTGCATTCCCTCGGCCGTACCACCACGTTCCGGTGGACGCTGACGGCTCGCCACCGCACCAGCACTTGGGAGTACTTCGTCGACGGCGCCAAGGTCGCCAGCTTCAACGACGGTGGCGCGCAGCCGGGTGCCACGGTCACCCACAGCGTGAACCTGCAGCAGAGCGGGCGGCACAAGATCCTCGCCCGCTGGAACGTCTACGACACGGCGAACGCCTTCTACGCGTGTATCGACGCCAACATCAGCTAGGAGTGGGGCTCGTGAGTGGTAATGACGGTTCTAACCGTCATTACCACTCACGAGGCTTTTGTGTCAGGCTCGTCCCATGTGCGAACGGGACGGCGTCAAGCTGACCAATCTCGACCAGCCCTTGTTCGAGGGCGCGACCAAACGCGACCTGGTGGACTATCTGGACGCCGTCGCGGACCGCCTCGTCCCGGTGCTGGCGAACAGGCCGCTTTCGGTGATCCGGATCCTGCGCGGCCAGGACCCGTTCATGCAGAAGAACCTGCCCAAGTACACGCCCGACTGGGTGAAGCGGTACGGGATGTGGGCGGAGACGTCGAAGCGGCAGGTGTCGTACGCGCTCTGCGACGATCGCCGCACGCTGCTGTGGTTCGCGAACCAGCGCGCCGTCGAATACCACCCGACGTTGATGACCGCGGACGTCGACGCGGGGCCCACTCATCTCGTGCTCGATCTGGACCCGCCCGCCGGTGACGATTTCGCGCATGTCGTGAAGGCCGCCGTGCTGGTGCGCCAGGCACTCGCCGAATCCGGGCTCGTCGGGACGGTGAAGACCAGCGGTTCCAAGGGAGTGCACATCTTCGTCCCGCTGGTGCCGGGACAAGGCGGCGAAGACGTCTTCGCCGCGACCCGCGCGCTAGCCGCCCGCGCGGAGCGGCTCGATCCGTCGGTCGCGACGACCGCGTACATCGTGGAAGACCGCGAGGGCAAGGTGTACCTCGATTCGACGCGGGCGGGCGGCAACACGGTCGCGGCGGCGTACAGCCCGCGCCTGCGGCCGGGGCTGCCGGTGTCGTTCCCGGTGGCCTGGGACGACCTCGAAAACGTGGTCCCCGCCGATTTCACCGTGCACACGGCGCCCGATCTCCTCGGCGGCAAGGATCCGTGGGCCGAGTCGATGCCGGAACCGCAGACACTGCCCGCCGACCTTGTCGAACAGGGCCACACGATCCCGATCGCGCGGGTCGTGGCGATGCACGAGGGGAAACGCCGGGCGCGGGCGCGGGAGCGGAAGGACTGAACGCCCACGGCGTCACGGTGTTTTGTGTACCTTGGACCGCGCTGGGGGCGGGCGAAGGTACTGGGGGCTTTCGTGGGAAAGATCGATGCCGACGTGGTGATCGTGGGGGCCGGTCCGGCCGGGCTCACGCTGGGGAACCTGCTGCGGGCGGCCGGGATCGACTGCTTGATCCTCGAGCGGCAAAGCCGTGAGCACGTCGAAAACCGGGCGAGGGCGGGATTTCTCGCCGCGAACAGTGTCCGCGTGCTCACCGAGAACGGGCTCGCCGCCGGGCTGATCGAGAAGGGCGCGAGGCACGACACCTGCGCGTTCCGCAATGATCGGGCCGAATTCGAGCTGAAGTACGGCGAACTGGGGAACGGTGAGGTGCACACCGTTTACCCGCAACAGTTCCTGGTCACCGACCTGATCGCGGAATTCCTCGCTCGCGGCGGGGAGATCAGGTTCGGCACCGAGGTCTCGTCGGTGTCGGGCATGGACGCGACGGTCATCGCCGATGATCTTCTGTTGCGCGCCAAGTACATCGCCGGCTGCGACGGCAGGCGCGGTGTTTCGCTGAAATCCGTCCCCGCGCGGGTCTTCCGGCGGGACCACGACATCTCGTGGCTCGCGATCCTCGCCGAGGCGCCGCCGAGCATGTCCGCGATCGGCTACGCGATCCACGAACGGGGATTCGCCGGGCATATGGCGAGGACGCCGACGGTGACGCGCTATTACCTCGAAGTCCCGCGCGGCGAGGATCCGGAAGAGTGGGGAGACGACCGGATCTGGGACGAACTGCACGTGCGGATGCGCTCCGATCGCTACGGCGAGCTCAAACGCGGCGCCATCATCGAGCGCCGGATCGTGGACATGGCCTCGCGCGTGATGGACACGATCCAGCGGGGGAACCTGTTCCTCGCGGGGGACGCGGCGAGCCTCATCAGTCCCGCCGCCGCGAAGGGCGCGAATCTCGCGCTGATGGAGGCCGAGATCCTCGCGCACGCGTTGATCGAAGCCCATACCGAAAGCGACACGACGGCGCTCGATCGCTATTCCGCCGACTGCCTGCCGCGGATCTGGCGTGCGCAGGAGTTCTCGCTCTGGATGATCACTCTGCTGCACGGCCCGGCGGGATACGACGACGAGGCCGTCTTCCAGCGGGCGCTGCGGGACGCGCGGCTGGAGAGCCTGCGGGTTTCCCGTGCGCACCAAGACTTCTTCGCCGAAAACTACGTGGGCATCTGAACCGGACGCCCGTCGTGTCCGTATTCCGGGGAAAGAGGACTTCGCGGAGTGAAAGGATGAACGACGATGCCGGTACGCATCCGCTGGACGCCGCCGAACCCGCACCCGAATCGTCCCGGCCCCGCGGACGAACCCGAGCCGGAACCGCTAGCCCGCGCGGACTGTGTGTGCGGCGGGGCGCTCGACGCGGAGGAGCCGGACGTCGCCTGAGCGGTGTCTCCCCGGCTCCTCCTCGGTGACGAAGCGCAGCGCGCCGGTGACCTCGCGGGTCACCATCCGCGCGCTGTGCCAGCCCGCCGGGACCCAGCCTTCACGCAGGGCGCGGCGTACCTTCTCGGCCCTTTTGACGTGGCGGGCGAACGAATGCCGCCGGATGACCCGCCCGCGCGCGACTTGGCCCGCGCGGGCGTCTTCCGGGGCCACGTCGAGCCACAGCAACCGGACCGGACGTCGGCTCAGCAGGCCGAGCAGGGCCAGCAGGCCGCGAGTCGTGGCCCTGGTCGACGGTTCGTGCACGACGAGCGGGCCGCCGTCCGCCAGCGCGGAGCGGACGACCCGCGCGCGATGCCAGACGTGGACCAGCGGCCGGTAGATCCGGTACGGCAGCGCGGGCGGCAGCCGTTCACGCAGCCGCGCGCGGACCTGGTCGGAATCGAGCACCGGTAGCGCGCCGGTCGCCGCCCGGGACAGCAGGGTGGTCTTGCCCGCCCCGGGAATCCCCGCCACCACCAGCAGGTCGCGACGGCCGAGCCGGAGTGCGATGCGATCGGTCATACGGCCTCAACGACCCGGCCGAGGATAAAGGTTCCTTTACCTTGATCGGCACAGGTCAGGCCGTCACGCGCGTTCCCGGTAGCGAGGTCTTGTCCGGCAGCAGCGTCCCGCCCTTGGTGAGCCAGGCGACACCGAACGCGAGGATCGCCACCGACTCCAGCCACAGCGCCGGGTAGAGGTCCTTCGTCAGGTCGTCGAACACCAGCCCGCAGAGCACGATCAACGCCAGGCACACCAGCATGATCACGCCCGACGCGACGTACAGCCGGTTCCGTTCGGGTTTGCGGGCGCCGGGGATCTCCTTGTCCGACTTGGTGAACAGCACGATGCAGAAGAACGCCAAGGTGAGGAAGAAGACCGCGGCGAAGCCGAGGTGCAGCAGCCCGATGATCTCGTCCGAGCGGTCGCCGTTCGCCGGTGTCGTCGGGAAGAGCGCCACCCCGACGGCGGCCACCGCAGCGATGTTCCCGGCGATGTCGTCGACCCGGCCGTAACCCCGGTAGGACAACAGGAAGACGCCGATGGCGCACATGACGCCGACCCAGACGTCACGCATTCCCGAGTAGTAGTAGCCGCTGATCGAATTGAGCAGGCCGCCACTGTCGACGACCATCTTCCCGAAGACCAGTACGAAGGGCAGCCCGATCCCGAGGAAACCTATGGCGCGCCGCAAGAACAGGTAGTTGTGGACGAGATTGTCGGATGCCGTTCGCAGGCCCATGGTCGCCTCCGTGCTCAGAGCTGGTCGCTAGATAATGACAGCTCGTGACGACGGTGGGACCGTGTGTTATCGAATTGCTCGCTAGGGAGTCTCCAGTACGACAGCCGCGACGTAGCCGCCCATCCCGATCGACGTCTTGACGGTGAGCCCGCTTTCCGGCCGGGACGGTCCGTCCAGCAGCTGCGGATGCCCGTCCGCCACCGGTTTCGGCGCCGGCACCAGATCCCGCTCGGCCGCGAGGCAGATCGCCGCGATCTCGGTCAGCGCGCTGCCCGACTGGCTGTGCCCGGTCAGCGGTTTGATCGAGTAGATCCCGGTCTGGTGGGGGAAGACCGCTTCGAGGATCTGGGATTCCGTGCGGTGGCAGAGTTTCGTGCCGGTGCCGTGCGCGTTCAGGTAGCGGACGTCCGACGGTGCGGCGGCCGCGTTCTCCAGCGCGCCGGTCACCGCCTCGATCGCGCTCGTCGAATCGGGGTCGAGCGCCATCGCGTTGTGCGCTTCGTGCGTCATCGCGCCGCCTCGCAGCGTCGCGTACGAATCGGTCTTCCGCTGGGTCAGCACGACCGCGACCGCGGCCTCGGAGAAGGTGAAACCCTTTGTGCCCTCTTGGAAAGGGCGGCAGGCCTCGAGCGGGGGCACGTCGGTGATCGCCACCCCGCAGTGCACGAAGTTGCGCACCATCGGCCTGGTGGCGGACAGATCGGTGGTGACCACGACGACGTCGTCGGCCATGTCCGCGTCCAGCCACATCTTCGCGGTGAGCACGGCGGCGCTGCCGGTCGCGCACATCGCGGACGTGGCCATGGAGGGGCCGTGGAAGCCGAACTCCGACATCAGCGTGGCGATCGGGGTCGAGGGCATCATGCCGATGAACTCGCGCCGGTACATGAGCTGCTCGCCGAGTTCGGTGAGCCTGTCCCAGGTGCGCAGGTCCTCACGGACGCCGCCGGAGATGACCCCGACCCGGCGTCCCGGCGTCCAGCCTCGCGAGCCGGCGTCTACGATCGCCTCCCGTGCCGCGGCGAGCAGGGCGCGCGCGTGCAGGCTGCCGTCCCTCGCCTTGCCGCCCTCGGCGACGTGCGCGACCCAGCCGGGCAGATCCGGGGTCTCCCCGAAGCCTTCGGTGAATTGGGCGCAGGGGACGCCGCTCGCCAGGCCCTCCCACAGTGATTCGCGGCCCCAGCCGTAGGCGGTTACGGCGCCGATGCCGCAGATGTCTGTTTTGCTCCGCACGTGTTTCCCTTCAACTACATTCGGTCAACGCTGGGGTGGAATAGCCGTACCGGTCAGCTGTCCGGGGAGGACGGCTACGTCGATTTAGTGATCTAATCGGAAGCTACATCAGTCGAGTAGGGGGTTTGGATCAGATGGATCCTGACGATCTCGACGGTGGGACTCCCGACACCCACCGGCCCTCGGATCAGGATTCCTCGCCAGCGAACGGCACCGCGACCCGCACGGTGGGAAAAACCGACCGGCACGCGTCGCTCGTCCGTCTGCTGACCGAGTTGTCCGCCGAGAGGGATCGGCGCGGCGAACCCGCGCTCGCTTTTCTCGGCCAGGGGTACCGCCTTTTGGAGCAAAATTCCGACAGCGGGACATTGGGGACGCAATATCTCACGATGGTGGAGGCGAGTCCGTACGGGATCTGTGTCCATCAGCGGGGCAAAGTCGTGTTCGTGAACTCGGCCACCATGAGGTTCGTCGGCGCGAAGGTGTCGACCGAGATCATCGGGACGCACATCACGGATCTGGTCGACGCGGGTTCGCAGGACGCGCTGCTGGCGCGGATCGGTTCGCTGGCCTCGCCCGGCTCGTTCAGCGAACCGACCGAGATGACCTTGCGGACCCTTCAAGGCCGTAGCGTTGCCGTCGAATCCCAGGCGGTGCTCACCACCTGGGAGGGCAAGCCCGCGTACCAGGTGATCATGCGCGATCTGACCACGCAGAAGGCGGCCGAGTCGGGCCTGCGGTTCCAGGCGGCGCTGGTCGGCCACGCGAGCGACGCGATCATCGCGACGTCGCCCGACGGGCTGGTCACGAGCTGGAACCCGGCGGCCGAGGCCGTCTACGGGCACGACCTCGACCAGGTCATCGGGGTGCCGGTGGCCGAGGTCGTCGGCGCGCCGATGAGCCCGCGGGAGGTCGTCGCGGCGGGTGGTGTCGTGCAGGCGACGCATTACAGCGCCGACGGCACGGCGCTGGCGGTGCGTGTCTCCGCGGCCGAGATGTTCGACGGTTACGTGCTGCTGTGCGCCGACGAGACCGCGCAGCGCCGGGCCGAGGCCGAATTCGCCACCGTCGTCGAGACGCTCGACGAGGGGGTGCTGCTGGTCGGCCCCGGCGGACGGATCGAGCTGGCGAACTCCGCGGCGCACCGGATCGCCGGCGTGCCGTCGGGATCCCTGGTCGGCCTGGAGAGCCGGACGCTGCGGCTGCACGACGAACAGGGCGTTCCGGTGCCCGTCGACGATCTGCCGTCCGCGCGGGTGCGCCGGTCCGGGAAGGTCGAGACCGGGCGGGTCGTGCAGGTGCGGCGGCGCGACGGCGCGCACCGATGGCTTTCGCTGACCTCCGGCCCGCTGATGGCGCCCGGCCAGAGCGTGCCCTCGGTGCTGACGTCCTTCGCCGACATCACCGAACGGCGGGCGATCAGCGAACGGCTGGCCTACGAGGCCACCCACGACCCGCTGACCAGGCTCGCGAACCGCACGTACGCGCTGAACCACCTGCGCCGGACGATCGCCGACCCGGCGGCCACGACCACCGTGATGTTCATCGACCTCGACAAGTTCAAGATCATCAACGATTCGCTCGGTCATACCGTCGGCGACCAGGTGCTGCGCATCATCGGCGACCGGCTGCGGGCCGCCGCCGGGCCTTCGGACCTGGTCGGACGGCTCGGCGGGGACGAGTTCCTGGTCATCACCACCGGTTATACCGAAGCCGCCGAGGTGCGGGCGCTGGCCGATCATCTCCAGCGGCGGCTCGCCGAATCGCTCACGGTGCACGGCCGAGAACTGCATATCAATACGAGCATTGGAATAGTGATCGCCGAACCGGGCGATCGACGCACCGCCGACGAATTGCTGGAAGACGCCGATTTGGCGATGTATCAGGCGAAAACTTTCGGCCCCGGTCGTTACGCGTTCTATGCGCCGATCATGCGGAAACGAGTGCGGGACCGTTTCGCGCTGGAACAGGATCTGCGGAACGCCGTCGCGGAAGGGCTGGTCGAGACCGTTTATCAGCCCGTCGTCGATTTGCGGACCGGTGAGATGGTCGCGGTGAAGGCGAAGTCCTGTTGGGACCATCCCGTTCGCGGGCCGATCGATCCGGCGGAATTGGCCGAGCTCGCCGACGACGGCGATCTTTTGACGGTCATCGGGGCGGAGGTTCTCGCCAAGGCCGCCTGCGAGATCTCTCGATGGCGTGCCGATCATGGTGTGCACTGTAATGTGAATGTGAGCCTTTCGGTCCGCCAACTGGGCGATCCCACGTTGCTGCAAGTGGTTCAGACAACACTGGAGAGTGCAGGTCTTGGGCCGCAGGACCTGAGTCTCGACGTCGACGAGACGGCGCTGAAGGACGCGGCCGACGCCGTCGACGCGCTGCGGAAGACCGGGGTGCGGGTGACCGCGGAACGGTTCGGCGCCGGGTACTCCTCGCTCGCGCAGCTGTGCAGGCTCGATCTGAGCGTGATCGAGATCGACCGGTCGTTCGTGGCCGACCTCGGGCGATCGAGCGACGCCGAACCGATCGTCGCCGGGATCATGGCGATGGCGCACGCCGTCGACCTCATGGTCGTCGCGGAAGGCGTCGAGACCGCGCGGCAACTCGAGGTGCTGCACGAACTCGGTTGCGATTGGGCGAAGGGGCCTCTGGTGGCTCCGCCGGGCCGGGTCGAAGACCTGAAGCCCGCGTACGAACACGTTGTGCGGTGAACCGGACGCTCGTCGCGTACGTGGTCCTTTGATGCGGGACCAAAGCCTCCTGTCGTGACGGCTCTTCCCTGCGCAGGCTTACCGGTGAAGGAGGTCCGTCGTGTCGCTTGTGTACCTGTGGCGCCGGATCCACCTCGGCCGCGGCTGGGATCGGGTCGAGGCGGCGATCTTGATCGCCTGCGTCCTGATCGCGCTGCTCGGTGTGCCGCTGGCCGCGGCGGCGGGCTCGGAGGCCTACGCGACCATGATGGCGCGCTCGGCTCTTGAGACGGCTTCGCGTCACTCGACGACCGCGTTCCTGCTCGAAGACGCTCCGCCGGCGCGCGTCGGTGTCGATGGGACGCCCTCCGTGGAGACGGCCCCGGTGGCGGCGCGATGGGCGTTGCCGGATGGTCGGTTTCAGGAGGCGCGTGTCGCTTCGGGCCTCGGCGCTTCGGCGGGGGACGCGGTGATCGTGTGGCTCGACGAGTCCGGTGCCGTCGTGGAGCCGCCGGTGACGCCGCTGGACGCGGCCAGTGCGGGGATCGGTGTCGGCGTGGGGGTGTGGCTGGGCGCGGCGGCGCTGCTGGCGGCGGCGTATCTGCTCGCGCGGCACCTGCTGAACCGGGCGCGGTGGGCGGCTTGGGACCGGGAGTGGGAGCGGTTCGGGCAGGACTCGCGTTCTTGAGGCTTTGGCGTTTAGTCCTCTGAATGCCTGCGGTCCGTGAAGGCCTCCTTCCCTCGGCTGAGCCCAAGGGGAAGGGGGCCTTCACGCGCGCTGGCTGTGAGGCCTGAGGGTCGCTGAGGCGCATGTGGTGATTTGGTGGTCCGTGAAGGCGTCCTTCCCGACTTTGAGGGTCAGGGTCCCGGCAAAGTCGCCATCCGCTGGTCAAGCGGTGACGAAGGGGGCTCGTCATAGTGGCCTCACGCCCCTCTCGACTGTCCATAGGGGACAATTCTGAGGTGATCGTGCCCGATTTGAGCGTTTTGCGAGTGGGTCGTGAGTGTTTTGTGTCGTTCTAACGACACAAAGCACTCACGACTCACTCGAAAACCGGGCAGATATGCATCAAACGGACATCCACCTGTCGATTGGTGTCCTTTGTGGACAATAGCCGGTCAAGCTCCTGGCATCTGCCCCGCTCGGAGATCCAGCCAGAATCGTCTTGGGTGGCATTGACCGGCGCTTATGCGACTTTGCCGGAACCCTCCTTTGAGGGTAGTCAAGGAGGTCTTCACGGACCGGTGGCCATCGCGGAGCGCGTGAGCCCGTCGCGTTTAGTCCTCTAAATGCGGGATGTGGGCGCTGACCTGCGGGGAAGCGTCAAAGTGGTAGCAAAGGTCCCTTGCTCCCATGCGCGTGGCTTGTCTCTGTACCTACTAGTATGTACGGTCAGGACGTGGACAAGAGGGAACGGCTCATCGAGAGCACTCGCGAGCTTCTGTGGGAGCGCGGGTACGTCGGCACCAGCCCGAAGGCGATCCAGGAGCGCTCCGGCGCCGGCCAGGGCAGCATGTACCACCACTTCCAGGGCAAGTCCGAACTCGCGCTCGCCGCGATCGGCCGCAGCGCCGACGACCTGCGCGCCAAGGCGGAGGCCGAGTTCTCCGGGCCCGGTTCGGTCGTCGAGCGCATCACCGTCTACCTGCGCCGCGAGCGCACCGTGCTCAAGGGTTGCCCGGTCGGCAGGCTCGCCCAGGATCCCGACGTGATGGCCGACGCGGAGCTGCGAAGGCCGGTCGAGGAGTACTTCGGCTGGCTCACCGGGCGCCTCGCCGAGTTGCTCGAAGAGGGCCGCGCCGCCGGTGAACTCGACCAGACACTCGACCCGCTCACCACGGCGACCGCGCTGGTCGCGGTGCTGCAGGGCGGGTACATCCTCGCCCGCGCCGCCGGCTCCCCGGACGTGTTCGCGAAAGCCGTCGACGGCGCCCTCGGCCTGCTGACCACCAAGGAGAACTGACATGCCCTTCGTCCGCATCGACACCATCGGGACCGAGAAGCTCGAAGCTCTCGGCAACGCCGTCCACGACGCGCTGGTCGAGACGATCGGGATCCCGGCCGACGACCGCTTCCAGGTCCTCAACGGCCAGAGCACCCTGAAATACGACGACTACCTGGGGATCCGCCGCGACGAGGGGATCGTGTACGTCACGATCACCATGCGGCAGGGGCGTACCGACGAGCAGAAGAAGTCGCTGTACCGGCGGATCGCGGAGCTCGCCGAGGAGTACGCGGGGACCGAGCCCCGGAACGTGCTCGTCATGATCACCGAGACCGATCCGGTCAACTGGTCGATCGGGAACGGCGAAGCGCAGTACGCGTGATCACGCGGGCGCGGCGGTGAAGGCGTGCTGCTCCAGCAGCCACCACGTGTCGCGTCCGAACGACCAGGTCAGCAGCGCCAGCGCGCCCAGTGTGACCACGAAACCGGCCCAGAACGGCAGGACCGTCGAGGCCACCACGACCAGCACGATGCCCTGGACCGCCGCGACCGTCTTGCGCGCCATGCTCGGCGGAAGCGGCGTGTTCAGCCACGGCCACAGCCTGCCCGCCACGACGAAGACGTAGCGCATCGCGCCGATCGTGAGCACCCACGGGCCCAGCGACTGCGCGACGACCACGCTCAGGATCAGGATCAGATACGCGTCGACCTCCATGTCGAACCGCGCGCCCAGCGGCGACGCCGTCCCGGTGCGGCGCGCGACCTGGCCGTCGACGGCGTCCAGGGCGAGCGCGACCGACGCGATGACGACCATCGCGACGATCTCCCGGCCCGCGGTGTCGACGACGAGCGCGGTCACGCAGCCGACCAGCCCGCTGCGGGCGAGAGTCACGGCGTCGGCGGGGCCGAGGGAGCGCGCGGTGCTCCGGTTCAGGCCGTAGGTCAGGAATCCGCCCACGGCGAGGCCGTAGGCCGCTCCGGCGAGCCAGCCCAGCGGGCCCAGTCCGGTGACGGCGTCCAGCGTCCCCAGCAGCGCCAGCTGGACGAGGACCCCCAGGAAAATACCGGGGTTGATCACGAGGCCTCCTCGTTATGGTGGCGGTGACCCCGCTTCCAGGGTCCGACATGAGAGGACACGATGGAACGCGCCTTCTGGTTCAGTGGTTCCGGCGACGGTGAGCTCAGGCCCGTCACGCTCCCTCCGGTCGGCGATGACGAAGTACTGGTCCGCACCCTGTACACGGGCGTGAGCCGCGGCACCGAGACGCTCGTCTTCCGCGGCGAGGTCCCACCGAGTCAACGTGCGGCCATGCGCGCGCCGTTCCAGGAAGGCGACTTCCCCGGTCCCGTCAAATACGGATACCTCAATGTCGGCGTGGTCGAACGCGGTCCGGACGACCTCGCCGGGCAGGTCGTCTTCTGCCTCTATCCACATCAGACGCGCTATGTCGTCCCGGCGTCCGCCGTCACGCCGGTGCCGCGCGAGGTCCCGCCGGAACGCGCGATCCTCGCGGGGACGATCGAGACCGCGGTCAACGCCGTCTGGGACGCGTCGCCGAAACTCGGCGACCGGATCGCCGTGGTCGGCGCCGGGATGGTCGGCAGCAGCGTCGCGAAACTGCTGGCCGGTTTCCCCGGAGCCAGGGTGCAGCTGATCGACGTCGACCCGGCGCGCGCGAAGATCGCCGAAGCGCTCGGTGTCGACTTCTCGACACCGGAGGACGCGCTGGGCGAGTGCGACCTCGTCGTGCACGCCAGCGCGAGCGAAGCAGGGCTCGCCCGATCGCTGGAACTTCTCGCGCCGGAAGGCGAGGTCATCGAGCTGAGCTGGTACGGCGACCGGAGGATCAGCGTCCCGCTCGGCGAGAACTTCCACTCACGACGGCTGTCGATCCGCAGCAGCCAGGTCGGCATGGTCTCGCCGTCCCGCCGGCTGAACCGGACCTACGCCGACCGTTTGGCGCTCGCCTTGCGTCTCCTCGCCGATCCAGGGTTCGAAGTGCTGGTCAGCGGGGAATGTCAGTTCCGTGAACTACCGGACGTCTTGCCGCGTCTGGCCGCGAATGAACCAGGAACGCTCTGCCTCCGTGTGACCTATCAGATGGAGGAAACGCGTTAGGGCTCGATCCGGGAGGTCCGTTGTTCAGTATCACCGTCCGCGACCACGTCATGGTCGCCCACAGCTTCCGCGGCGAGGTCTTCGGCCCAGCACAGCGGCTGCACGGCGCGACCTTCCTGGTGGACGCGACGTTCCGCCGGTCCGAACTGGACGCCGACAACATCGTCGTCGACATCGGCAAGGCGACCGAAGAGCTCAAAGCGGTGCTCGCCGACCTGAACTACCGCAACCTCGACGACGTGCCCGAGTTCGCCGGGATCAACACTTCGACCGAGTTCCTCGCCAAGGTCATCGCGGACCGGCTCGCCGGCCGCGTCCACGCGGGAGCGCTCGGTGAGGGCGCGCGCGGCCTCGAAGGGCTCACCGTTTCGCTGCACGAATCCCACGTCGCGTGGGCGAGCTACGAGCGTGCGCTGTGAACCGTCTCCACGTGGTCCTGCCCAACGACATCGACGACGTGAGCGCGCCCAGCGGCGGCAACGTCTACGACCGGCGGTTGTGCGACGGCCTCGCCGGCGAGGCGGTGGAGGTCCACGAGATCCCGGTGCGCGGGAACTGGCCGCGGCCCGACGCCGAAGCGCGCAAGGTCCTGGCACGCAAGCTGGCCGAACTTCCCGACGGCGCCGCGGTGCTGCTCGACGGACTGGTCGCCTGCGGGGTGCCCGAGGTGATCGCGCCCGCCGCGCGGCGGCTGTCGATCGCGGTGCTGGTGCATCTGCCGCTGGCCGACGAGACGGGACTTTCGCCTTCGCTCGCCGCCGAACTGGACCGGCTGGAACGCGAGACGCTGGGCGCGGTCGACGCCGTGGTCGTGACCAGCGAATGGGCGGCTCGACGGCTGATCGGGCACCACGACCTCGCCGCGCATCGCGTGCACGTGGTGCCGCCCGGCGTCGACAAGGCCGAAGTCGCGTCCGGGAGCCTGGACGGGACGCGGTTGGTCTGCGTCGCCAACGTCACGCCGCGCAAGGGACAGGGCACGCTCGCGGACGCGTTGAAGTCGCTCAAAGATCTACCGTGGATTTGTGAGTGCGTTGGTGCCATTCCCCGAGAGACCCGCTACGTCGAACGCCTGCGGCGGCACGCGCTCGGCGGACGGTTCACACTCACCGGCCCGCGATCCGGCGAGGAGCTCGAAGCGACGTACGCGGCCGCAGACCTTCTCGTGCTGCCTTCGCGCGCGGAGACCTACGGCATGGTCGTCACCGAGGCTCTCGCGCACGGCGTCCCCGTGCTGACGACCGCCGTCGACGCTCTGCCGGACACGCTCGGCCGGGCGCCCGACGGCAGTGTGCCCGGGCTGCTCGTCCCCGGTGAGGACGTCAACGCGCTGGCCGCGGCCCTGCGCCGCTGGCTCACCGAACCCGACCTGCGTGACCGCCTTCGCGCCTCCGCACGCCTGCGCCGCGAGACGTTGACCGGCTGGGACGAGACGGCCCGCGGCGTCGCCGCCGTGCTGCTGAGCGAACGGACGGCGGCATGACCAAATACGCCCCCAGCTGGCTCCAGCTGCGTGAAGACGCCGACGCCGCCGCTCGGGCGGCCGAGCTGATCGAGCCGGTGCGGTCCTTCTTGAACGAACAGGACGAGGTCGTCATCCGGGATCTCGGCTGCGGCACCGGTTCGCTCGGCCGCTGGCTGGCCAGGCGGCTGCCCGGCCGCCAGCGCTGGATCCTGCACGACCGCGATCCGGACCTGCTCACCCACGCGCAGGCCCGCACCAGCCGTCCGGATCACGCTTTGGACGGAAGGGAAGTCACCGTCGTCACCGAACAGCGTGACATCACCGAGTTACGCGCGGAGGACCTCGCTGGGACCTCGCTCGTGGCGGCGTCGGCGCTGCTCGACCTGCTCACCGCCGAGGAGATGTCCCGGCTGGCGGAAGCGTGCGTCGAGGCGCGCTGCGCGGTCCTGTTCACGCTGAGCGTTTCGGGCCGGGTCGTGCTTTCGCCCAAGGACAGGTTCGACGTCGAGATCTCCGACGCCTTCAACGCGCATCAGCGCCGGGTGACCGGCGGCCGGTGGCTGCTCGGGCCGGACGCGGTGGACGTCGCCTTCGGGGTTTTCGAACGCCTCGGCGCCACCGCGCGGCGAGCGCCGAGCCCTTGGCGGCTCGGGGCGGATCAGGCCGCGCTGACCGCGGAATGGCTCACCGGCTGGGTCGGCGCCGCTTGCGAACAGCGGCCGGAACTCGCGGCGGACGGCGACTCCTACCTGCGATGGCGGCTCGCGCAGTGCGCGGCAGGCGAGCTGAACGCGGTGATCCAGCACGAAGATCTCCTGGTGGTGCCCGCGTGAAACGGCTCTGGCCCTGGCTTCGGATCGTCGGCGCGCTCGCCATCCTCGGCGCGCTCGTCTGGCAGCTGGGCACCGGCGCGTTCCTCGAAGGTCTGCGCGAGGTCGACGCGGGCGGGATCGCCGCCGCGCTCGGGATCGGTTTCGCCACCACGGTTTTCAGTGCCTGGCGCTGGCGCATCGTCGCGCGGCGGCTCAGTCTCGAACTCTCGCTCGGGAGCGCCGTCGGCGAGTACTACCGCGCGTTGTTCCTCAACGGTGTCCTGCCGGCGGGCGTCCTCGGCGATGTGAACCGCGCCGTGCAGCACGGGCGCGAAGCCGGTGACGTGCCGCGCGGCGTCCGCGCGGTGGTGCTGGAGCGCACGGCCGGGCAGATCGTGGTGATCGGCGCTTCGGTCGTCGTCGTGCTCAGCGCGCCTTCCGTGGTGCCGCCGCCGATCGACCGCGTGGTGACGGCCGCCGGGATCGTGGTGGTCGTCCTCGCCCTCGCGGCGATCGTCACCGGGATGACGGCCGGGAAGCGGTGGATCCACAGTGGATCGAAATGGCGCCGCGGGTTCGCCGTCTCCCTCGCCGACGTCCGGCTCGGCCTGCTGACCAAGGAAACCTGGCCAGGGGTGGGCCTGCTCTCGGTCGCCACCCTCGCCGGGCACCTCGCCCTGTTCGTCGTCGCCGCGCGCGCGGCGGGCGTCACCGCGCCGGTCGGCGACCTGCTGCCGTTGATGATCCTCGCCCTGCTCGCGATGGGGCTGCCGCTGAACATCGGCGGATGGGGCCCTCGCGAAGGCGTTTGCGCGCTGCTGTTCGGCGCCGCCGGCCTCGGTTCGGCGCAGGGCGTCACCGTGGCCGTCGTCTACGGCGTGCTCGCGCTCGTCTCCAGCCTTCCCGGTGCGGGCGTCCTGCTCGCGCGTTCTGTCAGGAGTCACCGAACAGACAGGAGAAGCCCGATGACCGTCGAGAGGGTCGTTGAGACCAGACTGCCCACCCGGTACGGCGTTTTCCGTGCGTATGGGTACTTGGACGCCGACGGCACCGAACAGATGGCGCTGGTGCACGGCGACGTCGCGACCTCCCGCACGCTGGCGCGGGTCCATTCGGAATGCCTCACCGGCGACGTGTTCAGCTCGATGCACTGCGAATGCGGCGACCAGCTGGACGCCGCGCTGCGGGCGATCGTCGACGAGGGCGCCGGAATCCTCGTGTACGCCCAGGGCCACGAAGGACGCGGAATCGGCCTGCTCGCGAAGCTGAAAGCGATGCGGCTGCAGGACGAAGGGCTCGACACCGTCGAGGCGAACATCGCGCTCGGACTGCCCGTGGACGCCCGCGACTACCGCGCCGCGGCGGAGATCCTGAACGATCTCGGCGTGCGGTCGGTGCGGCTGCTGTCCAACAACCCGGCGAAGGTCGACCAGCTGGAACGGCACGGCGTGCGGATCAGCGAGCGGGTGCCGCTGCTGGTCACGCCGAACGACGAGAACCTGCGGTACCTGCGGACCAAACAGGAGCGGATGCACCATTTCCTGCCGCATCTGGACGCCATCGAGTCGGTGGGCGCGGCGCGGAGCTGAAGGGGACTTTCCCCGCGTCTCACGCGGTGAAGGGCGCGTGCGGGGTCGTGAGTGGTAAAGAGGGTTAGAACGACACGAAACACTCACGACCCGCTGTACCGACGCCCCACCCGCCCGAACAGGCGAACAGTGCATGACATGCGGGGAAAGTCCCCTTCAGCCGAGCGCGGCCAAGGTGTCCCCGAAGCCCTCCACCAGTGACGCCAGCACCAGCCGCCCTTTCTCCGCAGTCGCCAGCGAAGGCCGCCCGACCACACCGGATTCCGCGTACGGGCGCAGGCCCACCGTCAGCAGGTGCCGCCTGTCGTCGGCGAGGTGATCCGCCTCGGTGAACCCGTCCCGGACCAGCGACGGGTGCGCGTGCAGCAACAGGGAGGTCTCCAGTTCGCCGGCGTGCATGTCGCTGTCCAGGGACGTCTCCAGCCCGGCCGCGTCGTGCGCCGCCTGCCAGCCTTCGACACCGGGGAAGAGCGCCATCGGCGACGTCGACTCCTGGACCACGTTGGACAGGACGTAGTTGCCGCCGTGCGCGTTCACCAGCACCAGTTTCGGGACACCGGAACGGCGCAGAGACGCGGCGACGTCGTTCACCACGGCGTGCAGCGTCGCGGCGGAGATGCTGACCGTGCCCGCCCACTCCGCGTGTTCGTGGGAGCAGCCGATCGTGATCGGCGGAAGCCGCAGCACCGGATACGCCGCGGCGAGGGCGTCGGCGATCGTCGTCGCGATCACCGCGTCGGTGGCGAGCGGGAGGTGCGCGCCATGCTGTTCGAAACTGCCGACGGGCAGCACCGCGACCTCGGCGCCGCGGGCGCTTTCGTCGGCCGTCGTGGCCGTCGGGAACAGGTTCACGCGGGCTACGGTACCCATATGACCGACCACGCCGCATTGTTGTCCGTGGCCCGCGAGGCCGTCGCCAAGGCGACCGGGATCATCCGCTCGATGACGTCGTTTTCCGTTGCCGCCAAAGGTGATCGCGACATGGTGACCGACGTCGACCTCGCCGTCGAGGACACCGTTCGGGAGTTCCTGGCGCGCGAGACGCCGGAGATCGGCATCCTCGGCGAGGAGCGCGGGCACGAGGGGAACGAGGACCTGTGGTGGGCGCTCGACCCCGTCGACGGCACGGCGAACTTCGCGCGCGGGATTCCGCTGTGCGGTGTTTCGCTCGGTCTCGTCGACGGTCTGAACAGCACGGTCGCGGCGATCTCCCTGCCGTTCCTCGACGTCACCTACACCGCTGTGGCGGGCCAGGGCGCGTACGCGGGCGAAGAGCGTCTCACGGCGTCGAAAGCGACGAAGCTGTCCGACGCGATCGTGAGCATCGGCGACTTCGCGGTCGGCGAGGGCGCGGAGGTCAAGAACCGGGTCCGGATGGCGTTGCTGGCCGAACTCGGCGGCCGTGTGCAGCGGGTCCGGTTCCTCGGTTCCGCGGCGATCGACCTGGCGTGGGTCGCGGACGGCAAACTCGACGCGAGCGTCATCCTCGCCAACAAACCGTGGGACACGATGGCGGGTGTGCTGCTGGTGCGCGAGGCCGGGGGAGCGGTCGTCGACCTCGACGGCGGCGAGCACACGGTGCGTTCGGCGGCCACGATCGCGGTCGGCGCCGAACTGCGTGACGAGATCGTCGCGTCGATCGCGCGCGTGGCGGGCTGAACTTTGTCACCCGGGAAATGAACCGGACGGGCGCCGTATCCGTGTCTCCTGATAAGGCGCCCGCATCTGGAGGTAACCGTGTTCACCTCGAATGTCCGCGTGACCGAACCGGTCGTCTTCGTCCTGCCGGGCGAAACCGAGGACGTCAGCGGTGAATACGACCGCCGGATGTGCCAGAACCTCCCGGCCACCGGCCTTCCCTTGCTGGAACTGCCGATCGCCGGGGAATGGCCGATGCCGGGGCCGCTGTCGCGGTCGAGACTGGCCCGTTCGCTCGCCGCGCTGCCCGACGACACCGTCGTCCTGATCGACGGCACGGTCGCCTGCGGGGTCCCGGAGATCGTGGTCCCGCACGCGCGGCGGCTCCGGCTGGCCGTCCTGGTCCACCGGCCGCTCGCCGACGATCCCGCGCTCGACCCGGCGCAGGCCGCCGAACTCGACGCCTGCGAACGGGAGACCCTGCGGCTGACGGGGATGATCGTCGCCAGCGGGCCGTGGCTCGCGCGGCAGCTGATCGACCGGCACGACCTCGACCCGACCCGCGTCTACGTGGCGACACCGGGCACGGACGCGGCGCCGCTCGCCGCCGGGGCCGACGGCGTTTCGCGGCTGCTGTGTCTCGCGCCCATGACCCCGCGCCACGGCCAGGACGTGCTCATCCGGGCGCTGTCCCTGGTCGACGAACTGGCGTTCAAATGCGTGTTCGCCGGCGCGACACACCACGATCCCGCGTACGTCGACGAACTGCGCTGGACGGTCGAACGGCTCGGGCTCGGCTCCCGGATCAGCCTCATCCAGCCGCCGGACGACCTCGACCTGGTCTACGACGGCGCGGATCTGCTCGTCCTGCCCGCCCGCGGCGGCACGTCCGGACTGGTCGTCGCCGAGGCGCTGGCGCGCGGGATCCCCGTGGTGGCCACGGAAACCGCCGGCGCGCACGACGCGCTCGGCACCGCGCCCGGCGGCGGCGTGCCCGGCATGCTGGTGCCGCCGAACAACCCGTCGGCACTCGCGGCGGCGTTGCTGCGCTGGTCGCTCGACGCCGAACTCCGCCATTCCCTGCGGACGTCGGCGCTCGCGCGCAGCAGCGTCCTCGAGGAATGGGACGTCGCAGCGGGCAGGCTCACCGATGTGCTCTCCCGGTTGCAGGCGGCGCCGCGCCAGCCGGTTTGATCATCGCCCGGAAGCAGCTATCGGGGGAGATCACCGGCTCGGTTGACTGGGCGGCATGCGAATCGTCGATCTTGCGTCCCGTCCCGATCTCCTCGATGCCGCGCTGAATCTCGGCGACGTCGGCGGTGAGTTCATCTACGCCGGGTTCAGCGGCAAGATGATCACCCCTGACCGGTTCCTGCGCCACTGGTCGCGGTATTTCCTGATCGCACTGGACGACGGCGGCGAGCCGATCGCGCGGGCGCTGTCGGTCCCGCTGACCTATCCGGCCGAAGACCGCCACGAGCTGCCTTCGCACGGGTGGGACGAGGCGATCCAGTGGGCCGCGCAAGATCTCATGGACGGCCGCGCGCCGGACACCCTGTGTGCGCTCGAAGTCGTTGTGGCGCCGCGAATGCGCGGGACGGGCCTGTCCACGCCGATGCTCAAGGCGCTGAAGGCGCGCGCGGCCGAGACGGGGTTGAAGCGGCTGATCGTCTCCGTGCGCCCGATCGGCAAGGAGGACGAACCCGACGTTCTCATGGAGGACTACGCCCTCCGGCGGCGCGAGGACGGGCTGTTCGCCGACCGCTGGCTGCGCACCCACGAACGGCTCGGCGCGCGGATGATCAAGGTGTGCCCGTTCGCGGTGACCATTTCGGGCTCGATCGCGGACTGGAAGGAGTGGAGCGGCGTCGACCTCGTCGACGGCGACAACGTGATCCCCGGCGGGATCGCGCCGGTGCACGCGAACGTCGAGCGGGACTGCGGGGTGTACGTGGAGGCGAACGTGTGGATGGAGCACCCGTTCTGATCGGCTCAGTCTTCGCGGCGGCGGAAGCGCTCGCCGTCGAAGACCATTTCGAGTGGCGGGAGCCGGGTGTCGGGCCGCCAGCCGGCGCGGAAGGCGTCGCGAATGGCGCGGCGGACCTGCGTCTGTGTCGGCAGGAAGGCGTGGTGGTAGGGGTCCAGGACGAGAATCTGACCGTCGGTGCCGTCTTCCTTGACGCGGATCGCGCGCGTCGTGCGTTCCCAGTCGGCGTCGAGATGCCAGAGGAACGACTGGCCGTTGCGCAGCGAGACCCGATGGGTGTCCTTCTCCGGCCAGGCCATCGTGCTCACTCCTCGTCATCGTGTCGCGGGGCGTTCCTCGCGATTTCCGCCGCAATCGTCGCATCGGGCCCGGTGCCGTTCTCCGGTACCGCAGAGTGGAGCCATGGACCTCGAACGAGTCGGTTTCGCCGGGCTGGGCAGTATGGGCGAACCGATGGCACGGAACCTGGTGCGGGCCGGGATCCCGGTGCTCCGCTGGAACCGCACGCCGGGCAAGGCCGGCCAGGTGGCCGACGTCGCCGAACTCTTCGCGCGGTGCGACGTCGTGATCCTGATGCTCAAGGACGCGGCCGCCGTCGACGCCGTGCTCGGCCGCGGCGGGCCCGAGTTCGCCGGGCGGGTGGCGGGCCGCACGATCGTCCACATGGGAACGACGGCACCAGGTCATTCCCGCGCGCTGGAGGCGGACCTCGTCGCGGCGGGGGCGAAGTACGTGGAGGCGCCGGTTTCGGGTTCGCGTGTCCCGGCGGAGGCGGGGGAGCTGGTCGCGATGCTCGCGGGCGACCCCGGCGCGGTCGAGGACGTCCGGGAGCTGTTCGGGCCGATGTGCCGGGAAACCGTGTACTGCGGGCCGGTTCCCAACGGGCTCCTGATGAAGCTGGCGGTCAACGTGCACCTGACGTCGGTCGTGACTTCGCTGGCCGAGACGGTGCATTTCGCCCGGGCGCACGGGCTTGATCTCGGCCGGCTCGCCGACGTGCTCGGCGCGGGGCAGCTCGCCAGCCCGATCCTGCGGGTCAAGGCACCCAAGCTGGTCGAAGAGGATTTCGCGCCGCAGGCCTCGATCACGAACGTGCTGGCCAACGTCGAGCTGATCGCGGCGGCGGCCGGGGACGCGGGCCTGAAGCTGCCGCTGATCGAGGCGTCCCGTGCCCTCTACGCCGAGACCGCGCGGCTCGGTCTCGGCGAGGAGGACATGGTCGCCGTCGTCAAGGCGCTCGACACCCGCTCGCATCCAGAGGACTGAATGCCGTCGTTGCGTGTGCAAGGACCGCATTTAGTCCTCTAAATGCGGTGCTTTGGGGGGCAGGGACCCGGCGTGGTCGGTCGCTTGGGCGTTGTGAAGGGGACTTTCGCCGCATCGGATGTGGGGAAAGTCCCCTTCACGTCAGGCGCAGCCGCCCCTGACCGCATTCAGAGGACGAAATGCGGTGGGGGTCAGCCGCGCAGGGCCGAGGCGATCCGGCCCGCCGCGGCGAAGGACTCCTCCTCCGGCTCACCGAGCAGGGGAAGCAGGATGACGGACTCGGTCCCGGCCGCGTACAGCGCGCGGATCTGCTCGACGCACCGGTCCAGCGGGCCGCTGATGCTCAGCCTGTCGATCCACTCGGGCCGCAACCGCCGGGCCAGGTCTTCGCGGTCGGTGGCGGCCTTGACCTCGGCAAGCAGTTCGGCGCCGAAGTCCAGCGGCTCCAGCGCCGGACCGGAGTTCGGCCCGATCGCGGACGCCACGTCGGACCGGGCGCGTTCGCGGGCCCGCTCGGGATCGGCGTCGAGGGCCAGCCAGTTGTAGGTGGCGATCGAATGGCCTTCGACGCCGATCAGGTCCCGCGTCGCGCGGACGTACTCCGGGGTCGCCGGTTCGGCCAGGAGCGTCCCGTCGGCGACCCGGCCCCCCGCCGCGAGCGACTTCGGGCCGCGGACGCCGGCGACGAGCTTCGGCGGCAGCGCGGGCGGGAACTCCAGTTCGACCTCGTCGAGCCGGACATGCTTGCCCTCGAAGGAAACGCGCTCACCCGCCAGGAGCCGCCGGATGACCGTCAGCGTCTCCTCGAACGCGGCGAGCGCCGACTTCGGCCACGCGTCGATCTGCCGCATCCAGCTCGGCACCCCGTGCCCGAACCCGGCGATCAGCCGTCCCGGGTACAGCTCCGCCAGCGCCGCGATCTCCATCGCCGCGATGGCCGGGTTCCTCGCCACGGCGGGCATGATGCCGATGCCGAGCGTGATCTTCTCGGTCGCCGCCAGCACCGCCGACGCCGTCGCGATCCCGCCCGCGTAGAAGCAGTCCTCGACGATCCAGACCTCGTCCAAACCCTCCCGTTCCGCGCGCCGGGCGAGGCCGGTCAGCCGGGCGGCGGGCAGCTCGCGCGGGATCCTGACCCCGAGCCGTGAAACCATGACGTTCTCCGTTCACTCAAACGCGCCGCAGCACGCGTAGCAGGTATTCCTTGCGTTCCAACGGGTTGTGATCGGTTCTAGATCGTGATGGCACCGGTCCCCGGACGGGCCGGTAGCCGTGGAAGGACGTCTCCATCGCGCCTTCTCCGCGGGTCGCCGAGGGCAGGAGCTGGTGCACCTCATGGGTTTTCGCCGCCGGGATCTCGCCTTCCAGCTCGGCCGTCCCGTCCTTCGTGAGCGTCGTCCGCGGCACGGCGCGCGCTCGCGCCAGCAGTGCGGTCACCGGGCCGAGCGTGTCGGCCGGCGTCTGGAGGGTGAACCGGTGCAGGGGTTCGTGCACGGTCGTCCCGGCTTCGCGCAGCGCCTCCATCAGCACCAACGGCGTCAGATCGCGGAAATCGCCCGCGGTGCTGGACATGCTCTTGTCGAACGTGCCGTGGGCGTGGCTTTGCCTGGCGTAGTACCCGGAATGCGTCATCGTCACCGCGCAGTCGCGCACCTCCCAGCCGTGGATGCCTTCGCGCAACGTCTCTTTCACCGTGTCCTCCACGGCTTTGACGAAGGAGTACGGCATCGAGCCGAGTTCGACCTCCAGCCGGAATGAAATCCCGCTTCCGGGTTCGACGCGCAGTCCGACCGTGGCCAGAAAGGGGTTCGACGCCGTGCCGATGAGTTCGACGGCCGATCCGGTGCCGTCGACGCGTTCGACGCAGATCGTGGTCGTCTCGCTGAACGTGACGTCGATGCCGTACTCGTCCGCGAGCGTCGCCTGTATGACCTCCTTCTGCACTTCTCCGTACAGCGAAACGGAAGTCTCCTGGCGGACCTCGTCGTGCCGCAGGCCGATCAGCGGATCCTGTTCGGTCAGCCGGGTGAGCACCTGGTGCAGCGGCCCGCGATCGGCCGGGCGCACCGGCGAGACGACGGTTTCCAGCGTCGGCGGCGAGAACCGCGCTTCCCGCGTCCGCGGCCGGGCCCCGAGCACGTCTCCGATCCGGACGTCGAGCCCCGAAAGCTTCGCGATCCGCCCGGCTTCGGCCGACGCGGACGGCACGGCCGCGCCGTTGTCGAAAACGCTGATCGCGGTGACCTTGCCTTCGCCATCGCCGAGCGGGACCTTGTCGCGCACGGCGACGCTGCCGGAGAACAGCCGCACGTACGCGATCTTCTCGCCGCCCGGCGCGCGCTCGACCTTGAACACCGTGCCGGACAGCGGCGCGTGGACGTCGGCTTCCTTGGCGGGCAACAGGTTCTCGATGCCGTCGCGGAGCGCGTCGATCCCGGCGCCGGTGATCGCGGACCCGAAGTAGACCGGATGCACGCGACCTTCGGCGACTTTCGCGGTGAGTTCGGCGCGGAGCCGTGACGGCGTGAACGTGTCCGGGGCGGTGAGGTATTCGGTGAGGAAGTCCTCGTCGAGCGTCGCCAGCAGATCGATCACCCGATCGGTTGCCATCGTGGTCGACGACGGCGTGAGCTTCTCGGTGATCTCCCGGAAAACGCGCTCCGGATCGGCGCCGCGACGATCCAGTTTGTTCACGAACAGCAGCACCGGGATGCCCAGCCGCCGCAAGGTCCGCATGAGGACACGGGTCTGGGCTTGGACGCCTTCGACCGCCGACAGCACCAGGACGGCGCCGTCGAGCACGCCGAGCGCGCGTTCGACCTCGGCGATGAAATCGGGGTGGCCGGGGGTGTCGATCAGGTTGACGGTGACGTCGCCGAGGGCGAACGACACCACGGCCGCCTTGATGGTGATGCCGCGGGCGCGTTCGAGCGCCAGCGTGTCGGTCTGTGTGCTGCCGTCGTCGACGCTGCCCAGCTCGCCGATGATCCCGGCGGTGTGCAACAGGCGCTCGGTCAGGCTCGTCTTCCCGGCGTCAACATGCGCCAGAATCCCCAGATTGAGGGTCTTCACGAGTGGTCTCGTCCTCGAGGTAGGCGGGAATTACCTGATGGAAGGACGTGGACACTCGCAAGGCGATCATCTCCTAGGCCGGGAACCGATCTTCCCGACTACAACACCCCCGCTCCGGCGGCGCAACCGAAATACCCCCGAACGCAATTCGTCCTCTGAACGCGGTAGTTGCGTGTGCAAGTACCGCATCCAGAGGACGAAATGCGAAAGGGGCCGATCAGGCCAGGTACTCCGCGGCGGCGCGGAGGCTGACGTAGGACCCGCTGAACGTGTCGATCCGCGGCCCTTCGGTCTCCGGGCCGGGAACGCCGGTCTCGACCCTGATGTAGTCCACAGTGGACTCGCGCAGCCAGCTCAGGAACTCGCGGACCTCGGGGTGCCGGTGCGCTTCGCGCGTCACCACCACGAGGTCGCGGGCGCCGTGGGCGGCTTCGATCGCGGTCGCGATCCCGTCCGCGCCGACCTTGAGCGCCCGGGTGCCGGGCACGAGTTCGGTCAGATGCGAGCCGAGCCCCCACGGCATCGGGCCCGCCGCGATGATGGGCTCGGTCTCGATGTCGATCACCAGCGGCGGGCCGCCCAGCTTCGGCGAACCCTGGATCCGCAACGCCTTGCGCGCCGCCTCCAGGCCGAGGCGGTGATCCACCGGCGAGATCGGCGTCGACACCGGGGGAGTGCCGAGCGCGGCGACCCGCTCCGACGCCTCCACCAGCCGCTCCATCGGCAGCTCACCGGACTCGACGGCGGCCGCGATGACCGCCGCGATCCGGTTCAGCTCGTCCTCTTCGAACGACACCCCGCCGAGGCAGAGCGCGTCGGCACCGGCGATCAGCGCCCGCACCGACGCCCGTCCGACGCCCTCGGTCTTGCCGAGTTCGCCCGCGACGGCGCCCATGTCCAGCGCGTCGGTGATGACCGCGCCGGTGAAGCCGAGTTCGCCGCGCAGCACGTCGGTGAGCGCCTTCGGGTTGAGCGTCGCGGGCAGTTCGCCCCACGCGGGCACGACGAGGTGCCCGGTCATCACCGCGCGCACCCCGGCCGCGATCGCCGCCTTGAACGGGACCAGTTCGATCTCGTGCAGTTCCGCCTCGGTCCGGGGCAGCACCGGCAGCGCGTGGTGCGAATCGTCCGTCGCCGCCCCGTGCCCGGGGAAATGCTTGGCCGACGCGGCCACGCCGTACTTCTGCAGCCCGGTGATGAACGCCGCGACATGCGGCGACGCCTTCACCGGATCCGAACCGAACGCCCGGACCCCGATCGAGGGATCCTCCGCCGCCATCGTGAGATCCGCGCACGGGGCGAAGCTGATCGTCACCCCGCACGCGGCCAGCCGCTCGCCGAGCGCGGCCGCGACCGAGGTCGTCAGCTCGACGTCGTCCGCGGCGCCGAGTGCGAGCGGCCCCGGCACGAACGAGCCGGTGGCGACGTCGAGCCGCGTGACGTCACCGCCCTCCTCGTCGATGCCGACGAGCACGTCGGGCCGTTCCGCCCGCAGCTGCGCGCTCAGCGCGGCCACCTGCTCGTCGTCGACCACGTTGCGGCCGAACAGGATCGCGCCGCCGAGGCCGTCCGCCACCTTGCGGCGCAGCCAATCCGGCGCGGTGGTGCCGTCGAAGCCCGATACGAGAACGGATGCGGCGAGCTTTTCCGGTGAAGACAAGGATTACCCCTTCACTGCGCCTGCGGTCAGGTTGGACACGAGCTTGCGCTGGACGATGATGAAGAACACCAGCGCGGGCACGGCGTAGATGACCGACGCCGCCATGATGCCGCCCCAGTCCACGGAGAACGCCGTCCGGAACGACGACAGCCACACCGGCAGCGTCTGCTTGTTCTGGTCGCGCATGAACACGAACGCGAACAGGAACTCGTTCCACGCGGTGATGAAGCTGAACACCGAGGTGGTCACCAGTCCCGGCGCGAGCAGCGGCAGCGTCACCCGGCGGAAGGCACCCGCCCGGCTGCAACCGTCGATCATCGCGGCCTCTTCGAGGTCGTACGGGATGCCGTTGACGAAGCCGTAGAGCATCCAGCACGTGAAGGGCAGCGTCGCCGCGAAGTACACCAGCAGCAGCGAAGGCAGCTGGTTGAGCAGCCCGGCGTCGCGCATCAGCAGGTACATCGGGATCAGCAGTGCTTCGAACGGCGCCAGCTGGGCGACGAGCACCAGCAGCAGGAATCCCTTACGCCCGCGGAAACGCATACGGGACAAGGGAACCGCGGCCAGCACACCCGCGACGAGCGAACACAGCACCGCGCCGAGCGTGACGATCAGGCTGTTGGCGAGGTACGTGGTGAAACCGGGTTTCGTCAGCGCCGAGACGAAGTTGTCGAACGTCACCGAAAGCGGGACGAGGTCGTAGTCCGGGGACAGGACCTGGCCCGGCGTCTTCAGCGAGGAGGTGAACATCCAGTACGTCGGGAAGACGAACAGCAGCGCCACCACCACGCCGAGCGTGCCGAGGCCGATCCGCTGGGTCAGGGACTTCCTCATGACAGGTCGGCCTCCTTCGTGCGCACCAGCAGCTGGACGTACCGGGCGGTGAGCAGGATCAGCACGAGCATCATCAGCAGGGCGGCGGTGGCCGCCAGGCCGAAGTGGTTGCCCGCGAGGCCCTTGAGGTACATGTAGACCGGCAGCGTCGTGCTGGCGCCGTCCGGCCCGCCTTGACGTATCGCCCACACCTGGGCGAACAACTTGAAGTCCCACAGCACCGACAGGAACGTGACCATGGTCAGGATCGGCCGGATCGCCGGCCAGCTGACCGCCCAGAACGCCTGCCAGGCGTTGGCACCGTCGATGCCCGCGGCCTCGTACTGCTCCTTCGGGACGCCGAGGAGCCCCGCGTAGAGCGTGAAGGCCACGAACGGCACCGCCTGCCAGACCACCAGGATCCCGATGACGGTGAGCGTGCTCGGGCCGGTGGAGAACCAGGAATGCCCGATGAAGCTCTCGAAACCGAGCTTCGCGAGCGTCTTGTTCAAGATGCCGTACTGCTGGTCGAAGATCCACTGGAACACCGTGGTCGTCGCGACCACCGGCGTCGCCCACGCGAGGATCAGCGCGACCTGCACGATCACCCGGACCACCGGGTTGAGATGCCGCATCAGCACCGCCATGAGCAGCGCGAGCAGCAGGGTGAGGATCACGACCGACGCGGTGAACACCAGCGTCCGGACGGTGATCTCCCAGAATTCCGAGTCGGACAGGATCTCGGAGAAGTTCTCGAATCCGACCCAGACCATCTCCCCGGAGACCAGCTCACGGAGATCGAGCTTGCGGAGACTGATCCCGATCAGCTGCAGCGTCGGCCAGCCCAGCAGGACCAGGATCGCGACCAGAGCGGGAAGGATCAGCAGGTACGGCGCCGTCCGCTCGCCGAGGCGGAGGCGCCGGTTGGATTTCGGGGGTTTGATGCGCGGCGATGCCGGCGGGGTGGCCCCCGCCGGCATCGTCACATCTTTCGTCGTGGTCATCCGCCGATGAGCTTGTCGAGCGCTGCGTTGGCGTCGGCGGTCGCCTGGTCGAGCGTCTTCGTTCCGGTCAGGTAGGCGGTCAGCATGTCCTTGATCGGGTTCTGACCGGACTCGACGTCACCCCACTTGGGGCTGGTCGGCACGGCGCGGCCGTTCTTGGAAGCCTCGGCCATCACCTTGGTGAGCGGGTTCGCGTCGAGCGCGGACACGTCGGTCGAGGTACCGGGGACGTAACCGGCCTTGGCCAGCTCGGTCTGGTACTTCGGGGTGGAGAACAGCTTGACGTAGTCCTTCGCCGCGGCCGCGTTCTTGCTGTTGGCCGGGATGACCAGGTTCGAGCCGCCCAGGAAGACCGGGGCCGACTTGTCGGCGGTCTTGCCCGGGATCGCGAAGGCGCCCGACTTCTCCTTGATCTTCGGGTCGGTCTTCGCCGCGGTGTCGACCTCACCCGGGACACCGATCATCATCGCGACCTTGCCGGCGCCGTAGATGCCCGCCTGCTGCGGCGTGGCCTCGTCGGCGTCCTTCGGGGCCTTGGTGCCCGAAGCGTCGGTGAGCTGCTTGTAGAACTCGAGCCCGGCCTTCGCCTGCGGGGAGTCCAGGGTCGACTTGAAGGACTTGCCGTTGGCCTGGGCGATGTCGCCGCCCTCGTCCCAGATGTAGGACAGCAGCTCGTACCAGTTCTGGCCGGGGTGGTAGAGGGCCTGGAACTCGGGGTCGCTGCCGAACTTGGCCTTGAGCTTGGTGATCGCGTCGAGCCACTCCGTGCGCGTCTTCGGCGTCGCGGTGATGCCCGCCTGCTCGAACATGTCCTTGCGGTAGATGACCTCGCGGTTGGCCGCGTAGAACGGGACGCCGTAGGTCTTGCCGTCGAACTCGCCCGAGGCCTTGAGGCCCTGCAGCCACTGCGCGCCGTTGAAGTCGTTCACGCTCGACGTGAGGTCGGCGAGCACGCCCTGGTTCGCGAACGCGGGCGTCTGGGTGTTGCCCAGCTCGATCACGTCCGGCGGGTTGTCACTGGCCAGCGCGGTGGTCAGCTTCTGCTGGATGCCGTTCCACTGCTGGATCTCGTACTTGACCTTGACGCCGGGGTGCGCGTCTTCGAATTCCTTGTGGAGCGAGTTCGTCAGTGCTTCGGGGGCGGTCCCCGTCATGAGCCAGACCGTGAGCGAGCCGTTCGAGGCCGCAGCGCTCGAATTCGTGCTGTCGCCACTGCCGGAACCGGCGCAGCCCGCCGTCGCGAGGGTGATGGCGGCGGCGCCCGCAGCCATCTTGAGCCAGCGCTTCACTCGTGCCGTCCTTTCGATGCCCGGCCACCATGCCGAGCTCCCACAAAATGGTGTAGACCAATGCGGGCAGCGTGGTACGTACCACTCCGACTGTCAAGCGGGTGGCCGGTTCGTTGTAAACGAGCCGCAATCTTTCACCTTGAGTGAGCGTTCGATCACGCTGATGATCAGTTTTCGGCGCGCTCGTCAGTGCCTCGCGAGGCGGGCTGACATGCGGTTTTTCTTTGTCCGTCCCGGTGATCGGGGCATTCGGCGGGTGATCTTTGCGCCGTTCGGTGTAAGGGTGGCGCGCGTTCGCCTAGAGGTCGTCCTCGGCGTCTTCGGGAGGCGCGATCCCGAGCAGTGCGCGCGTCTGATCCTGGAGGAACCAGGCCAGCGTCGCGCAGACGATCAGCAGGATCAGCGGGAGGACCGGGCCGCCGTTGGCGAGGATGAACAGTTCCGTGACGCTCGCGCCCACCATGACGCCCGCCAGCAGCAGCGCCGACGGGCCGCCGAAACGGGGGATCAGCAGGCCGATCGCGCCGGCGACCTCGAGTACGCCGGTGACGTACCGGAGCCACTGCCCGAGCCCGATCTCGGCGAAGACCTGTTCGGTGTGGCCACCGGAGAACAGCAGGTAGCCGCTGTAGAGGAACTCGGCGGCGAGCGCCACGCGCACGACCCACAGCACGATCGAGCCGATGGGCAGGCTTCGGGTACCGCTGGCTCCTCCGGTCATGCCGGGGATCCTTCTCCTGGTGAGCGGGGCTGGCAAGGCGGCGGCGAGGTACATGGGCTGAAGGCTCCCTTCGCCGCGTCTGATGCGGTGAAGGGAGCCTTCAGCCCGGCCGAAAACGGGACACACGTCACTTCTGTTCGCCGAGGAGTATCTGTTCGAGCAACAGGTCGACGTCGCGGGCGGACTCGGCTTCGCCTATCCGGTGGAACGTTTCGGCGGCACGGAGCGCGCGGCGGGCGGCCTCGCGGACGCGGCCGGCGGCGCTGAGCACGTGGGCGGCGACGTGGTCGAGCTGCGCGACGAGATGTTCCCTGGCGGGCGCGGTTTCGGTTTCCACCGCGTGCACGGCGGTTTCCGCGGCGTCGAGCGCGCTCAGCGCCGCGTCGACGTCGCCGGACCGCAGCCGGGACAGCGTCGCCGCGTTACGGCAAGTGGCGGCCACGTAGCCGCCGCCGATCGCCAAGGCCGCGTCGGCGGCCCGCGCGTAGAAATCCGCGGCGTTCGCGCCGTAGCCGAGCAGATCGAGCTGTTCGGCGGCGGCCATGCTCACCGAGATGTAGGAATGCCCGGTGTCGCCCGAATCGTGGAGGATTTCGGCGAGGACGGCGTATTCGTTGAAGGCGCGCGAAGATTCGCCGAGCGCGCGGTAGCTGTCGGCGTACATCCACCGGCAGCGGTGGCCCCAGTCCGGTGACGTGGCGAGCAGGGCGATGGTGCGGGGCGCGACGTCGAGCACCTCGTCGTAGCGGCCGGCGCCGTGCAGCGCGGTGACGAGGACGTACCAATGTTCCGCGGTGTCCTTGCCTTTCGACGCGGAGACACCGAGAGACGCGTAGGCGTCGTCGACGGCTTCGGCGAACCTGCCGGTGCCGATCAGCGACAGCGCCCGAAGATGGCGAAGATGCCCGCGCAGTCGTTCCGGACCGCCTACGGGCAGCGTCGCCAGCAGGTGTTCCACGAAGACGTCCAATTCGTCGAGCGATCCTGTGCGCTCGTAAGCGATCCGGACCTGTTCGACCGCTTCGACGGCCTTCTCGCCGACGTTCCCGACGATGAAGGCGTCCGTCGCCGACCGCGCGAGTTCCAGTGTGGTCACCGGATCCTCGCCGTCGCCGTTCCGCAAAGACGCTTCGAGACACAGAAGTGTTCCGAGGAGCAAGGGATCGCCCGCCTCGCCGGCCCGCTCGGCACCCCGTCGCAAGGCCTCGTACGCCTCGGACGTGCGGCCCTGCCCGGAAAGCACGTGCGCCAGCCAGTATTCGCCCCAGCATGCGGCGCGTTCGTCCGTCCCGGCGCGCAAGCGGGCCGCGGCCACCGTCGTCAGCGCGACCCCGGTCTCGACCTGATCGTCGAAGACGAGCCACAGCCCGAGCCAGCATTGGTTGAGCAGGAAGCGGATTTCGTCGCCCTGGCCCCGGAATCCGGCGGCCGCCTGGCGCAGCCGCTCCTCGGTGTCCTCGCCCTGGAAAAAGATCGCGCGCAGTTCGCTCAGCCGGGGCGCGATTTCATCCGGGACATCGTCGATCGCTTCGAGGCAGGCTCGCGCCTCTTCCGGTTCGCACCGGTGATTGTGGATCTCCGCCCGGATGACGAGTTCTTCCGCGGACAGCCCGGGCGGCGGCAGGATCGGGACCCGGGGGAGCGCCGACGGCAGGAGCGGGACGAATTCCGCGACCGGTTTCGCGGCCATCTTCCGTTCGGCGTAGACGGTGAAGTACCCGGAGTGCTCGCGTCCGTCGAGTTCCTCGGCTTCGACGAGGGCCGCCGCCCGCATCCGCTCGTGCAGCCTGCTCAGGGGGACGCCGTCGTACGGACCGTTGAGAACGAACGGGATCTCGCCGTATCCGGTTTCCGTCAACCGGCGGGTGAGCAGCGCCGCCGAGGCGAAGAACTCGAGCCTGCCGACGGCGTCCGAATGGTCGCCGACACCGTCCAAAAGCGACAGAAGATCGAGACCGGTGTGCTCGTTGCCGGTGAGGGCGCAGAATTCCAGCCGCGACGCGTGATCGCCGTACCGGAGTGGGTCGCCGGACGAAGCCCTGGTCACCCAGCGGTAGGTCGACGCGGCCTCGGCGTATTTGCCGGCGGCGGCCAGTGGCACCAGGGTCCGGCAGAGCCGGGTGATCTCGGCGCCGCCGGAATCGTTCTCGCCCGCGCGGCGTGGTTCCGCTTCCATGGTCCTGCCCCCAGAACAATGACGTCGACGCCGGATCTTAACTCCCGGCGCCGCGTCATGAACCCGCTTTCGGGTGGTTCAGGGGAGACGTACGGCGGCGATCTGGGTCGCCTGCCCGATCAGCCGGTTCTTTTCGTCCCAAAGCTCCGCGACCTCGTCCATCCGGTCGCCGCCGAGTTCGCCCGCGCGCATCCGCACCCGCACCGGACCCGGCGCCGGAAGCCCGCGCAGGTACGCGGTGAACTGGACGGTCGGCGCCCAGCCCGCGATGCCCAGGTCGTAGGAGATCGGCGGCACCGGATCGAGCGCGACGAGCAGGCTCACCGGATCCCAGTCGCTGCCGTCGGCGAGCCGCAGCCAGGACGAGATGACGCCTTTCCGGGACGGCTGTCCCACCGCGAATCCGGCCGCCGCCGGATCGAGGCGCTGCTCGACGACGTCCATCAGGCCGATGCGGAAGCCGCCACCGCCGTCGGCGGGCACGGGCAGGCAGTCCTGCTCCGGCGGGAGCTCCACCGGGTCCACTCCGGACCACCACGCGTCTCCGTCGGCCAGGACGCCTTGGGTGATCAGCGCCTCCGTGCAGGGCGCGCCGCCCTGGCTCAGCCGCGCGCGCAGCTGGGTGAGGCCGCGGCCCTCGCGCAGCACCTCGACCTCGACGACCGCGGGGCCGGGCTCGGGTGCCACCGAGAACGAGCCGCTGATCGCGGTCAGATGCGGATGCGAGGAGACCTCGGCGGCCGCCTTGGCGAGCACGGCGAGGAGATAGCCGCCGTGCAGTTTCGTCCCGATCGTCCACTGTGGATCGAGCTCGGTGTCGAAGACCGGGTCGTCGCCTCGGCGACCCAGCGCGGTCGCGGTCCGGAAGTGCGCCATGCCTCAAGCTGACACCGTCAAGTTGACGGTGTCAAGTCAATGCTGGCAGCATCACGGCATGGGCGCGAAGCGGACGAAGGCGCGACCGGGCGAAGGGGACAGGCTGCGCGGCGAGATCTTGTCCGCCGCCGACGCCCTGCTCGGCGAGGCGGGTACCGACGAGGCGCTGACGCTGCGAGCCGTCGCGCGCCGCACGGGCGTCTCCACGCCGTCGGTCTACGCGCATTTCCCCAGCCGGGACGCGTTGCTGGAGGCGGTCTGCCTGCGGGTGTGGGACGAACTCGCGCGCCGTATGCACGAGCATGCCGTCGAGGTCGCCGATCCGATGCGTGCCCTCAGCCGCCGCGCACGGGTGTACGCCCGGTTCGCCCTCGATCATCCGGTGCAGTACCGCGTGCTCCTGATGCGTCCCTCCGGCGGTTCGTCGCCCGGCGCGGTCGCCTGCTTCCGGTACCTCGCCGACGCGACCGCCGCCTGCGTGCGGGCCGGGATCCTGCGCGGTGAACCGGAGATCCTCGCGATGGGCCTCTGGTCGGCGATGCACGGCTGCGTGAGCCTGCTGATCGCCCAGCCGGGGTTCGACTGGCCGGAAGAGCCGGAGGCGCTGATCGACACCGTCATCCGGATGGCCGGGCTCGGCACGGCGCTCGCCTGCCGTGTCCCGCGGGACGCCATTCCGCCGAGTGCAGTACTGGCGGGTGACCTCGACGGACTGGCGGCGGGCTGGGAGGTGGCCGCCGACCGGACTGGTTAGGCTCTGCGCATGCCCGAGACCCCGACAGCCGACGATCGGCTCCAGGTGCTCGAAGCCATCACCGACACGGCGCTGGGGCACCTCGGCCAGGACAAGGTGATGGCCACGATCCTGGCGCGCGTGCGCGAGGTTCTCGGTGTCGACACCGCCACGGTGCTGCGGCACGATCCCTCGGCCCAGCAACTGCTGGCGATCGCCGCTTCCGGGATCGAGGAAGAGGTCTACCAGGACGTCCGGGTGCCCGTCGGCGCCGGTTTCGCGGGCACGGTCGCCGCGCAACGCCGCCCGGTGATCATCGACCACGTCGACGAGACCACGGTGGTGAACGCGCTCCTGTGGGAACGGGGGCTGCGCACGCTGCTCGGCGTGCCGATGCTCGCGGGCGACGAGCTGATCGGGGTCCTGCACGTCGGGTCGCTGACGCCGAGGGAGTTCTCCGAGACCGACATCGACCTGCTGCGGCTGGTGGCCGCGCGGCTCGCGCTGGCGGCGCAGATCGAACTCTCGTCGACCGATCGCGCGGCCGCCGCCGCGCTGCAACGCAGCCTGGTGCCCGCGCGGTTGCCCGCTGTTCCGGGCATCCAGTTCTCCGCGCGGTACGTGCCGGGTACCGAACCCGGGGTCGGCGGCGACTGGTACGACCTGTTCTCGCTGCCGGGTGACCGGCTCGGCATCGTGATGGGCGACGTCGCCGGGCACGGCCTCAACGCCGCCGTGATCATGGGACGGCTGCGCAGCGCGCTGCGCGCCTACGCGCTCGAATCGGACGACCCGGCGGAAGTGCTGTCCAAACTGGACCGGAAGGTGCAGCATTTCGAACCGGGTTCGCTGGCCACCGTCGTGTACGGACTGATGACGGCTTCGCGCGACAGCATGGCGATCTCGCTGGCCGGGCATCTGCCGCCGGTGCTCGCGCCGCCCGGCGGTCCGTCGGTGTTCGTCGACGCGCCGGTCGATCCGCCCATCGGGGTGACCGGGCCGCGGCGCCGAAGAACCGTCGTCGAACTGCCGCCCGGTGCCGTGCTCGCCTTTTACACAGACGGTCTCGTCGAGCGCCGGGATCAGCTGATCGATGTCGGCCTGCAGCGGCTCGCGAGCGTGGTCTCCGCGGATCAGCCCGGTGTGGTCTGCGCACGCGTGATGGCCGCGCTCGTCGGCAACACCCCGGCACAGGACGACATCGCCCTCCTCGTCGCCCGGTGCGAACCGAACTGACTCACCGGACCGGGTGATTCGCGCGGACGTTCACGGCCGCGAGTTCGACGGTCTTGGTGATCCGCCGTTCCCGGGTCTCCGGCTTCTTCGCCGTCAGGATCCATTCCAGGATCAGCCGCTTCGACGACGGCGGGAACTTCTCGAAATGAGTGCGGGCGGCCTCGTCGGTGTCGAGCCGGGTACGCAGGTCATCCGGGACGCCGTCGCCGTCCGGCACGACCTGCCAGCGGCCCTTTTCCTTGGCCAGGTCGATCATCGCCTGACCGCGTTCGGTCATCTGTCCTTCGGCGATGAGGCGGGCGGCCCGCTCGCGGTTGACCCGGCTCCACGTGCTCCGGGGATTGCGCGGGGTGAACCGCAGCCGCGAACTGGTGGCGTCGTTCTTGCGGTGCAGCCCGTCGATCCAGCCGAAGCACAGGGCCTGCTCCATCGCCTCTTCGATCCGGACGCCGGCGACGCCGCTGTCCTTGTGCGGGATGACCAGCCAGATCTCCTTTTCGGTCCCGGCGTTCTCGGCCAGCCAGGCACGCCACTCGGCGGGGGAGGCGGCGCTGAAGATGGTCTCGTCCATGGCCGGGTTCCTTTCGTCGTAACGTCTATGACCATCATCGGAAGCAAAGTGCTCATCGAGTGAGCACTTTTCGAAGGGAGGTGGCCCCGGATGGAGATCTGGGTGAACCCGGCGTGTTCCAAATGCCGGTCCGCGGTGTCGATGCTGGACGAGGCGGGGGCCGAGTACACCGTGCGGAAGTACCTCGAGGAGCCACCGACGGCGAAGGAGCTGAAGGCCGTCCTCAAGCGGCTCGGGCTCGAGCCGTGGGACATCACCCGCACCGCCGAGCCGATCGCGAAGGAACTCGAACTCAAGACCTGGGGGCGCACCCCCGCCGACCGCGACCGCTGGATCGAGGCACTGGCCACGCATCCGAAGCTGATCCAGCGGCCGATCATCACCGCCGACGACGGCACGACCGTGGTCGGGCGGACCCCGGAGGCCGTTCAGTCGGTACTTCCGGACTGACCGCCTCGTGAGTGGCGAGGACGGTTAGAAGTCGAAAGTCAAACGTGTTGTGTTCGCGGGCGGGCTCGGTGGTGGAGTGAAGGCTCCCTTCGCCGCGTCCGATGCGACGAAGGGCCCCTTCACCCCTCGGCTCACGTGGCAGAGCCCGTTCTCCAAGCACGCGAGTGCGGCGTCGCATCACCCAGTCCAGCCCGAATACGTCACATTTGCCTCACCCCTCCATAGCCGTCCTTGCCACTCACTAGGGGTGCGCGATGGCCTCCCGCAGCAGGCGGGCGGCGGTGCCGACGGAACCGTCCGCGAGGTTGCCGTAGCCGAGGACCAGCCCGGGTTCGCCGGGTGCGACGCGGTAGTCGTCGAGATCGGCCACGCGCAGGCCTTTGTCCGCCGCCCGTTCCACCACCGCGGCGGCGGATCCGCCGGGCAGCTCCAGTACGAGGTGCAGGCCGGCGGCGACGCCGGACAGACGCGCCGGGCCGAGCGCGTCGACCAGGGCGTCGCGCCGGGCGCGGTAGCGGCGCCGGGCCGCGCGCAGGTGCCGGTCGTACGAGCCGCGTTCGAGAAAGGCCGCGAACGCCAGCTGGTCCAATGCCGGCGGAGTGGGCGAGGACTCGACCCGGTCCGTCCACTGTGGAGGGACGGCGTACCAGCCGAGGCCGAGCGCGGGACTGAGGGTCTTGCTGACCGACCCGAGGAGCGCGACCCTCGCCGGATCCATCCCCTGCACCGTCCCGACCGGACGCCGGTCGTAGCGGAACTCGGCGTCGTAATCGTCTTCGATGATCAGGCCGTCGGCCTCGCGCGCCCAGGCCAGCAACCCGGCGCGGCGGGCGGGCGACAAGACGGTGCCGGTGGGGAACTGGTGCGCCGGGGTCACGAGAACGGCCCGGACGCCGGGAGGGATGTCCTCGACGCGGAGCCCGTCTTCGTCGACCGGGACGCTGACGACGTCGAGCCCGGCACGTGTCGCGATGCGGCGCAGGGTGCGCCAACCGGGGTCTTCGGCCGCGACGCGGGTGATCCCGGCCGCGAGCAACGCCCGGCACAGGCGGCCGAACGCGTCGGTGACGCCGGACGCGATCCGCACGTCGTCGACGACCGCACCCCGGCAGCGGCGGAGGTGGTCGGCGAGCACGGCGCGGAGCCGCGGATGCCCGCCGGGGACGGGGTAGCCGAACTCGCCGTGGGGCGCGTTCACGAGTACTTCGCGGACCGCCTCCGCCCAGCGCGTCCGAGGGAAGTGCCGCAGATCGGGCAGGCCGGGCGCGAGGTCGATCTCGGGCGGCGACACCTTGCGTCCGGCGGGTTTCGCGGGCTCGGCGCCCGACGCGGACCAGCGCACGACGGTGCCCGATCCGGTGCGCGCGGCGAGGTAGCCCTCCGCGATCAGTTGCTCGTACGCCTGCGTGATCACCCAACGGGAGCAACCGAGATCCGCGGCGAGGGTGCGGCTGGGTGGCAACGCGGCGCCGGAGCCGAGCGTGCCTTCGCGGATCACGGTGCGCAGCGCCCTGGTGAGCCGCTCGTGCCTGGGGCCCGGCCCGGAGAGGTCGAGAAGCACGTCCCAAGCCAGATTGGTCCGGGATCCGGTCATGTGAACGGACTGTAGTACCGGACCGATCGCGCATAAGGTCCAGACCATGGAAAAGGTGGAACTCGGCCGGACCGGCCGGAAGGTCAGCCAGGTCTCGCTCGGGTGCATGACGATGGGCACCGCCACCGACGAGCGGACCTCGGCGCGGATCCTGGACGCGTACCTCGACGACGGCGGCGACTTCCTCGACACCGCGAACTGCTACTCGTGGTGGGTGCCCGGCGCGTCGGGCGGGGAGAGCGAGGAACTGCTCGGGAAACTGCTGAAAGGCAGGCAGGACAAGGTCTTCCTCGCGACGAAGGTGTCGGCCGCGGTCGCCGACGCCGACAGCGCGCGCAAGGGGTATCACGACGACGGCACCGCGGACTGGGACTACATCGGACGGCATTTCGAGGGCGCGGGCGGCGACGTGATCCGGCGCGGCGTAGACGAAAGCCTGCGGCGGCTCGGCACCGACCACATCGACCTGTACTACGTCCACGTCGACGACCGGGCGACCCCGCTGGAGGAGACGCTGGCCGCGCTCGACGAGATCGTCCGCGCGGGGAAGGTGCGGCAGATCGGCTGGAGCAACGTCCGCACCTGGCGGCTGGAGCGGATCCGCGCGCTCGCGGAGCGGCACGGCTGGGCCTCGCCGGTGGCCGTCCAGTTGCAGCATTCGTATCTGCGGCCGGTGGCCGATTCGGCGTCGCTGGCCACCGGGGACATGCTCGATTTCCTGCGGGACAACGAAGACATCGCGCTCGCCGCGTACTCGTCGATCCTGCGCGGGATCTACGACGACTCCGCGCGGCGGCTGGCGCATCCCGTCTGGCAGACCTACGTCGGCGCGGACGGTGAGGCGCGGATGGCCGCCGTCGAGACCGTGGCGCGGGAGGTGGGGGCGACCGGGAACCAGGTCGCGCTGGCGTGGCTGCTGCGCCAGACGTCGCCGCGGGTGCTGCCGCTGATCGGGCCGCGGACCTGGGAACACTACGAGGCGATCCGGCCGGCCTTCACGCTGGAGCTGAGCGCGGAGGCCATGGCGGTACTGGACGGCGCCGGTAGCTGAAGGGGACTTTCACCGCATGAGACGCGGCGATGGGAGCTTTCACCGCATGACATGCGGTGGAAGCTCCCTTCAGCCCCCGTCAGGAAAGCTTGCGGAAGAACGCCCGGATGTCTCCCACCAAAAGGTCCGGCGCGTCCTGCGTCGCCCAGTGGCTGCCGCGGTCGAATTCCTGCCACGAAACGATGTTCGCGTGGTCCCGCTCGGCGAAGCGCCGCAGCGGCCGGAAGTCGTAGGCGAAGCTGGCCAGCCCGGTCGGCGCGGTCGTCGGCTCGGCCGGGTGCTCGCTGTGCTTGTCCTCGTAATAGAACCGCGCCGCCGAAGCCGCGGTGTTGGTGAGCCAGTACAGCGTGGCGTTGGTGAGCACGTGGTCGTCGCTCGTGCCCGCCAGCAGTTGCGCGCTCCAGGCCAGCTGCCCGGTCGGCGAGTCGGCCAGCGCGTGCGCGAGGTTCTGCGGCGCGCTCTCCTGGAGTTTCGCGTAGCCGGACATGTCGTCGTTGAAGGACTGGAGGAACTGCATGTACTCCAGTTCCTTCTCGGTCATGCCCTCGAACTCCGCCGGATCGCCGCTGGGGAACGAGAACAGCTGCGTCACGTGCACACCGAGCACGTGCTCGGCGTCGATCCGGCCGACCTCGGGGGCGACGAACGAACCGGCGTCGTTCCCGTGCGTGCCGTAGCGCTCGTAACCGAGGCGGCGCATCAGCTCGGCCCACGCCTGAGCCGTGCGGTACCGGTTCCAGCCCTTCTCGCGCGTCGGGCCCGAGAAGCCGAACCCGGGCAGCGAAGGGATGACCACGTGGAACGCGTCCGCCGCGTCGCCCCCGTGGGAACGCGGGTCCGTCAGCTGGTCGATCAGGTCGAGGTACTCGAAGACCGAGTTCGGCCAGCCGTGGGTGAGGATCAGCGGCGTCGCGTCCGGCTCCGGCGAGCGGACGTGCAGGAAATGGATGTTCTGCCCGTCGATCTCCGTGGTGAACTGCGGGTACTCGTTGAGCTTCGCCTCCCACTTCCGCCAGTCGTAGCCCTCACGCCAGTACGAGACCAGCCGTCGCACGTACTCCAGCGGCACGCCGTACTCCCAGCCCGGCGTGACCGGTCCGCGTTGCACCCCGTCGGTCACCTGGTCGGCGGGCAGTTCGTTCGCCCAGCGGACGCGGGCCAGACGGTCGGCGAGGTCGTCCAGTTCGGCCTGCGGGACCTCGACGCGGAAGGGCTTGATCTCGGTGTTTGCGTTCATAAGACCAAGGTAGAGTGACATTAGGAACATCCCGTTCCTAATGGAGGAGCAGCCTGAAGAAATGTTGGAAACCTCGGCAAGACTGCTCCGTCTGCTCTCCCTGCTGCAGACTCCCCGTGACTGGACCGGCACCGAACTCGCGGAACGCCTGGAGGTCAGCGCCCGCACGATCCGCAACGACGTCGAGCGTCTCCGCGCGCTCGGGTACCCGGTGAACGCGACCCGCGGTTCCGTCGGCGGTTACCGGCTCGGCGCGGGCGCCGATCTGCCGCCGTTGCTGCTGGACGACGAGGAAGCCGTCGCCGTCGCCATCGGCCTGCGGACCGCCGCCGGCGGCACCATCGCGGGCGTGGAGGAGACGTCGTTGCGCGCGCTCGCCAAGCTGGAGCAGGTGCTGCCGTCCCGGTTGCGCCGCCGCGTGAACGCCTTGCAGGCGTACACGATCCCGGTGCCGAGGGACGAGCCCGGCCCGCGCGTCGCCGCCGAGACGCTCACCGTGCTGACGGCCTGCTGCCGGGACCGTGAGGTGCTGCGATTCGGCTATCGGACCCACGACGGTTCGGAAAGCGTCCGCAAGGTCGAGCCGTATCGCCTGGTGAACTGGGGACGCCGCTGGTATCTGGTCGCCTGGGACCTCGACCTCGACCGCGGCGACTGGCGCACCTTCCGCGTCGACAGGTTGACCCCGCGTATCCCCACCGGCCCGCGGTTCACCGCGCGCGAACTGCCCGAAGACGTCACGGACCGCGTGCGGCGCGGGGTTTCGTCCGCCGCTTGGCGCTACCGCGCCGACGTCACGGTGCACGCGTCCGCCGAAGAGGTGACCGCGCGGATCAACCCGGCCGTCGGGACGGTGGAGGCCGTCGACGCGAACACCTGCGTCCTGCACACCGGCGCGGACAGCATCGAGACGATGGCCGTCCACTTAGGACTCCTCAACGCCCCATTCCACGTCACCGAACCCCCGCAGTTAGTCGACTACTTGCGCGAGCTGGCCGATCGATATCGCGACGCCACCCGCATTTAGTCCTCTGAATGCGGGTTTTCAGCGGGCGAAAGTGGTCAGGAACCGGTCCCGGAACGTGTCCATTCGCCACACCGGCGCGTTCCGGTCCGGGTGCAGGCCGTCCTGCCAGTGCCACGCCGCGACCTTGTCGAGCACGGCCTTGTCCCGCGTGACCACGGTGATCGGGACGTCGTGATCCGCGCCCGCGCCGGCGACGATCGGATTCGGCTGGTGGTCGCCGAGGAACACGAGCACGAGATCGTCGTCGCCGTACGTCTCCACGTACGAGATGAGCGAGTTCAGCGAATACGCGATCGAGTCGCCGTACGCGCCGCGCACCTTGGCGGGGTCGGTGAAGACCTCTTCGGGGGTTTTCCCTTGCGAGGGCATGGGATCGTAGATCGATCCGTCGCCGACGGCGGCCCAGTCGACCATGCGGGGCAGCGGCGTCCACGGCCAGTGACTGGTGACGAGGTCGATCTCCGCCATCATCGGCGGGCGGTCCGGCTTCCCGCGTTCGGCACGCTGGAACGCCGAAAGCGTGAACTGGTCCGGCATCGTGGCGTAGGAGAACTGCGGGCCGTGATACCCGATGCTTCGCGAGTCGTAGTAGCGGTCGTAGCCGTAGACCTCGCCCTCCGGCCAATCCTCGGTATGCGCCGGGACGACGCCGACGGTCTCCCAGCCCGCGCGTTCGAACGCGCCGCCGAGGGTGAACCGGTCGGTCTTCACGAAGTCGTCGTAGCGGTGCTGGCTGTCGACCCACACCCCGGATTGGAACGTCGAGTGCGCCAGCCAGCTGCCCGCGCTCGTCGTCGGCGACGTCAGGAACGCGCTGCGCGAGCCGTAGCCCGCGTTCTTCAGCCGCGCGGTCCCGGCGTCGAGGACCGCGTCGACCTTGGGCGCGATATCGGAGTCTTGGACGGCCACCCGGCCGTAGCTCTCGATGAAGGTGAACAGCACATCCTTGCCGCGCAACGCGTTCAGCAGTCCGGAAGGCGGCGTGTCACGGAAGGCGTCGACGGCGACTTCCTCGGCGAAGGCCTGCCTGTCCCGGATCCCGGCCCGGACCTGGCGGAGGTCGTCGTAGGCGAAGGCGACCGCACTGCGCGAAG
The DNA here is from genome assembly GCF_051373225.1 of Amycolatopsis sp. w19. Classification (NCBI taxonomy): domain Bacteria; kingdom Bacillati; phylum Actinomycetota; class Actinomycetes; order Pseudonocardiales; family Pseudonocardiaceae; genus Amycolatopsis; species Amycolatopsis sp. w19. Next base: position 74,690 of record NZ_JBPQFM010000016.1, on the reverse strand, counting down.
CGAGGGGCTGTCCCGGAGCGAGCTGCGCGCCGGAGACCGCGCACACCATCCAGACCACGCTGAGCACGGCCGTCACCCTGGTCGACGCCGTGCGCCGTCCGGCGACCACCCGGCTCAACCGCAGCACGGCCAGCGCCATCAGCACGATCACCACCACCGCGAGCAGCGTCAGCCCGGCGAACGACGCGATCGCGCCCGCCCGGCCGATCGACGTACCGAGCAGGTCGACGCCGTTGCCGAGCACACCCCAGTCGAAAACCGGGTTGAACCGCCGGTTCAGCGCGAGCCCGAACCCGATGTCGATGGCCTTGAACACGGTCAGCAGCCCGAGGATCGCGCCGGCGGACACCGCGACGATCCGCCGGGCGCCGTCGCGCAGCATGAGCACCACCGCCACCCCGAGCAGCGCCTCGACCGGCAACCGCACGAACGCTTCGGGTGTCAGCGCGTCGAGGTCGTTCGGCGCGAGCAGGGCGAACAGCACGAGAACGGCGGACAGGGTGGTCACCGCGCTGGACGCGATCTCACGGGCGGCCGTCCGGTCGCCGGGCAGGCCCACGAGGGCGGGGCGCGTGAAAACCGACAAGGCGGGTTCCTTCCGGGTGGAGAAGCCTTCACCGGGTTACACGGACGACGGACCCCGGCGGTTCAGCCCGAGCGCCAGGTGCGCAGCGCCCACCACCAGCCGACGGTGTGCCGCACATGCGTACCGCCGTCGTCTTCCGGCGGATCGAGCGACGCCCCGGTGATCTCGCCGAGCCGGGCGAGCCGGTACCGCACGGTGTTCGCGTGGACGTGCAACGCCGCGGCGGTCTGGTCGAGCCGTCGCCCGTGGTCGAGGTAGGCCAGCGCGGTCGAGACGAGTTGCCCGTGGAAGTCGTCGCCCGGCGTCAGCGCGCTCAGCAGGGTGTCACCGAGCAGTGCGGCGAGCCCCGGCTGGGCGGCGAGCGCGGTCTCGACGGCCAGATCGGCCACCGCGTGCAGACCGCGGGACCGCGCGGCCGTCGGCAAGGCCATCACGCACAGCGCGTGCATCCCGCGGACCTCCGCGAGCGGGACGGCGGGGGAGACCACCATCAGGACGTCGTCCCCGAGCGCAGACGGGGTGGGAAGCCGCGGCGCCAGCCCGGTCAGCCGCCCGTCGACCAGGCCGAAGACGCCACCCGTCGCGCCGAGCCGTCGCTCGACGACCCGCGCCTGGTACGGATCGCCGACGTCGGAGAGCAGGCAGTGATAGCGTCCGCCCGGGTTCAGCCCGACGTTCGCGACCTCCTCGGCCGAGGGCGCCGCCGTGTCGCCGCCCAGCAACCGCCGCAGCAACCGGGCCCGGCTGTCGTGCACCGTGCGGGAGAGTTCGAGTTCGGCCTCGTGATATCCGGCGATGACCTGCCGTTCGAGCGCGCGCGTGTTCCGGTCGAAGTCGACCAGGGCCGCCAGCATGACGTCGTCCGGCACCCCGGCCGCCTTGCCGCGTTCGACGGCGATCTCGACCGCGCGGCTGCGGCCGGCCTGCACCCCGCGCAGCAGCGCGGCGAGCGGCACCCCCTGCGCGGCCCTGTCCGCGCCGAGGACGGCGGCCGCGGCGTAGTCCTGCTCCCCGGCCCCGCCCGGCCGGTCGAATGAGGCGAGCCCGGCGGCGAGCACGATCGCGACGTGCCGCCGGTTCTCGCTCACCGGCAGGCTCGCGACTTCCGGCGACTCCGTGCGGGCGGCCCGGACCACTTCGTCGACGACGTCGGCGTCGGCGGCCATCGCGGCCAGCACCTCGTGGAGCGACCGGTGCGCCATCGCCACCGCCTTCCCGCGCGGATTGTGCCCGGTGCACAACGAAGCCGGCGGTCCTTGGCGACCGTCCCCTACCGAGGGTGTCCGGCCGGTTGGTTTCCTGTGAGCTACCGAAAGGTAACAGGCCCTCGCCGAAAGGTGCGCGTGATGCGGAAACGCCGGTTGCTGAACACCGTCCTCGTGACCTGCCTCGCCGCGGCACTGGGCTCGGCGCCCGCCGCCGCGGCGGAAGACGGCCTGCGGCAGGTGCTGTTCGTGGGCAACAACTGGGAGGGGACCGCGGACGTCATCGCGCCCTCCGGCGACTACGCCAAGATCGCGCGCGTCGACATGGTGCCGGACAAGGCCGAGCGGCTCACCGAGATCTACCTGAACCCGATCAAACTCGCCTTCTTCCTCGGCATCCGCAACGGTGTCGGCGAGGGACACGACCAGCTCGTCGACGACCTCTACACCACCCCGGACGGCCGCGCGGTGGTCGCGTCCCGCCCGAGTTTCGCCGACGTCGTGTCGATCGACCTCGCCACCGGCCGCGTCAACTGGCGGTTCCCGGTGTCGGGTTTCCGCTCCGACCACATGGCCGTGTCGCCGGACGGCCGCAGCATCGCGGTGTCGGCCTCGACGTCGAACACCGTCCACGTGCTCGACATCGAGACCGGACGGCAGCTCGGCTCGTTCAAGACCGGCGACAAGCCGCACGAGAACACCTACACCGACGGCGGCCGGTACCTCTGGAACAGCTCGATCGGCGAGGTCAACACCGCGCTCGACGCGCCGTGGCAGGACTTCACCAAGGGCGACCGGCGGCTCACCGTCGTCGACGCGACCACCTTCAAGCAGGTGAAGGTGATCGACATGCGCGAGCGCTTGGACGCCTTCGGGCGTGGCGATCTCTCCGACGCCGTCCGGCCGGTGGCCTTCACCCCCGACGAGTCGAAGCTGTACTTCCAGGTGTCGTTCTTCAACGGCCTTCTCGAATACGACGTCGCCACCGACCGGATCACGCGGTCGAAGACGCTGCCGAAGAACCCGGACACCAGCGAGGACCGCACCACCTGGGTCAACGACTCCCGGCACCACGGGCTTTCGATGAGCCCGGCCGGTGACAAGCTCTGCGTCGCCGGGACGATGGACGACTACGCGACCATTGTGGACCGCGCGAGCCTGCGGGAGGCTCAGCTCGTGACGGCGGCGAAGCCGTACTGGGCGACCGTGAGCGGTGACGGAAGGCATTGCGTCATCTCGGAAAGCGGCTCGGACCAGGTGACGGCGATCGACTTCGCGACCGGCGCGAAGGTGAAGTCCATTCCGGTCGGCGACCACCCGCAGCGGATCCGGATCGGCCACGTGCGCACCGGTAGTCTGCGCGGGTGAGCGAAGAGATCTGGGCGGCCCTCGGTGCGACATCCCTCGACGAGGTGCGGCGGCGTGCCGCGGTGATCGACGCGGTCACCGAGATCGACCCGATCGCGGTGGACGGCGCGGTGCGCTACGCCTGGAACAACGGCGGTGGCGAGTCGGCGGTCTGGTATTTCACGCCGGACGGACGCGCGCTGCTGCTGACCTTCGACCACGAGTCCGACCTGAACCTGTACGCCGAGGGCGACTACTCGGTGCAGGAGGCGCTCTACCGTGGCGTTCCCGAAGACCTCGTCGCGCTCGTGCGCGACCAGCCCGAGAACTACGAGTCGTTGAACCTCGTCTCGGATTCGGGAGCGACGATCCTCTACGCCGGCGGCGTGTTCTGGTTCGACGGGGCGCGATGGCTGCAGGCCGAAGGCTTCCTCGACCACTGCCGAGAGGAGGGTCTGGACCCGCTGAGCGAGTCGGGGTTCACCTACTGCCTCGGCGACTACCGGTTCGGTGAGGAGTTCACGCCCGAGGCGATCGTCGGGGACCGCGCCGCCGACGGCTGGTACGAGGACGACGCCGAACGGGAGAAGTCGCTGGCCGAGATCCGCGAGATCTTTTCGCGGCTCGGCTGAGGAGTCCGCTCAGCGCACGATCTTGGCTCCGCTGTGGCACCGTTTCAGGAATGAGTCTGCGCCTGGGGCCCTTGCTGCGGCATGTCGACGAGACGTCGGCGACGGTGTGGGTCGAGACCGGCACCGCCGGTGAGGTCGAAGTGCTCGGCACCACCGCGAGGACGTTCGAGATCAAGGGCCATCACTACGCCCTGCTGGTGCTGACCGGTCTCGAACCCGGCTCGTGCGTCGAGTACGAAGTGCGCGTCGACGGCGAAAAGGTGTGGCCTCCGGCCGGTTCCGAGTTCCCGCCGAGCCGGATCCGGACGCTGCCCGAGGAGGAGTCGAGGGTCCGGCTCGTCTTCGGCTCGTGCCGCAAACCGCACGACGGCGACGCCTTCGGCCCGGACGCGCTGGCCGCGTACGCCCGCCGGATGGCCGCGGGCGAGGAAGCCGAGTGGCCGCAGGCGTTGCTGATGTTGGGTGATCAGGTCTACGCGGACGAGACCACCGACGAGACGCAGGAATGGCTGAAACGCCGCCGGGACACCTCCCGGCCGCCGGGTACCGAGGTGATGGACTTCGAGGAATACACCCATCTGTACTTCGAGGCCTGGGGCGAGCCGGCGATCCGCTGGTTGCTGTCCACCGTGCCGACGTCGATGATCTTCGACGACCACGACGTCCGCGACGACTGGAACACCTCCCTCGCCTGGCAGCGGCGGATGCGCGCGCAGCCGTGGTGGCGGGAACGGCTGCGCGGCGCGATCATGTCGTACTGGGTCTACCAGCACCTGGGGAACCTCGGCCCCGCGGAACTCGCCGAAGACGCCACCTTCCGGAAGGCGATCGGTTCCGGCGGTGACAACGCCGAGCTGCTCTCCGCGTTCGCCGATGAGGCCGACAACGAACGCGACGGCACCAAAGGCGCGCGGTGGAGCTATCGCCGGGACTTCGGCGGCGTGCGGTTGCTGGTCATCGACAGCCGGGCGGGGCGGATCCTGGCGGGCGGCGCGCGGTCCATGGTCGACGACGACGAATTCGACTGGATCGAGGAGAACGCCGCCGCGCCGTGCGACCACCTGCTGATCGGCTCGTCGCTGCCCTGGCTGCTGCCGCCGGTCATCTCCCACCTGCAGTCGCTGAACGAACGTGCCTGCGACCGTCCCGGATGGCGCGGCAGGCTCGCGGAGAAGATCCGCCAGGCCGCCGACCTCGAACACTGGGCCGCGTTCCGGGCGTCGTTCGAGCGGCTGTCCGCGATGATCGCCCGCGAGGGACGGCGGGACGATCCGCCCGCCACCATCGCGGTGCTTTCGGGCGACGTCCACCACGCCTACATCGCCGAGGCGCACTACCCCGAGCCGGTGACTTCGACCGTCTTCCAGCTCACCTGCTCCCCGGTCCACAACGCCATGCCGCGTTTCCTCCGATGGGCTTTCGCCGGCACGTGGTCGGCCGCGCTGGCGTCCCTCGCGCGCCGCTGGGCCGGCCGGGGCGGCGTCGCGCCCGACCCGCTGACCTGGACCAAGGTGTCCGGACCGCATTTCGGCAACGTCATCGCCACGGTCGAGACCGAGGGCCGGGCGTGCGTCACGACGATCGAGCAGGCGACCGGCGACGGACTGGTCGAAGTGGCCCGACAGAGGCTTACCCGGGCCGAATAGGCGCTGGGTAATATCGGCCCGTGACAACCTCTGCCGAAACACTCGAGTTCCAGTCGGAGGCACGTCAGCTGCTTCAGCTGATGATCCACTCGATCTACTCGAACAAGGACACCTTCCTGCGGGAGCTGGTGTCCAACGCCTCCGACGCACTGGACAAACTCCGCCTCGAAGCGTTCCGTGACAAGGAACTCCAGGCGGACACCGACGATCTCCACATCGAGATCGCGACCGACCCCGAAAACCGCACCCTCACCGTGCGGGACAACGGAATCGGGATGAGCCGGGACGACGTCGTGGCGCTGATCGGCACGATCGCGAAATCCGGCACCGCCGAATTCCTGAAGAAACTGAAGGAGACCAAGGATTCCGCGGCCTCGCAGGATCTGATCGGCCAATTCGGCATCGGCTTCTACGCCAGCTTCATGGTTGCCGACAAGGTCACGCTGCTGACCCGCCGCGCCGGATCGGACGAGGGCGTCCGCTGGGAATCCGAGGGCGAAGGCACGTACACCATCGAGACGGTCCCGGACCTGCCGCAGGGCACGTCGGTCGTCCTGCACCTCAAGCCCGAGGACGCCGAAGACCAGCTCTTCGACTACACCTCGGCCACGAAGATCAAGCAGATCGTCAAGAAGTACTCGGACTTCATCACCTGGCCCATCCGGATGACCGAAGGCGAAGAGGTCGTCACGGTCAACTCGATGAAGGCGCTGTGGGCCCGTCCGTCGTCCGACGTCACCGAGGACGAGTACAACGAGTTCTACAAGCACGTCGCGCACGACTGGAACGACCCGCTGGAGACGATCCGGCTCCAGGCCGAGGGCACCTTCGAGTACCAGGCGCTGCTGTTCCTGCCCGGCCACGCGCCGCTCGACCTGTTCATGCGGGAGCGCAAACGCGGTGTCCAGCTGTACGTGAAGCGCGTCTTCATCATGGACGACTGCGAAGCGCTGATGCCGGAGTACCTGCGCTTCGTGAAGGGCGTCGTCGACGCGCAGGACCTCTCGCTCAACGTCTCGCGCGAGATCCTGCAGCAGGACCGGCAGATCCAGCTGATCCGCCGTCGCCTGGTCAAGAAGGTGCTGTCGACGGTCAAGACCCTGATGGCCGACGAGAACCGCTACAAGTACGACACCTTCTGGAAGGAGTTCGGCCGGGCCGTCAAGGAAGGCCTGCTGGACGACCACGAGAACCGCACCGCGATCCTCGACATCTGCTCGTTCGCATCGACGAACGACCCGGAGAAGCTCACGTCGCTGCGTGAGTACGTCGAGCGGATGAAGGACGGCCAGGAGCACATCTACTACCTGACCGGCGAATCGCGGCAGAGCATCGAGAACTCCCCGCATCTGGAAGCCTTCCAGGCCAAGGGTTACGAGGTGCTCGTGCTCACCGACCCGATCGACGAGATGTGGGTCGACGCCGTCTCGGGCTACGAGGAGAAGCAGTTCCAGTCGGTCGCGAAGGGCGAGGTCGAACTCGACTCCGACACCACCGACGAGCAGAAGGAAGAGTTCTCCGGGCTGCTGACCTGGCTGACGACGACGCTGGCGGAACAGGTCAAGGAGGTCCGGCTCTCGTCGCGGCTGACGACCTCGCCTGCCTGCATCGTCGGCGACACGAACGACGTCACCCCGACGCTGGAGAAGATGTACCGCGCGATGGGCCAGGAACTGCCGCAGATCAAGCGGATCCTGGAACTGAACCCGGGGCACCCGCTGGTGTCCGGGCTGCGGTCCTCGTTCGCCGAGAAGGGCGAGTCCGAAGGGCTCGCGGAGACCGCGGAACTGTTGTACGGCATGGCTTTGCTCGCCGAAGGCGGCGAACTGGCCGACCCGGCGCGCTTCACGAAGCTCCTCGCCACGCACCTGCAGAAGACCCTGTAGTTCCGTGGGCTGAACTGTCCACAAGGGACGCCGAGACTGACTCGATGCCCGATTTGAGCGCTTTGTGCTGAGGTCGTGAGTGGCAAAGAGGGTTAGAACGACCATTGCCACTCACGACCCCCGCGCAATACTGCGCAAAGTGCCTAAATCGGACGCGTTGATCTCGAAAAGTGACCTTTTTGGACAGTCGTGGGGCTGGGCCTCAGTGGTGAGCCCGCTTGCACCGCCGACTCAAGGCCGACAGCCCGTCCGGAACACGCACCTTCGCCGTCCCGGCATCCTGACGGCTCGCTACGGCCGGGTCTTCCAGAGCACCAGCACGAAGTACGGCGTCCCGACCATCGCGATGACCAGGCCCGCCGGGATCTGGGCGGGCGCGATGACCGTCCGCCCCAGGGTGTCCGCGACGCTCACCAGCAGCGCACCGAGCGCCGCGGCCACCGGGACGATCCGGCCGTGCCGTCCCCCGACCAGCGAGCGCGCCAGATGCGGTGCGACCAGACCGACGAAGACGACCACACCGATGGCGGACACCGCGGTGGCCGCCAGGATCCCGGACGCCGCCAGCACCACCAGCCGTGACCGTTCGATGCGCATCCCGAGCACGCGCGGGGTGTCCTCGTCGAGGGCGTGCAGGTCGAGTTCCCGGTGCTTGATCCACAGCAACGGCGTCAGCGCGACGAGCGCGAGCGCCACCGGCACGACCTGGTCCAGCGTGCGGCCGTAGGTCGACCCGGAAAGCCAGGTCAGCGCCTTGGCCGAGTTCCACGGGTCGGAGACCACGATCAGCAGCGTGATCAGCGCCATCCCGGCCGACCAGACCGCGATGCCGATGATCACCAGCCGGTCCGAATCCAGCCCCGACCGCCACGCCAGCCCGTAGACCAGCAGGAACACCACGGTCGCGCCGGCCCCGGCCGCACCGGCGATCGACCAGGCGCCGACCGCGGGGACGATGGTGATCAGCGTGATCGCGCCGAGCCCGGCGCCCGCGGTGATGCCGAGCAACCCGGGTTCGGCGAGCGGATTGCGGCTGACCGACTGGATCCCGCAGCCGGACACGGCCAGCGCGGCACCGGCGAGCAGCGCGGCCAGCACCCGCGGAAGCCGTTGGTCCAGCACGAAGGTGAGTGCGGTCCCGGTGTTGCCGGTGACCCAGTTCGCGAGATCGCCGAGCAGCACCATGCGGTCGCCCAGCATCAGGCCTGCTACCGGGACGACGGCGAGGAGAGCCACCAGGACGACGGAAATGAGCACGAGCCGCCGGGTCGATCCGGCGACCCCGACCCGCCCGGCCGGGGCCGGACGGCGCGAGCCGCTTCCCCGGCCGCGCCGCGCCAGCCACACCATCACGACGGCGCCGACGATCGTGGTCACCACCCCGGTCGGCACCCGTACGGCGGCGGCCGAGCCCATGATCGCCCGCAGGACGACGTCGGCGCCGAGCACCGTGACGACGCCGACCAGCCCGGAAACCGGCAGCAGGGCACGATGTTTGGCGATCGGCAGCAGCAGCCGCGTGACCACCGGCGCGCTCAGCCCGACGAACCCGACCGGTCCGGCGACGGTCACCGCCGCCGCGGTCAGCGCGACGGTCAGCACGATCGCGGTGACCCGGGTCCGGCGGACGCGCAGGCCGAGCACGGTCGCGTTGTCGTCGCCGAGGGCGAGGATGTCGAGTTTGCCGCCCATCGCGACGAGCGCCACCACGGCGATCACCACGATCGGCGTCATCTGACCGGTCGCACGCAGATCGGCCACCGTCAGCGAACCGCTGCCCCAGGCGAACAGCCCGCTCGTCTCCTCCTCGAACAGGAGCAGCAGCAGGACGGTCACCGACTGGAGCGCCAGCAGCATCGCCGAACCGACGAGCACCAGCCGTGGGCTCGCGGCACCGCCGCCCGCGAGACCGAGTACGACGACGGCCGCGGCGAGCCCGCCCATGAACGCCGCCCCGCCCACCGGCACGAGCGGCAGCGAGAGACCGAACGCGGAGATGGCGACCACGGCGAAATGCGCGCCCGCGTTGACCGCGAGCGTGTCCGGCGAGGCGAGCGGATTCCTTGCCACGGACTGCATTCCCGCGCCCGCGACACCGAGCGCGATCCCGAGCAGTAACGCGGCGAGCAGCCGGGGGACGCGCGCGCCCTCCAGTACCGCGAGGGTCTGCGCGTCGCCCTGGCCGAAGATCGCCTTCACCACGTCCAGCGGACCGGACGTCGAAGTGCCCTGCGTCAGGTGGATGCCGGCGAGGACGGCGATGAGCACCACCAGCCCCGCCGACACCGCGATGGTGCGGGCACGCATCAGGCCGTGACTGCCTTCACGATCTGGTCGGCGGTCATGATGATCGACTTCGGTCCGCCGAAGGTCCACGTGCCCGACTCGAGTTTGTGGATCTTCTTCGACACGACGAACGGCAGCCGCTGGTAGACGGCGTTCTGCGCGAGCCCGGTGGTGAAGACGTCCTCTTCGGACGCGCTGTAGAACAGCACGGTCTTCGGGTCGGTGATCGCGGTCAGGCCCTCGACGTCGGTCTGGCCGAGACCCCACTGCGGGTCGACCTTGCCGGTCCAGGCGTTCTTCAGGCCGACGGCCTCGGCGGTGTCGGAGACCAGCGAACCCTTGCCGAACGGGCGGATGCTGACGGTGCTGCCTTCGAGGTAGCCGTCGGCCATCAGGAACGGGGTGCCCGCGGCGCCCTTGGCCTCGACGGTCTTCTTGCCCTCGGCGAGTTTGGCGTCCATTTCGGACAGTTGCTTGTCCGCGTCGGCCTCCTTGCCGACCGTCTTCGCGATCAGCTTGAAGTCCTCGCGCAGGCGGTCGAAGTTCCGGCTCGCGTCGCTGGACTTGGTCACCACGACCGGCACGTATTTCTCGATCTGCGGGACCAGGGTCGAGTCGCGCTCGTCGGCGATGATGACGACGTCGGGGTTCAGCCCGACGATCGCGTCGACGCTGGGCTCGTTGCGCTTGCCGACGTCCTTGACCTCGGCGGACAGGGGAGCGGCCTTGTCCCAGACGTTGTAGCCCGCGACGTCCGCGGCGCCGACCGGCATGACACCGAGCGACGCGACCATCTCGGCCTCGCCCCACTCCAGCGCGACGACGCGCTTCGCCGGGGCCTTGAGGGTGACGGCCTTGCCGCGCGCGTCGGTCACCGTGACCGGTCCGCTCGCGGCGGCGGATTCGCTCGGCGCGGCCGCGGTGTTCTCCGTGGTGCCGCAGGCGGAAAGCAGCAGGGCGGTCGCCGCGACGAGGGCGGCGGGGATCGGCAAACGCATGGTTCTTCCTGGATTTCTCAGGCGGGCCTGGGCGAATGCCGCCCGAGTGGCCTGCAGTGGATCGCGCCCGTCACGGGGTCGTTCGCGACGTGGACGGTGACGCCGTAGGCCTGGGAGAGGTGTTCGGAGGTGAGCACCTGCCCGATGTCACCCGTGGCCACGATGGTTCCCTCGCTCAGCAGGACGACCTCGTCGGCGATGATCGCCGCGTGGTCGAGGTCGTGCAGCACCACGCCGACCGCGACGCCTTCTCCTGCCAGATCGCGGACGACGTCGAGGATCTCGACCTGATAGCGCAGGTCGAGATGGTTGGTGGGCTCGTCGAGCAGAAGCACGGAGGTCTGCTGGGCGAGACAGGAAGCGAGCCAGACGCGCTGGAGTTCGCCGCCGGAGAGCTCGTCGACCCCGCGTTCGGCCATCGCCGTCACGCCGGTGAGCTCCATCGCGCGGCGGACCGCGGCGGCGCCGTCGATGTCGACCCCGCGCCAGCCGGAGCGGTACGGATACCGGCCGTAGGAGACGACGTCGCGCACGGAGACCCCGCTCGGGGTGGGCCGGTGCTGGGTCAGCAACGTGACCTGGCGCGCGAATTCCTTACCGGACAACGCGTTCCCGCCCCAGACGGCGCGTTCCCCGAGCTGGACGCTGCCTTCGCGGGGTTTGTGCAGCCGCGCCAGCGAACGCAGGAGCGTCGACTTGCCGGAGCCGTTCGGCCCGACCAGCGCGGTCACCGAGCCGGCGCGCAGCGACAGGGACACCCCGTCCACCACGGCCCGCTCTTGGTGCGCGAGCACCAGGTCATGGCCGGTGAGCAGCGCGGCTTCCGTAGACATGAGGGGAGCCTAACCTAAGGCGCCGCCCTGACCCATGTCACGAGAGACACAGAGCGCGGGGTGATTGTCCGGTTACGCCGTTCGCACCGCTTCGCGCCGGCGCTTGGCCAGCCGCTTCCCGACGATCCCGTGCCGCGGCCCGAACAGGTACACCAGCGTGAACCCGGCGCCCTGCACCAGCACGATCATCCCGCCGGACGCGGTGTCGAGGTGGTAGCTCAGGTACAGCCCGGCCACCGCCGCGAGTACCGAGAACGACGGCGCGATCACGAGCATGCGGCCGAACCGGTCGGTCAGCAGGTACGCCGTCGCGCCGGGGATGATCAGCATCGCCACCACCAGGATCACGCCGACCACCTGCAGCGCCACCACCGCGGTCAGCGCGAGCAGGCCGAGCAGCGCGGCGCCGAGCACCCGCGGGTTGAGCCCGATCGCGTGCGCGTGCGTGGGATCGAAGGCGTACAAGGTGAAATCGCGGCGTTTGAGCACGAGCAGGGTGAGCGTGATCGCGCCGAGGACGCCGATCTGGATCAGATCCGAGGTGTCGACGCCGAGCAGGTTGCCGAAGATGATGTGGTTCAGGTCGGTCTGGCTCGGCGTCACCGAGATCAGCACGAGGCCGAGCGCGAACAACGTGGTGAACACGATGCCGATCGCGGCGTCCTCCTTGACCCGGCTGGTGTCCCGGACGACGCCGATCAGCGCCACGGCGAGGAAGCCGAACACGACGGCGCCCAGCGCGAAGGGCGCGCCGAGGACATAGGCGAGCACGACACCGGGCAGCACCGCGTGCGAGACCGCGTCGCCCATCAGCGACCAGCCGATCAGCACCAGCCAGCAGGAGAGCACCGCGCAGACCGCGGACGCGATCACCGTGGACGCCAGCGCCCGCACCATGAAGTCGTAGCTCAGCGGTTCGAGGAACAGGTCGTAGAGACTCACGCGGGTTCTTCTTCCCGTTGCAGGATATCGAGTCCGAACGCCAGCGCGAGGTTCTCGGGCCGGAGCACCTCGCCGGGGGAGCCGTGCGCGAGCACCTTGCGCATCAGCAGGATCGCCTCGTCGGCCAGGCCGGGCAGCGCGTGCAGATCGTGGGTGGAGATCAGGACCGCGGCGCCGTCGGCCGCGAGTTCCTTGAGCAGCCGGGTGATCGTGGCCTCGGAGCGCTTGTCCACCCCGGCGAACGGCTCGTCCAGCAGCAGGACACGGGCGCCCTGGGCGATCCCGCGCGCGACGAACGCGCGTTTGCGCTGCCCGCCGGACAACTGACCGATCTGGCGTCCGGCGAGTTCGGTCAGCTCGACCCGTTCCAGCGCGTGGTCGACGGCGTCGTGGTCGGCGCGGCGCGGGCGGCGCGTGAAGCCGAGCCGCCCGTAGCGGCCGGTCATCACGACATCCCGCACGGACAGCGGGAACGACCAGTCGACGTCCTCGCTTTGCGGCACGTATCCGATCACGCCGGTCTTGCGGGCGCGGGCGGGAGTGCCGCCGTCGATCGACACCGTGCCGGTGTCCGGCCGGACCATGCCCATGATCGTCTTGAACAGCGTCGACTTGCCGGAGCCGTTCATCCCGACGAGCCCGCACACGCGGCCGTGATCGAGCGTGACGTCGACACCGTCGAGCGCGAGGACGTCGCCATAGTGGACGGTGACGCCTTCGACGCGGATCGCGGCCGTCACGGCTTCGCCCCGGTGAGCGCGGCGACGATCGTCTTCGAGTCGTGGCGGATGAGGTCGAGGTACGTCGGCACCGGACCTTCCGGCCCGGACAGCGAATCGACGAAGAGCACGCCGCCGAACGCGGCACCGGTCGCCGAGACGACTTGGCGCATCGGGGCGTCGGAGACCGTCGACTCGCAGAACACCGCGGGGACCTTGTTCTCCTTGACGAACCCGATGGCGCGGGTGATCTGCTGCGGGGTCGCCTGCTGTTCGGCGTTGACCGCCCAGATGTACCGCTCGGTGAGACCGGTGTCGCGCGCGAGGTAGGAGAAGGCGCCTTCGCAGGTCACCAAGGCGCGTTCGTTCTTCGGCAGGGTGCTCAGCGCGTTCGTCATCTCGTCCTGCACCCCCTGCAGTTTCGCCTTGTAGGCGTCGCCGTTGGCCTTGAACACGGCGGCGTCGCCGGAGGAGAGCTCGCTGAACGCCTTCACCATGTTGTCCACGTAGATACCCACATTTTTCGGGGACATCCACGCGTGTGGGTTCGGCTTGCCCTGATAGGCGTCTTCGCCGATGGCGATGGGCTGGACGCCTTCGCTGACAACCTTGTGCGGCGCGTCGCTCTCCTTGACGAACCGGGCGAACCACGCCTCCAGGTTCAGTCCGTTGTCGAGGATCAAGTCGGCCTTCGCGGCCTTCTTGATGTCGTCCGGCGTGGGCTCGTAGCCGTGGATCTCCGCGCCGGGCTTGGTGATCGACTCGACGCGGAGCTTGTCGCCCGCGACGTTCGAGGCGATGTCCGCCAGGACCGTGAACGTCGTCAGCACCACGGGCCGCTTGTCGTCCGTGCCGCCGGCGGGTCCGCCGCATGCGGACAGGACGAGTGCGGACGCCGCCAGCGCGCACACGGTCTTGCGCAGATTCGCCATCCCGTGAGTCTAGAGTTCGGTATGCCGAACTTCCAACTCACGTGTGCCTTAAATCTCGGTGGCGGTCCGGTCCCGGTCCCGTACGGACTCCAGCAGTAGCTGGGAAACGTCGCGCACAGTGACGTTCTCGCCACGCTTTTCGCTCTGCCGCTGCACGAGACCGTCGTTCAGCATCACGCGGCAGAACGGGCAGCCGGTGACGATCGTTTCGGCGTCGGTGCCGAGCGCTTCGTCGACGCGTTCGAGGTTGATGCGCTTGCCGATCTGCTCCTCCATCCACATCCGCGCGCCACCGGCGCCGCAGCACAGCGAGCGGTCCGCGTGCCGGGGCATCTCGCTGAGCGTCGCGCCGGTCGCGCCGACGAGTTCGCGCGGCGGCTCGTAGACCTTGTTGTGGCGGCCGAGGTAGCACGGGTCGTGGTAGGTCACCGGGCCGGCGTCGACCGGTTTGACCGGCGTCAGCTTGCCCGCGCGGACGAGCCGGTTCAGCAGTTGCGTGTGATGCAGGACCTCGTAGTGCCCGTCCAGTTGCGGGTACTCGCGGCCGAGGGTGTTCAGGCAGTGCGGGCAGGTGGTGACGATCTTGCGCGTCCCCGGTTCGCGGCCCTCGAACACCGCGTTCAGCGTCTCGACGGTCTGCTGCGCGAGCATCTGGAAGAGGAATTCGTTGCCGGAGCGGCGCGCCGGGTCGCCGGTGCACGATTCGTCGGTGCCGAGGATCGTGTACTTCACCCCGGCGAGATGCAGGAGTTCCGCCGTGGCGCGAACGGTCTTGCGGGCGTTGTCGTCGAAAGCCCCCGCGCAGCCGACCCAGTAGACGTACTCGACGTCGTCGGCGAGTTCACCGTCGAAGATCGGCACCTCGAAGCCGAGGTCCTTCGTCCAGGCGAGGCGGTCGGAGTTGTTCTGGCCCCAGGGATTCCCCTTGGTCTCCAGGTTCTTGAACAGCACACCGAGTTCGCTCGGGAACGCCGACTCGATCATCACCTGGTAGCGGCGCATGTCCACGACGTGGTCGACGTGCTCGATGTCGACCGGGCACTGCTCGACGCAGGCGCCGCACGTGGTGCACGACCAGAGGACGTCCGGGTCGATGACGCCGAAGTCCTCCTTGGTACCGACGAGCGGACGCTCTTCGGGGGCTTCCTTGCCGTCCAGGATGTACGGCGCCTTCTCGAAGAGATGGTCCCGCAGATCCATGATCAACAGCTTGGGGGACAACGGTTTCCCGGTGTTCCATGCCGGGCACTGCGACTGGCAGCGGCCGCATTCGGTGCACGTGGCGAAATCGAGCATGCCCTTCCAGGTGAAGTCCTCGATCTTGCCGCGGCCGAACGTGTCGTCCTCGCCCGGATCCTCGAAGTCGATCGGCTTGCCGCCGGATTCCATCGGCAGCAGCGGGCCGAGCGCGTCCGGGAGCCGTTTCGCGGTGACGTTGACCGGCGCCAGGAAGATGTGCAGGTGCTTGGAGTAGAGCACGATCGACAGGAACGCCAGCATCACGCCGATGTGCAGCAGCAGCCCGACGGTCTCCAGCGGTTCGGTGACCGACGTCCCCAGCGGCTCCAGGAGTTCGCCGACGCCGAGGGAGACCCACGCGCCCGACTCGTACGGGAAGACGCCGACCGCCGCCGAAGCGCCGCGGAAGAGGAACATCGTCCAGATCACGTTGAAGATCATGAACAGGATCAGCCAGGCGCCGCCGGTGTGCGAGCCGAAGAACCGCGACGCGCGCTCCTTCCGTTCGGGCGCTTGGCGGATCCGGATGACCGCGAAGACCGCGAGCGACACGAGTACCGCGACCGCGATGAAATCCTGCAGGAAACCCAGGACCGCCCAGTGCCCGATGAGCGGGATGTGGAAGTCGTGGTCGAACAGGGCGCCGTACGCCTCGACGTAGACCGAACCGAGGATCACGAAACCCCAGAACGTGAACAGATGCGCGAGCCCGGGGACGGACCATTTGAGCAGTTTGCGCTGTCCGAAGACCTCGGCCAGATGCGTTTTCGCGCGGACGGCCATGACGTCGGAGCGTTTCTCGTCCGGCTGGCCGGAACGGATCAGTTTGGCGAGCCAGGCGGCGCGACGGGCGGCGAAGGCGAGGCCGGCGACGGTGATGAGCAGACCGAGGATGAGACGAACGAGCACGAGTCCTCCGGGGGAGAATCGGCTCAGTGAGAGCCGGTGTAGTACCGGCACGCCTTGCAGGCGTACCGCATTTTGGCCACTCGCCACCGTTTTCGGTAGGCCTCCAGCTGGCCCGGTCGTGGCGGATGCACGCCGAGCCTGCGGTGACGGCGGATCCGCCGTCCCGTTTCGAAGAGTTCGGTCGCCAGGCCGAGATAGGCGCGCCTGAGTGCGATCCCCGGCTCCGCGGCGAGGTTGTCCCGGCAGAATCGGTGCAGCAGCGCGAGATCGGGGAGGCCGGGGGAGGTCACGCCGGGGAGGTGTTCGACGACGCCGAGGCCGGGATGTCCGGCGGGCACGGAGAATCTCGCGGGGAGTCCACAATGGACGCAGGTGAGCGTGCAACTCAGGCACCGGGTGACGTGGCGGATCCGCCGTTCGCGCTGATCCTCGTCGATCGTCTCGCGAACGTGCCAACCCAAGGGAGCCTCCCAAGACCGTGGTGTGTCCTGTGTCACTCTCAATACTGGAGAGTAGGGCTCGTCCCGATGGCGCGACAGGTCCAACCGGATGGCTTCCGAGCGGCCGGTCGGCGTAACCCTGGGCGACCGGTCGCATTCAGAGGACGAAACGCGGCGGAAGGGCGTGGGTCCAGGTGGTCGTGAGTGGTAAGTGTCGTTAGAACGTCACTTACCACTCACGACCACTCCGCACGCTTCCGCACACCGTGACCCAGTCGTAGCCGAAAACGGCCCGCCCGGCGTCACGCGCTGGTTATAGTCCTGACCCGGGGTAATGGGGGAGGGAACGACGGCGATGGGCGGGTTCGTCACCGCGGCTCTGGGGTTCCCGGCCGTGCTCTTCAGCTTCCTGTTGATCGTGGTGATCGGCTACTGGCTGCTGGCACTGCTCGGTGCGGTCGATGTCGACGACTTCGACGGCGGCGACGGGCTCCTGGCGGGCTTCGGCGGCGTCCCACTGTCCATTTCGCTCTCTTTGCTGATCGCATTCACCTGGTTCGCCAGCCTGGCAGGGACGGTTCTTCTCGATGACCTTGAGCTTTCGACACCATCGAGGATCGGGTTCGGGGTCGGCGTGCTCGCCGTCGCGCTCGTCCTCGGCACACTCGGGACGAGGGTGATCGTGGTGCCACTACGCCGGGTGTTCGGTCCCGCGAGGGAACCGAGCAGGAAGGACTTCGTCGGCAGGGCGGCGGTCATCCGCACCTCGTCGGTCACGCACGACTTCGGTCAGGCCGAAGTCGCCGCCGCCGACGGGTCGACGGCCATTGTGGACGTTCGGCAGGCGGGTCAAGGCAACCTGACGGCGGGCAGCCGCGTGGTTCTCTATGACTACGACTCCGAACGCGAGTTCTTCTGGGTCGAGTCTTTGGACATCTGAAGCAGAAAAGGAACACTATGGGTGCCATCAGCGTGGGGGCCGGCGTTCTGATCGCCGTGGTAGTTGTCATCCTCCTGGTCTTGCTCTTCACGATCACCAGGTTGTTCAAGAAGGTGCCGCAGGGTAAGGCGCTGATCATCTCGAAGGTCCGCCGCGTCGACGTGACGTTCACCGGCGCGATCGTCCTGCCTGTGCTGCACAAGGCCGAGATCATGGACACCTCGGTCAAGGCCATGGAGATCACCCGGACCGGCCGCGAGGGCCTGATCTGCCGGGACAACATCCGCGCCGACATCCGGATCTCGTTCTTCGTGCGGGTCAACAAGACCGTCGAGGACGTGATCAAGGTCGCGCAGGCCATCGGCACCGAACGCGCGAGCCACGAGGCGACCCTGCAGGAACTGTTCAACGCCAAGTTCTCCGAGGCGTTGAAAACCGTCGGCAAGCAGCTGGACTTCGTGGATCTCTACACCAAACGCCACGAATTCCGCGATCAGATCATCCGCGTCATCGGCACCGACCTCAACGGGTACAGCCTGGAGGACGCGGCCATCGACTACCTCGAGCAGACGCCGATGGCGCAGCTCGACTCCGCGAACATCCTCGACGCGCAGGGTATCCGCAAGATCACCGAGCTGACCGCGATCGAGCACGTGCGCACCAACGAGTTCCGCCGCAGCGAGGAGAAAGAGATCACCCGCCAGAACGTGGACGCCAAGGAGGCGATCCTCGAACTGGAGCGGCGGCAGGCCGACGCGGAGATCAAGCAGCGCCGCGAGGTCGAGACCATGCGTGCCCGCGAAGAGGCCGAGATCGCCAAGGTGCAGGCGGAGGAGCGGCTCAAGTCGCAGGCCGCCGGACTGCGCACGGACGAGCAGCTCGGCATCCAGCACCAGAACCAGCAGCGTGAGATCGAGGTCGCGGGCAAGAACCGCGAACGCGTGATCGCCATCGAGAGCGAGCGCATCGAGAAGGACCGGCTGCTCGAGGTCATCGGCCGCGAACGCGAGACCGAGCTGTCCCGGATCGCCAAGGACAAGGAAGTCGAGACCGAGAAGCGGTCCATCGCCGAGGTGATCCGCGAGCGCATCGCGGTCGAGAAGACCGTGGCGGAGCAGGAAGAGAACATCAAGAAGCTCCGCGTCGTCGAAGAGGCGCAGCGTCAGCGCGAGGCCATCATCATCCGGGCCGAGGCGGAGGCGCAGGAGAACCTCGTCAAGGACATCAAGGCCGCGGAAGCCGCCGAGGCCGCGTCGAAGCACAAGGCCCGCGAGGAGCTGACGCTGGCCGAGGCGCGCCAGCAGGCCGCCGAGCTGGAGACCAGGGCGAAGATCCGTCTGGCCGAAGGCATCCAGGCCGAGGAGGCCGCCGTCGGCCTGGCCGCGGCGCAGGTCAAGGAACGCGACGCCGACGCGCTGGAGAAGGTCGGCCGCGCCGAGGCCATCGTCGAACGCGAGAAGGCGATCGTGCTCGCCGACGCGATGCGCGACAAGCTCAAGGGCGAGGCCGAAGGTCTCACCGAGAAGGCCGCCGCGATGGCCGCGCTCGACTCCGCCAGCCGTGCCCACGAGGAGTACCGCCTGCGTCTGGAGGCCGAGAAGGAGATCCGGCTCGCCGCGCTCAACGTGCAGCGCGAGGTCGCCGAGGCACAGGCCACGGTGCTGGGCATCGGGCTGGAGAAGGCCGACATCGACATCGTCGGCGGCGAGACGATGTTCTTCGAGAAGGTCATCGGCTCGATCGGGCTCGGCAAGAGCGTGGACGGCTTCGTCGAGCACTCGGACGTCGTCCAGACCCTGGGGAAGTCGTGGCTCGACGGTTCGGGCAGCTTCACCGACGACCTGACCAAACTGGTCGGTTCCGTGAGCACCGAGGACGTGAAGAACCTGACGCTGTCGGCCTTCCTGGCCAAGCAGTTGCAGGCGGGCGGCCCGGACAGCGGCAAGGTGCAGGAGCTGCTGGCCATGGCGCAGCGGCTCGGCCTGGCTGACAAGTCCGTCGCCGCTCTCGCCCCCGCGAAGCAGTGACGGCGACCGAACCGGCGGCAGGAACGGAGCAGCTGGACGCGGGCACCTACGAGGTGCTCCGCGCCCGGCTCGCCGCACAGGCCGCCGAACTGGCGAAACGCGCGGACGAGCTCAACACCGCGCGGCTCGGCGTCTTCGGCAGCGCGCAGCTCGCGCTGATCGGCACGGAGCGGATCCGCACCGCGAACAACTGCGTACCGCGCGACGTCGTGTCGGTCGGCGGGCGGATGTTGTTCGGCTACAACGTCTTCATCGGCCTCAAGCCGGAGACGACGGTCGACGACGTCTTCTCGCTGCACGGTTTCAGCCATGACGACGAGGCGTTCCGCTTCGACGACGTGCCCGCCGAGGAGCTGCCGGAGCTGTTGCGCGACGAGCAGTTCGTCCGCGATTTCGCGGAGCTGTACCGGTACTACCGGCAGGCGAAGCTGCTGCAGCTGCGGCGGGTCGAAGGCAAACTGCTCGCGGTGTTCCAGATCGGCCCGCGGACCGAGGACATCCGCGTGCTGCGCTGGGGTGTGGCCGCCGACGGCAAGGTGTCCTATGTGGACAGCCGGGGCGAACGCGACCATGTCTTCCCGCCGTCGCACGACTTCGAATGGGTCGAGACCGGCCGCGAGCAGCACGTCCTCGGGCGGCATCCGCATATCTCGATCGAGGACGAGGTGTTCGTCGAGACCGTCGGCGGCAACCTGACGATCAAGGTCGAGAACAACACCGAGACCGGCGAAGGCGTCTACTCCGAACCGGTCGACGAGCCGCTGCAGAGCCTGGCCGACGCCGAGGTCTCCTACGCCAGGATCGGCCCGCTGATCCTGCTGCGGATGCTGCCGTACAAGGAGACCGAGCACCGGTACCTGGTGTTCAACACCCGCACCCGGAACGTGGTGCGCCTCGACGGGATCGGGCAGGCGTGCCAGCGGCTGCCCGAGGACCACGGGATCATCTTCCCCGGCGGCTACTACCTCGACACGGGTGTCAGCAAGACGTTCGACACCACTGTGGACGGTCTCGAATTCGAGCGCGTGATCCGTTCGCCCAACGGGGAGGACGTGCTCTACGTCTTCCACGCGCGGGCCGACGGGCGCTCGCTGCTCCTGCCGTACAACGTGATCCGCAAAGAGGTCTCGAACCCGATCCCGTGCCACGGGTATTCGCTGTTCGACGACGGCACGATGGTGTTGTTCCGCGCGCTGTCCGACGAGCCGAGCCGCGTGCACCCGATGCAGGTGTGGCGGACGCCGTTCCAATCGGATACGTACGCCGCGTCGCAGCCGGCCGGGACAGGACCGCTGGAGCGGGTCGGCAACGCCGATCTGGTCCGCGGGATTTCCGACTGCCTCTCGATCGGCCGGATGGTCGGCGAGATGGCGCCGTCGGCGGCGGTGTTCGAAGCGCTGATCGCCGCGTGCGCGCGGGTCTTCGACCACTACCACTGGCTCGGTGAGGCCGAACTCGGCGATCTGCGGTCGCCGCTGTCCGACGTCCGGGTGACCGCCGAGCAGGTGCTCGACGAATTCGAGACGGTCACCTCGCTCACCGCGCAGGCGGCCGAAGCCGTCGAGGAAGCGGCCGCCGAGACCGCGTCGCTGGTGCGCAGGGTCCGCGGCGAGGCGCTGAACGCGGCCGACGCGTGGGTGCGCAGGCTCGCGGAGATGCACCGCGCGCGTGGACATCTCGTCACTGTGCGGGAGCTGCGGTACGTCGACACCGACCGCGTCGACAAGCTGATCGCCGATCTCGACACGGAATTCGGCGAGGCCGCGCAGCGGGCCGTCCGGTTCCTGCAGGGCGAGGACGCGTTCACGAGCTATCACGCCGAGGTCGACGGCCTCATCGAGGCGGCGGGCGCGATCTCGACCGTCGCCGAAGCGGTCCCGGTCGCCGAACGGCTGGACGAGCAGTCCGGCGGGCTCGAAGTCCTCACCGACGTCGTCGGCGGGCTGGAGATCGCGGACGCCGTGGTGCGGACGAAGATCCTCGAACGCGTCGGCGAGGTCATCGGCGCGGTCAACCGGGCTCGCGCGACCCTCGACGCGCGGCGCAAGGAACTGCTGGAGACCGAGGGGCGGGCCGAGTTCGCCGCCGAGTTCGCGCTGCTCGCGCAGGCCATCACCGGCGGTCTCGCGGTCGCGGACACGCCCGACCGCTGCGACGAGCAGCTCGGCAGATTGCTGCTGCAGCTGGAAAACCTCGAATCGCGGTTCGGGGAGTTCGACGACTTCCTGGCGTCGCTCGGCGAGAAGCGCACCGACGTCTACGAGGCGTTCTCCTCGCGCAAGCAGGCACTGCTCGACGAGCGGGCGCGCAGGGCGGACCGGCTGGTCGATTCGGCCGAGCGGATCCTCACGAGCGTGACCCGGCGGGTCGGCACGCTCGGCTCGGTCGACGAGATCAACACCTACTTCGCCTCCGACCCGATGGTCGCGAAGCTGCGCAGCGTCGTCACCGAACTGCGTGAACTCGGCGATCAGGTGCGCGCCGAGGAGCTTGAGGGGCGGGTCAAGGCCGCGCGCCAGGAAGCCGGGCGCGCGCTGCGCGACAGGCTGGACCTCTACGGCGAGGGCGGCGAGACCATCCGGCTGGGCCGCAACACGTTCGCGGTCAACACGCAGGACATCGACCTCACCCTGGTGCCGCACGAGGGTGGGATGAAGTTCGCGATCACCGGCACCGATTACCGTTCGCCGGTGCGGGATTCCGCGTTCGAGGAGACGAGGCCGTACTGGGACCAGCTGCTGGTCTCGGAGTCGGCCGAGGTCTACCGCGCCGAGTACCTGGCGACGTCGATCCTTGCCGAGCAGCCGGACCTGCAGGACGGCGATCTGCTGGAGGTCGTCCGGCGCGTCGCGGGGGACCGGTACGACGAGGGTTACGCGCGTGGCGTGCACGACCACGACGCCGCCGCCATCCTGGCGGTGCTGGTGCGCCTGCGGTCCGCCGCCGGGTTGCTGCGGTATCCGCCCGCCGCCCGGGCCGCCGCCCAGCTGTTCTGGGCTTTCGGCGCCGAAGAGGCGGCGAAGTCCGCCTGGACCACGCGTGCCGCGTCGCTCTCGCGGGTGCGGGAGGCGTTCGGGCACACCACGGCGATCGACGCACTGGCACGGGAACTCGCCGATGCGATGGCCGCGTTCGCGACGTCCTCGGGGCTGACGCTGGATCTCGAACTGGCCGGCGAGTACCTGTTCGAGGAACTGGCCGACGCGTCGCCCGGGTTCGTCACCAGCGGTGGCGCGCGGACGCTGCTCGACAAGTTCCGGCTGGACCGCCGGAGCTTCGCCGAAGATTTGCGTGCGCTCGAAGATCTCGTGGATCGGCATCAGCTCGCCGAGGCATGGCTACGGTCCTTTGTGGACTCTGCTGGTCTTTCTCGTGACGAACTCGCGGAGGCCGTCGCGATCGAACTGGCCGACCTGCCGCGATACGACTCTTCGGCCGAACTTTCGGCCACTGTGGACGGTCTGCTCGGCTCGCATCCGCGGATCGTCAACCGGTCGCTGACCCTGCGGCTCGACGAGACACTCGCCAGGACTCGGCGATTCCGGCGCGATCGCGTCCCCGGTTTCCGTGCGTACCAACGGTTGCGCAACGACCTGGTGGCGGCCGAACGCGACAGGCTGCGGCTGGCCGAGTACAAGCCGAAGGTGATGAGCGCCTTCGTGCGCAACAGGCTCCTCGACGAGGTCTACTTGCCGCTGATCGGCGACAACCTCGCGAAGCAGCTCGGCGCGACGGGCGACGCGCGGCGGACCGACCAGTCCGGTCTGCTGCTGCTCATCTCGCCGCCCGGCTACGGCAAGACGACGCTCATGGAGTACGTCGCGAGCCGTCTCGGGCTGGTTTTCGTGAAGGTGAACGGGCCGGCGCTCGGACACGAGGTCACGTCGGTGGATCCGGCGGACGCGCCCAACGCGACGGCGCGGCAAGAGGTCGAGAAGATCTCTTTCGCGCTGGAGCAGGGCAACAACGTGCTGCTGTATCTGGACGACATCCAGCACACTTCGCCGGAGCTGTTGCAGAAGTTCATCTCGCTGTGCGACGCGCAGCGTCGGATGGAAGGCGTCTGGGAGGGCCGGACGCGGACTTATGACCTGCGGGGCAAGCGGTTCGCCGTCTGCATGGCCGGTAACCCGTACACCGAGCAGGGAAAGCGGTTCCGGATCCCGGACATGCTCGCCAACCGCGCGGACGTGTGGAACCTCGGCGATGTGTTGTCGGGCAAGGAAGACCTGTTCGCACTGAGCTACATCGAAAACTCGCTCACCGCCAACACCGTGCTGGCCCCGCTGGTCTCTCGGGAACGGTCCGATGTGGACGTTCTGGTCCGCCTGGCCCGCAGCGACGGCTCGGTGCGGGCGGATCAGCTGAAACACGCGTACTCGGCGACCGAACTGGAGCAGATCCTCGCCGTGCTGCGAAAACTGATCAAGGTGCAGCGGATAGTCCTGACGAACAACCAGGCGTACATCGCTTCAGCGGCGCAAGCGGACGCGTCCCGGGTCGAACCGCCGTTCCAGCTCCAAGGCTCGTATCGCAACATGAACAAACTCGCCGGCCGGATCGTGCCCGCGATGAACGACGCGGAGCTGGAAGCGCTGATCGACGACCACTACGCCGGCGAAGCGCAGACGCTCACTTCGGGCGCCGAAGCCAACCTGTTGAAGCTGGCCGAACTCCGCGGCCGTCTGAGCGACTCGCAGGCGCAGCGGTGGGCGGATGTGAAGGCGGCTTACCTGCGTGCGCAAGCGCTGGGCGGGGACGATGAGGACCCGATGAGCCGTGCTGTCGGCGCTGTGGGGCTGCTGGCTGATCGAGTGGGTGCGGTGGAGGCGGCTATTGAGCGGGCTTCGGAGCGGATGGTTGTGCGGGATGTGATGTAGGGCTTTCTTGGGTTTTGACTGCGGCGGCCCATTACCGGGAGACGGTGATGGGCCGCCGGGTTTTTTGCCTGGAATCGGCGGGCGCCGGTTGCTTGTGAGGTCGGGTCTTGCCGGTGGCGATGTGTGCGTTTGCCGAAAATCGGCAATGCCTCTGTCGTTCGTGGGGCCGGGAATTGTCGGTGGTGGGTCGTAGGTTCGTGGGGTGGATACTCATTCCGCGCCTGTGGCGCTTTTGGAAGGCCTCGCCGATCCCGAGGTGCTGGCTGCGGTGAACGATGCCGCGATTGTGTTGGATGACAAGGATTCCGTGGCGTTGGCGCAGGCCGCGTCGGCCGGGATCGCACGCCTGGAAGCGGTCAGGTTCCGGGCGCTCGCGCAGCTGAACCGGCATCGTGACGGCGCACGGAGTGTGGCGCAGGAGGTCGCGTTCGCGTTGTCTGTCACGGATAATCACGCGGGCGCCATGGTCGCCGCGGCGGACGCGCTGATCACCCGGCTGCCCCGGACGTTGAATCTGATGGATGAAGGGAAACTGGCCGGGTTCAGTGCGATGAAGGTCGCCACGGCCACCACCTGGCTCTCCGACGAGGACGCTCGTGCGGTCGACGCGTTGCTGGAAGAGCGGATCGGGGACAAGAACCCGGATCAGGTCCGGAAGGCAGCCAACCATGCGGCGAACACCATCGATCCCGAGGGTGCCGGTAAACGGGCTGAGCGGCATCGTGAGGGGCGGCGTCTGTCGTTGCGGCATGGTGAGACCGGGGTCGCCTGCATCGAGGTCGAGGATGGGCCGGTGGAGAAGGTCGCTGCCGCGTATCAGCGGATCGATCGTGAAGCGCGGGCTCTCAAGACCAAGGAGGAACCCCGCACTCTCGACCAGCTCCGCGCCGATGTCGCGCTCGATCTTTTGCTCGGTGGCCAGGGCGGGGCGAGTGAACGCAGCGAAGTGTTCCTGTACATGGATCTGTTCACCTATCTCGGGCTGAACGACGATCCGGCGGAGCTGGCGGGGCATGGCACGATTCCCGCCGCGCTGGCCAGGGAGATCGCCACGGGTGGGAACAGTGTGGTGCGGCGGATCATCACCGACCCGCTGTCCGGGCAGGTTCTGGATCTGGGCCGGGACCGGTACCGGCCCAGCGCGGGTTTGGCGGAGTTTGTGCGGGTGCGGGATCGTGAGTGTCGAAGACCTGGCTGTCATCGTCCGGCGCAGGCGTGCGACCTCGATCATGCGGTGCCGTGGCAGCACGGCGGGCATACCGCCGATACCGATCTTATCGACCTCTGCCGCCGAGATCACCGGTTGAAAGACGAACCCGGTTGGACCTACCGGCTCGCATCCGATGGCACTCTGACGATCACCACTCCCACCGGGCAGCGCTACGACAGCGCTCCTCCGCCGCTTCATGGACCTCACCCATCAGGCGACGAGCCACCGCCGTTCTGAGTCCGTCGCCGGAAAACGGCGATGGGTCTGGTGTGTGGAGGGCTTCAGCCGGGGGATGTCGCCGACGAGTCCGGTCTGTCGTCGGAATTTGGCGACAGGGGGAGTCGTGTGTACGGCACTGAGCTTCAGCCGGAGAACGCAGTCGGCCGGTTCCGCTGTTTCGATGTGTTGCCGAAAACCGGCGACAGGCGGTTAGGTGATGGGCCGGGTTTCAGCCGCAAGCCGTCGAGAAGTCCCACCGTTCCCATCCGTCGCCGAAAGGCGGCAAAGGACCAGTCCGCATGCGAAGCCTCAACCCTCCAAAGCCGCCAACTGCCCCAGCGTAAGCCGTTCCACCAAAGGAACCGCCCGATACTCCCCCTCACGACAATCCACCCGCACCGGCCCGGCGATATGCGGATGCTCCTCCACCACGAGCAAAGCGTTCGCAACCCGATCAGGCGACCATCCCAGCGCGCCCGCGAGGGCCGAAACGGAAAGCGCGCGGCCGGCATGCAGAAGGGCGGCGAGTACGGTCAAGGCGTCACCGGCGAACACCGCGACGCGGTCGTCGAGCATGATTTCGTTGATACGCGCGTGAAACCGGGAGAGGTCGTCCATGCGGGCGCCCGCGGGGGTCGAAGTGCCGAGGACTTCGGCACCCTGGCGTGAGACCCGCACCCATTCCTGATTGGACCGGACGCTTTCGTTCCACACCCGTTGCGGCATTTCCTCGTCGATGACGTAGCGCTCGCGCCGTCCGTCCCGTTCCCGCCGGAGCATCGCCTGGGATTCGAGGTAGGCGACGGCGTTCGAGATCGACGCCGGGCTGACCTGGAGCCGCTGGGCGAGTTCGGTGGCGCTGAGTACGCCGTTGTCGCTGACGGACAGGCAAGCGAGCAGTCGCGCGGTCATGCGGGGGAGGCCGGTCGCGACGATCATTTCGGCGAACTCGGTTTCGAAGGCGCGGACGGCTTCGGGGTCGCGGCCGTAGCCGTTTTCGACGACGGGGACAGCACGCGGCTGGGGTTTGCCGCGACGCGCGCGTTCTCCGGTCACCCTGGTCGCTTCTTCGGCGCGGTAGCCGGATTGGCCGCTGTTGCGCGCGACCTCACGGCTGATCGTCGACGTCGGACGCCCGAGCCGCCGGCCGATCTCGGCGTAACCGAGGCCGTCCTTGAGCCAGGTCGCGATCAGCCGACGGTCCTCCTGGGTCAGTCTGCCGCCCGGCATGGGCACCTCCTGTGCGTTCACCCGCAGATCATTGCAACGTGTCGTTGCATTCAGCGACAAGATCGTTGCAACGATTTGCGGAAATCTACCAGCAAGAACAGCAAAAAAGCCAGCCCGTAGCTTTGAAGCGAACCTGAATGCAACGTAGCCTTTGGGCATCGGTAAAAACTGGGAGGAACAGAAATGACCACGTCGGTCCCACATCTCACCGAGCTGCCCCTCGAACGCCCGAAGGGCTGCCCGTTCGACCCGCCCGCCGAGCTCGGGACGCTGCGCGACGAGCATCCGCTCGTCCGGCTGACGTTCCCCGACGGGCACGAAGGCTGGCTCGCGACCGGCCACACGATCGCCAGGGCGGTCCTCGCGGATCCCCGGTTCAGTGCCCGGCAGGAGCTGATGCACTCGCCGCTGCCGGGAGCGGCCGCGATGATGGAGATGCCGCCCGCGGCGCCGGGGATGTTCATCAAGATGGACGATCCCGAGCACGGCCACTATCGCAAGCTGCTCACCGGCAAGTTCACCGTTCGCCGGATGCGGCTGCTCAGCGAGCGGGTCGAGCAGGTGACCACCGAGTACCTCGACGCGATGGAGCGCCAGGGAACGACGGCCGATCTGGTGCCCGCCTTCGCGCAGCCCATTCCGGCGCTGATGATCTGCGAGCTGCTCGGCGTTCCCTACGAGGACCACGAGTTCTTCCGCCGCAACGTCATGCCGCTGAACCTGCCGGACGCTTCGGCCGAGGAGCAGGGAGCCGCCATCACCGCGTTGGGGGAGTACCTCTACAAGCTCATCTTGGCGAAGCGGGCCGAGCCGACCGATGACATCCTCGCCGAGCTGACGACCACGGAGCTCACGGACGAGGAGCTGACCAGCATCGCGTTCCTCTTGCTGGGAGCCGGTCTCGACACCACGGCGAACATGCTCGCGCTGGGCACTTTCGCCCTTCTCCAGCACCCGGACCAGCTCGCGGCCCTGCGCGAGGACCCGGAGCTCATCGACGGCGCGATCGAGGAACTGCTGCGCTACCTGACCATCACGCACACCGGGGCGCGCACCGCTCTCGAAGACGTCGAGATCGGGGGCCGGCTCGTCAAGGCCGGGGAAGTGGTCGCGCTTTCGGCCCAGGCCGCCAACCGCGATCCGCTGAAGTTCCCGGAACCCGACCGGCTCGACGTCCGGCGGAACGCAGCCGGGCACGCCTCTTTCGGGCACGGGGTGCACCAGTGCCTCGGTCAGCAGCTCGCGCGTGTGCAGATGAAGGTCGCTTTCACCGGGCTGCTCGCCCGGTTCCCGAAGCTGCGCCTGGCCGTTCCGGCCGACGAGATCCCGATGCGGACGGACTCCGACATCTACGGGGTGTACGCGCTCCCGGTGGCCTGGAGCTGATCGCGATGAGGCTCGAAGTGGACCGGGAACGCTGTGTGGGCGCCGGAATGTGCGTGCTGACCGCGCCGGAGGTGTTCGCGCAGGACGAGGAGGACGGCCGGGTCCGGTTGCTGGACCGCGATCCGGCGGAGATCGGCGACGCCGTGCAGTTGTGCCCGGCCGCGGCGATCACGGCGAACGCCTGAAGACCACCCAGGCCAGGGGGTGCCGGGCGGGCACCCCCTGGCGCGGGGATCAGCCGATTTCCGCGAGAACCTTGCCCGCGTCGGCGCTCTGGACGGCGGTGCCGGCGTAGAGCTGCTGGACCCTGGCCTTCTCCTGGGCGTTGGGGTTCACGTTGGAGCAGCTGACGCCGCCGGTCGAGCCGGACATCAGCGACGAGCAGGGCCCGGGCTTCACGTCGGGCAGGCCGAGGCTGTGGCCCAGTTCGTGCGACGCGATGCGGGTCTTGTTGTAGCCCTGCTGGACGGCCTGCCTGCCGTACCACACGGTGACCGTGCCGCTCGGGCGAACGGGGCCGAGGGTGGCGCGCGGCCAGCCGTTGTCGGCGATGATCCGGATGTTGACCCGCTGGCCCGGCGTCGCCTTCACGAGACGGACGTTGGTGACGTTGGTGTTCCAGACGTTGACGCCGGCGGCCACCGCGTCCTTGAACTCCGCGGCCTGGCTGTCGTCGTAGGTCAGGGTGGTCGCCATGATCTCGGCGGCACCCGCGGAGGGTGCCGTGAGCACCGAGATGGAGAGCGCGGCGCCGGTGAGCACCGCGGCGAAGGTACGTCGAAGCACGTTTGAACTCCTCGCGTCTAAGGCGTGCTGGAATTTCGGAGCAGTGTCGACACTGAACCTGTCGAAGCGCTCGGGGTACCCGCCGATAGTCGTCTGTCGTTAACCATGATCTTGACGCGACCGGAAGACTGTGCCGTTATGACGACGGCACGTTTCACCGGACACGAAGAACCGATCCTCGCGGTCGCGGTGAAGGGAAACCGGCTGGTCACCGGGAGTGCGGACCGGACGGTCCGGGTCTGGGACCTGGAGACGGGGAAGCAGCGATTCACGCTGAGCGGCCATGATCGGCCGGTCCTGGCGGTGGGTATCTCGGGTCAGTACGTGGTCGGTTGCGATGGGGCGACGGTGCGGCGCTGGCGGATCACCGGCGCCGAGGCGCATCCCCCGGAGGTCCAGACCACGAAGCGGGCCGTGGCGGTCGCGGTGGCCAAGGACGCCGTGGTGTCCGGCGCGGGGAGCGCCGTCGAGGTCCGGCGGCTGGACGGCGGGACGGTGCGCGGTCTGCGCACCGGCGGCCCGGAGATCGAATCGGTCGCGGTGACCCCGGACGGCGGGTTCGTCGTCGCCGGGGACGATGCCGGCGGCGTGCGGCTGTGGAACGGGAAAGTCGTTTCCCACTACCGGTTCGGCGGAGTGGGCGCGATCCACGTGATCGCGATCTCGCCCGACGGTGAGCAGGTGCTGTCCGCCGACGGCGAGACGGTCCGGTTGTGGCGGCGCAAGGGCGATTCCGCCCTCGTCTTCCCCGCGCACACCGGGGTGGTGCGGGCGCTGGCCTTCGGGGTGGACGGCAAACTCGTGCTCTCGGGCGGTTCCGACGGCGAGGTCCGCGTCCGCGAGATCGACGACCCGCGGGAGTACACGCTCCTCGAGGGACATCAAGGGAACGTCTGGGCGATCGCCTGCACCGCGGGCAACGAGAAGGTCGTCACGGTCGGGGACGACCGCACGATCCGGGTGTGGGACCGCTTCGGCAACCAGATCGACGGCACCGGTTTCGTCGAGCCCAAACCGGGCCGGGCGCGGCCGCGGATCACGCCCGACGTCGAAAGCCCGGTCGACCTGATCGGCTTCCACGACGACGTGCGCACCCTCGCCGCGGTCATCGCCGACCGCGAGACCAGCCCTCCCCTGTGCGTCGCGCTGCTGGGGCCCTGGGGCTCCGGCAAATCGAGTTTCGTCCGGCAGGTGACGGACCGAGTCGCCGAGCTGGCCACCCGGTCCCGCGGCGACGCCGCCAACAGCGTGTTCGCCGGTGAGATCCGGCAGATCCGGTTCAACGCCTGGCAGTATCACGACGACCATCTGTGGGTCGGCCTGGTGGACCATCTGTTCCGCAACCTCGGCGCGCCCGAGGCGCATGCGGACGCCGGTGAGGTCCACGCCGAACGCGAAGCGTTGCGGACCCGGCTCGCGGGCCTGAAAGCCGTCAAGGCGGACTCTCCGCTCACGTGGCGTTGGCGGCTCTTGGTGTCCGGGGTGGACCGCGCCGAACGACGGCGGCGACGGCTCGCGGTGGCGGGCTACGCGCTGGCCGGAGTGCTCGGCATCGCCACGGCGATCACCGGCTGGGCGTTGTGGCACAACGCGATCCTCGCCGCCGCGGGTGCCGTCGTCGCGCTCGGTGCCGTGCTGACCCCGGCGCTCACCACCGCCAGGGCCGCCCTCGCGCCGGTGAAGTCCACATTGGACAAACTGCGGCACGATGTCGACAAGCGCGCGGAACGGTTCGAGACCGAGGTGCGGGAGACCGAGGAACGGCTTCGGCGGCTGGACGCGGCCGGCAGGCTCGGCGATCTGATCGAAGAGGCGAAGTCCGGCCGATATGGGGACTACCAAGGGGTTTTCGCCCGGGTCCGGGAGGACCTCGCGGAGCTGAGCGCCGATCTGGCCGACGCGCGGGAACAGTGGCTGCGGGCGGGCGGGAAGGGCAAGCCGCCGCTGGAACGGATCGTGCTCTACATCGACGACCTCGACCGCTGTCCGCCGTCGAAGGTGATCGAGGTGCTGGCCGCGGTCCATCTGCTGCTGGCCCTGCCCGCGTTCGTCGTGGTGGTCGCCGTCGACCCGCGATGGTTGCGGCGCTGCCTCGACCAGCACCACGAAGAGCTGTTCGGCGCGGGGGAGTCGAGCCGGACCGAGTATCTCGACAAGATCTTCCAGATCGTGTTCGCCTTGCGCCCCATGGGAAGCGCGGCGGACGAACTCATCGACGCCCTGATGCCGATCGAGGAACGGGAACCGCGGACATCCGCGCACGAAGAATGGCCGGAGGACGAGAGCACCCCCGAACGCGGTGAACAGGTGGAGGTCGTGGTCCAGGACACGGCCCCGCCGACGTTCTACAACATGCGGCCGGATCGGTTGCGGCTCACCGAGGTCGAACGCGATTTCGTCCACGTGCTGCGGAAGAAACTGAACACGCCGCGCGAGATCCGGAAGCTGGTCAACCTCTACCGGCTCGTCCGCATCGGCATCCCGGACGCGGAGCTGGAGGCGTTCGTCGCCGGCCCCTATCGCGCCGTGCTCGTCCTGCTGGCCCTGCTGGTCGCCGATCCGGAGGCGGCGCGTGCGACGTTCATCGCGCTCTCCGGCGAAGAATCGTCGCGCGACGCCTTTCCACCTGAATGGCGGCTAGACGTCGAATCCTTCGATGATCTACAGGTTTATCGGAATTGGGTGGGCACGCTCGCGCGCTTCAGTTTCGAAACCTACGATCTGGTGACCGAGGAGACGGAACCGGGATTCACGTTGTAGCTACACTTGCCCGCTACGACGGCTAGGGGGCGGCGCATGCGGAGATCAGGCTGGCTTTCGCTCGTCTTCGGCGCGCTCGTCGGGACGCTCGTGATCGTCCTGCTCGCGACCACGGTCACCGCGCCGTCGAACGCGTCCAGGTCCGACTGCGTCCGGCTGGTCACCAGTTCCTCGACGGAGAAGGGCGATCTGATCGCCGAACTGGCCGGACGGTACAACGAGACCGGCCGGACGTTCGACGGCGGCAAGTGCGCGAAGGTCGAGGCGCACAAGAAGACCTCGGGCGCCACGCTCGACCTCATCGCCGACGGCTGGAACGACATCGACCAGCACCAGCCCGAGCCCCAGGTCTGGATGCCGAGTTCCTCGCTCTGGCTCGATCTGCTGCGGCAGCGAGGGAAGGGCGAGCGGATCAAGGCCGGGCCGAAGACGTCGCTCGCGACCAGCCCGATGGTGATCGCGATGCCGGAACCGATGGCCAAGGCGATGGGCTGGCCGGAAAAGACCCTCGGCTGGAATGACGTCCTGCAGGTGAACCGGGACGGCGGCTGGGCCTCGAAAGGTGCGGAGTACGCGAAGTGGGGCAACTTCACGCTCGGCAAGGACAATCCGCGGCGGTCGACGTCCGGGCTCGCGGCGACCATCGCGACCTACTTCGCCGCGACCGGCGGCGACTACGGCAAGATCGGGACCGCGGAGACCGTGCAGTTCGTCCGCGGGATCGAGGCGTCGGTCGCCTACTACAGCGACGATTCGGTGGCCTTCCTCAAAACGCTGTACGACGAGGACCGCAAGAAGCCCACGCCCTACATCAGCGCGATGGCGATGCAGGAGCAGATGGTCTACCTCTACAACCGCGGCGTGCCGACCGGGGATCCGGCGCAGCTGAACGCGAACCCCGTCGCGCCGCTGCGCCCGCTGGTCGCCGTGCACCCCAAGGAAGGGACGATGCTGATCGACCACCCCTTTCTGACCACCGCGAGCGCGTCGCCGGAGCAGCAGGCCGCGGCCGATGACTTCTACGCCTTCCTGCGGGAAGAGGGGCAGCAGAAGCGGTTCCGCGATCTCGGGTTCCGCGACCCCGATGGCAGGCCGGGGCCGGATCTGGCCGGGATCGTGGGCACCCAGGGGACCCAGGAACCCCCGAAGATCGGCGTCCCCACCGGCGAGCAGATCCAGAAGATGCTGGACGGCTGGGAGTACACGCAGCGGCGCGGCCGGATCCTGCTGGTACTGGACCTGTCCGGTTCGATGAACGAGCCGTTCGACAAGAACCGCAAGGACAAACCGTATTCCGAGAGCCGCATAGCCCTGCTGAAACCCGCGATCCGGAAACAACTCGAGTACCTGCATCCCGAGGACGAGGTCGGGCTGTGGACCTTTTCGGACGGGTACGAGGAGAAGATGCCGATCGGCAAGGTCAAGAACGTCCGCGGCCCGATGCTCCAGCTGGTCGAGAACCTGACCCCGAGAGGGGACACGGCGCTGTACCAGACGGTGATGGCGGCCAACGACAAGATGCGGCGGGAGTTCGATCCGAACCTGATCAACGCCGTCGTCTTCCTGACCGACGGCGAGAACACCGAAGCCGGGACGAAGGAGCAGGTGCTGCAGAACGTCGACGCCGACCGGCTGGACAACTCCGTCCGGATCTTCACCATGGCCTACGGCGCGCAGGCCGACAGCCGCGTCCTCGACGAGATCGCGCAGAAGTCCAAGGCCCGCAGCTATCAGGCCGTCGACCCGTACGGCATCGACAAGATGTTCGTCAACGTCTTCAGCAACTTCTGACATGGCCGAGTACGACAACCGGCCGTTCCACGTCGTCGCGGTGGTGCTGGGCCTGATCGCCGGGATGATCGGCCGCGCGGTGACCTATCCGCATCCGCAGGCCTGGCTCTTCGGCGCGGCCGCCGCGCTGGCCGTGCTGATCCCGGCCGAAACCGCGTTCTTCGTGCTGAACGGCAGGCGACGGAAGCCGGCGCGGGAGGTGCGGGAGAAGAAGCGTGCGCCGCAGCCCGCCCACCACGACCACTTCAGCCTGCTCGGCCGGGCGCTGACGGCCATCGAAACGCTGCGGCCGGGCGAAACGGAGCTTTCCGGAGCCTTCCGGCGGGCGGCGGCGCGACTCGAAGAGCACAAGAACCGGAACACTCCGGAAGTCGACGAGCTGAGGGACGAGACGAGCCAGATCACCGACAGGCTGGAGCGGCACGTGCGGGACGGGACCCCGGTCGGGGTGGTGCTCGTCCAGCGGATGAGGCTGTACCAGGAAAGGCTCGAAGTCGCTCTCGCGGCGGTCGAACCGGGGTGAGTGTTCGGTGCCGAACAGACTACGGCCGTGCGCCATGCTGATCTGACAGCATGCCGTTGATCGGGCGCCGGGTTGTCGAGGGCGTGGAACATGTGGTCGTGCCGGTGGAGCACCGGTTCAGCCTGGAGGAGGCCGTGCTGGCGGTGATGGCCGCCAAAAGCACCGTGCGGCCCGCTCCAGGGATCAAGGTCGCTCCGCTGAAGGTGTCGGAGGTACGGTCAGCGCTGCTTTATGCGGCGAAGCACGCCGATAGGCGACACCAGATCGTGGACAGCTATTTCGTCGAGGCCGAAGACGGACCGTTGCACCGGTTGGCCGAGTGGATCAGATCGGAACTGGTCCGGCTGGGCATCTTCACCACCCACGACGGTTCCGCCGCCGGATCGGGTGGCCGACTCGGTTACTCTCCGCGATAGGTGTTCACGACTGCCTGGGAGGGTGTTTCGTGGGTTTGGGCCAAGAGGCCGCCGAAGAGAGAGAACGTCCGTTCCTGGAGCGGCTGGACGAACCCGTCCGCGCCCGGTTGCTGGAGATGGGGACCCCGCAGACCTACGAGGCCAGACAGGCGCTGATGCGGGCGGGCGAACCCGGCGACTTCGTCATGTTGCTGCGGTACGGCTACGTGAAGGTGACCAGCGCCGATCGGATGGGCGCGACGGTCATCCTCGACGTCGGCGTGCCCGGCGATCTGCACGGCGAGATCGCGGTGATCGCGGGCGGTATCCGGATGGCCGACGTGGTCGCCATCGAGGAGGTGCACGTCCGGCGTATCGCGGCGAGCGAGTTCAACCGGTTCCTGCTGGATCATCCGGCGGCGATGCGCGAAGTGCTCGTCAGCGTCGCCCGGCGGTTCGTGCTCGCCCAGCGTCAGCGGACCCAGTCGTGGAAACCGCAGGCGGTGGCGCGGGTCGCGACCCGGCTGGACTACCTGGTCGACGTCTGTGGCATCCGGACACCCGCCGGCTGGCGGATCGGGATCCCGTTGAGCCAGGACGAACTCGCGCAGTTCATCCCGATGGGCCGGACCATGGTCGCGCAGGCGCTGGACAAACTCCGGAAGGCGGGAGTTGTGGCCAGTTCGCGCCGTGCGATCACCGTCATCGACCGCGAGGCATTGCGGGTGATCACGGAAAAAGGTGTGACTTAGCTCACTGGCGTTGACCATCGCGAGGTCACGTTTTGTTCGGTTCCGAACAGAACTTCCGGTGAGGAGTGGGAACACTGCTTCCTGCCGCCAGTTTTCACCGATCAGGGGAGGGGTCGCAGAGATGCAGGTGCTGACCTCAGGCCACTACAACGCGCACACCCACGCCGTGCTTTCCGTCGACATCGTCGGTTCGTCCAAGGCCAGCGACGACCTGCTGGACCCGATGAAGACCGAGATGGAAACGCTGGTTTCCCGCTCGTTCAACGCGGTGGGGCTCGCCCCAGGGGAAGCGCGTCACTTCCGGGAGACCGGGGACGGGCTGATGGTCGCGTATCCGGACCACGCCGTCGGGCAGCTCTGCGAGGTCGCGTTCCATCTGGACCATCTGCTCCGGACCCGTAACCGCTACGCCAGGGTCCCGATGCGGGCACGGGTGGCGGTCCACATGGGACCGATGGCGGACAATCACCGCTACCACCGCACGTACATCACGCTGACCCGGCTGCTGTGCGCCTCGACCTTCAACGACGCCGTGGGCTACTGGTGCCGTTCGGATCCGACGGGCGACAAGTTCGGCGCCGGGATGATCGTCTCGCAATCCGTGTGGCGCAACGTGGTCGAGCCGTTCGGGGTCGCGCTGGTCCCGCCCGCCCGCTGCGCCCGGATCAGCGTCACCACCCCGGACTTCGCCGACAGCGCGTGGATCCACTTGCCCGGCTTGGACGCGGAAGCGGTCCTCGCCGAACTGAATCCCGCCGTCGCGGTGCCGCTCGTGTTCGACCGGGTGAGCCGGTTGTCCACGACGGCCTGACCCAGACCGGGCGGTCCGGTTTCCAGGGAGGGAAAACCGTATCGCTCGCCGGTTCCCGGCCTGGTACCCCTACGCCGGGCCGGGAACCGGACCCCCGGCGCGGGGGGTGGGGGCGCGGGTCATCCCCGCCGCGCCCTCTCGCAGAGACCTCGTGAGTGGCGAGGACGGTTCTAACCGTCCTCGCCACTCACGAGTTTGAGTCACTGTCGGCAGCGTTTACCGCTGTTGATGCACCTCACCAGCTGGTTCATCAGCCGCTGCGACATGACGTTCGCGAAGTCGTCGTGGTCGGAGCGCGGGTTGTGCTTCTCCTGCGCGAAGGCGTCGACCGCGTATTGCCCGGCGGCCTGGATGTTCGACGGGATGTCGTACACCAGCGTGATCCGCAGCTGCGGCACGTTCTTGAAGCCACGCGGGCATTTCCCGTTGCGGTCGGAGAACACGATATGCGTGCGGTGGTTCGCGCTGTCGGTGTTCTTGCCGTCCCAGCAGTTCGGGAACGAGTGGACGCGGGTGACCTTGCTGCCCCGCGGGCAGATCGGGTACAGCTCGGTGAGCCGGTCCTCGAAGCCGGTGCAGGTCCAGCTCGGCCGGGCGTTGGCCGGGCCGTTGGTGCTCTGCTTGGCGTCGCCGTAGAGCACGCGCAGGAACTTCGGCATCGCGACGA
This sequence comes from Amycolatopsis sp. w19, assembly GCF_051373225.1. NCBI lineage: Bacteria > Bacillati > Actinomycetota > Actinomycetes > Pseudonocardiales > Pseudonocardiaceae > Amycolatopsis > Amycolatopsis sp. w19. Next base: position 37,713 of record NZ_JBPQFM010000016.1, on the reverse strand, counting down.
CACGGCGGGCGCCGCCGCTGGTGAAGGTCAGGTCGACCTTCTCGGCGCGCTGGATCTCGCCTTCGTTGTCGCCGATCTCGTTGTTGTCGTTGACGCCGGGCAGGTCGGCCGCCTTGCCGTCGGACTTCTTCTTCTCGGCGTCACCGGCGGCGTTGACATTGCTGTTGTCGCCGCCGTTGTCGAGACCGCCCTTGCCGTTCTGCTTCACCGCACAGCCGGCGAGCTGGTCTTCGTTCTTCGCGACCGGCTTGCCCGCCTGCCGCATGGTGTCGCCGATCTGCTTGATCGACGGCTTCCGCTTGTTCTTCAGCTCGTCGAGCACCTGTCCGGCTTGTTTTCCTTGCGCCAGCTGGTTGTTCGCGTTCTCGGACTCCCGGTCGAGTTTGTCGAGGTTCTCGTCGATCGCGGGCATGGCCTGGTCGGGGACTTCGCTGAGTTCACTGAGTTCGCTGGCGACGTCGGGGCAGTCGACCTGGGCGGCCGCCTCGTCCTTGGCCGCGTCGACGCGATCGGCGGCGAGTTTCTCCTCGTTCGCCGCCTCGTTCTCTTCCTCTTCCTCGGTGTTGATCCGGATCACCGGCCAGAAGTAGGCCGACTTGTCCCCGTTCTCGCAGGTGGTGCCCGCGCGCAGCAGGCTCTTGTTGTTCGAATCCGCGTTGGTCGAAAGATTCCCGACGTAGTCGTGCAGATGCTCGGCTCCATTGCGGACGCCGGGCTGCGCGATGAAGTTGTCGCCGTTGAAGTGGCCGTTCTCGTTGCGGCCGCAGTCGACGGTGAACGTCCCTCGTGCGCCTCGTTTCGCGAGGTCGAGGTTGACGTTGTTGCCGCGGGGCACCTTCGTGATGTCGATGAAGAACGACTTGTCCGCGCCGTCGGCCCTGGCGGCGTCGGGGGTTCCGGTCGTGGTGACCACGACGATCCCGCCGACGGCGATGGCGAAGGCGGTGGCGCCCGTGGCGACCTTGGTGCGGCGCGCCATGCGATGGCGGCCGGCGGATCTTTGGTTACGGGGCATGAACTTGTTCACCTCGTTCGGTGTCGTTGCCCGGAGCCCGGGGGATGCGTCGCCGGGAGTGCCGGCGTCGCTGACTCCGTGTTGGCTGAAACGGCCCCGAGAGACAGCCGGTTCAAAACGCGACCTCGCCGTTATCTTTTCGTTATCTTTGGAGAAGAAAAAGGCCCGGCCTCGGGGCAGTCGAGGCCGGGCCGGGTTCCCGCTGGTCAGGCGTCGACCTTGTCCTTGGGCTCCGCCTCGGGAGCGGTGGGGCGGGCAGGAAGGAAACGCTTGATCACCGGGAAGAACAGGATCACCAGGATGATCACGTAGACCACGATCGCGAACGGCGTGTTGACCAACCCGGTCAGCGAGCCGTCACTGAGCTGCAGCGCGCGCCGCATCTGCTGTTCGGCGGCCGGGCCGAGGATCACGCCGATGATCGCCGGCAGCACCGGCAATCCGTAGCGGCGCATCGCGAACCCGATCAGGCCGATCACGAACATCACCAGCAGGTCGAAGATGTCCGCGTTGACCGCGTACGCGCCGACACTGGCGAAGAACAGGATGCCCGCGTAGAGGTACGGCCGCGGGATGCGCAGCAGCTTCGCCCACAGCGGTGCCAGCGGCAGGTTCAGCACCAGCAGCAGCGTCAGGCCGACGAACAGCGAGGCGATCAGGCCCCACACCAGCTTCGACTCGCGTTCGAACAGCAGCGGACCCGGCTGGATGCCGTACTGCTGGAACGCCGCCAGCATCACCGCCGCGACCGCGGTGGTCGGCAGGCCCAGCGTCAGCATCGAGACCAGCGTGCCCGCCGCCGAGGACGACGCGGCCGCTTCCGGACCCGCGACCCCTTCGATGGCGCCCTTGCCGAATTCGTCCTTGTGCTTCGACAGCCGCTTTTCGGTCAGGTACGAGAGGAACGTCGGGATCTCCGCGCCACCGGCCGGGATGGCGCCGAACGGGAACCCGATCACCGGACCGCGCAGCCACGGCTTCCAGGTCCGCTTCAGATCGGCGCGCGAGAGCCACGGCCTGCCGACCGGGATCGGCTTGAAGGTGTTGCGCCGCAGATGCGCGGCCACCCACAGCGACTCGCCGACGGCGAACAGCGCGACCGCCACGATCACCACGTCGATCCCGTCCGCCAGATGCAGCGAACCGAAGGTCAGGCGCGACTGACCGGTCATCTCGTCCAGGCCGACGAGCCCGATGGTGAGGCCGATCAGCAGCGACGCGACACCGCGGATCCGCGAGTTGCCGAGCACCGAGGTGACGCCGATGAACGCCAGCACCATGATCGCGAACAGGTCGGGCGCGCCGATGTCGACCGCGTACTTCGCGATGATCGGCGCCAGCAGCACCAGCGCCATCGTGCCGAGGATGCCGCCGACGAAATGCCCGATCGCGGCCGCCGCCAGCGCCTGGGCGCCGCGGCCCTTGCGTGCCATGGGGTTTCCGTCGATCGCGGCGACCACGGAGAAGCTCTCACCCGGGGTGTTCAGCAGGATCGACGTCGTCGAGCCGCCGAACATGCCGCCGTAGTAGATGCCGGCGAACATGATGAACGCCGCCGTCGGCTCCATGCCGTAGGTCACCGGCAGCAACAGGGCCACCGCCATCGCGGGGCCGATTCCGGGCAGCACACCGATCGCGGTGCCCAGCAGCACACCGAGCGCGGCGAGCGCGAGGTGTGTCGGGGTCAGCGCGGTGCCGAACCCGTCGATGAGTTGCTGCAGCATCAGAACACCTCCATCAACGGGCCACCGGGCAGCGGGACACCGAGCAGGTTGTTGAAGATCAGGAAGGTCGCGACCGACATGCCCGCCGCGATCAGCGGATCACGCACCAGGTTGCGGCTGCCGAGGGCGAACGCCGCGCCCCAGAACAGGATCGCGCCCGAGATCGGGAACCCGACGAGGCCGATCAGCGCCGCGTTGGCGAGGAAGGCACCGCACAGCAACAGAACCGTGCGCATGTCGGCGGGCGCGGTGAGGTCGATGTCCTCGCCGCCCTCGGCCTCGCCTTTACCGCCGCGCAGGACGTCGCGCGCCAGCAGTACCGCGACGATCAGCAGCAGCGAGCCGACCAGGACCGGGACCGCCTTCGGCCCGACGGGACCGCGCTGGGCGAAGTCGGTGGGAATGCTCAGCGCGTCGGTCAGCACCAGCACGCCGAGCACCACGAGCACCACGCTCACGCCGAGTTCGGAGCGCCCTTTCAGCCACGTGGTCATGCCAGACCCAGCTCTTTCAGCACCGTTGCCACTCGAGTGTTCTCCTCTTTGAGAAACGAACCGAACTGCTCACCTGGCGCGAACGCGCCGGTCCATCCGTTGCGCTGCAAGGCTTCCTGCCACTGCGGCGTCTTCTGCAACCGCTCGAACAGGCTCACCAGCTTCGCGCGGTCCGACTCGGTGATACCCGGCGGCGCGACGATGCCGCGCCAGTTCGTGAACTTCACGTCGACACCGGACTCCGTCAGCGTCGGCGCGTCGATCCCGGGGAGCCGCTTCTCGCTCGTCACCGCCAGGACCCGGAGCGTGCCCGCCGCGATCTGGTCGCGGTACTCGCCGACACCGGAGACGCCGAACGCGACCTTGCCGCCGAGCACCGAGGCCAGCAGTTCGCCGCCGCCGTCGTACTGGACGTAGTTGACCGTCTTCGGCGCGAGCCCGATCGCCTTCGCCATCAGCATCGGCGCCAGGTGGTCCGGCCCGCCGGGGGACGAGCCGCCGCCGACCTGGACCGCGCCCGGGTCCCGCTTCCAGGCATCGAGCAGCTGGCCGATGTTCTGGTACGGCGAATCCTTGCCGACCACGACGATGTCCGACTCTTCGATCAGCTTCGCCACCGGTGTGGTGTCGAGCAGCGAAGACGGCGACTTGTTCGTGAACACGCTGCCGACGACGCCGAGCCCCATCGACATGACGAGTTTGCCGTTGCCGCGTTCGGCCACCGTGCGGCCGAGGCCGACCGTGCCGCCGGCGCCGGGGAGGTTGAACACCTCCGCGTTGCCGAGCAGGTCGGCGTCCTCCATGGCCTTGGTCGCGGTCCGCGCCGTGATGTCGTAACCGCCGCCGGGCGCGTTGGGTACGAGTACCCGCAACGACCGGATCTGCGAGCCCTCGTCGGCCTCGCTGCCCGGGGTGAGCAACGGTGGCACCAGCAAAACGGCGACGAGCGCCGCCGCGATGGCCAACCAGCTACTGGGCTTCACTGTGATCCCCGCCTCTCTGCCGCGTGGTTGGACATGTTGCACTCGTGTAAACAGAGATGTCTCGCTTAGACGCCTAAGGGTTCTTTTGTTCTTTGTGGTCACGAGGAGGTGGCGATGGGTGCTCGGGGTTCCTTGGCCCGCCAGCTCCTCGTGTGGCAACTGGTAGTCGTCAGCTGCCTACTCTGCGCGGTGGGCGTGCTGGCCGTCGTCCAGGCGGGGAACAACTTCCGCACGACCGAGGGACGCCGGGCGCTTTCGGTCGCGGAGAGTGTCGCCGCGCAGGGCATCGTGGGCGACCTCGACAACGGCCCGTGGGAGCTGAACGCGCCCGCGGAGACCGCGCGAAGCCTCTCCGGGGTCGATTTCGTCGTGATCGCGGGAGCGGACCGTTATGTGCTCGCGTCACCTGATCCGGGGCAGGTGCGCACGCTGCTCGACCTCGGCGACAGCACCGTCCTCTCTGGACGGTCGTGGGTCGGCGAACTCGACGGCTCGATCGTGGCGCACGTCCCGGTGCTCGACGAGAAGGGCGGCAAGGTGGTCCGCATGGTCGCGGCGGGCTCGAAGTCGCCAGGGTTCTTCGCCGGAGTGCTCGAGTCGCCGGACAACGCCCTGCGCGTGCTGGGGGTCGCGCTGGTGATCGGGGTGAGCGGTTCGCTGCTGCTGGCGCGGCGGGTGAAGAACCAGACGCTCGGCCTGGAACCGCACGAGATCACCGCGCTGGTCGAGAACCGGGAGGCCCTCCTGCACGGCATCAAGGAGGGCGTCGTCGGCCTGGACCCGCAGCACCGGATCACCCTGGTGAACGATCAGGCGCGCGAACTGCTGGCGCTGCCGGACGACGCGGTCGGCCGGTCGGTCGAGGACCTCGACCTCAACGAACGCATCCGCGACCTGCTCACCGGCCGCGCGACCGGCGCCGACCAGATCGTGCTGCGGCAGGGGAAGGTGCTCACGCTGAACCGGATGCCGATCGACGTGCGGGGAGCCGTGGTCACCCTGCGGGACCGCACCGATCTGATGACCCTGCGGGACGAACTCGACGCCAGCAGGCACGCCACCGACACGTTGCGGGCGCAGGCGCACGAGTTCAGCAACCGGCTGCACACCATCTCCGGGCTGCTGGAACTCGGGGAATACGAAGAGGTTCGCGGTTACGTCAGCCGGATCAGCTCGGCGCAGGGGGAGTGGCGCGCGGAGGTCGGCTCGCGCGTCGGCGACCCGGCGGTGGCGGCGCTGTTGATCGCGAAGGCGTCGCTCGCGGCGGAACGCGGGGTCGGGTTGCGGATGGCCCCGGACAGCGAACTGGATCGCGTCGAAGACGCCCTTTCCACGGATTTGGTGACAGTGCTGGGAAATCTCGTCGACAACGCCTTGGACGCGCTGGGTGGGGAACAGGGCTGGATCGAGGTCGGCGTGTGGCAGGAGGAGGACGAAGTGCGGGTGGAGGTCCGTGATTCCGGGCCGGGAGTCGCCCCGGAGATCGCGGAGGAAGTGTTCGAGCACGGGTTCACGACGAAGGCCGCCGCGCACGGCCAGCGCGGTCTCGGGCTCGCGCTGATCCGGCAGGCCTGCGTGCGGCGAGGCGGTTCGGTCGAGGTGCACAACTCCGGTGGCGCGGTGTTCACGGCGAGGTTGCCGCGATGATCAAGGTGCTCGTCGTCGACGACGATTTCATGGTCGCGAAGGTCCACAGTGGATACGTCACGCGCACGGAGGGGTTCGCCGTGGTCGGGGTCGCGCACACCGGCGCCGACGCGATCCGCCTGGCGCGGGAACTGAAACCGGATCTGGTGCTGCTGGACGTCTATCTTCCCGATGTCGACGGGCTTTCGGTGCTGCGGGAACTGCGCGCGACCGAGGACGTCGACGTCATCCTGATCACCGCCGCGACCGACGTGGAAACCGTGCGGCAGGCGATGCGGGGCGGTGTCCTGCACTATCTGATCAAACCGTTCGAGTACGCGTCGCTGCGCGATCAGCTGACCCATTTCGCGTCGTTGCACCGGCGGCTGGACCGGCTCGCCGAGGCCGGGCAGGCCGACGTCGACCAGGTCTTCGGCGCGCGGCCGAGCGCGAAACCCGTGCTGCCCAAGGGACTCACCGCCGAGACCGCGCGACTGGTGGAGACCGCGCTGCGGGGCGCGGCCGGCGGGATGTCGGCGAGCGAATGCGCCGAGGCGACCGGTGTCGCGCGAGTGAGCGCGCGCCGGTACCTGGAGCATTTCGTGGCGACGGGCAAGGCCGAAGTGACGCTCAAGTACGGCGGGACGGGACGGCCCGAACGCCGCTATCTCTGGTCGTGACCCCTCCCCGCATTTCGTCCTCTGAATGCGCGACGTCGGCGCGGAGCCCGGCGATGAGGCGGGCGAGGCCGTACTCGAACGAGGCGGCCGGATCCTCCTCGTGGTCGCCCTCGGCGTGCTGCTGTTCGTCGATCGCGCAGCCGAGGGTGTACCGGCTGATCGCGAGGATCGCGTGCGTCGCGTCCTCCTCGGCGAAACCGGCCCGCAGCAACGGTTTGATCAGCGGTGTCATCGCCGACCGGCCGGTCGGGCGGGAACCGGCGTGCAGGCGGGCGCCGTCCCGGTAGGACAGCAGCGTGGCGCGGATGGTGCGGGCGCGCCTGGCCAGCCATTCGGCCCAGTCGTCCATCGCCGCGGGATCGTCGAGCGGGGCGAGCCGGTCGTCCAGCATCGTTTCGGCCATCTGGTCGAGCAACGCCTGCTTGCTCTTGAAATGCGTGTAGAGCGCGGGACCGCGCACGCCGAGCTTCTCCCCGAGCTTGCGCAGGCTCAGTCCGTCCAGCCCGACCTCGTCGAGGAGTTCCAGCGCGGCTCGAACGTAGCCATCCCGTCTCACGACCATGCGCACACCTTCGCCGGTCCGTATCGAAGTTGACAACTCGGCAGTATCTTATCACTGTTAAGAACTTAACAGTGATAAGAATGGCAGGTAGGATGATCGGAAGTCCCGATGAGGACCGGTTGACCCCGGCGTTGTGGGGGACGGCCGCGATCCTGACCGTCGGCGGATTCCTGTCGATGTTCACGTCGACCGTCGTCACCGTCGCGCTCGGCACGATCGCGGCCGGATTCCGTGCATCGCTCGGTACCGCCCAGTGGATCGCGACCGGTTATCTGCTCGCGCTCGCCGCGATGGTGCCGGTGAGCGGCTGGGCGTGCCGTCGCTTCGGGACGACGCGGGTGTGGCTGGGGTGCGTCGGTCTGTTCGCGGTCTTTTCCGCCCTCTGCGCGGCGGCGCCCTCGGTCGAGACGCTGATCGCCTTCCGTGTCCTGCAAGGCGCCGCGGGCGGGCTGCTGGTCCCGGCGGGACAGATCCTGTTCGCGACGATGGTGGGGCCGAAACGGCTCGGCCGGATGATGGCCGTGCTGAGCATCCCGATCTACCTCGCTCCCGTGCTCGGCACCCTGGCCGGCTGTGTGCTCGCCGAGCGGTTCGGCGTGCCGTGGCTGTTCCTCGTGAACGTGCCGCTCGCGCTGCTCTGCCTGCTGCTGGGCCGGAAACGGCTGCCGAGGGAAGGTCCCGTCGACACCCGTCCGCTGGATTGGCGTGGCTTGGCGCTCACCGTGACCGGATTGCCGTTGCTCGTCTACGGCTTCGCCGAAGCCGCCCCGATCGCGGCGGGCGCCGGTGCGATCCTGCTCGCCGTCTTCGTGGTCACCGCGCTGAGGTCGCCCGCGCCACTGCTCGACCTGCGGCTGTTCCGCGACCGGACGTTCTCCTCGGCCGCCGCCGTCATCTTCGGGATGGGGATCGCCCTGTTCGGTGCGATGATCGTCCTGCCGCTGTACTACCTCGACGTCCGGCACGAAAGCCTCGTCGCCACCGGGTTCCTGACGGCGCCGCTGGCACTCGGCACGGTGCTGGCCCTTCCGCTCGCGGGCAGGCTGACCGACCGGATCGGCGGGGCGCGGGTGATCTTCGCCGGGCTGATCGTCACGATCATCGGGACGGTGCCGCTCGCGCTGCTCACCGGATCCGACGATTACTGGTGGCTCTCGGCCGTCCAGGTGGTCCGCGGCTGCGGTATCGGGTTGACCACGACGCCGGCGCTCGCCACCGGCCTGGTGTCGGTGCCCAAAGAGCGAATTTCCCACGCCATGCCGCTCTTCGCCATGCTGCAACGGATCGGCGGATCCTTCGGCACGTCGGTCCTGACCGCGGTCGTCGCCGCGCGGCTCGCCGCCGCTCCCGGGTCCGCGGCGGCCGTCGCGGGCGCGCACGGGTGGATCGCCGGGATCACGGCGATCGTGCTGATCCCGTCGTGGCTCCTCGTCCGCGCCGAAATGTCCACAAAGGACTGACGAGGGCCGGTGGGTTTGTTCCCGTCCGGAGGGCGTGAAGGTTTCCAGTGTCATCCGGGACAGCGGGTGGACAACGCCGTAGGCTCAGGTGAATGAGCACGGCACCCACGTCGGAGCATCCGACGGTCGAAACCCGGCACCAGACCCAGTTGCTCACCCTGTTGCGCGATGAGGGACCGATGTCCCGGGTCGAACTGGGGGAGCGGCTGGAGCTGCCGCGCGCCCGGGTGGGGGCCGAGGTCGCGCGGCTGGCCGAGGTCGGCCTCGTCGAGACCGCGGGTCCGTCGGCGAGCCGCGGTGGCAGGCGGTCCACCCTCGTGCGGCTCGCGGGAGACCTGCGGGTGCTGTCGGTCGACGTCGGCGCGACGTCGGTCGGGGTCGCGCTCACCGACGCTTCGTGCGAGGTGCTGGTGCACACCGTCGAGGACTGCGACGTCCGGCAGGGGCCGCACGCCGTGCTCAAACGGGTCGTCGCGCTGGGGGAGAAGATCCGCGAAGAGGCGCCGGGCAAGCTGATCGCGGCCGGGATCGGCTTGCCGGGGCCGGTGAGTTTCGCCGAGGGCATGGCGGTCGCGCCGCCGATAATGCCCGGCTGGGACCGGTTCTCCGTGCGCGACCATCTCGGCGGGCTGCTGCGCTGCCCGGTCACGGTCGACAACGACGTGAACTCGATGGCGCTCGGGGAGCGGCACGCCGGCGTGGCGCGCTCCATCGACGACCTGGTGTTCGTCAAGATCGGTACCGGTATCGGCTGCGGGATCGTGCTGGGCGGCAAGGTGTACCGCGGCGTCGCCGGCACCGCGGGCGACATCGGGCACATCCGGCTCGACGACTACGGGCCGACCTGTGCCTGCGGCGAGACCGGCTGTCTCGAGGCGTACTTCGGCGGCGCCGCACTGGCCCGCGACGGGTTGACGCTCGCGCGCAGCGGCCGGTCGACGTACCTCGCCGACGTCGTCGCGGCCCGCGGCGCGATCACCGCGCAGGACGTCGGCCGCGCGGCGGCGTCGGGCGACTTCGGCGCGGTCAACCTGATCCGCGACGGCGGGCGGCGGCTCGGCCAGGTGGTCGCGTCGCTGGTGAGTTTCGTGAACCCCGGCATGGTCGTGATCGGCGGCGGCGTCGCGCAGCTCGGGCATCAGCTGCTCGCCGAGATCCGCAGCTCGGTCTACCGGCGGTCGCTGCCGCTCGCGACCGGGAACCTGCCGATCGTGCTGTCCGAGCTGGGGGACACCGCGGGGGTCATCGGGGCCGCCTGGTCCGCCACGGACCGGGCCTTCACGCTGAGTAGCTGACCGACACTCGTGAGTGTTTTGGGTCGTTAGGGCCAATCGTGCCCTCCGTACCTCCTGGTCCGAAGTCCGTGAAGGCCTCCTTGAGGGACTCTAGGTCCCTCAAGGAGGCCTTCACAGACTTGGGCACGCAGGGGTGGCGTGAGCGGAGGCGTGACTCGTGTGATCGGGGGCGTGATTCGCGTGTTTGGAGGCGGCACTCGGGGTGTTCCGCCTCTGATCACGCGAGTTCCGGCTTCGATCACGTGAGTGCGGTGCCACGTCCTCGTGAGTGGTAAGGGCGGTTAGAACGACCCAAAACACTCACGACACCCAAGCGCCCTGCCGCACGTTGGGCACTCACCTGATTCCGATTAGTAACGTCAAGATCGTACAGACTTTCGCTCAAAAAGTACGAAAGTCTGTGTCGTTTGAGACGGCTAATCGGGTGACGGCGGGCTTTAGTCGACATTTCTGTCCTGTTGTCACCTTGACGGGTGACGGGCGCCACCCTACTTTCGCTGGCTAAGTAACAAAGTTTGTTACGGCCGATTCGTAAGTGGGGACTGTGTGGCGGTGACGGAATCCGGGCGGCTCGACCCAGTCAGCCCCCGTACGGCGAACCTCGCCGCGCTCCTGCGGGCGTTGCGCGAGGGGCCGCTCTCGCGCACCCAGCTCGCGGCACGCTGCGGGCTCACCAAGGCGGCCGTCTCCGGGTTGATCACCGAGCTGTCCGAACGCGGTCTCGTCCGCTCCGCCGGACTCCAGGGCGGCGGCAACGGCAGGCCCAGCCAGCTGGTCGAACTGAACGGCGCCAGCGCGTGCGGGCTCGCGCTCAGCGTCGAGGCCGATCGCTTCGCCGCCGTCGTCACGAACCTCGACGGCCGCGTGGTCTCCGAGCGCACCGAGACCGCGGACGTCGCCGCGCTCGGGCTGCACCGGAGCATGGACGAACTCGCCTTCCTCGCCCGGACCGTGCTGCTCGACGGCCGGCCGGTCGGGGTCACCGTCTCGGTGCCCGGTCTGGTCGATTCGGCCGCCGCCGTCCTCCGGTTCGCGCCGACCCTGCGCTGGCGCGACGCCGAGATCGCCGATCTCCTCGCCGCCCGGCTCGGCCTGCCGGTCGAGGCCATCACGGTCGACAACGAGGCCAACCTCGGCGCGGTCGGCGAGGCCGTCGCCGGGGTCGGAAAAGGCGTGCGGGAGCTCTTCTACCTCAGCGGCGGCACGGGTGTCGGCGGCGGGCTCGTGTCCGGTGGCGCGATTTTGCGCGGTGCCAGGGGTTTCGCGGGCGAGGTCGGGCACATCACGGTCGATCCGTCGGGCGAGCAGTGCCCCTGCGGCCGGGTCGGCTGCCTGGAGACCAAGGCCGGGCTCAACGCCGTCCTGCGCGGCGCCGCCTCGCCGGGCGACCCGCTGCACGATCCCGCGCTCGGCGTCGACGGCCGGGTCGGGCTGCTCAAGCACCGCGTCCAGCGCGGTGACCAGCGCGCGGTCGCGGCGGTCTCGGAACTCGGGGTCGCGCTCGGCATCGCGGTGTCCACCGTGGTCGACGTGCTCGACCCGGACCTCGTCGTCCTCGGCGGCTACTTCGCCGAACTGGGCGAATGGCTGGTCGAGCCGGTGCGCCGCGAACTGTCCGCGCGTCCGCTCGGGCACGAGCCCGCCTGCCGCGTCGAGCCGTCGCCGCTGGGCACCACCGCCCCGCTGCGCGGCGCCGCGCATCTCGCCACCGAACGGCTTTTCGCCGATCCGACGCTAGTTCCCACCACGGCCGAGGAGGCTCCGGCATGACCTTGCTATCCGTCCGGGGGATCGTGAAGACGTTCCCCGGGGTGCGTGCGCTGGACGGGGTCGACTTCGACGTCGAACCCGGCGAGGTGCACTGCCTGCTCGGCCAGAACGGCGCGGGCAAGTCCACGCTGATCAAGACGCTCGCCGGAGCCCACCGGCCCGATGGTGGCGAGATCTTCTGGCAGGGCGAGCCGGTCACGCTGCCCTCACCGGTCGCCGCGCTGAAGATCGGCATCGCGACCATGTATCAGGAACTCGACCTGGTGCCCGGGCTTTCCGTGGCGGACAACATCTTCCTCGGCCGCGAGCGGGCGACGTTCGGGTTCACGCGGATCAGCGAGTCCCGGAACAAGGCCGCGAAACTGATGGCCCGGCTCGGGCATCCCGAGATCGCGCCGTCGACCGAGGTCGGCAAGTTGTCCGCCGCCGGTCAGCAGCTGGTCTCGATGGCGCGGGCGCTCGCGTACGACGCGAAGCTGCTGGTGATGGACGAGCCCACCGCGGCGCTGGCGGGCGAAGAGGTCGACAACCTGTTCCGCATCGTCGGCGAGCTGACCGCCGAAGGCGTCGCGATCGTCTACATCTCCCACCGGCTCGAAGAACTGCGCCGGATCGGCCACCGCGTCACCGTGCTGAAGGACGGCAAGACCGTCTCCACCGGCCTCGACGCCAAGGAGACGCCGACCTCCGACCTCGTCGCGCTGATGGCGGGCCGCAAGGTCGAAACCGTGTTCGGCCCGCGCCACCAGGAACACGTCGACCCGGACAACGAGGTCCTGAAGGTGGAGAACCTGACCACCGTCGGCGAGTTCGAGAACGTGAACTTCACCGTGCACGCCGGGGAGGTCGTCGGGATCGCGGGCCTCGTCGGTTCGGGCCGCAGCGAGCTGCTGGAGACGATCTTCGGCGCACGCAAACAGGACACGGGTTCGGTGTCGGTCGACGGCGAACCCGTCCGGCCGGGCAGCGTGTCCGCGGCGGTCAAGGCCGGGATCGGGCTGGCGCCCGAGGAACGCAAGAGCCAGGGACTCCTGCTGGACCTGCCGGTCGTGCACAACGTGACCCTGGCGAGCCTGGGCAAGTACGCGACGTTCGGGTTCACCGAGCGGGGCAGGGAACTCGACGACGCCGGGGAAAGCCTGCGGCGTCTCGATCTCCGGCCCGCCGACCCGCACCGGATCATCCGCACGCTGTCCGGCGGCAACCAGCAGAAGGCGGTGCTCGCGCGCTGGCTGGTCCGCGGCTGCCGGGTCCTGCTGCTGGACGAGCCGACGCGCGGGGTCGACGTCGGCGCGCGGGCGGAGCTGTACCGGCTGATCGAGGAACTGGCCGCGACCGGGGTCGCGATCGTGCTCGTCAGCAGCGAGATCCCCGAGGTACTCGGCCTGTCCGACCGGGTGCTGGTGCTGCGTGAAGGACGTGTCCTGGCTGAAAAGCCGTCCGCGGAGCTGACAGAGGCGGAAGTGCTCGACGTGATTCTCGAAGGGAGTGCGGCGTGACCGACCAAGCCGAATCGGTGCGTACGCAGAGCGCCGTGGAACCCTTGCCACCCAAGCAAAAGCGAAACTTCTCGCTCGACACCCGGCTGCTCGGCCTTGCCGGGGTTCTGGTGATCCTGTGCATCGTCGGCCAGGTGACCCGGCCCGACCAGTTCTTCACCGACGGCAACATCTCCACGATCCTGCGGCTCGCCGCGGCCATCGGGGTGGTCAGCGTCGGGATGACGTTCGTGATCATCGCCGGCGGCATCGACCTCTCGGTCGGGTCGATCGTGGCGCTGTCCAGTGTCTGGCTGACCACCTTGGCCACCCAGTCCTACGGCCCGTTCGTGATGATCCTTTGTGGACTCCTGGTCGGCCTCGGCTGCGGGCTGATCAACGGGATCCTGGTCTCCTACGGGAAGATCGTGCCGTTCATCGCCACACTGGCGATGTACGTATCCGCCCGCGGCCTCGCGGAACGCATCAGCGGCCGCCGCACGCAGGTGGTGTCGGAAGCGGGTTTCCTGGACTTCTTCCGCGGTGACCTGCTCGGCATCCCGGTGCTGATCTGGATGTTCGCGCTGGTGTTCGCGATCGGCTGGGTGGTGCTGAACCGCACCACGTTCGGCCGCCGCACCTTCGCCGTCGGCGGCAACGCCGAGGCTTCGCGGCTGGCAGGCATCAACGTCAAACGGCACACCGCGCTCGTCTACGGCGTCGCCGGGCTGTGCTGCGGTATCGCCGCGCTGATGGTCGTCGCCCGCACCACCGCGGGCGCCTCGACCAACGGCATGCTCTACGAGCTCGACGCCATCGCGGCGGTCGTCATCGGCGGCACCCTGCTCACCGGTGGCCGCGGCTCGCTCATCGGCACCCTGATCGGCGTGCTGATCTTCACCGTGCTGTCCAACATCTTCACGCTCAACAACCTGGACACCGACATCCAGAACATCGCGAAGGGCGTGATCATCGTCCTGGCCGCGCTACTGCAGTTCCGCTCCGTGAAAAAGACCAAGGCGAGTACTTGATCACCGTGGATGGAGAATCGTCATGACCGAACAATCCCTGCATCGCCGCCGTTTCCTGCTGGGAGGCGCGGCCGTCGGAGCGGGTGCGCTGCTGACCGCGTGCACCTCGAACGAGGCACCGGCGCAGAACAACGCGGCCAACGTGGCCAACGCCGGGGCGAACTCGCAGCCCGGAACCCCCGTCACCATCGGGTTCTCGGCGCCTGCCGCGGACCACGGCTGGATGGCGGCCATCACCAAGAACGCCCGCGCGCAGGCGCAGAAGTTCAGTGAGGTCACGCTCAACGCGACCGAGGGCACCAACGACGTCAACCAGCAGATCTCCCAGGTGGAGACCTTGATCAACGCCAAGGTCAACGTCCTGGTGATCCTGCCGTTCGACGGCAAGGCGCTGACCGCGGTCGGCCAGCAGGCGATGGACGCCGGTATCCAGGTGATCAACCTGGACCGCGTCTTCGACACCCCGCTCGCGTACCGCACCTGGATCGGCGGCGACAACTACCGCATGGGTGTCAACGCCGGCAACTACATCGCCCAGCAGATGAAGGCGAAGAACATCGCCAGCCCGGTGATCGGCGAGGTCGCGGGGATCGACTCGCTGCCGCTGACCCAGGAACGCAGCAAGGGCTTCAAGGACGCCTTGACCCGCCAGGGTTTCACGGTCGGCCCGCGCGTCTCGGCGCAGTTCACCCCGGAGTCGGGCGAGCAGCAGACGTCGAACCTGCTGCAGTCGGCGTCCAAATTGGACGCACTGTGGAACCACGACGACGACCAGGGCGTCGGCGTCATCGCGGCGATCAACAACGCCAACCGCAAGAACTTCCTGATGGTCGGCGGCGCGGGATCGAAGAACGCGATGAACCTGATCAAGTCCGACGCCGAACCGCTGAAGGCGACGGTGCTCTACAGCCCGTCGATGGCGTCTTCGGCGATCTCGCTCGCGCGGCTGCTCGGCCAGGGCAAGGGCGCCGGTGACTTCGCCGAGCACGAGATCCCCGCCGAGATCACCACGTACTCCGCGGTGGTCACCAAGGAGAACGTCGACAAGTACATGGACGTCGGCTTCGACTCGTAAACCCGCGTACCCGACACGCAAGCGGAGATCTAGGAGGGGTATTGAGCACGGCAACGGAAACGATCGGGATCGGCATGGTGGGCCACGCGTTCATGGGTGCGGTGCATTCGCACGCGTGGCGCAGCGTGCACCGGTTCTTCGCGCCACCGCTGATCCCGCGACTCGCCGTGCTCGGCGGCCGTGACGAAGTGCGGGCGAAGGCCGCGGCGGAACGGTTCGGCTGGGAAGACGTCGAGACGGACTGGCGCGCGCTGATCGCCCGCGACGACGTCGACCTGGTCGACATCTGCACGCCGGGCGACAGCCACGCCGAGATCGCGATCGCCGCGCTCGAAGCGGGCAAGCACGTGCTGTGCGAGAAACCGCTGGCCAACACCCTCGCCGAAGCCGAAGCGATGGCCGAGGCGGCGGCGAAGGCACGGGCCAACGGCGTCCGGTCCATGGTGGCGTTCAACTATCGCCGGGTGCCCGCGCTCGCACACGCCAGGAAACTGGTCGCGAGCGGGGCGCTCGGCGAGATTCGCCACGTGCGGTCGGTCTACCTGCAGGACTGGCTGTCCGACGCCCAGGCGCCGATGACCTGGCGGCTGCACAAGGACAAGGCGGGCTCCGGCGCGCTGGGCGACCTCGGCGCGCACATCGTCGACGCCGCCCAGTTCGTCACCGGCGACACGATCACCGGGGTTTCCGCGCTGACCAACACCTTCGTCAAGGAGCGGCCGGACGGCGACGGCGGCACCGGGCAGGTCACGGTCGACGACACCGCGCTGTTCCTCGGCCGGTTCACCGGCGGCGCGGTGGCGAGTTTCGAGGCGACCCGGTTCGCGCTGGGCCGCAAGAACGCGATGCGGCTGGAGATCAACGGGTCGAAGGCGAGCCTCGCGTTCGACTTCGAGTCGATGAACGAACTGTCCTTCTTCGACGGTGGCCAGCCGCCCACCGAGGCCGGGTTCCGCCGGATCCTGGTCACCGAACCCGAGCACCCGTACGTCGGGGTGTGGTGGCCGCCGGGCCACCTGCTCGGCTACGAGCACACCTTCACCAACGAGGTCGCCGATCTGCTCACCGCGATCGGCGAAGGCAAGGATCCCGAACCGTCCTTCGAGGACGGATTGCGGGTTCAGCAGGTTTTGGACGCGGTCGAGCGCAGCGCGTCCGACGAGGCGCGATGGACCACTGTGCCCGGAGTCACCGTGAAGGGGAGTAACTGAGCGAGAGATCCAGCCGAAAGTCGCATGACGGCTATCACTGCGACTTGGTTCGATCCGAAACATCCGACCATCGGAGGTTGGGGTTCTCGGGTTCTGGAAAGGTGGAGAAATGCCTGCTCACGAGCGTACGGGCATCTGGTTGATCGGGGCGAGGGGGTCTGTCGCCACTACCGCCGCGGTAGGGCTCCTCGCGCTGCGCGCGGGGGTCGCCGGCGGTGGCGGCTGTGTCACCGAGCTGCCCGCGTTCGCCGGGGTTCCGTTGCCGGGCTGGGACGATCTGGTCCTCGGCGGGCACGACATCGTGCACACCCCGCTGGAGAAGCGCGCCGAACAGCTGGCGCACGCCGGTGTCTTCGGGCACTCGGTGTTCTCCGCGGTCCGGTCCGGGCTGGCCGAGGTGGACGCCGAGATCCGCGACGGCTACCACCCGGCGACGCACACCGGTGCCCAGGCCGACGCGGCCGCCCGGCTCACGGCGGACATCCGGGCTTTCGCCGACCGGCACGACCTCGCGCGGGTCGTCGTGGTCAACGTGTCCTCCACCGAGGCCCCGTGTCCCCACCTGCCCGAACACGACGACCTCGACGCGCTCGAAGCGGCTTTGGCGGATCCGGCGCGGGCGGTGCTCCCGTCGAGTTCCCTGTCGGCCTACGCGGCTTTGAAGGCGGGAAGCCCGTACGTCGAGTTCACGCCGTCCGCCGGGATCACCCTGCCCGCGCTGCGGCAACTCGCCGAGCGGGAAGGCCTGCCGTACGCGGGCTGCGACGGCAAGACCGGCGAGACGCTGCTGCGCACCGTCCTCGCGCCGATGTTCAGCGCGCGGGCGCTGAAGGTCCGCTCCTGGGCGGGTACCAACCTGCTGGGCGGTGGCGACGGCGAGACACTTGCCGACCCGGTGACCGCGAACAGCAAGCTGGAATCCAAGGCGCGCGGGCTCGCGGCGCTGCTCGGCGAGGACGTCACCGCGCCGCTGCACATCGACAACGTGCCCGACCTCGGCGAGATCAAGACCGCGTGGGACCACGTGTCGTTCGAGGGTTTCCTCGGCGCGCGCATGAGCCTGCAGTTCACCTGGACCGGCTACGACTCCGCGCTCGCGGCGCCGCTGATCCTGGACCTGGCCCGGTTCGTCACCGCCGCGCACGCCGGCGGCCAGAGCGGCGCGCTGACCGAACTCGGCTTCTTCTTCAAGGATCCGCTGGGTAGCGACGAACACCGTTTCGCCGAGCAGACCGCCCGCCTGGTCACCTGGGCGGCCGACCTGTGAAGGCCTATGTGGAACTCGTCCGGGCGCCCGCGGCGCTGACGGTGCTCGGTGACACGGTCGCCGGATCCGCCGCCGCGGGGCTCAAGATGACCGGCCGACGGCTGCTGTTGCCGTTGTCGTCGGTCGCCTTCTACTGGGCCGGGATGGCCCTCAACGACTGGGCGGACCGGAAGCTCGACGCCGTGGAGCGGCCCGAGCGCCCGATCCCGTCCGGGCGGGTGAGTGCCGGCGCGGCGCTCACCACCGGGGCCGCGCTGACCGCTGCCGGACTCGGCCTGGCAGCGCTCGGCGGCGGCCGTCGGGCGATGCGCGTCGCGGTCCCGCTCGCGGCGTCG
The DNA here is from genome assembly GCF_051373225.1 of Amycolatopsis sp. w19. Classification (NCBI taxonomy): domain Bacteria; kingdom Bacillati; phylum Actinomycetota; class Actinomycetes; order Pseudonocardiales; family Pseudonocardiaceae; genus Amycolatopsis; species Amycolatopsis sp. w19. The sequence continues at coordinate 19,707 of NZ_JBPQFM010000016.1, read as the reverse complement.
GTGTGGGCCTACGACACCGTGCTCAAGCCGACCCCGGCCGGACCGGTGGCGATGGCGGCGTGCCGCACGCTCGACGTCCTGCTGGGCGCAGGTGATTCGCCGAAGAAGGCAGCCACGGCCGCGGCGGCGGTGGGTGTCCACACGCTCGGTGTCACCGCGCTCTCCACGGGGGAGGTCCACGGCGCGAACCCGGCGACCGCCCGGGCGGCGCTGGCCACCAGCTGCGCGGCGACAACGTTGGCATTGACCGGACCGGCCCGTGGGGGCTGGCATCGCGCCGCCTCGATGGCCGCCGGTTCGGGCTACGCGGGCCTGGTCGGCCGGGCGCAGGCGGACGCCGTCCGCGACCCGTCGGCGAAGTCCGTGCGCTCGGCGACGAAGAACGGCATCCACGGCATGGTCCCGCTGCAGGCGGCGGTCACGGCGAAGGGCTCGGTACTGGGTGCGGCGCTGGTCGCGGCCGCGCTGCCGATCGCCCGCAAGCTGTCGAGGAAGGTGAGCCCCACATGACGTTCTCGCTCGGATACGGCACCAACGGCTTCTCCAACCACCGCCTCGACGACGCGCTCGCGGTGATCGCCGACCTCGGGTACACCGGGGTGGCGCTGACCCTGGACCACGACCACCTCGACCCGTTCGCCGACGATCTGGCGCGGCAGGTCGACCACGTGGCCTCCCGGCTTTCGGCGCTCGGCCTGAACAGGGTCGTCATCGAGACCGGCGCGCGCTACCTGCTCGACCCGTGGCGCAAGCATTCGCCGACGCTGCTTTCGGACGACCCCGCGTTGCGGATCGACTTTCTGGCGCGAGCCCTGCAAATCGCCGGGGATCTCGGCGCGGACTGTGTGTCGTTCTGGTCTGGCGTGTCCACTGTGGACAATGACCTCGCCTGGTCGCGGTTGCGTGAAGGGGTCGCGGCGGTCCTGGAGCACGCCGCGCGGCTGAACGTGCGGCTGGCGATGGAACCCGAGCCCGGCCACCTCGTGCAGCATCTGGCCCAGGTCCTGGACCTGCGCAAGGAACTAGGCGAACCGGACCTCTTCGGGGTCACGCTCGACGTCGGGCACTGTGTCGCCGTCGAGCCGGTGAACGCGGCCGAATGCGTCCGCCTCGCCGGTCCGCTGCTGTGGAACGTGCAGCTGGACGACATGCTGCCGAGGGTCCACGAGCATCTGGAGTTCGGCGACGGGCATCTGGATCTGCCGGGGACGCTCGCCGCGCTGGCGGAGATCGGCTACACCGGGCTGGCCGCGGTCGAACTGCCCCGGCACAGCCACGCCGCGCCGGACACCGCGCGCCGGGCCTTCGAGGCCCTCACCGCGGCGATGCCGCAGACGTGGCAGGCCAAGGCGGAACGCCGGATCCGGGAGAAGCCGTCGGTGATCGGCTCGATCTTCCCGGCCGTCGGCCGCGAGGTCGGCCGGGAGGCGCTGCGCCCGGACACCGATCCGCAGGGTCTGGTCCACGGCACGGTCGACGACCGGGCACGGGTCCGGCTCGTGTCGGTGCTGGCCGACGTCCTCGACGACGCGGCGCTGGCCGCGGAACTGCGCGATCTCTACCGCTACGGCGACGACGCCGAGCGGCGCGGGGTCCTGCGGGCGCTCTCCGCGCTGGAGTCGCCGGGGGCCGAGGTCACCGACGCCGGGATCAAGCTGGTCGAGGACGCCTTGCGCGCCAACGACATCAGGCTGGTCGCCGCCGCCATGGGTGCCTTCGCCCGGTTCCTGGACGACCACACGTGGCGCCACGGCGTCCTCAAATGCGTCTTCGTCGGTGTGCCGCTGGCCGCCGTCGCGGACCTCACTTCCCGCGCGGACGACGAGCTTCGGAGAATGCTCGCCGATTTCGCCGACGAACGCAGGGCGGCCGGACGTGACGTACCCGCCGACGCCCTCGAACTCCTCAAGGAGAACTGAGCCAGTGCGTATCTTCGATCCCCACATCCACATGTCCTCCCGGACCACCGACGACTACGAAGCCATGTACGCGGCCGGTGTCCGCGCGCTGGTCGAACCCGCGTTCTGGCTGGGGCAGCCGCGCACCAGCGTCGGCTCGTACACCGACTACTTCGACGCGCTCATCGGCTGGGAACGGTTCCGTGCCGCGCAGTTCGGCATCCGGCACCACTGCACGATCGCGCTGAACCCCAAGGAGGCCAACGACCCCCGCTGCCGCGAGGTGCTCGACGTGCTCCCGCGGTATCTGGCGAAGGACGGCGTGGTCGCGGTCGGCGAGGTCGGCTACGACTCGATGACCAAGGAAGAGGACGAGGTCTTCGCCCAGCAGCTGGCGATGGCGCTGGAGCACGACCTCCCGGTGCTCGTGCACACCCCGCACCGCGACAAGCTGGAAGGCACCAAGCGCACGCTCGACGTCGTGCGTGAGTCCGGCGTCGCGCCGGAGCGCGTGGTCGTCGACCACCTCAACGAGGTCACCGTCAAGCTGGTCAAGGATTCCGGTGCCTGGATGGGTTTCTCCATCTATCCGGACACCAAGATGGACGAGCACCGGATGGTCGGGATCCTGCGCCAGTACGGGCTGGACCAGATGATCGTCAACTCGGCCGCCGACTGGGGCCGGTCCGATCCGCTGAAGACCGCCAAGACCGGGCAGGCGATGCTCGACGGCGGGTTCACCGAGGCCGACGTCGACAAGGTGCTGTGGCGGAACCCGGTCGACTTCTACGGGCTCAGCGGCAGGCTCACACTCGACCCGCTGCCCGGGTTCACCGGCGAGGCCGTGACGTTCGAGGGCAACTCGGTGCTGCGAGGTGCCCGCAAATGATCTCCTACTGTACGAACGTCCACCCCGCCGAAGACGTCGACGGCATCGTCGCGCAGTTGGAGCGGTACGCGCTCCCGGTGCGTGAGCGGCTGGGCGCCGATCGGCTCGGCGTCGGGCTGTGGCTTTCCGCGCCGGTCGCGCGCGGCCTCGCCGAAGACGCCGAGGCACGCAAGCGTTTCCGTGCGGAACTCGACGCCCGCGGGCTGTCGGTGTACACGCTCAACGCCTTCCCATACGGCGGCTTCCACGACGACGTCGTCAAGCACGCGGTCTACCGTCCTGAGTGGACACACCCGGACCGGGTCGCCTACACGATCGACTGCGTGAACGTGCTTTCCGACCTCCTCGCCGGTGATGCTTCTTACGGCAGCATATCCACGCTGCCGTTGGCTTGGCGTGAACCGTGGGGCGAACAGGACGACCGGCGGGCGATCGAGTCCTTCGCCGAGGTCGTCCGCGCGATCGGTGACCGGCCGATCAAACTGGCCGTCGAACCCGAACCCGGCTGCGTGCTCGACACCGTGGCCGACGCGCTGGGCTGGCTGTCCGGCCGCGTCGACCCGGAGTACGTCGGGCTGTGCCTGGACACCTGTCACCTCGCGGTGTCGTTCGCCGATCCGGCGGAGACGCTCAAGGCCATCGCGGAGTCCGATGTGGACATCGTGAAGGTGCAGGCTTCCGCCGCGTTGCACGTCGAAGACCCGGCCGAGGCCCGTGACGCGTTGGCGGCGTTCGCGGAACCGCGGTATCTGCACCAGGTCCGCGAGTTTTCGGGCGGCGTCGTGCGCAAGGCCGACGACCTGCCCGAGGCGTGGACCGACCTGCCGGGGGAAGGGCCGTGGCGCGTGCACTTCCACATGCCACTGCACCAGGCGCCGGCCGCGCCGCTGTCCACCACGACCGACGTCCTGCGCACCGTCGCCGCCGGGCTGCCCGGCGAACCGCATATCGAGGTCGAGACCTACACCTGGAGCGTGCTCCCGGACGCGGGCGACCTCGTCGGCGGAATCGCCGCGGAACTCGAATGGGCACAGGCGAACCTCGTCAAGGAAGGGGCTTCCGCGTGAAACCCTTGGTCGTCATCGACGTCGTCGGGCTGACCCCGAAGGCGTTGCGGGACATGCCGAAACTGTCCGCCGTCGCGAAGGACGGCTGGCAGGCCGAACTGGGCACGGTGCTGCCCGCCGTCACCTGCAGCGCGCAGTCGACGTTCCTCACCGGGCTCATGCCCGCGCAGCACGGGATCGTCGGCAACGGCTGGTACTTCCGCGAACTGGGCGAGATCTTCCTGTGGCGCCAGCACAACCGGCTCGTCGGCGGCGAGAAGCTCTGGGAGACCGCGCGGGCGGCGCACCCCGGGTACACGTCGGCGAACGTGTGCTGGTGGTACGCGATGGGGATGAGCACCGACGTCACGGTGACCCCGCGGCCGATCTACCACGCCGACGGCCGCAAGTCGCCGGACGCCTACGTGCGCCCGCCCGAACTGCACGACCAGCTGACCGGCGCGCTGGGGGAGTTCCCGCTCTTCCAGTACTGGGGTCCGACGGCGTCGATCAAGTCGAGCAAGTGGGTGATCGGCGCGTCGCGGCAGATCCTGCGCGAGAAGCGTCCCGATCTGCTGCTGACCTACGTTCCGCACTTGGATTACGACCTGCAGCGCTTCGGCCCCGACGCGCCGCAGGCACGGCAGGCCGCGCGGGAACTGGACAACGCGTTGGCGCCGTTGCTCGATGACGCCCGCAACGCCGGGGCGACCGTGGTCGCGCTCAGCGAGTACGGGATCACCAACGTGCACCGGCCGGTCGACATCAACCGGGCACTGCGGCGCGAGGGTCTGCTGGAGGTCTACACCCAGGCGGGCATGGAGTACCTCGACCCGTGGGCGTCGCGTGCGTTCGCCGTCGCCGACCACCAGGTCGCGCACGTCTACGTCCGCGATTCCGCTGATCTCGAGCGGGTGCGGTCCATCGTGGGCGAGCTGACCGGTGTCGACGAGGTCCTCGACCGTGAGGCGCAGGCCAAGTACGGGATCGACCACGAACGCGCCGGCGAGCTCGTCGCGGTCGCCGAGCCGGACTCGTGGTTCACCTACTACTACTGGCTCGACGACGAGCGGAAGCCCGACTTCGCGCGCGGCGTCGAGATCCACCGCAAACCGGGTTACGACCCCGCCGAGCTGTTCTTCGACCCGGAGGACAAGTTCGCCAAGGCGCGGGCCGGGCTGAACCTGGCGAAGAAGTTCGCCGGGCTCCGGTACGCGATGGACGTCGTCCCGACCGACCCGCGCTGGGTGCGCGGCTCGCACGGACGGCTGCCCGATTCCACAGAGGACGGTCCGGTGTTGCTCTGTTCGGATCCGGCGTTCGAACCGTCCGGTCGTGTGGGGGCCACCGACGTACACCCGCTGTTGTTGTCGCTGCAGGGACTGAAGTAGAGGAGGTGGCGGGGGTGCTGAGGCCGGTGCGTGTCGCGAAAGCCACTTTCGCGACGTCTGATGTCCCGAAAGTGGCTTTCGGGACATGGTCGCCCGCTCCCGCCGCCACCGACGTTGCGAAAGCCACTTTCGCAACCTTCAACGTTGCGAAAGTGGCTTTCGCAACACCTCGGCTCGGCTCCGGGCCGGCGAGCTGACCCACTCCAGAAAGGAAAGCTCCACCCCGCAAGTCCTTCCTTGATCGCCGCCGCTCATCGAAAGGATCGCCACTGCTATGTCTTTGAAACGACGATTGGGTGTGCTCGTCACATCCATGGTCACGGCTCTGACAGGCGTCGCGCTACCGATGCAGACCGCATCGGCGCACGAAGCGGCCACGGTGCTCGTGTTCTCCAAGACCGCGGGCTTCCGGCACGATTCGATCCCCGACGGGATCAAGGCGATCAAGGATTTGGGGGCACAGAACCACTTCGCGGTGGAGGCCACCGAGGACGCGGCGGCCTTCACCGACGCGAACCTCAAGCGGTTCAACGCGGTGGTCTGGCTTTCCACCACCGGTGACGTGCTGAACGCGGACCAGCAGGCCGCGTTCGAGCGGTACGTGAAGGGAGGCGGCGGGTACGTGGGCGTGCACGCCGCCTCCGACACCGAGTACGACTGGCCCTGGTACGGCGAGCTGGTCGGGGCGTACTTCAAGTCCCATCCGCAGATCCAGCAGGCGAACGTCAAGGTCGAAGACCACGAGCACGTGTCCACTATGGATCTTCCGGAGACGTGGCCGCGCACCGACGAGTGGTACAACTACCGCGAGAACCCGCGCAGCAACGTCCATGTGCTCGCGAGCCTGGACGAGAAGAGCTACCAGCCCGGTGACGGTGCGATGGGCGATCACCCGATCGCCTGGTGCCACGAGAATTCCGGCGGCCGCTCCTGGTACACCGGCGGCGGGCACACCAAGGCCTCCTACGCCGAGCCGGCCTTCCTCAAGCATCTGGCGGGCGGCATCAAGTACGCCACCAAACTGAGCGAGGCGGGCTGCGCCAAGGAGACCCAGGAAGACCCGGTCGACGCGGACTTCGACCAGATCACCCTGGCCAAGGGCGAGGAGAAGACCGGCGAGCCGATCGCGCTTTCCGTGCTGCCCAACCGCGACGTCCTGCACACTTCGCGCGACGGGCGCGTCTGGTACACCAGCTCGTCGGCGACGACGTCGTTGGCCGGGCAGATCCCCGTCTACAACCACGACGAGGACGGCCTTCAGGGCGTCGCCATCGACCCGGACTTCGCCAAGAACCGCTGGGTCTACCTGTACTACGCGCCCAAGCTGAACACCCCGGCCGGTGACGCGCCGGAGAACGGCACCCCCGCCGACTTCGAGCCGTTCAAGGGTTACAACCAGCTCTCGCGGTTCAAGCTGGGCACCGACAACAAACTCGACCTCACGAGCGAGCAGAAGATCCTCCAGGTCCCGGCCGAACGCGGCATCTGCTGCCACGCCGGCGGCGAGATCGACTTCGACGCCAAGGGCAACCTCTATCTGTCCACAGGGGACGATTCCAACCCGTTCGCCTCCGACGGTTTCACCCCGATCGACGAGCGTGCCGACCGCAACCCGGTGTACGACGCGCAGCGCACCTCGGCCAACACCAACGATCTGCGCGGCAAGGTGCTGCGGATCAAGGTCGGCGCGGGAGGCAAGTACACGATCCCCAAGGGCAACCTGTTCCCCAAGGGCACGGCCAAGACCAAGCCCGAGATCTACGCGATGGGCTTCCGCAACCCGTTCCGCTTCGCCGTCGACCGCAAGACCGGCTGGATCCACCTGGCCGACTACGGCCCCGACGCCGGCGCGGCCGACCCGAAGCGCGGTCCCGGCGGCACGGTCGAGTTCAACCTGATCAAGAAGCCCGGCAACTTCGGCTGGCCGTACTGCGTCGGCGACAACCTGCCGTTCATCGACTACGACTTCGCCACCAAGCAGTCCGGCGCGGCCTTCGACTGCGCGAAGCCGAAGAACACCAGTCCGCGCAACACCGGCCTGACCGATCTGCCGCCGGTGGAGAAGGCGTGGATCCCCTACGACGGTGGTTCGCTGCCCGAGTTCGGCACCGGCCCCGAGTCGCCGATGGGTGGCCCGGTCTACCAGTTCGACGCGAAGAACCCGTCGCAGACGAAGTTCCCGGAGTACTTCGACGGCAAGACCTTCGCCTACGAATGGGAACGCGGCTGGATCAAGGAGATCACCGTCGGCGCGAACGGTGAACGCGGCGCCATCAAGCCGTTCTTCGACTCGATGGACCTCGTGCGCCCGATGAACCTCGAATTCGGCCCGGACGGCGCGCTCTACGTCCTCGACTACGGCACCGGCTACTTCGGCGGCTCCAAGGAATCCGCCGTCTACCGCATCGACTACACCAAGGGCCGCCGCACGCCGGTCGCCCAGGTGGCCGCGGACAAGACGTCCGGCCAAGCCCCGCTGACCGTCAAGTTCGACCCGGCGGGGACGAACGACCCCGACGGCGGAGCGCTCACCTACGCCTGGGACTTCGACGGGAACGGCACGACCGATTCCACCGAGGCCACCCCGGTTTCCCACACCTACGCCGCGAACGGCCAGTACACGGCGAAGCTGTCGGTCACCGACTCCACCGGGCTGACCGGTTCGGCGAGCGTGGTGGTCACCGTCGGCAACACCGCGCCGGTGGTCACGCTGAAGACTCCGGTCAACGGCAGTGTGTTCAGCTTCGGCGACATGGTCCCGTTCAAGGTCGAGGTGACCGACGCCGAGGACAACCCGATCGACTGCTCCAAGGTGACCGTCGAATACATCCTCGGCCACGAGGGCCACGGGCATCCGCTGAGCCGCGCGACCGGTTGTGAAGGCACCATCGCCACGCCCGCCGACGAAGGACACGGCGCGGACGCCAACGTCTTCGGCGTCATCAACGCCAGCTACACCGACAACGGCGGCAACGGCGTGCCCGCGCTCACCGGCGAGGCGGAATCCATCCTGCAGCCGAAGCTGAAGCAGGCCGAGTTCTACACCCAGTCCAGCGGGATCGAGGTCGTCGCGCACGCCGGCGCCAGCGGCGGGAAACGCGTCGGTCACATCGAATCCGGCGACTGGATCAAATTCGACCCGGTGAACCTCGTGGGTGTCAGCGGCATCGGCTACCGGGTCTCGTCCGGTGGTGCGGGCGGCACGATCGAGGTGCGCTCGGGCGCGGTGGACGGACCGCTGGTCCAGACGGTCACCGTCGCCAACACCGGCGGCTGGGACACCTACGCCGATATCCCGGCTTCCGCCATCACCGACCCCGGCGGCACCGGCCCGTTGTTCCTCGTGTTCAAGGGCGGTTCCGGCGGCTTGTTCGACGTCGACGCGATCACCTTCGAGGAGAACTGATGAGCCGTCCGATCACCCTGTTCACCGGCCAGTGGGCGGATCTCCCGTTCACCGAGGTGTGCAGGCTGGCCAGTGAATGGGGCTACGACGGCCTCGAAATCGCGTGTTCCGGCGACCACTTCGAGGTCGACCGCGCACTGTCCGAAGAGGACTACGTGCCCGGACGCCTCAAGCTGCTCGCCGAGCACGGCCTCAAGGTGTGGGCGATTTCCAACCACCTCGTCGGCCAGGCCGTCTGCGACGACCCGATCGACGAACGCCACCAGGCCATCATCCCCGCCCGGGTGTGGGGCGATGGTGAGCCCGAAGGCGTCCGGCAGCGGGCGGCGAAGGAGATGGCCGACACCGCCCGTGCGGCGGCGAAACTCGGCGTGGACACGGTGATCGGCTTCACCGGCTCGAAGACCTGGAAGTACGTCGCCATGTTCCCGCCGGTCTCGCAGGCGGTCATCGACGACGGCTACCAGGACTTCGCGGACCGGTGGAACCCGATCCTCGACGTCTTCGACGAGGTGGGCGTGCGGTTCGCCCACGAGGTCCACCCGTCGGAGATCGCTTACGACTACTGGACCACGAAACGTGCGCTCGAAGCTGTCGGCGACCGTCCGGCATTCGGGCTGAATTGGGATCCTTCGCATTTCATCTGGCAGGACCTCGACCCGGTCGGCTTCATCCTCGACTTCGCCGACCGGATCTACCACGTGGACTGCAAGGACACCAGGAAGCGGTTCGACGGACGGAACGGACGGCTCGGCTCGCATCTCCCCTGGGGAGATCCCCGACGCGGCTGGGACTTCGTTTCGACCGGGCACGGCGACGTGCCCTGGGAGGACTGTTTCCGCGCACTGAATTCGATCGGCTACGCCGGTCCGATCTCGGTGGAGTGGGAGGACGCCGGCATGGACCGGCTCCGGGGCGCGGCGGAGGCCGTGACCTTTCTGCGGGGGCTCCTGTTCGACAAGCCGTCGGCGGCCTTCGACGCGGCTTTCAGCAACCAGAAGTGAGGGCGGTTTCATGTGCGGTGAAGAAGCTGAGCAGTTCCACTCTCGACGGGCGCTCCTGCGCGGCGCGGCGACGGCGGCGGTCGCGGTCGGCGCGGCGGTAGCCCTGCCGAGCGTGGCCAGTGCCGCCACCGAGGCGGAGACCCAGGGATCCGGCCACCACGGACGGGGCCGGGTCCCGGTGGAGAAGATCAGCATCCAGCTCTACTCCCTGCGCACCGCGCTGCAGGCCGATCTGCCGGGAACCCTGTCCGCGCTGGCGGACATCGGCTACCGGAAGGTCGAACTGGCGGGCACCTACGGCCGCACGGCCGAGGAGTTCCGCGGACTGCTGGACAAGAACCACATCAAGGCGACGTCCACCCACGTCGGCATCGACGGCGATCTCGACAAGACCATCGCGGACGCGAAGGTCCTCGGGAACACCCGCGCCAACGTGCCGTGGGCGAATTTCGACACCATCGACGGCTGGAAGCAGTTCGCCGGCCGGATGGACACGGCGGCACGGAAGTTCCGCCAGGCCGGAATCCCGCTCGGCTACCACAACCACGCGCACGAGTTCGCCGCCATCGACGGCGTGCGCCCGTACGACGTGCTCACCAGGAACACGAACCCGCGGTACGTGCACCTGGAGATCGACCTGTTCTGGGCGGTGGAAGGCGGGATGGACCCGGTTTCGCTGTACCGGCAGCACTGTCCGCGCGTGGTGCAGTACCACGTCAAGGACCGGACCGCGGCGGGCGAGATGGTCGACCCCGGCAAGGGCGCCATCGACTTCCCGCGCATCTTCCGCCACACCCGTCCCCACCTCGCCGAGTACATCGTCGAGCACGACAACCCCACGGATCCCCTGAGCACCGCCCAGACCGGATTCACCTATCTCCGTAACGTCCGCTTCTAGCTGGGGAATCCACAATGGACAACAAGAAACGCGGGCTGTCCCGCAGATCGATGCTCGCGGGCACCGCGGCCGGGGTGATCGCCCCGGTCGTGGTGTCGGCCAGCGCCGGTTCGGCACCGGCCGCCGCGGCCGGGATGACCCGCAACATCACCGTCTACGCCGACTACGTTCCCGGCACGACCCGGGTCGGTTACGGGCTCGAGCCCGGCAAACCGACGATCCCCGGACCGCTCCTGGAGTGCTACGAGGGTGACACGCTGGTGATCGAGCTGGTCAACAACACCGACCAGCGCCTCTCGATCCATCCGCACGGCGTCAACTACGACACCAAATCCGACGGTTCGCCGTTCAACGATTCCTTCAACAAGCCATACGAGACCAAGACCTACACCTGGAAGACCCGCACGGCCTACCAGGCGGCCAACGGTTTCTGGATGCCCGGCAGCGCGGGGTATTGGCACTATCACGACCACGCGTTCGGCGGCGACCACGGCACCGCGGGCCTGATGAAGGGTCTGTACGGCGGCCTGATCGTGCGCAGGCGCGGGGACCTGCTGCCCAGCAAGCAGTTCACCGTGGTGTTCACCGAAATGTGGATCAACCACCAGGTCGCCCCGAACACGCCGATCTTCGAGGCGAACCTCGGCGAACGCGTCGAGTTCATCTGCATCGGGCACGGCAACCTGATGCACACCTTCCACCTGCACGCGCACCGCTGGGCGGACACACGCACCGGCATGCTCACCAGCGCGACCGACAACGCCCCCATCCTCGACAACAAGACCCTGGACCCCGGCAACTCCTTCGGGTTCCAGGTGATCGCCGGTGACGGCGTCGGGCCGGGCGCGTGGATGTACCACTGCCACGTCCAGCAGCACTCGGACGACGGCATGTCCGGGGTGTTCCTGGTCCGCAACGCCGACGGCGGGATGCCCGCGGGCGCCCAGGAGGCGATCGACCGCTTCAAGGGGCACCAGCACACCACCACGTCCACGCCGAACGCCACCGGCGCCTCGGCCCACCACCACTAGTCTTGAAAGGAGCGAGAACTTGAGACGAGTATTTTCGCAACGCCGGCTCCGCAGACGGTCACTGGCCGCGCTCGCGGTCGGCGCCGTCGTCACCTCCGGGCTTCCGCTGGCCATCGCGCCGGTGACCGCCGAAGCCGCGACGAACGTCCCGGTGAACGTCCTGGTCTTCCACGGCGCCGCCGCGGACCAGAAGGACCCCGTCCTGCGTGCCACGGACGCGATCGCGAGCCTGGGCCAGGCGAACGGCATCTCCGTTTCGTCCTCTTCGGACCCCGCGGTGTTCACCGCGGCCAACCTCGCGAAGTACCGCGGTGTCGTCTTCCTTTCCGCGCAGGGCATCACGCTCAACCGTGACCAGGAAACCTCGCTGCAGAACTACATGAAGGCGGGCGGCGGGTTCCTCGGCCTGTCCGACGCCGCGCGGGCCCAGGACGGTTCGCAGTGGTTCTCGGGGCTGATCGGTGCCCGTCCGGTGGGGGCGCGTCCCACGCCGGAGGCGGTCGCCTCGGTCACCGCGAGCGCGGAGAACCCGCCCAACGAGACCAAGGAAAAGCTCACCGACAACAACGAGAACACGAAGTGGCTGGCCTTCCAGCCGACCGGCTGGGTCGCCTACAAGCTGGCCGCCCCGGTGGCCGTGAGCAGCTACGCGCTCGTCTCGGCCAACGACTACGCCGGGCGTGACCCCAAGAGCTGGACCCTGCAGGGATCCAACGACGGGACCACGTGGATCGATCTGGACACTCGCGCAGGCGAGACATTCCCGGACCGGTTCGTGAGCCGGACGTTCACCTTCGCCAACACCACGGCGTACTCGAACTACCGGCTGAACATCACCGCCAACGGCGGCGAGCCGCTCATCCAGCTGGCCGATTTCAAGCTGTTCAAGGACAACTCGACCACCCCGCCGCCGCCGGAACCCGACCCGGCGCAGGCCACGGTCGACGTCCTCGACAAGGCGAACCCGGCCACCGCGGGCCTGCCGCAGAAGTGGGTGCGCACCGACCGGTGGCTCAACTGGGAGGTCAACCCGGTCGGCACCGTGCACACGGTCGCGCAGGTCGAGGAATCGACCTACAAACCGGGTGTCGGCGCGAACGGCGCCTTCCACCCGATCTCGTGGTGCCGTGACTACGACGGCGGCCGCTCCTTCTACAGCGGCATGGGCCGGACCGAGGCGAGCTACGGCGAAGCCCAGTTCCGCAGCCACATCCTCGGCGCGCTCAAGTGGACCACCGGCATGGTGCGCGGTGACTGCAAGGCGGGTATCGCGGCCAACTACAAGGTCGAACGCCTGACCGCGGTCAACCAGCCGGGCCAGATGGACCAGATCGGCGAGCCGCACGGGCTCACCATCGCGCCGAACGGCCGGGTGTTCTACATCGGCCGCGCCGCCTGCGCCGGCAACGTCGTGCCCGCGCCTAACGACTGGACCAACCCCGAGATCGGCGCCGGCTGCGGCACGATCCACCAGTGGGACCCGGTCACCAAGAAGCCGAAGCTGCTCACCACGCTGAAGGTGATGGGCAACCGCGGCAGCGGCGACGAACTGGTCAAGAACGAGGAAGGCCTCCTCGGTCTCGTGCTGGACCCGAAGTTCAGCGAGAACGGCTTCATGTACGCCTACTGGATGCCGCACTCGTCGGTCGACATCGACAAGCGGATCGGCAAGCGCACGGTCTCGCGGTTCACCTACGACCTGAAGAACCAGACGCTGGACCAGGCGACTCGCAAGGACCTGCTGTCGTGGGACGTCCAGGTCCACAGCTGCTGCCACGCCGGCGGTGGCATGGACTTCGACAAGGACGGGAACCTCTACATCGGTTCCGGTGACAGCAACTCGTCGCAGGGTTCCAACGGCTACTCCGGCAACAACTGGACCCAGGACTACAAGGGCGTCTCGTTCCAGGACGCGCGCCGCACCGCCGGTAACACCAACGACCTCAACGGCAAGATCCTGCGGATCCACCCCGAGGCCGACGGTACCTACACCAACCCGGCGGGCAACCTGTTCCCCGAGGCCAACGACCCCGGGAACAAGACCAGGCCCGAGATCTACGTGATGGGCGTGCGGAACATCTCGCGTCTGCAAGTCGACAAGAAGACCAACTGGCTGACCGCCGCCTGGGTCGGCCCGGACGCGACCTCGCCGAGCCCGGAACTCGGCCCGGCCAAGTACGAGACCGCCACGGTCATCACCGAGGCCGGTAACCACGGCTGGCCGTACTGCATGGGCAACAAGCAGCCGTACCGCGACCGCAGCAGCACCGACGCCGCGGTCCTCACCGGCTGGTACGACTGCGACAACCCGGTCAACACCTCGCCGCGCAACACCGGCCTGGTGAACCTGCCGCCGATCAAGAAGAACATGATCTGGTACGCGCCGGACGGCGGCGGGCCGGTGTTCCCCAACCGCCCCAACAGCTCCGTCCCGACGTACAACGCGGCCGAGGCCACCTACACGCAGCCCTACCTCAAGGGCGGCGGCCAGGCGGTCATGACCGGACCGACGTACCACCGCGAACTGGTCAACACCAACAGCGGCGTCGCGTGGCCGTCGTACTGGAACGACAAGTGGTTCATCGGTGACCAGAGCAACGGGCAGAACCGGATCGCGGTCACCCTCGACCCGAACGGCGTCGCGAAGCAGGATCCGCCGGTGTTCGCCGAGACGGTGCGGCAGATCATCCCGACCGGCGGTGGCGACAACAAGCTCAACCAGTGGATGGACGCCAAGTTCGGGCCGGACGGCGCGCTGTACGTGCTCGACTACGGCGGCGGCTTCTTCACCTTGACCAACAACCAGAAGCTGCTGAAGATCAGCTACACCGGCGGAGAGGCCACGCCGTCCGCGGCGGCGGCGTCGACCATGGTGCAGAACAAGCCGCTCACCGCGGCCTTCACCGGGTCGAAGTCCGGCGGCGTCTCCTACAAGTGGGAGTTCGGCGACGGCACGATCTCGACCCAGCCCGACCCGCGGCACACCTACCCGCGCACGGGTCTGTACACCGCCAAGCTGACCGTGACCTACGCGGACGGCGAGACGGTGACCACGCGGAACTCGGTCAGCGTCGGCTGTCTCGTGGCGGATTCCGGTGCCACGGTGACCATCGGCGACACCGACACCGGGGTGACCAACCGCAACGCCGGTGGCGGCTGCACGGTCGACGACATGATCGACGACGAGAGCACGTGGACCTCCCACGCCGGTTTCGTCAACCACGTCACCCAGGCCGTGGACCGGCTGGGCGACCTCGGCGTGCTGAACGCGGCCGAGTCGGACAAGATCAACGCCGCGGCCGCCGCGTCGCCCATCGGCAACAAGGGCGTCACCGGCTACGACGCGATCTACGACGGCACGGCCGAATCGTTCCGCAACTGGTCGCAGGCGCCGTCCGGGCAGTTCGCCATCCAGCCGGACGGGTCACTGCGACCGTCGGGCGGGCTGGGCATGCTGTGGTACTCGGCACGGCAGTTCGGCAACTTCTCGGTGAAGCTGCAGTTCAAGGACATCGCGCCGACCGGCAGCGCCAACAGCGGTGTGTTCGTCCGGTTCCCGGATCCGCGCACTCCGCTGGAGCAGCGTCCGCCGGGCAGCTGCGGCACGGTCGGCTCGGCGAAGACGTCGCAGGCCTGGGTCGCGATCTACTGCGGCCACGAGGTGCAGTTGTACGACGGGGCCACCGGTGAGCCGCAGAAGACCGGGTCGATCTACAACTTCGACCCGCGGCCGCTGGACCAGGCGGGTGTGAAGCCGAAGGGGACCTGGAACGAGTACGAGATCAAGGTCGTCGGGCAGAAGTACACGATCATCCGCAACGGTGTGGTGATCAACGAGTTCGAGAACGCGCCGGGCATCCAGTCGTCGCGGGCGGGCGATCCGTCCACCGACTTCCGGCAGTTCGTCAGCGGGTTCATCGGTCTGCAGAACCACGGTGACAACGACCTGATGGAGTTCCGCAACATCCGGGTGCGGCAGCTGTAGCGCGAAAGCCGGCCGGGCGCGCGGGTTCGCGTGCCCGGCCGGTCTCCCTTTGTACGGAAGGTTTCCCTGCGATGTCCCCAAGAACCCTCGTCGTGGCACTGGTGGCCGCGACGCTCGTACTGGCGGGCCTGGTGTTACCGGGCTCGTCCGCCCCCGCCTCCGCCGCACCCGTCCAGACCCTGGAATGGACCGCGGGCGACAGCACCGACCACTACCTCAGCGCACCGGCCACCGCGGTGGCCGGTGAGACCACGATCGTCTTCAAGAACACCGAAGAGCTCGGGTCGACGATGTCGCACACGCTGACGTTCGACACCTCGACCCCTGGCTACAACCACGACGTCAACCTCAATATCCTCGCCAACCCCTACGACGACAAGAACGGCGTGCACGAGGCCACGGTCACGCTGACCCCTGGCAAGTACCGGTACTACTGCACGATCCAGGGCCACACCAAGATGATGGGCGAGTTCGTCGTCACCGACGGCGGCGGCGCCGACACCACCCCGCCGACCGTGACCGCGAATGTGACCGGCACCAAGGACACCGCCGGGAACTACGTCGGTTCCGCGACGGTGAATCTGTCCGCTTCGGACAGTCAGTCCGGTGTGGACAAGGTCGAGTACCAGCTCGACGGCGGCGCGTGGACCGCGTACACCGCACCCGTGGCGGTCACCGCGGCCGGTGCGCACATGGTCCACTATCGCGCTACCGACAAGGCCGGAAACGTTTCGCCGGAAGGGATGTCGTCCTTCACCGTCGTCACCGGACAGCCCGGCGACACGACACCGCCGACGGTGACGGCCGAGGTGACGGGTACCAAGGACGGTGCGGGCAACTACCTCGACACCGCCACCGTGAAGCTCACCGCCACCGACGCCGGCTCCGGTGTCGACAAGGTCGAGTACAAAGTGGACGAAGGCGCGTGGACCGCGTACACGGCTCCGGTCGCGGTCACCGCGCCCGGGATGCACATGGTCTCCTACCGCGCCTCGGACAAGGCGGGCAACGTCTCGCCGGAAGGCATGGCGCACTTCACGATCGTCAGCGGTGACACCACCGCGCCGACCGTGACGTCCGAGGTGACCGGGACCAAGGACACCGCCGGGAACTACGTCGGCAAGGCGACCGTGACCCTCACGGCCACCGACGCCGGCTCGGGTGTCGGCAAGGTCGAGTACAACCTGAACGGTGGTCCGTGGCTCACCTACTCGGCCCCGCTCGCGTTGACCGTGGTCGGCGCGCACACGGTGAAGTACCGCGCCACCGACAAGGCGGGCAACGTCTCGGCCGAAGGCACGGCGACGTTCACCATCGTCGAAGGCGACGACAGCACCGCACCGGTCGTCTCGGTGGTGGTGAGCGGTGATCTGGACGGAAGCTGGTCGTACATCGAGGACGCGACCATCAACCTGACCGCGACGGACGCCGGGTCCGGTGTGGACAAGATCGAGTACCAGCTGGACGGCGGGGCCTGGACGGTCTACACCGCGCCGGTGAAGGTGACCGCGCTCGGCACGCACACGCTGACCTACCGCGCGTCGGACAAGGCGGGCAACGTCTCGGCGGAACAGGGCGGCGCGTTCACCATCGTCGCCGCGCCGCCGGGCCCGGACACCTGCCCGGACTCCGACCTCCGGGACACCGTGATCCTCGGGACGGCGGACAGCCAGGTCGAGAACCGCGACACCGGCGACGGCTGCACGATCAACGACGTGATCGACGACGAGTCGGACTACTCGTCGAACGACCAGTTCGTGACCTACGTGGGGGCCGTGACCCAGGAACTCCTTGACGGCGAGGTCATCTCGTCCGACGAGCGGAACCTGATCGTCACGGCGGCGATCGAGTCCGGTATCGGCGGCACGGCCACCGAGCCGGAACCGGAGCCCGGCAAGAAGAAGCCGGAGACGAAGAACCCCGGCATGAAGAAGACCGTGAAGACGCCCATCCGCGACGTCTGAGCGTACTCGGCCCGGCTCCGCAGGGCTGTGCCGGATGTGGTGAAGGGGCCTTTCCTCGCATACGAAGCGGGGAAAGGCCCCTTCGCTTCGGCCTGGTGACGGGACACCGAACTCGCGTGATCAGGCACGTCACTCGCGTGCTTGGACACGGAACTCGCGTGTTTGAGCACGGAACACCCGAGTGCGGCGTCCAGACACGTGAGTTCCGTCCCCGATCACGTGAGTCACGTCCTCAAGCACACGAGTCACGGAGTCGGTTACCTTTCTCGCGTCGCGCTCGTCATGTCCATGACGGGTTCGGCGCGAGAAAGGTATCGACATGACCGGTGAGGCGCTGGCCAGCGCGTTCGAGGAGCAGCGCGGGCGTCTGGTGGCCGTGGCCCAGCGGATGCTCGGCTCCCGCACGGACGCCGAGGACGCGGTCCAGGAGGCCTGGCTGCGGCTCGCGCGCCAGGACGCCGACACGATCGACAACCTGTCCGGCTGGCTGACCACCGTCGTCGGCCGCGTCTGCATCGACACCCTGCGCTCCCGCAAGACCCGCCCCGAGGACTCCTACGACGAGCCGCCCGAGCTGCTGGTGCTCGACGATTCGCCGGAAGAGGACGCGCTGCTCGCCGAATCGGTCGGGGTGGCGCTGGTCGTGGTGCTCGACACCCTCGGCCCGGCCGAGCGGCTGGCGTTCGTGCTGCACGACCTGTTCGCCGTCTCGTTCGCCGAGATCGGCGAGATCCTCGGCAAATCCGCGGACGCGGCGAAGATGCTCGCCAGCCGGGCCCGCCGGAAGGTGCGAGGACAGCGTCCGGCCGACGAGCCGCGGCAACGCGCGGTCGTCGACGCGTTCCTCGCGGCCGCGCGCGAAGGGGACTTCGACGGACTGCTGGAGATGCTCGACCCCGACGTGACGTGGCGCTCGCAGAGCCGTCACGGCGAGGTCGTGCGGCTCGGAGCGGCCGAGGTGGCCACCCGGGTCCAGCGCGGAGCGCGCGCCGCCGGAATGACCCGGCCCGCGTTGGTCAACGGCAAACCGGGGATCGTGTCGTGGAGCCGGACGGGCAAGCTGCTGGGCGTGATGGCCTGCACCATCGTCGACGGCCGCATCGTCGGAATCGACTCGGTCAGTGATCCACGTCGCCTCGCGGCCATGGGTGTTACCTCTCGGGAGTCCTCCTCGTCGAAGTAGGTGAAAGACCGACGAGAAGGAGAAATCCCATGCAGGCAAGGCTCGAATTCCTCAAGACCGCTCTCGCGCCGAAGCTGGTGAAGCACTTCGTCTCGGCCGCGAAGGTGCTCGACGGCAGCGAACTTCCTTTGGCGACAAGGGAACTGGTGAACATCCGGGCCAGCCAGATCAACGGCTGCTCGGGCTGCCTCGACATGCACACCAAGGACGCGGCGCACGCGGGGGAGACCACGACCCGGCTGAACCTGGTCGCCTGCTGGCGTGAGGCGACGGTCTTCACCGAGGCCGAACGCGCCGCGCTGGAACTCACCGAGCAGGGCTGCCGTCTCGCCGACGGCAGCGGTGTCACCGACGAGGCGTGGGAGGCCGCCGCCAAGCACTACGACGAGGACCAGCTCGTGGCACTGGTGGCCCAGATCGCGCTCATCAACGCCTTCAACCGGCTGAACGTCATCACCCGGCAGCCCGCCGGGGACTACACGCCCGGCCAGTTCGCGGCGCACTGATGGAGACCGCACTGTGGATCGTCGCCGGTCTGCTGGCCGTGATGTATCTCGTGTCCGGGGTCGGGAAACTGTTCCTGCGCAGGGAAACGATCGCCGGAGTGGCCTCGGGCGCGGGATGGGTGCTGGATTTCGGCCCCGGCACGGTGAAGTTCATCGGGGTGGTCGAGATCCTGGGCGCGGTGGGCCTGGTCGTTCCCGCGCTGCTCGACATCGCGCCGGCGCTGGTGCCGCTGGCGGCCCTCGGACTGGCGCTGGTCATGGCGGGCGCGCTGGTCGTGCGGTGGCGTCGCCGCGAGCCCCTGATCGCGCTGCTGGACCTGGGGTACCTCGCGTTGTGCGCTTTCGTCGCCATCGGACGTGCCTGAAGTACATGAAGGCCCCCATCCTTGCGCCTAGGTGTATTGACCTGGGAGGTTGGGGACGCGGCTGGCGGGTGGTTTGCCGGCGAGTGCGGTGTGGCCGCGGTGGTGATTGTAGGTGTGGAGCCAGTCTGGGTAGGCGTCTCG
>NZ_JBPQFM010000015.1:0-209617 GCF_051373225.1 Amycolatopsis sp. w19 | reverse complement strand
CCACCCGCGGTCGCGCCCGCCGCACCGGCGCCGCCGCCCGCGGGCTCGCCGTTCTTGTCCTTGTCGTTCTTGCCGTTCGCCCACGCGGGCACCCGCGGCATGATCGAGCCGAACCGGCCGAACGCGGCGGCCGAGGCCGCGGCGAGACCGGCGGTGAACATGTCGCCGAACAACGGGTTCGACTTGGGCGGCTGGCCGGGCTGCCCGGCGGTGGGCGGCGTGGAGCCGTCCGAGGGCAGCGGATGCGTGTTGTCGCCGGGAACGACGCCGACGTTCGGCGTCCCGCCGATGTTGTTGCCGATCGAGCCGCCAGGGGCCGTGCCGCCACCGGTGACCGGAGGCGGGGCGACGGCGTTCGGCGAGGCCGGAATCGACTCCTCGGCCGTGGAGTACTCGCCCGCGAGCTGGGTCATCACCACGATCGCCTTGCTGTGCGCCGCGCTGGCCGCGCCCGCCGCCTGCTGCTGCGCTTCGACGTTCGCGATGGCCTGCTGACGCTGCTGGGCGGCGTTGATGATCGTCGCCTGCGACGAATCCGGCGGCAGGAGCGGCGGATTGACGGCCAGCGCGAGATCGGCGGGGGAGACGTCCGGCACCGCGACCGGCGGCGGCATCTCCTTCTTGGCCTTCACCAGCGCGTCCGCCGCGTCCTCGAGGAGGTGGTTCATCGCGTTCGCGGTCTGGGCGACCTTGCGGATTCCGCCGACGAGGTCGGTGATCATCGTGTGGTACTTGTCGGCCGCTCCGCCGGTCCAGCTGGTGGAGAAGTCCTTCAGCTCGCCGGTCAGGTTCTCGGCCTGTTCGAACAGCCCGGAGCCGGTGGACTGCCATTTGTGGGCCGCGTGGCGGGCCGTGTTGGGGTCGCCCGCCTGAAGCATCGCGTAGAGCTGCTGGTGCGAATACGCGGCGAAGTTCGTGTGAGCGGTGTCGGTCATCCCTTGTTCCCCCCGCCGTTCGAGCCGCTGTTACCGCCCAGCACGCCCCCGAGGACGTTGAGCAGCGGATCGAGCAGCCCGGTCTGCTGGCTCGAGTGGTTCATGTCGCCCGCCACCGAATCGTCGGCCGCCGCGTAACCGTCGGCGACGGTCGTCGTGACGTCCTGCGCGAACGTGATCGCGCCCTTGACCTGATCCAGCAGGCCCTGCATCTCGGCGACGGCCGCCTGGTGCGCCTTGCCGAGTGAACCCGCCTCCCCGAACTCGCCGAACAGCAACGGCTGTTCGCTCAGGGTCAGCAGGAAGTCGTTCGGCTTGGACATCGCGTGGATCTGGGTCTCCAGTTCCCGCACGAAGTCCTTCAGTGATTCCAGATGGACGTAGTACGACTGGTCTTGCATTGATCCCGGCTCTCTCGAAATCGGCCATGCCAACAAGGGACGACTACGCGCAAAGCCGGCCGGCCGGTGCCGAGGGGGGTGAAAGCACCGGCCGGCCGACGGTTGGGGATCAGCCGGCGAACAGGCCCTGGTTGCGGTTCTCCAGGCTGTGCTGGAGATCGTGGGCGTCGCCGACCTTGCCACCGAACTGCGCGATGATCGCCACGATGTCCGCGGTGGCCTGGCGCAGGCGGGTTTCAGACGCACGGGCGGCCTCACCGGCGGAGCTGCCGGAGGCGTACCAGGTCTGGGTGATCGGCTGCAGGTTGGTGTGCAGCTGTTCGAGCTGTGAGGTGAGCGCCTTGGCCTTGGCGGCCAGCGAGGCCGAGCTGTGCTGCAGCGCGGCGAAGTTGATTTCGACGACGTCAGCCATGATTGGTGGTCCTCTCGCGGATCAGGGGTTCAGCCGGTGGATCACGGTCTGGTCGACGGTTCCGCTGACCCCGGTGAGGCTTTCCCGGACCTGCTCGTCACCCGAGTTGTAGTTCCGGTTGCTCTCGTGAACGAGGCGCGACATCGTGTTGAGCTCGTTCACGGCGATGGTCATCTTCTCCTGCAGGCGGCGCTGCAGGTCCCAGAACGCGACCGCCTGGTCACCCTTGTAGTTGTGCAGGGTCTGGGTCAGCTCGCTCTCCAGGCTGGCCATCGTGGTCTTGGCGTTCGACGCGGTTTCCTCGAACCCCTGGACGGCGCGCGCCATCGCAGCTGCGTCTGCCTGATATCCCGTACCGGTCATTGATGGGCCACCTCCTCTCATCTCGCTGGAAATCCCGGTGAGCACCAGGGGACGCCCTGTCTGCTCTTGTGAAGGACACGCTAGAAAAGAGGGGAGTGCGGTCAAACGGCACAACTGCCGGTCGCGGTGACGGCACTATTACCCACAGGTCGGCGGTAGGGTTTTCCCCACCCCCGATCAGGGGGAGTACTCCAGTGTCCGGATCGGAGCTTCCCGGCACGCTCGAATCCATGGTGGACAAGGGATCCAGGACGGTACTGCATCGCCCGCTGATGATCTTGGCGGCGGCGATGGCGGTACTCGGCGTCATCGCGCTCGGGGGCCTGGTCTTCGACGATCGCAGCCTCGTCAACGCGCCCATTTGGCTCAAACCGCTCAAGTTCACGATTTCCGTGGGGCTCTACGCGGTCACGCTGGCCTGGCTGATCGGACAGCTGACCCGCGGCAAACGGCTCGGCTGGTGGCTGGGGACGGTGTTCGCGGTCGGCCTCGGCATGGACATGGCGCTGCTGTTCTGGCAGATCGCCGTCCGCGGGCGGACGCTGCACTTCAACCGGGAGACCCCGGTCGACCAGTGGATCAACAACATGGTCGCGAACGGCGCCTTCACCGGCTGGGCTGCGACGGCGGCCATCGCGATTCTCCTGCTGTTCCAACGTCTTCCCGACCGGGCGATGAATTCCGCGTTGCGCGCGGGTGCCGCGTTGTCGGTCGCCGGGATCGGGATCGCGCTGCTCATGTTCGGGCCGAACGAACAGCAAATGGCTCAGTTCCGCGCCGGCGAACGGCCGTCGATCGTCGGCGCCCACGCGGTCGGCGTGCCCGACGGCGGACCGGGGCTGCCGGTGCTGGGGTGGAGCACGGTCGGCGGGGACATGCGGATCCCGCACTTCTTCGGCATCCACGCGATCCAGGTGCTGCCGCTGGTCGCTTTCGGGCTGCTCAAACTCGCCAGGCGGTATCCGGTGCTCGAATCGGAATTCGTGCGGCGGAACCTGGTGCGGACCGCTTCGGTGGGCTTCGCGGGACTGCTCGTGCTGCTCACTTGGCAGGCTCAGCGAGGACAGTCCATCGTGCACCCGGACTTCTGGACGCTGGTCGCCGGCACCGGGATCATCGCCGTCGTGGCGGCGGGTTCGGCGCTGTCGCTTCGGACGCGGCGGCCGATGCACCAACTGGCCTGACGCTCGGTATGTCCACATTGGACTGGCGCCGTTCGCAAGCGAACGGCGCCAGCCGGTCGTTTCAGACCCCCGCGGTGGTGCGGATCCAGCTGCGGCTCGCCGCGACACTGGCGTAGTTCTGGGTGCCCTGCGGGTTCGTGCCGGAGTTGCTGCCGGTCGAGCAGACGCCGACCTGGACGCCGTTCGCGAGCTGCGGTCCGCCCGAGTCGCCGTGCCAGGCGGAACCGTTGATGCCGACGCTGGCGATGGCCTGGCCGCCGTACGCGTCGCTGCTGGTGCCCGTGATGCGGACGTTGGCCGTCTTCAGGACGCTCGAAGGCGGGTTGTTGCCCTGGGTGCGGCCCCAGCCGTAGATCTGGTTCGTGGTGCCGTTGGCCGGGTTCGCGGAGCCGAGCTTCATGTACGTCGTGCTGACCGCGGTCGTGAGGTGCAGCAGGGCGATGTCACCGCTCGGGGCGGCCTTCTGCTGGTCGACGTCGGCCTCGGTGCCCTGGTTCAGGTTGACGTTGCCGACCTTGACGTGCATTCCGGGTTTGTTGAGGCAGTGCTTCGCGGTGAGGACCCATTGCGGTGCGATGATCGTGCCGGAGCAGTTGAAGCCGCCGAACGCGGTGGCGTCGTCCCAGTAGATCTGGGCGCCCCACGGAGCGGAGCTCACGGTGCCGCCACCGATGATGTCCTGGCTCGCGTTCGCGGCGGGGGTGGCGGCAAGGGTCAGCGCCGCGGCGGCGCCCGCCACCGTTGCGACGATCTTGGACATACGCATGAATACGCCCTTCGGCCTGCGTCGGGGAAAGCCGTTTCGAGTCGAAACGGTTTCACCAAGTTAGGTCGCGGTAAGGGTTTTAGTAACCTACCGAAGTCGGTAACCGCCGTGAGGAATGTATTGGCGCGTCCGTTGTATCCGTTTTGCTGGAAAAGTGTTCGTCTTTAGGCTGTCGGAGTGACGACCAGGGTGATCGTGTTGAACGGCGGCTCCAGTTCCGGCAAATCGGGGATCGCCAGGTGCCTGCAAGCGGTGCTGCCGGACCCCTGGCTCACCCTCGGCGTGGACACCTTGATCGGCGCCATGCCCGCCGCGGTCGACGAGGGGATCGACTTCGCCGGGGACGGCGGGGTGAGCGTCGGAGCCGGTTTCCGGCGGCTCGAAGACGCGTGGATGGCCGGTGTCGCGGCGATGGTGCGGGCGGGGGCCAGGGTCGTCATCGACGACGTTTTCCTGGGTGGTGCCGCGTCGCAGCAGCGGTGGCGCGACGCGTTGGACGGGCTCGAAGTGCTCTGGGTCGGCGTCCGGTGTGACGGTGCCGTGGCCGCCGGGCGGGAGACGGCGCGCGGGGACCGGGTCGCCGGAATGGCGGAGGCACAGGCCGAGATCGTGCACCGGGGTGTGGTCTACGACGTCGAGGTGGACACCGGAGTGAACGAGGCTCTGGCCTGTGCCCGGGCGATCGCCTCCGCTATTGGAAGGTGAGCTGCACCTTGACCAATTCGCCGCCCGTGGAGAAATCGCTGCCGACGACCGAGCAACCCCCGCTCAAGGTCTTGCAATCGTAAGCGCGGTCGTCGAACGACATATGCCGGTAGACCGTGGCTGTGGTCGAGATGACGCCGTTGGCGTCCGCTGTCGGATATCCGATGATGTAACAGCTGCCGTCCTCGGTGGGGCATTCGAGCAGCAGGATCTGGCGGTTGGCGTCGAGACCGCCGGCCGTGACGGTCACGGTCTGCTCGGCGGCGAGATTCGTCGACGGTGACACGGACATCGTCCAGGCTTGCGTCTGGGCCGTCGCCGTGCCGGACAGGCCGACGACGGCGATCGCCGCGGTGACCGCAGTGGTGACCGCAGTGGTGATTGCGCGCCTCGAAAGTTTCATAATTCCCCCTCGTGTCGTGATTTGCTTTCCCAGCCTGCCGTCGTTATGCGAGAGGCGTCAACCCCTTCGATTCGTTATCACGCGCGTCACAATCGAGTGCGTCGGATTTCTGAGGTGGATGACAAGCGCGCGGGTATGGATTGCCTTGCGCGAACGGCGCCGAGTACGGTGCGGTTCGCTACCTCGATTCCGTTGGCTGTGAAGGATTTGAGCCCTATGACTCTGGCGAATCGACGCGCCTTCCGGCTGCTCACGGCCGGCGTGGTGCTCTCGCTGGGAGCCTTTTCGCTGAGCTCGGCTTCCGCCGCCCAGGGCGAGGTCGACGCTCCGCGTGCGGACGCGCCCACCATGGCCGCGGGGTTGAAGGCGTCGTATTTCGTGCGGAATACCGTGTCGCGCATTGCGAAGCTGGGCTCTCAACTGGCTACCGGTGAGGGACGCTTCGACGGCACTGTCGACTCGGTGAAAGAAACCCTGACGGGTTCGATCACCTTGCCGCCCACTGTGAACGCGTATTTCGTGGCTTTTCGCTTCATGCCGGTGACGAGCACTGTCAGCCTGGTTTCCGAGGGCGACCAACACGGGGTATTGGTGAAGAACCCCGGCGACGCGGGTGTGGTGGCCCCCAGGCTTTTCCCGGACGGCAAGAAGTACCTGTCGGTGATCATCGACCTGACGCTCAGCCTCGGCCTTCGCCTGAGCGACACCAAGGTCGATGGCAAGGTGCTCGATCTGGGGCCTCATTGCAAAACGGCCGCTCCGCTGACGATCAAGGTCAAGGGGCTGACCGGGCTGCAGGACACGGCGCCGCCGACAGTGCTCACGAGCAGCTTCGAGATCCCGCCGTTCTCGGGGTGTGGGGTGCGGGAGGATCTGGACAAGCTGCTGACCGGCATGATCTCCGGGCCTGGCAACGAGATGAGCACCACGATCGCGGTGCGTTGTATCAGTACTTGTCCTGAGGGGTAGTTGTTCGTCGGGGTCGTGGCTGGGCGCTGTTCTTTGTGGCGGAGAGACGCACGGTCGTTCCGGGCCTTGCTCACGACGGAGGGCGTGCCGGTGTTGCCGCCTGGTGTGTAGTTGGGAGGCCGTCCGGCGTGCTCCCGGGGTGTGGGCGCGGCGGTGTCGCCGCCCGGAGCGTGTCCGGGTAGCCCCGAGTGTGTCTGCGCCGGTTAGAAGGGCGGGGTTTCGTCCTCCGGTTCCGGGCGCGGGTCGTGGAGTGGCTCGGGGGCTGCGGTGTAGCGGCGGCCGGTGGGGGTGGTGATGGTCATGCCGCCGTTGCCGGTGGGTTCTGCCGACCAGCCGGGTTCTTCTTTGAGCATGTTGTGGATCTTGCAGGCGGCGTGGCAGTTGTGGTGGTCGGTGTCGCCGTTCCGCGCCCAGGTGGTGATGTGGTCGATCTCGGAGAATTCGGCGGGGCGGTGACAGCCGGGGTGGGTGCATTCGCGGTCCCGCGCCTTGATCAGACGAGCCAGCGAGGCCGGGGGCCGGTAGGTGCCGGGGCTGGCTTCGAGGAGCTGTCCGGTGGTGGGGTCGGTGATCAACCGGGACCAGGTCGAGCCGGGGGCGGCGGCGATCTCCCGGGTGAGCCAGCCCGGGATGGGTCCGTAACCAGCCAGCGTCGCGGGGTCCTCCCGCGCACCGGTCAAGGTCAGCAAGTCGACATAGACGTGGATGTGCGCGCGGGGTGTGCCGTGGCCGTCCTCGGCGAGGAGCCGTTCGGCGAAGATATCCGCCCGGTGCTGGTCGAGGGTGCGGGTCTTGTCGGATTGGCGGCGGGTTTGGGCGGCGCGGGCCAGCGAGGCGTAGATCGAGCCGGCCACTTCGGAAGGCAGGAAACCGGTGAGGGTCGACATGGTGTCGTCCTCGTGTTTCAACGAGACATGTCGCGACGCGCGCTTTCTCGCGGCCCGTTCCCGATAGCCGTCGGGGTCGAACTTCTGCACGGCGTAACTCACCGATTTGCCGATCGCTCCGGGATCCCGCTCGGCGAGCCGTCCGGCCATGAAAGCGTCCACCAGGGCAGCGACCTCATCGGAGACCTCGCGGGTCAGCCGGCTGACCTTCGACGCCTTGTACAGATCGATGTCGCCCAGTTCCAACGCTCGCAACGTGTTCGGCAACCGGCGAACCAGCGCGCACGCGGTTTCGACCAGCAGGAAAGCGTGATTGCGAGAGACCGAGAAGGCCAGAGCGACCTCCTCGGTCACCGATCTTCGCGAGCCACCCACCGCGGCGAATCCGGCTAACGAACGCACCTGTCGGCCTTGTGCGCGGCGAAGCACGATCTCCTCGTCGTGGGCGGCATCGAGAAACTGAGCGGCTTTCGGATTGAAAGCAAGTGATTGGGTCATGACCAAGATCATACTCGAACATGAGTTCGACCACCACTGAATCCGCGAGCCGGCTTCCGGGTGTGTCGAATCAACTCACTTAAACCCGACTACGCATCCCTAAGCCCCTAACAAAAGCAAGCAACCGCCAATGAGCGACAAGGCAGTCCGGAGCGGCAAGCTCAGGCCGCCGGAAAGCCTCAAAGTCCATGCCCCGCATGGTGTTCAGAAGCTCCGCGCACTGACGCTGATCGACGAGCTCCCCCTGTCCGGTCGTGACAGCGAGGTCGCCACCGTGGACGGCGACCTACCGGCTCGCGACCGGTTCCTCACCGCACGCGGCAAGCAACTCCAGGCGCTGCTCGAACGCCCACTCGAGGTGTGTTCGGTACCGGTCGGCTGTGAGCGGCGCTCAGTCCTCCACCGGCTTCGTCCACGCCACCTGCACCAGCCCGGTCCCATGCCGCCGCGAGACCAGCACACCACGCCCGGCGGGCTGCGGTCCCGGCTTCACGTCGCCGAGCAGCGCTCCTTCGTCCCGCGAGCCGGACATCACGAGGCCGGGCGAACCCAGCTCCCGGATCCGTTGCAGCACGGGTTCGAACAGGGACCGTCCGGCGCCGCCACTGCCGCGCGCGATGACGAGGTGGAGGCCGATGTCCCTTGCCTGCGGCAGGAATTCCAGCAGCGGCTGCAACGGGTTCCGGCCGACGGTCGCGACCATCTCGTAGTCGTCGACGAGCACGAACAGCTCTGGACCGCGCCACCAGGACCGGTTCCGCAACTGCTCCGGGGTGACGTCCGCGCCGGGCAGCCGGTTCCGCATCGCCTGCTGGCACTGCTCGATCAGCCCGCTCAGCACGGTTTCCGAACCCGCGTAGCCGAGCAGATGCGAATCCGGCACCGCGCCCAGCATCCCGCGCCGGTAGTCGGCGACCACGATGGCCGCTTCTTCCGGGGAGTACTTCGACACGATGCCTTGAGCGATCGCGCGCAGGAGCGAACTCTTGCCGGATTCCACGTCGCCGAAGGCCAGGAAATGCGGTTCGGTGGCGAAATCAAGGTGCACCGGCCGCAGGTTCGATTCCGCGATGCCGAGCGTGATCTGCTTGCGCGGCCCGGATTCCAGCGAGTCGAGCGGGACCTCCGGCGGCAGCAGCCGCACGGAAGGTGCCGCCGCACCCTTCCAAGCCGCCGAAATCCGGCGGTTCAGATCCAGCCCGCCGGCGCCGACGGTGTCCGGCCGCTGGTCCGAGTCGATCCGCGGGAGCGCCGCGAGGAAGTGCAGCTTGTCCGCGGTCAACCCGCGCCCCGGCCGGTCCGCCGGGACGTTCTGCGCGATCTTGCGGTCGATCAGCGAGTCCGCCGGCTCACCGAGCCGCAGTTCGAACTTGGTGCCGATCGCGTCCCGCAACGGCGCCCGCATGCCCATCCACTGGTTGATCGAGACGACGACGTGGATGCCGAAACCGAGCCCGCGTGACGCGAGGCTGGTGATCTGTTCCTCCAGCTGCTCGTATTCCTGGCGGATCGTGGTCCAGTTGTCCACGAACAGGAAGACGTCGCCGAATTCGCGGCCTTCCGTGCTCTCCCGGAACTCCGAGCGCCGCTGGCGGAACGTCGTGATCGACTCGATCCCGTTGGCGGAGAAGAACTCCTCGCGCTGTTCGAGCAGGGTCGTCAGCTCCGCCACCACCCGGCGGCATCGCTGGGCGTCGCGCCGCGTCGCGTAGCCGGACACGTGGGGCAGCCCGGCGATCGGCGCCAGGGCGCCACCACCCATGTCCAGCACGAACAGCTGGACCTCTTCCGGTGTGTGGGTCAGCGCGAGCATCGCGGCGATGTCGCGCATCAGCGTGCTCTTGCCGCTCTGCGGCGCCCCGACGATCAGCGCGTGCCCGGCGGCGCCGGAGAAATCGGCCCACAGCATGTCGCGCCGCTGCTCGAAGGGCTTGTCCACCAACGCGACCGGGATCATCAGCTTGCCGTTGCCGCCCCAGCCCAGCGGGCACAGGCCGCGTTCGGGGTCTTCACCGAGCGGCGGCAGCAGCTGGTCCAGGGTGGGCGGTTCGGCCAGCGGCGGAAGCCAGATCTGGTGCGCCTCCGGGCCTTTGCCTTCGATCCGCGAGATCATCGCGCCGATGATCGTCTCGCCGGTGCCCTTTTCGACCGGCTCCTCGGCTTCGACCGTCACCGGGATCTCGACCGGCGCCAGCGTGAACGGCATCAGGCCGAGACTCCGGCCGTCCTTGCGCACGATCTTGCTGCGCGGCGGCAGTTCCCCCGAGACGTACGCGGCCTTGAGCCGGATGAGGGTGTCGTTGTCGGACTTCAGATACGCCGAACCCGGCACGGGCGGCAGCTGGTAGGCGTCCGCGACGCCGAGCACCGCGCGGCTCTCCGACGCGGAGAAGGTCCGCAGGCCGATCCGGTACGACAGATGCGAATCGAGCCCGCGCAGCCGTCCTTCCTCCAGGCGCTGCGAAGCCAGCAGCAGATGGATCCCGAGACTCCGGCCCAGCCGCCCGATCGCGACGAACAGGTCGATGAACTCCGGCCGCGACGACAGCAGCTCGCTGAATTCGTCGATGATCACCAGCAGCGAAGGCAGCGGCCGCAGGTTGACGCCCGATTCCCTGGCTTTTTCGTAGTCCCGCACCGACGCGTAGTTCCCGGCGGCGTGCAGGAGTTCCTGACGCCGCAACAGTTCGCCGTTCAGCGCGTCCGCCATGCGGTCGACCAGCGCGAGGTCGTCGGACAGGTTGGTGATGACGGCGCAGGTGTGCGGCAGCCCGGTCATCCCCGCGAACGTCGCGCCGCCCTTGAAGTCGATCAGCGCGAGGTTGAGCTTCTCCGAAGAATGCGTGACGGCGAGCGCGGTGACCAGCGTCCGCAGCAGCTCGCTCTTGCCGGATCCGGTCGCGCCGATGACGAGACCGTGCGGCCCCATGCCGCCTTCCGCCGACTCCTTGAGGTCGAGGTCGACGGGCCTGCCTTCGGGGTTGACGCCCAACGGGATCCGCAGCCGGTCCCGCGCCGAACGCGGCGCCCAGGTGACCGCGGTGTCGGTGTCGCGCGGATCGCCGATGCCGAGCAACCCCGCCAGCCCGAACGTCGCCGACATCGGCGCCTCGCTGACCACCGCCGCCCCCTGGAACAGCGGCGTCAGCATCCGGGACAGCGCCTCGGCGGCCCCGCGGTCCAAGGTGTCCGGCTTGCCGAGGAACCCGAGCCGCTGCTCCGTCCCGTCGCCGACGACCATGCCGAGCTGATCGGGACTCATGTGCAGGCTCAGCAGCCGTTCCGACGAGACCGAACGCGGCTGCTCCGTGCCGATCTCCACCACGGTGACGCCGAGCCTGCCTTCTTCGGCGACGAGCCGGGTGTCGCCGTGGACGTGCCCGCCGTCGACGATCACGACGACGTGCGGCAGGTCCAGCCGGGCGTCCGGCCGCCGGGTGAACGCGGGCCGGTCGGCGAGGTCGGGGCCGAGGAGATCGGCGAGCTTCCCGGAGTCCGCGTCGACGAGCCGTCGCGGGCCGGCGGCGTCGGCCGCGGTCGAGGCGACATGCGGCAGCCACTTCGCCCATTCCCAGTCGTGCAGCCTGTCGTCCTTGACGCACAACGCGATCCGCAGGTCACCGGGCGAGTGGAAGGTCGCGAGCTGGGTCAGCAGCGCCCGCGCCGTGCCGAGGGTGTCCGGACGGCGGCCGGACAGGCTGACCTGCGCGAACGACCGCAGCGAGATCGCGACCGGGAGCCCGTCCACCGTCGAGTAGGTGCGGATGAAGTGCTTGAGGTTCGTCGAGCACACCGGGTCGAGGTCTTCCAGCGGCACGGTCTGCGGTGCCTTCAGCGGTGTCGCCAGCCGCTGCGGCCCAGTCCCGACGCGCACCTGCCCGAACTGCGGATCGGATTTGCGGCGATCCCACAGCTTCCCGGTCTCGATGTACGCCCACAGATCCGCCGGGTCGGGCTGCAACGCGGCCATCGCCGCCCGCTGGTTGTCCGCGATTTCGCGGACCTGGCCGCGCAAACCGGTCAGATACCGCTGGTAGTCCCGGCGTTCCTCGTTGATCTGCGCCTTCTTCTGCGCGCCGCCGCGGCCGAGCGACATCACCACCATGCCCACCATCGCGGTGAGGAACAACGCGCCGAAGATGTAGGTCATCACCCCGCCGTCGCGTCCGATGTAGACGAACGACATGGCGCCCATGCCCAGCATCATCGGCATGAACATCAGCAGCTGCATGGCTCCGCCGGAGGAGCCCTTCGGCAGCATCGGCGGGGACTGCAGGACGATCTCACCGGGCTGCTCGCCCAGGGCCGGCAGGCGGTCGCGAGTGGCGCTCATCAGGGTCTTTCTGGCCGCTTGTGGGTAATCCTGCCGATCATTCTGGCCACTCGTGCCGCCCTTGCGGTGGGTACTTTTGCCGTCCGCTCACGTCTGGTGGCGAACTTACGCTGCTGGTCACGCAGACGTGGGGGAACGAGAGAAGGAGAGCCATGGTCGGCACGGGCGAGTACCGGGCGGAGCCCGAGGCCATGCGCTCGGCGGTCGGGAACCTGGGCGGCATCATCATGCAGGGCATCAACGTCGTCGCCGACCTCGAACGCACCGTCCTGCAGCCGATGTCGTTCGCCACGTTCGGCAGCGCGGTGGCGGCGGCCAACACGGCGATGCAGAGCCAGCAGGTGGTCGCGGTCCGCACCCTGCTCCAGCTGCTGCAGCAGATCAACGGCTTCATCAAGAGCAGCGCCGACGCGTACCAGGCCGCCGACGAGGCGGTCGCGGGCGGCTACGGCGGCCGCCCCGGCGGCGGTGCCGGATCGACGTCTTCGTCGATCTGGGGGAACTCGCACGCCTCCGAGCTGGCGACACTGGCCATCAACGACAGCGCCGGCGCCAACGGCGAGCCGTCTTCGGTCGGCAACGTGCTGCGCTACCTGGAGGACGCGCGGCTGGGACAGCTCGGCGACCACCCGATCACCGACACGCGGTTCCACGGCGTCTCGGACTTCAACGACTGGCTGGCCGGTGACGCCGACAACCAGGCGCGGGTCGGGGTCATCGAGGTCTACGCGGGTACGGCTCGCAACTTCGGCGACGTGCCGGGCGGTGTGCACAGCGGCGACGTCGTCGTGGTCGAACCGCTCCTGTTCTCCGACAGCAAGCCGATCATCGCCATCGCCGGAGAAGGCGGGCTGCTCTACAACCACGGACTCGTCGAAGCGGACATCAACGGCCTGGCGAAGGTCAGCGTCTACCGCCCGGCTTCCGTCTGACTTCCGGGAGGAGTGACATGCTGACTTACCCCAATTCCAGCGCGATGGACGCGACGGCGGGCTCGGGCGGGCCGATCACCATCCTGCCGCAGATCCTCACCGGCCAGCCGGAGCAGATCGCGAAGCACGTGCTCGAGGTGCTCAAGAAGGCCAACGAGTTCCTCACCATGTACAACGAGGTGACGAAGGCCGCCGAGCAGCTGGGCAAGATCTGGTCCGGCGGCGCGTCGGACTCCGCGCTGAAGAAGATCACCGACTCCCTGAACTCGCTGACCAAGATCATCCAGGTCGTGCAGAAGGGTGCCGAACTGCTCGGCATCGCCGGGACGCTGATCAAGACCGCACAGACCGCGTACAAGGCGGTGGTCTCGGCGGTGAACCCGACGGTCGCCGGCCTGATGTCGAATCCGTGGACCTACGGCGCCGCGGTCGCGCTTTCCACCGCCACCAGTGCTTCGCTGCGCGCGTTCATCACCGCGATCGGCGCGCTGCTGAAGGCGCTCGGCGTGGTCGACCTCGCCAACCAGATCACCCAGATCGCCACCATCATCGGCGAGGTCCAGAAACTGTTCGGGCACAACGACGCCGGTGACAACGGCGCGGCGGGCAACTCGGCGGTCTCCGGCACCCCGGTCACCAACCCGCAGGCCCCGGGTTCGGTCGCCAGCGGTTCGGGACAGGCCGCGATCGGTGGTTCCGGTGGCGGCGCGGGCGGTGGTTCGACGCCGGGCGAGACGCCGCCGTTCACCCAGTACCGGCCACCGGCGTTGGGCGGCAACGGATCCCAGGGCAACTGGCCGGGTGGCGCCGACGCCTGGATCCCGGTGGACAGACCCTCGGGCGGCGGTGCGGGTTCGTCGGGCTCGTTCCCGGGCGCGGGTGCGGGCAACGGGAACACCGTCACCATCACCACCGACCTGAGCACCGGCAAGTCCACCGTGCAGGCGCCGGGTGGTCAGGACATCGATATCGACATCGACATGAACTACGGCGGCAAGCACTTCGAGCAGCACATCGACATCGACGCAGGCGCGGACTCACCGGCGAAGGGCAGGTAAACCGTGTGGGGGAGCGGTGTGGTCGACGCTTCGGGCGTCGTCAGCTCGATCCTGTCGAATTACCGGCGGCTCGTGGTCGAGTACCAGCGGCGGGTCACCGGTGACCCCTCGGCGCTGACCGCGGCCGGTCAGCGGTGCGGCGACCGGGCGTCGACGGTTTCCGGCCGGGCGGACGAGATCGGCAAGGCGTCGAAGGCGCTCAACGCGTCTTGGGAAGGCGACGCCTACACGGCGTTCTCCGTCTCCGCCACGAAACTGTGCCAGGAACTCGGCGAGCTCGGCGCGAAACTGAGCGACCAGTCGAACCGGCTACGGGCGGGCGCGCAGGCGCTGCAGGGCGCGAAGTCCTGTGTGGACTCGATCCTCGCGCAGTTCGACCAGTACGCCGCGCAGCTCACCAGCCAGGCGCGGACGGCGAACGCGAACGCGGTCAACGCCTTCATCTCCGCCGCGCGCCAGCTCGGCGAACGCGCCGCGCAGGCGGCACAGGAGATCGCCGACGAGCTGAGCGAGGAACTCGCGCGGCTGTTCCCGCCGGAGGGCACCGGCCGGATCGAGCACGAACTCGGCAAATGGGGCCGCGGCCCGTTGTACTGGCTCAACGGCGAAGCACTCGACGGCCGCAAGCGCCCGCGTTCGCATCCTTCGTGGTTCGGCAATTCCGGCTGGAAGAAGCTCACCTGGGACGGCCTCGAAGGCACGCGCGCGCCGCGGGCGGGCGACACCCCGTTCGGCAGGCCGAAGCCGGAGAGCCTGGGCGAAAAGGCCTGGGGCAACACCGAGATCACCTACGCCAAGTGGAAGCAGGAGCAGGACGGCTTCACCCCGGGGTGGGACGCCAAGATCTCCACGCAGGGCTGGGACTTCAAGGCGTCCGGGCACGCCGAATTGGCCGCCTTCAAGGAAGAACTCGAAGGCAAGAAGGAATGGGGCGTCGCTTCGGCCAGCGCCAAGGGGACGGCGTTCGTCGGCGGTGAGGTGAACGGATCGCTGCAGGCGGGCGCGCACGGGGTCGGCGTGCACGCCAACGCCTTCGTGGGCGGCAAGATCGAAGGCGAGCTCGCGGCGGACGTGGCGGGCGTGGGTGTCGGTGCGAGCGGCACCCTCCAATATGGACTCGGCGCGCAGCTCGACGGCCAGGCCGTCTACGACGCCGGGCATATCAAGGTCAACTTCAAGGCGGGTGTCGCGCTCGGGCTCGGTGCCGGGATCGGCGCGAAGATCGACATCGACCTGCCGAAGATCGCGGACACCTTCGGCGAGTACGGCGGCGCGGCCGTCGACGCGGTGAGCGGCGCGGCCGGCCAGGCGGCGGACGCCGTCGGCGAGGCATGGGACGACGCGATCTCCTACGTGGGCACGTGGTGACGGGGATGAACGACATGGCGACACAGGACCGGGTCTCCCTTCCGCTCGGCTTCGACATCCCTGACGGCTGGGTGCCGGTCGAGCCGTCGTCCGTCGGTGCCGAGGGCGCCGTCTTCGTGGCGGTGCACCGCGGGACCGAGTCGGAGTTCACCCCCAACATCACCCTGAGCGTCGGGCAACGCCCGGACCAGGCGCAGATCACCGACATCGCCGACGAGGCCGTCGAACGCCTCGGCCGGTCCATGGCCGCGCTCGAAGTGGTGCGGCGCAAGGTGATCGGCACCGGCATCGCGCCGGGCGTGACGCAGGTGCTGCGTATCCGCACCGGCGAAGGACAGGACCTCGTCCAGACGCAGGTGCAGCTGACCGTGCCGGGGGCGAGCCCGGCCGAGCGGCTGATCCTCGAGATCGCCTGCACCGCGACCCCCGAGGCGGCCCGCGGCCTCGGCGACGACTTCCGGCGGTTCGTGGGCAGTGTCCACGTCCGGCGGGACACCACCGCAGATGAAGGAGAAGACTCGTGACCACCGACCCCTACGCCATGCCGGACATGGACGAGTTGCTGGACCAGGTCCGCAAGCAGACCGAAGAGGTGCAGCGCATCCAGCGTTCGGTCGAGGCGATGGAGGTCAAGGCGCACTCCCGGCAGAACGAGGTCACCGTCGTGCTGCGCGGGGACGGCCGGTTCACCTCGATCGACATCGACCCGCGCGCGGTGCGTCAGTACGACGCGCGCAACCTCTCGGAGATCGTGCTGGAGGCGGTCAACAACGGGCTGCAGAAGCTGGCCGAGGCCAGCAGCGCGAAGTTCGCCCCGGTCATCGAGTCCGC
Organism: Amycolatopsis sp. w19; assembly: GCF_051373225.1. Lineage (NCBI taxonomy): Bacteria > Bacillati > Actinomycetota > Actinomycetes > Pseudonocardiales > Pseudonocardiaceae > Amycolatopsis > Amycolatopsis sp. w19. The sequence goes on along the minus strand of NZ_JBPQFM010000015.1, from coordinate 193,572 downwards.
CAAGTCGATCGAAGCATGACGGCCGCGATCGCGGGCTCCACCCGGCGCGTCACGGTGGTGACACCGCGGGCGCGCGTCGATGTGGCGCTGCCGCAACAGAGCACGTTCGCCGAACTCGTCCCGCAGCTCGTGCGGCTCGCGGGTGCCTCGGGGCAGGCGTCGGCCGAACATCCCGGCTGGGTGCTGTCCCGCCTCGGCGGCGCGCCGCTCGCGCTCGGGCTCACTGTGGCCGCCGCACAGGTGCGCGACGGCGAAGTCCTCCATCTGACCCCGCGGGAACGCCCGCGGGGTCCGCTGCTGTTCGACGACGTCGTCGACTCGATCGCCAGCGTCGCCGAGGCGGGCACCGGCCGCTGGGGACCGTCGGTGGCGCGCAAGGCGGGCATCGTCGCGTCCGTGGTGCTGCTGCTCGCCGGTGGGCTGCTGGTGCAGGCGGCGGCGTCCGGGAGTGTGCTCGCGCCGATCGGGACAGGGCTGCTCGCGCTGGTCCTGGTGCTGGGCGGCGGCGCGCTGAGCCGCGCGTACGGCGACGCGGAGGCCGGTGCCGCCGGTGCCCTCGCCGGGGTCGGCGCTGCCCTGCTGGCCGGGATGTCGATCCTGTCGCCGCATCCACTGTTCTCCCTGTCGGCGGGCCCGCTGGCCGCCGGGCTCGCGGTGGTGACCGTGTACGGCGTGATCGCGGCCGTTTCGGTCGCGGACCGGTTGCCGTGGTTCGTCGCGGTGACCGTCGCGGCCGGACTCGGCGCGATCACCACCGCCGTCGTCCTGCTGGCCGACGTCCGACCGGTTTCGGCGGCCGCCGTGGTCGCCGTCGTGGCGACGGCACTGGCCGCGGTGGCGCCGATGATGGCGCTGCGTCTCGGCAGGCTGCCGCTGCCGCGGGTGCCGGACGACATGGACTCGTTCCGTGCCGACGAGAACCCCTCGCTCGGCGAGGACATGGTCGGCGGGACGACGTACGCGCAGGCGTTGCTGACCGGGCTGCTCGTCGCGCTCGGGCTCGTCGTGGTCTCGGCGTCGGTGGTCCTGTCGTCGTCCGGCGGGGCCTGGGAAGCGGGGCTGTGCGCGCTGCTGGGCCTGGCGCTGATGCTGCGCTCGCGGGCGTTCGCCGGCCGTTCGCAGCGGCTCGTGCTCGTCGGTTTCGGCGCGGCGGCCTTGGCGGCGGCCGGTTTCTGGCTCGCGGCGGGCGGTCCGCGCTCGTTCGTCTTCGCCGCCGGCTGTGCCGTCGTGGTCGCGGCGGGCGTCTGTCTCACCTACGCGACGCGTGTCGCGAAGGGACGGCGTTCCCCTTACTGGGCAAGGACTCTCGATATCGTCGAGTTCCTGGTGCTGCTCTCGCTGATCCCGTTCGTCGGCATGATCGCGGGCGTCTACGAGGCCGTGCGAGGCTGATCCCTCTTCCCGCATTTCGTCCTCTGAATGCGATCGTTGCGCGACGCAACGACCGTATTCAGAGGACGAAATGCGTCACGTCCGTGGAGGATTCCTTCCCTACCCTCAGAGAAGAAAGGAACCCTCCACGGACCGTCCCCTCAGTTCTCCAGCGCCAGCGGCAGGGTCCGCCGGACCGCAGCCGCGTGCCGTCCGTGCAGTGGGGTCACCGCGATCCCGCCCGGCCGCACCGTTTCCGCCCCCGGCCGCCCGCCGACCCGGATGGTCACCTCGGACTTCTCGCGCCCGCCCGGGGAGCGGTACAGCGTGTACGAAGTCGCGGTGAACGCCGAGCCGGGGACGTGAAGATCCAGTGTCCGCGCGAGATCCCGCTCGGACCGCGGCCGGTAGCAGGCCTGCGACGCGCCGCCCCAGTCCCAGGAACGCCAGCCGTCGACCGGCGCGCCCTGGCCGCTGCCGAGCGCGACGCGCAGGTTTTCCGCCACCTCACCGGCTTCGAGCACGGTGCTCTCGAACCCGGCTTCGGCCAGCGCGCCCATGAGGGACAGCGCCGCGCAGGCGGTGCTCCGCAGCGCGCCCAGTTCCCCGCCGCCCCTGGCGAGCGCCGCGATCGGCGCGTCCTCGGGCCGGTACCGGACGGTGAGCCAGCGGACGCGCAGCACCGACTGTCCATTGGGGACGGTCCAGGTCAGCAGTTGCGCGCTGGACAAAGGGATTCCGGTGTTCGTGTACGTGTCACGCAGGATGCCGACGAGCAGGTCCGGTGTCGGCGCCACGGCACCGGGGGTGAGCCGGACGATGGCGCTCCATCCGTCGCTCACCTCGGCGACGCCGAACCGGTTGCCCGCGCGGTCGACGTGCTGACGCACCCGGGCCGGTCCGGCGAGCCGGTGCAGAGGATCGGGGACTTCGTGCTTTTCCCGGCGCTTCAGCCGGTAACCGGCCCAAGTGAGCAGCCAGCCCGCGGCATGGCGTCCGGCGAAACGGACCGAAGTCGTCAGCACGAGGACGCCGGCGACGGCGGTGATGCTGATCCGCGCGGCCTGCGGGATCCCGTCGACGGTGAAGGCCAGCAGGATGGCGATCCCGGCGATCTCCCAGAGCGCCGCCTGCAGCGGGCGGACCGGTAGCAGCCAGGGCAGTGGCGCCGCACCCGCGACACCTCGCGCGGGAGCGTGTTCCTGGGCCGGGCGGGCCGGGGCATCAACCGACAAGGACTTCCCCTTCTCCGTGCACGCGCCCGACGGTAGCCCCGCCCCGCGCGGGGGAGGGGCGTAAAAAATACCCTCACCGCGAACCTGGGCCGGACCTAACGTGAGCACCCTCGAAACGGGTGGGCACGAACGGCGGGGGACGGGAGCGTGTGGACGCAGCGGGACCAGATCCAGGCCTACCAATTCCTCCGCAGGAGACTGGTTTCGGCACTGGTCTCGGCTGACGCCAACCATCCGGTCGCCCCGAGCCGCAGGCTCGTCATCGGCACGCTGTGCGGACTCGGCGTGGCGTTGCTGGTCACCGCGGTGTTCGGCGTGATCGGCCTGCTGAACCCCTCCGGCGGCAAGGACTGGCTGGCGGGCGGCAAGGTGATCGTCGAGGAGGGCACCGGCGCGCGCTACATCCTCGGTCAGGACGGCGCTCTGCATCCGGTGCTCAACTACGCCTCCGCGCGGCTGATGGCGGGCGGCAACGGCGAGGCCACTGTGACCGTCCCATCGGACAAGCTCGCGAAGGCGCCGAGGGGTTCGCAGATCGGCATTCCCGGCGCCCCCGACTCGCTGCCCGCGGCGGCCGCGCTCGTGAACACCCCGTGGACGAGCTGCTCGCGCACGACCCAGGACGCGCCCGCGTCGGCCGAACCGGAGACGACGGTGCTCCTCGGCGCGCCCGCCGCCGGGATCGACCTGCCGAGGGATCAGGCCGTCGTGGTCCGCGTCCCCGAGGGGGAGCGCTACCTCGTGACGGCCGGGCGCCGCTACAAGCTCACTTCCGAAGCCGCCACGGCGTTGCAGTTCGACACCTACCCGGCGATCGCGGTGTCCTCCCGGTGGGTCGGCACCGTCGCCGCCGGACGCGATCTGGCCTACCGCGCGGTCGACGACGCCGGGCGGCCCGGCCCGAAGGTCGGCGGCGTCTCGACGAAGGTCGGCTCGGTGCTCGGCGTCATCGACGCGATGGCGTCGCCCAACGACGCGACGTCGTACTACCTCGTCCGCGCCGAAGGGCTCGAACCGATCGGCCAGACCGAGGCGAGCCTGCTGATCAACACCCCGCAGAACGCCGACGCCTACACCGGCGTCCCGGCGCCCGTCGCGGTGCGCGCGGCCGACGTCGCCGCGGTGGCGAAGGTCGGCACGGCGAGGGCGGGCGGGGCCGATCCCGCGGAGTATCCGGACCGGATCCCGCGAAAAGCGCCCGTTACCGGACAGTCCGTGACGTTATGCGCACAGGGTTCTCGAATCGTTATCTCCGCACAGGTCCCGTTGCCGCAAGGTGCGAAGGCGATCCCGGTGACGGCGCGGACGGACGCGTTGGTCGCCGACGCCGTCTTCGTGCCCCCGTCGGGGGGCGCGGTGGTGGCGGAATCCGGTTCCGGCACGGTCTACGTCGTCACCGACACGGGCCAGAAGTACCCGGTGGCGAGCACTGAGGCACTCGCTTCCCTCGGCTACGGCCAAGCCGAACGGCAACCGGTTCCGAATGGATTGCTGGCACTGGTTCCGCGCGGTCCCGCGCTGGATCCGGCGCAAGCGGGTCGTGCGGTGTCCGCGGCGGGTGGGACGGGGTGATCGGGAACGTGCAGATGACCGAAGACAGGCCGGAGACCGACCGGGTCGACGTCGCGGTGATCGAAGACCATCCGTTGTACCGGCACGCCGTCGTCCGGGTCCTCACCGAGGCCGAAGGTATCGAACTGGGCGCGGTGGTCGATTCGGTCGCCCGGTTCCACGTGCATCCGCAGCCGCCCGGCAGCGTGGTGCTGCTCGACCTCGGCCTGCCGGGGATCGCCGGGGCGGCGGCCGTGCTCCAGGTGTGCGAACTGGGGCATCACGTGCTCGTGGTGTCCGCGCAGGCCGAGCCCGAGCAGGTGCTCGGCGCGATCGCGGCCGGTGCCAAGGGTTTCCTGTCCAAGGACGTCGACGTCGACGAGCTGCTGACCGCGATCAGGACGGTCGCGCGCGGCCGGGCCTACGTTTCCGCGGTGGTGGCCGGAATGATCATCAAGGACAACGCCGACCGCCCCGTGGCGGCTCCGGACGTCGCGCTCTCCGCGCGGGAGAAGCAGGTGCTGCGGCTCGTCGCGGCGGGCGAACGCGACGTCGACATCGCCCGCATCCTGGGCATCGGAGTTCGGACGGTCCGCGGTTATCTGGACCGGATCCGTGACAAACTCGGAGAGAGAAGGCGGGCCGGTCTGGTCCGCAAGGCCATCCAGCTCGGGCTCGCGTCTCCGCCGGAGGTGCCCGGTCCGTCTCGGCCGGTCGCGCCCCGCGCCGACGCGGGCGGATTCGAAGGACGCCGGTGAACGCAGACGAGCAGCAGCCGAAACGCGGTAAAACGATCAACGTCGGGGTGATCGAGGATCATCCGCTGTACCGGGACGCCGTCGCGCGTGTCCTCACCGAAGCGCCCGACATCGAGCTGGGCGCTGTCGCGGACTCCGTCGCACGGTTCGCCGTCCAGGAGCAGCCGCCCGGCAGCGTGGTCGTCCTCGACCTCAAGCTGCGCGGTGTCCAGGACGCCGCCGCGGTGCTCGAAGTGGGGCAGATGGGGCACAAGGTGCTCGTGGTGTCCGCGCACGCCGAGCAACCCGAGGTCCTGGGCGCCATGCAGGCCGGGGCGAAGGGCTTCCTGTCCAAGGACGTCGACGGCGACGAACTCCTGCGCGCCATCCGCACCATCGCCGACGACAACGCGTACGTGTCGCCGACGCTGGCCGGGATGATCATCCAGGACAGCGAAGACCGCCACGCCGGGCCCAAGATCGTCCTCTCCGAGCGGGAGAAGCAGGTCCTGCGGCTGGTCGCGGCCGGGGAACGGGACGTCGACGTGGCGGAGATCCTGAACATCAGCGTGCGGACGGTGCGGTCCTACCTCGACCGGATCCGGGACAAGACCGGCGAGCGGCGGCGCGCCGGCTTCGTCCGCGTGGCGATCCGGGAAGGCCTGCTGCGCTAGACCCCCTCCGCGTTTCGTCCTCTAAACGCGGGGGGCCGAGAAGTTCACCCGCAGCGTGTACACCGAACTGGACGCGGTGATGAACAGGTCGTTCCGCCGCGGCCCGCCGAAGGTCAGGTTCGAACAGACCTCCGGCACCCGCAGCTTCCCGATCCGCGTGCCGTCGGGCGCGAAGCAGTGCAGGCCGTCGTGCGCGGCGGCCCAGACCCGCCCGGCGGCGTCCAGGCGCACGCCGTCGAAACCACCGGCGTCACTCGTCGCGAAGACCTCGCCGCCGGAAAGCCGGCCGTCGTCCACCGAGAAAACCCTGATGTGGCTGGGATTCTGCCGCGTGTCCGCGATGTAGAGCAGCGACTCGTCGAGCGAGAACGCCAGCCCGTTCGGACGCGAGAAGTCGTCCGCGACGATCCGCACCGAACCGTCCACCGGATCGACGCGGTAGACGTGACAGGCGCCGATCTCGCTCTCGGCTTGATGGCCCTCGTAATCGCTGTCGATGCCGTAACTCGGGTCGGTGAACCAGATCGCGCCGTCCGAGGACTCGACGACGTCGTTGGGGCTGTTGAACCTCTTGCCCTGATAGGTCTCCGCGAGGACGGTGGTCGTGCCGTCGTGCTCGGTGCGCGTCACCCGGCGGTTGCCCTGTTCGCAGCTGACGAGCCTGCCCTGCCGGTCCACGGTGTGCCCGTTGTGGAATCCGGCGGGCTCGCGGAACACCCCGACCGCGCCCGTGGTCTCGTCCCAGCGCAGGACCCGGTCGTTCGGGATGTCGCTGAACACCAGGTACCGCCCGGCGGGGAAGTAGGCGGGCCCCTCGGTCCACCGGCAGCCGGTGTGCAGCCGTCGCATCCACTCGTCCCCGTTGACGCGGGCGAACCGCTCGTCGAGCAGTTCGAACTGCGCCTTGACCATGTCCATGAGAACCCCAGTGTTCCGAATGAGATATTGCGATCATCATGAACCGCCGAACTTGATATGGTCAACCCATGGATGACGTGGATCGCATGTTGCTCACCGCCTTGCAGCAGGACGCGACTCAGGCGTACGCCGCGCTCGGCAAGGCGGTCGGGCTGTCCGCGGGCGCCGCGCACGAGCGGGTCCGCAAACTGCGCGAACAGGGCGTCATCCGGCGCACGACCGTCGATGTCGACCCGGCGGCCGTCGGCCGGGGCGTGATGGCGTTCGTGCTGGTCGAGGCGGGCTCGTGGATGGGCGATCCGCCGACCAAGGCGGCGCTGGAAGCGCTGCCGGAGGTCGTCGAGGCGCACATCATCGCGGGCCCGGCCTCGCTGCTGGTGAAGGTGCGCACGCCGACCACCGAAGAGCTGCAGGCGTCCTTGCGCAGGCTGTACGCGATCGAGGGCGTGACCGGGACGCAGACGATCGTGGTGCTCGAATCCTTCTTCGAGCGCTCGGTGGACGCTACAGGCGACGGTTCGCCAGAACCCCCGTCGCCGCCCGGGCCTTCCCGCTGACCGCGGGGTCGATGTCGACGATCACCAGTTCCGGCCCGGCGCCCAGCTGGGTGTGGAGGCGGCCGAAACCGTCGGACACCGTGGAGTAGCCGATCCCGGTCGGCGCCTTGGGGTTCACCGGGGTCGAGGTCGTGGCCGGATCGGCCTGCCCGCAGCCCAGCACCCAGCAGCCGGAGTCGAGCGCGCGGGCGCGCACCAGCACCTCCCACTGCTCGCGTTTGCCCTCGCCCGCGCCCCAGGAAGTGGGCACGAGGACGATGTCGGCGCCGTCGTCGGCCAGCTTCCGGAACAGTTCGGGGAAGCGGATGTCGTAACAGGTCGCGACGCCGAAGGTCACGCCGTCGAGCTCGAAGGTGGCCGGGGCGGTCCCCGGGGCGACCGTGTCCGACTCGGCGAACCCGAACGCGTCGTACAGGTGGATCTTGTCGTAGCCGAAGTGATGTCCGGCGCCGGTGACGAGCAGCGTGTTGCTCACGCGTCCGTCGGGCGACGGAGTGAACATGCCCGCGACGACCACGACGCCGTGCTCGTCGGCGAGGGCCGCCACTGTGGACGCCCAGGGACCGTCCAAAGGTTGCGCCACGGGCGCGAGCGGGATGCCGAAGCGCGCCATCGCCGCCTCGGGGAACACCACGATCCGCGCGCCTTCGGCCGCCGCGGCCGTCACGCCTTCGCGAATCAGCTTCAGGTTCGTCTCGGGATCCTCGGCCGCCGTGAGCTGGCACAACCCGATTCGCGGCACGGAGGCCTCCCTCATCGTGGGATCGCTGGTCACCCCCCAGTGTGCCTGCTCGGCGCGATCCGGCCACCTCGTACCCTTGACCCATGCTGAACCGTACCGACCTGCGTGGACTGGTCCCGTCCGTTGCCGAACTCAGGAGCACGCTCCCGCGTGCCGAGTACGACGTGGACGCGGCGCTGCATCACGTACGGCCGGTGGTCGAGGCGGTCCGCGATCGCGGCGTCGAGGCGGTCCTCGAGTACACCGAGAAGTTCGACAAGGTCCGCCCCGGTGGTGTCCGCGTGGCCGCCTCGGAGCTGACCAGCGCGCTCGCGAACCTGGACCCGGCCGTCCGCGAGGCGCTGGAGGAGTCCATCGTCCGCGCCCGCAAGGTCCACGGCGATCAGCGCCGTCAGGACGTCACGACCGAGGTCGTCGACGGCGGCACCGTCACCGAGCGCTGGATCCCCGTCGAGCGCGTCGGGCTGTACGCGCCGGGTGGGCTCGCGGTGTACCCCTCGACCGTGGTGATGAACGTCGTCCCGGCGCAGATCGCCGGCGTCGGCACGCTCGTCCTGTGCTCGCCGCCGCAGGCCGCGTTCGGCGGGCTCCCGCACCCGACGATCCTGGCCGCCGCCGAACTGCTCGGCGTCGACGAGGTCTGGGCCGTCGGCGGCGCGCAGGCCGTCGCGCTGCTCGCTTACGGCGGCACCGACACCGACGGCACGACTCTGGAGCCCGTCGACATCGTCACCGGGCCCGGCAACATCTACCTCACCGCGGCCAAACGGCTGCTGCGCGGCATCATCGGCATCGACTCCGAGGCGGGCCCGACCGAGATCGCGATCCTCGCCGACGAGACCGCGGACCCGGTGCACGTCGCCGCCGACCTGATCAGCCAGGCCGAGCACGACCCGCTCGCCGCGAGTGTGCTCGTCACCACGTCCGAGGAGCTCGCGGACGCCGTCGACAAGGAGCTCACCGGTCGCGTGGCCGCGACCAAGCACTCCGAGCGGGTGACGGAGGCCTTGGGCGGCAAGCAGTCCGGCATCATCCTCGTGTCCACTGTGGACGACGGGATCCGGGTCGTCGACGCGTACGCGGCGGAGCACTTGGAGATCCAGACCGCGGACGCGCGTGCGGTGGCGGCCCGTGTGCGCAACGCCGGCGCGATCTTCGTCGGGGCGTACGCGCCGGTCTCGCTCGGCGACTACTGCGCCGGGTCCAACCACGTGCTGCCCACCGGCGGATTCGCGCGGCACTCGTCCGGGCTTTCGGTGCAGAGCTTCCTCAAGGGCGTGCACGTCGTCGACTACAGCCAGGACGCGTTGCGCGAGATCGCCGGCCGCGTCGTCGCGCTGGCGAACGCCGAAGACCTGCCCGCGCACGGCGAGGCCATCACGGCGCGGTTCGAGGGGGAGCGGGCATGAGCATCGGCGAGGAGATCACGCTCGACGCGCTCCCGCTGCGGGAGGACCTGCGGGGCAAGACCCCGTACGGCGCACCGCAGCTCGACGTGCCGATCCGGCTCAACACCAACGAAAACCCGTACCCGCCGCCGGACGCGCTGGTGGCCGACGTCGCCGAGGCCGTCCGCGCCGAGGCCGCTTCGCTGCACCGGTACCCGGATCGCGACGCCGTCGCGCTGCGCCAGGACCTCGCGGACTACGTCGCGGTGTCCACCGGTGTGCTGGTCTCGGAGTCGAACGTGTGGGCCGCCAACGGCTCCAACGAGATCCTGCAACAGATCCTGCAGGCCTTCGGCGGTCCCGGCCGGTCGGCGCTGGGCTTCGAGCCGTCGTACTCGATGCACCCGATCATCTCGGCGGGCACCCGCACCGACTGGCTGCCGGTGCCGCGCCGCGACGATTTCACGCTCGACACCGAGAAGGCGGCCGCGCTGGTGCGCGAACGCCGTCCGGACATCGTGTTCGTGACCAGCCCGAACAACCCGACCGGCGGGTCGATCCCGTTCGACGAGTTGCGCGGACTGCTCGAAGCGGCGCCGGGCATCGTGGTGGTCGACGAGGCGTACGCGGAGTTCTCGTCGCAGCCGAGCGCCGTCGAGCTGATCGACGAGTACCCGTCGAAGCTGATCGTGTCGCGCACGATGAGCAAGGCGTTCGCCTTCGCGGGCGGACGGCTCGGCTATCTCGCGGCGGCGCCCGCGATCGTCGACGCGCTGCAGCTGGTGCGCCTGCCGTACCACCTCTCGAAGCTCACGCAGGCCGCCGCGCGCGCCGCGCTGCGGCACGCGGACGCCACCCTCGCCTCGGTCGCCAAACTCGCGGCCGAACGCGACCGCGTGGTGGAGTCGTTGCTGGGCTTGGGATTCACGCCGGTCCCGAGTGACGCGAACTTCGTCCTCTTCGGACGGTTCGCGGACGCGCCGGCGACCTGGAAGTCCTATTTGGACAACGGCGTGCTGATCAGGGACGTCGGCATCGCCGGGCACCTGCGGGTGACCATCGGCACGCCGGAAGAGAACGACGCCTTTCTCGAGGCCAGCAAGGAGGTGCCGCGATGAGTCGCGTCGGCAAGGTGGACCGCACCACCAAGGAATCGTCCATTTCGGTCCAGCTCGATCTGGACGGCACGGGCCAGGTGGAGATCGACACCGGTGTCCCGTTCTACGACCACATGCTCACCGCGTTCGGCGTGCACGGCTCGCTCGACCTCAAGGTGCAGGCGACCGGTGACGTGCACATCGACGCGCACCACACCGTCGAGGACACCGCGATCGTGCTCGGCCAGGCGCTGCGGCAGGCGCTCGGCGACAAGAGCGGTATCCGCCGGTTCGGCGACGCGTGGATCCCGATGGACGAAACCCTCGCGCACGCCGCGATCGACGTCTCCGGGCGGCCGTACTGCGTGCACCTGGGCGAGCCCGAGCAGTTCACCAGCTTCACCATCGGCGGGAACTACCCGTTCGTACTGACGCGGCACGTGTTCGACTCGCTGTCGTTCCACGCGCAGATCGCGCTGCACGTGCGGGTGCTGCACGGCCGCGACCCGCACCACATCGCGGAGGCCGAGTACAAGGCCGTCGCGCGGGCGCTGCGTGCCGCGACCGAGCCGGACCCGCGGGCGGGCGGCATCCCGTCCACGAAGGGCGTCCTCTAACCCCCGCATCCAGAGGACTAAATGCGTCCGGTGGGGTGGTAGGTGGTGAGCTGGACGCCGGACGGAGTCGTCGTCGAGCCGACGAAGTCCAGGGTCTGGGCGGGCGTTCCTTCGGCGAAGAAACGCTTGCCCGTGCCCAAAAGAAGCGGATAGACGGCCAGCACGACTTCGTCCGCGAGCCCGTCTTCGAGCAGTGTCGACGTCAGCGTGGAACTGCCCGAGAGGATGAGGTCGGGACCGTCCTGCGCCTTGAGACGGCGTACGCCTTCGACGACGTCCGGGCCGATCCCCTCGAACGGGCCCCATTTCAGGCTTTCCGACCGGTGGGTGACGACGAACTTCGTCGCCGCCTTGAGCCGGTCCGCGAACGGCTCGCTCGGCGCGTCCGGCCAGAATTCCGACCAGAGGTCGTAGGTGCGGCGGCCCAGCAACAGGTCGAAGCGTTCGGTGTGCGCGGCCAGGAGGGCTTCCCGGCCGGCGGGGGTCCGGTAGGGCATGTTCCAGCCGCTGTACGGGAAGCCGTTCCCGTCCTCGGAATGCTGGATCACGCCGTCGAGCGAGATGTGTTCGATGATCTTGAGCTTCCTCATCACGCCTCCAGCAGTGCGTCGAGCTGGGGTATCGCGGCGCGGAACCCCTCTTCCATCCCGGGAATCGTCTTCTCCATGGCTTCGACGCTGGAAAAGCGCGTCACGTGGATCATCCGGGATCCCGTCGATGTCGTCTTGAAGGTGAAAGTCATCGAGGTGGGCATGTTCTCGTCGTTGTCGTCGCCGTCCTCCGCCTCGAAGAAGTCGATGGGATTCACCGCGGCGAACTTCCAGGAATTGGGCCACTTCTCCCCGTTGGGTCCGGTCAGGAAGTATTCGGCGCGGCCTCCCGGCCGGAAATCGTGATGGGTGAACGTGGCGGGCGCGAACGGCGGCCCCCAGAAGCGTTCTAGTTGTCTTGGATCCTCCCAAGCCGCCCAGAGGCGTTCTTGCGAAACGGGAAAGTCCGCCACGACGGTGAGGTGGAGTTTCTCGGGATCTTTGGTGACCGAGGTGATCGGCATCGTCATTCTCCTTCCCGGAGGACATCGTCGAGCTGCGCCACCCGTTGGCGCCAAAGGACTTCGTAGGAATCGAGAAGCTCGGTGGCGCGCTTGAGCCGCTCGCGGTCGGTCGACACCAGCTGTTCGCGGCCGTTGGCGCGCTTCCGCACGAGCCCGGCGCGCTGGAGCACGGCGACGTGTTTCTGCACGGCGGCGAAGCTCATCTCGTAGTGCGCGGCGAGCCCGGACACCGTCGGCGCTTCCGCGATCGCCCGCGCCAGGATGTCGCGGCGGGTGCCGTCGGCCAAGGCGCGGAAGAGCTGGTTGAGCGACTCCTCGCTCTCCTCACGAAGTACAACCATGTGGTTGTACGTTAGCCGGGTCCGGTCCCGGTGACAAGGTGCGAGCCCGGCGCGGTCCGGCTCGCGGGCGTGTGGCAGGGTGGCGGTCGTGAGTAACACGACCATCGCTGTGCTGCTGTTCGCGCTCGGCGGCTTCCTGATCGGCGGCGTCTACGCGACCTGGAAGAGCGTCAAGTTCATGGCCGTCGTGCTGGGGATCGGCGCGCTGCTGGCCATCGGCGGCGCCATCGCCTGGCTGGCCTGACTTTGCGGCTTCTCTGACCCGAGTACGTGAAGGCCCCCTTCGCTGCGTCTAGCGCCATGGCCCCGGCAAAGTCGCATAAGCGCTGGTGGGTGCCACTCTTGATGATTCGGACTGTGCCCCGGACGAGGGTTGCCGCCAGAGGACTTGAGCGAACCTTGTCCACAAAGGACACCATTTGATAGCTGGATGTCCGTTTGGTGTGCATATGCACGGTTTTCAGCCAGGGTCGTGAGTGGTAATGAGGGTTCTAACGCTCATCGCCACTCACGACCCCTGCGCAAAACGCCCGAATCGGGCATCGTCACTCCGAAAGTGTCTCTTGTGGACACTCGAGAAGATGACAGGCCGATGCAGTGAGCTCCTGTCAGTCGCTTGACCAGCGCTTATGCGACTTGCCGGGATCCTGGCGTCTAGGGCAGTGAAGGGGCCTTCACGTACTTATGCGGGTGCCACGCTGCAACGGCGGCTACTTCGAGGCGTCGACCAGCTCCCGCTCATCAGGCGCATCAAGCTGCTTCGCGAGCTTCTCGCCTTCGACGTCGACATCGGGCAGCACGCGATCCAGCCACTTCGGCAGCCACCACGCACCGCGGCCGAGCAGCGACATCAGCGCCGGCACGATGGTCATCCGGATCACGAACGCGTCCACCAGCACCCCGAAGGCCAGCGCGAACCCGATCGACTGGATCAGCGAGGATTCCGCGAGCACGAAGCCGGCGAACACGCTGATCATGATCAGCGCGGCGGCGACCACGACGCGGGAGCCGTGCCGGAAACCGGTCACCATCGCCTGCTGCGGGTCGGCGCCGTGGACGTATTCCTCCCGCATCCGGGTCACCAGGAACACCTGGTAGTCCATCGCGAGCCCGAACAGCACGCCGATGAGCAGGATCGGCAGCATGCTCATGATCGGCCCGGTCGTCTTCACGCCGAGCAGGTCGGTGAGCCAGCCCCACTGGAACACGGCCACCACGGCGCCGAACGTCGCGACCACGGAGCCGAGGAAGCCCAGTGTCGCCTTCAGCGGGACGACGATCGAGCGGAACACCAGCATCAGCAACAGGAACGCGAGCCCGACGATCAGCGCGAGATACGGCAGCATCGCGTCGGCGAGTTTCTCCGAGACGTCGATGTTGGCCGCGGACTGGCCGGTCACGGCCAGCGACGCGCCGGTGGCCGAACCCAGCCCCGCGTTCAGGCCGCGGATGTCGCTGACGAGGTCTTCGGTCGCGGTGCTGCTCGGACCGCTCTTCGGGATGACGGTCAGCAACGCCAGGTCACCACTGCGGTTGGTCTTGGGCGGCGTGACGATCGGGCGTTCGGGGAGGCCGCCGATGCCCGCGGCCGCCTGCTGGAGCGCGGCTTGCCGATCGGTGCTGCCGCTCAGGTCGACGACGATCACCAGCGGGCCGTTGGCGCCTTCGCCGAAGCTGCGGGCGACGGTGTCGTAGGCCTTGCGCTGGGTGGTGTCCGGCGCGGCGGTGCTGTCGTTCGGCAGGCCGAGCTGCATGCTCGCGGCGGGCACGGCGACGATCGCGAGCCCGGCGATCGCGGCGATCAGCACCGGGATCCGGTGGCGGGCGACGAACTTCGCCCAGCGCTCACCGTGTGTCGTCGCGCTTTCCTTGCGGCGCAGGCGGATCTTGCCGCCCGCCAGCTTGCCGCCCGCGAAACCGAGGATGGCGGGCAGCAGGGTGAGCGCGATGACGACCGCGATGGCGACGGTGATCGCGGCTGCGATCCCCATCTCGCCGAGGAACGGGATGCCGACGACGGTCAGGCCCGCCAGCGCGATGATGACGGTCAGCCCGGCGAACACCACGGCCGAGCCCGCGGTGCCGGTGGCCCGCCCGGCGGCTTCCTCAGGATCGCGGCCGATGGAGAGTTCGTGCCGGTAGCGGGAAACGATGAAGAGCGCGTAGTCGATGCCGACGGCGAGGCCGATCATCAGCGCGAGCACCGGCGTGTTCGTGTTCAGTTCGAGGAAACCGGACGCCGTCGTGATCCCCGCCATGCCGATGCCGACGCCGATGAGCGCGGTCAGCAGCGGGATCCCGGCGGCGAGCAGCGAGCCGAACGTGATGATCAGGACGACCGCGGCGACGGCTACACCGAGGCCTTCGGTGGCGTTGGTCGCGGGCATCGCCTGGACGGCGTCACCGCCGAATTCCACGGTGTACCCGGCCGCCTTGGCGGAATCGGCGGCGGCCATCAGGCCGTCGCGGTCGGCGTCGGTGAGCTCGAAGCCCGGCACGCGATAGGAGACCTGCGCCAGCGCGACGTGTTTGTCGGGGGAGATCGCCTGCATCTGCAGCGGGTTGACCACGCCGGCGACCTTGGGAGCGTTTTCGAGGCCCTTGACGAGTCCCGTGATCGCCGCCTGGCCGGCGGCGTCGGTGATGTCGCCGGGCGTCGAGATGACGACGCGCGCCGTCGCACCACCGGCGGCGGCCTCCGGGAACCGGTCGGCGAGCTGGTCGATCGCCTTCTGCGACTCGGTGCCGGGGATGGTCACCGAGTTCGAAAGCTGGCCGGACAGGGTCAGCGCTCCCGCGCCGAGGGCCACCAGGACGGCGGCCCACACCGCCGTCACCAGTGCCCGGCGCCGGAACGAGAACCGGCCCAGGCGGTAGAGGAAGCTGGCCACAGAACTCTCCCGTTCACTCGATCAGGTTCATTCCAAGCTAGCCGATCGGCTAGGGGCCTACAAGCCGATCGGCAAGTGTGTGACTAGCCGCACGGCTAGTACTCGTTTGGCCACGCGGGCCCGCTTGACGTAATCTCCGACGGCTGAACGAGGAGGGAACATGGACGTCGTCCACGCGGAGGACACCCGCACGCGACTACTGGGCACGGCGTTGCGGTTGTTCACCGAACACGGCGTGGAAGGCACCTCGCTGCAGATGATCGCGGACGCCCTCGGCGTCACGAAGGCCGCCGTCTACTACCACTTCAAGACGAAGGCGGAGATCACCGAGTCGGTCGCCGAGCCCGTGCTGCGCGAGCTGGAGGGCATCGTCGACGACGCCCGCGCCCAGCGCACCCGGGGCGCGCAGATCGACCACCTGCTGGACGGTTTCGTCGATCTCGTGGTGCGGCACCGTTCGCTGGTCGCCCTGTTCTCCAGTGACCCCGGTATCGCCCGCGCGATCGAGAAGTCCGTGCACAGCTCGGACAGTTTCAAGAACCGGCTGATGGAGATCCTCGTCGGCCCGGATCCGGATCTCACCGCGACCGTGACCGCCCAGGTGCTGCTGGCGGGGATCGCCGTCGCCGGCGGCTCGCCCGAGGTCGCCTCGCTCGACGACGAAACGCTGCGCGAAACGCTCCTGGCCGTCGGGCGCAAGCTCTACAACCGCCCGCGCCGCCGTTCGTGACCGATGTGTTCAAGACGGCGGCCGCGATCCACGCGACCCTGTCGGTATGAACATCGATCTGACGACGGCGGCCACGTTCATGGCCACTCAGGCCCGGGTGCTCGACAGGCGGCGCTTCGAGGTCCTTTTCCGCGACGGTGACCCGGCGGCGGCGCTCGCCGCGCTGGAGGCGTACCGCAATCCCGACGGCGGTTACGGCCACGGACTGGAACCCGACTGCCGCTCGGCGACGAGCCAGCCCGGTGGCGCGCTGCACGCTTTCGAGGTCTTCGCCGACGTCGGCCCGGCGACCAGTCCGCGCGCGGCCGAACTCTGCGACTGGCTCGAATCGATTTCCCTGCCCGACGGCGGGATCCCGTTCGCGGTCCCGATGCCGGATCCGTTCGGCAGCGCGCCGTTCTGGGCGAACGCGGATCCGTCGGTCTCCTCGTTGCAGATCACCGCGATCCTCGCGGTCACCGCCCATCGCGTCGCGGCGCACGATCCCGCGGTCGCCGCGCATCCGTGGCTGGCGAAGGCGACGAGCTACTGCCTCGGCGAGATCGAAAAGCTCGACGAGGCACCGCACGCACTCGTGCTCGCCTTCGCGATGAAGCTGGTGGACGCCCTGGGCGACACGCGTCTGGTCGAGAAGCTCGGCCGGTTCCTTCCGGCCGACGGGGTGGTCGCCGTCGGCGGCGGCATCGAGGGCGAGGCCATGCGCCCCCTCGATTTCGCCCCTGAACCCGGAGGCCCGGCGCGGAAGCTGTTCCGGCCCGAGGTCATCGAAGCGGATCTGCGGCGGGTGGCGGGCGGACAGCACGAAGACGGGGGCTGGCGGGTCGACTACACCAGCTATTCGCCCGCGGCCGCGCTGGAATGGAACGGCATGTTCACCGTGGGCACCCTGGGGCTACTGAGGGCCAACGGCCTGATCTAGGGGAGCCGCCGCAGGAACTCCGGCGGAACGGCGGCGGTGAGCCAGACACCGTTGGCGCTCACCTGGAATTCGTGCCCGGCGGCCGTCATCTCCCGTGCGTCGACGGCGAGCAGCACCGGGACGCCGCGCCGCGCCCCGACGGCCCGCGCGGTGTCCACGGTCGCCGAGAGATGCACGGCGTGCCGGTTCATCGGCCGGAGCCCCTCGTACATGATCGCGTCGAGGAACCGGGAAACCGTGCCGTGGTAGAGCACGTCCGGCGGAATCGCCGCCGGCAGCGCGAGGTCGACGTCGACACTGTGGCCCTGGCTGGCGCGGATCCGCAGCCCGTCCTCGTCGAAGGCGAAGCGCCGTTTGTCGTTGCCCTCGACGACTTCGTCGAGTTCGGCGCGGGTGAGCTTCAAGCCGTTGCGCCGCAAGGCCGCCAAAAGCGTGTCGACTTCGACCCAGCCGTCGGGGGTGAGGGTGATCCCGATGTCGCCGGGTGCGTGCCGCAGATGCCGGGAGAGTCGTTTCGAGGCCCGGATGAGGTGTTTCTTGTCCATTTCGAGTCACAGTGACCCACATCCGGCCCCCGCGTGGCAACGGAATTCAGATGCCGCCCTCGGAAGCCGGGCGCAGTTTGCCCGCGCCGGGGCCGAACCGCGACATCTGGTCGTCGGCGTTGTAGAGCCCGCAGCTGCGCAGGGAAAGGCAGCCGCAGCCGACGCAGCCGGTCAGCCGGTCGCGCAGGCGCTGCAAAGCGTCGATCCGCGCGTCGAGCTCGTCCTGCCAGCCCCGCGAAAGGCGGGCCCAGTCGGCCTTGGTGGGGGCGTGGTCCTTGGGTAGGGTCTCCAGTGCCGAGCTGATGTCGTCCAGGCTGAGGCCGACCCGTTGCGCGGCGCGGATGAAGGCGATCCTGCGCAGCACCGAACGCGAGTACCGCCGCTGGTTGCCCGCCGAGCGTTCGGAGCTGATCAGCCCTTTGTCCTCGTAGAAACGCAAAGCCGTATGGGGCACGCCGCTGCGGTCGGCGACCTGTCCGATGCTCAGGTGTTCAGCCAGTCTCGTCACGTCGCCAGGCTAGCCTTGACTTCGACCTAAGTCGAGGTTGCAACCTCGGTTCATGACCACTGACATCAAGACCGGCTACGAGGATCTGCCGCGGCTGATCTCGCTGATGACCGGGGACGAGAAGCATCAGGCCGCCGCGGAGTCCACTGTGGACGTCTTATGGGTGCTCTACGACCGTGTGCTCGACATCACCCCGGAGAACGTCCGCGAGCCCGGCCGCGACCGTTTCCTGCTGTCGAAGGGCCACGGCCCGATGGCCTATTACGCGGTGCTGGCGAAGAAGGGCTTCATCCACGAGGAGGAACTCGCGGACTGGACTTCGGCCGAGTCCCGGCTCGGCCACCATCCGGACCGGGCGAGGCTGCCGGTGGCCGAGATCTCCAGCGGCTCGCTCGGGCACGGGCTCCCGCTCGCCATCGGCACCGTGTTCGGCCTGCGCGCCAAGGGATTCCGTGACGCCAAGGTCGTCACCCTCGTCGGCGACGCGGAACTCGACGAGGGCTCCAACCAAGAGGCCATCGCGGTCGCCGGCCGCATCGGCATGCCGCAGCTGACCGCCGTCGTCGTCGACAACTCCTCGGCGACGCACGGCTGGCCCGGCGGGATCGCGCGCCGGTTCGAGGTCGAGGGCTGGACGACGCGCACCGTCGACGGCCGCGACCACGACGCGCTCCACGAAGCCCTCACCACACCCCATCCGGACCGGCCGCTCGCCGTGGTCGCGACCGTCGAGCGAAAGGCCTGAACCCGTGAACATGCGCGAAACGTTCCTGGAAGCCGCCGCCGAAGTGCTCGACACCGACGCGAACGTCGCCGTCGTGCTCGCCGACATCTCCGCGGCACAACTCGCCTTCGCCGCGCGGAAACATCCCGACCGGGTGCTGAACGTCGGCATCCGCGAGCAACTGATGATGAGCACCGCGGGCGGGCTGGCGCTGGCCGGGATGCGCCCGATCGTCCACACCTTCTCGTCGTTCCTCGTGGAGCGGGCTTTCGAGCAGGTCAAACTCGATCTCGGACATCAGGACGTCGGCGCCGTGCTGGTGTCGTCGGGCGCGTCCTACGACATGCCGACCGCCGGGCGGACGCATCAGGCGCCCGGCGACGTCGCCCTCATCGACACGTTGCCGGGCTGGACCGTGCACGTGCCGGGTCACCCCGAGGAAGCACGGCGGCTGCTGCTCGAGTCCATCCCCGGCACCGGGCGCGTCTATCTCCGGCTTTCCGCGCAGGAGAACGCGAAAGCGCATCTGGGCGCGGGCCTGCAGACACTGCGCGAAGGCGGGCGGGGCGTGGTGGTGGCCGTCGGGCCGATGCTCGACAGGGTGCTGGAAGCGACCACCGATCTCGACGTCACCGTGCTCTACACGTCGACGATCCGGCCGTTCGACGCCGCCGGGCTGCGTTCGGCCGTCGAGGCCGCGGGCAGCACCGACGTCGTACTGGTCGAGCCCTACCTCGCGGGAACCTCGGCGCACGCGGTGGCGGACGCCTTGTCCGAAACGTCGCACCGGCTGCTGTCGCTGGGCGTCCGGCGCGACGCGGAAGTCCGGATCTACGGCGAAATGGCCGATCACGACCTCGCGCACGGTCTCGACGCCGGTTCGATCGCCTTGTCCGTCAAGGAATTCCTCCGCTAGCGTCACCGGGATGACGAAGATCCGCCCGCTCGCGCTCGGGGTCATCCGCCGCGGCGAAGACCTTCTCGTGTTCGAAGGCCGCGACCACACCAAAGGCGTGACCTACCACCGGCCGCTGGGCGGCGGCATCGAGTTCGGCGAGACCGCCGCCGAGGCGCTGCACCGCGAATTCCAGGAGGAACTCGCGGCGGAGCTGACCTCGGTCGAGCAGATCGCCGTGCTGGAGAACGTGTTCACCTTCGAAGGCAGGCCGGGACACGAGATCGTGTTCCTGTTCACCGCCGACCTCATCGACAAGGCGTTCTACGAGCGCGACGAGGTCGGCGTCGTCCTCGACGACGGCGCCCGCGTGCACTGGCTGCCGATGGCCGACGTGGCGAGCGGCAAGGCGATCCTCTACCCGGACGGGCTCGCGGATCTCCTTTCCGCGCGGGACTGATCGCCGCTCAGCGGAAAGCGGCCAGCCCGGTGACCGACTGGCCGAGCGAGAGCGCGTGCATCTCCTCGGTGCCCTCGTAGGTCAGCACGGTTTCCAGGTTCGACATATGCCGCATCACCGGGTATTCCAGCGAGATCCCGTTGGCGCCGAGCATTCCGCGCGCCGTCCTGGCGACCTCCAGCGCGGAGCGGACGTTGGCGAGCTTGCCGAAGCTGACGTGGTTGTGGTGCAGCGTCCCGGCGTCCTTGAGCCGCCCGATCCGCAGTGCGACCAGCCCGGCGCGGTTGACCTCGACGACGAGGTCGGCGAGTTTGCGCTGGGTGAGCTGGAATCCGGCCAGCGGTTTGCCGAACTGTTCCCGGCTCAGCGTGTACTCCAGCGCGGACTCGTAGCAGGAGCGCGCGGCGCCGACGACGCCGAACAGGATCCCGTAGCGCGCCTCGTTCAGGCAGGACAGCGGTCCGCGCAGCCCCCTGACCTCGGGGAACGCCGCCGAATCCGGCAGGCGGACGCCATCGAGCACGAGTTCCGCGGTCAGCGAGGCCCGCAGCGACAGCTTGTGCTTGACCTCGTTCGCGGTGAAGCCCGGCGTGTTCGTGGGGACGACGAAGCCGCGCACGCCTTCGTCGGTCTGCGCCCAGACGACCGCGACGTCGGCCACGGTTCCGTTGGTGATCCACATCTTCGTGCCGCTCAGCACCCAGTCGGAGCCGTCGCGCACCGCGCGCGTCCGCATGCTGCCGGGGTCGCTGCCTGCGTCCGGTTCGGTCAGGCCGAAGCAGCCGAGCGCCTCACCGGCGGCCATCCGCGGCAGCCACTCCTGCTTGTGCTCCTCGGTGCCCCATTTGTGGATCGCGTACATCGCCAGCGAACCCTGCACCGAGACGAAGCTGCGCAGCCCGGAGTCGACGGCCTCGAGTTCGCGGCAGGCGATGCCGTAGGCGACCGCGCTGGTACCCGCGCAGCCGTAGCCCTCCAGGTGCATGCCGAGCAGCCCGAGTTGCCCGAACCCCTTGGCGAGCTCGGCGGCGGGCAGGACGCCCGTTTCGTACCATTCGGCGATGTTCGGGAGCAGCTGGTCGTGCGCGTAGGAGCGCACGGCGTCGCGCATGGCCCGGTCCTCGGCGGAGAGCTCGGCGTCGAGATCGAGGAAGTCGCGCGGATCCGGGCTGCTGCTCATGCGTCACTCCTGGTCGGCTCGGTGGGTCGCTTCCTCAAGAAGAAAACCACACACGCGACCGGAGTCGAGTGTCAGCGATCGCGCCATCCGGTGGTCTTCGTCACCTGAACCGATGCCGTGGCCGTCCGGGCCGGGGCGGAGCGCCGCTTCTGTGCCGGGATCAGCAACTCCGCGAAGGTAGGGAAAGGCACGCTGTCGATGTCCTCGCGCCAGGCGCTGAGCAGGCGGGTCAGGTCGTCGGCGTCCTGCATCGTTCCTCCATAAGTGCAGGGCGGTCCTGCGCCGGCCTTCACTCGGAGTCGCTATTACCCAGAAGAGTGAAGGTCGAAACAGGGAATCCGGGGAAAATCCGGTCCGCTAGCCTGGAGTGCGTGGCTACTCCTCGCGTGGTGATCCTGGACTACGGGTCCGGCAATCTCCGGTCCGCCGAACGCGCCGTCGAGCGCGCCGGCGCCGACGTCGAGGTCACCGCCGACCCGCATGCCGCGCTCGAGGCCGACGGCCTGGTCGTCCCCGGTGTCGGCGCCTTCTCCGCCTGTATGGAGGGGCTGCGGTCGGTGTCGGGGGAGAAGATCATCGGCAAACGTCTCGCCGGTGGCCGCCCCGTGCTGGGCATCTGCGTCGGCATGCAGATCCTGTTCGAACGCGGGGTCGAGCACGGCGTGGAGGCCGAAGGCGCGGGTGAATGGCCGGGCACGGTCGACCGGCTGGAGGCCGACGTCCTCCCCCACATGGGGTGGAACACCGTCCGCGCCCCGGAGGATTCGCAGCTTTTCGCCGGGCTCGACGCGGACACGCGGTTCTATTTCGTGCACTCCTACGCCGCGCGGACCTGGGACCTGGACTCCGGCCTCGCCGGGCAGCAACCCAAGGTGACCTGGGCGAACCACGGTCAGGACTTCGTCGCCGCCGTCGAGAACGGGCCGCTGTGGGCCACCCAGTTCCACCCGGAGAAGTCCGGGGACGCGGGTGCGCACCTGCTGCGCAACTGGCTGAACACCCTCGCTTAGAGTGGGCGCGTGACTTTCACGCTCCTTCCCGCCGTTGATGTGGCCGATGGCCAGGCCGTGCGACTCGTCCAGGGCGAGGCCGGCACCGAAACCTCCTATGGCAGCCCGCTGGAGGCGGCGCTCGCCTGGCAGCGTGACGGGGCGGAATGGATCCATCTGGTGGATCTCGACGCCGCGTTCGGCAAGGGCTCCAACCGCGAGCTGCTCGCCGACGTCGTGGCGAAGCTCGACGTCCAGGTGGAGATCTCCGGTGGCATCCGCGACGACGCGTCGCTGGAGGCCGCGCTGGCCACCGGCGCCCGCCGGGTCAACCTCGGCACGGCGGCGCTGGAGGATCCGGAGTGGACCGCGAAGGTCGTCTCCTCCTACGGCGACCGGGTCGCCATCGGGCTGGACGTGCGGATCACCGAGGCCGGGCACCGGCTGTCCGCGCGCGGCTGGACGCAGGACGGCGGTGACCTCTGGGAGGTCCTCGACCGGCTCGACCGCGACGGCGCGCAGCGCTACGTCGTCACCGACGTGAGCAAGGACGGCACCCTCCAGGGCCCGAACATCGACCTGCTCCGCGAGGTCGCCGCCCGCACCGACGCGCCGGTCATCGCTTCCGGCGGTGTGTCCAGTGTGGACGATCTCCGCGCACTGGCCGCGCTGGCCCGTGACGGTGTCGAGGGTTCCATCGTCGGCAAGGCGCTCTACGCCGGCGCGTTCACCCTGCCCGAGGCGCTCGCCGCCGTCGCGGAGTTCTGAGCTTTACCTCCCGGGTAATCGACGCCGCGCCCCCGTTCGGTCAGGATTCCTTCCAGGACAACGAAACCTGGGAGGACAACATGACCGCGTACGGCATCGCCCACCTTCGCCCCACCGGAGCACCGACCGAAGAGGTGCTCGAGTACCTGGAGCGGATCCAGGACACGCTCGACCCCTTCGGCGGGAAGTTCCTCGTGCACGGAGCCGAGGTCGAGGTCGTCGAGGGGGAGTGGCCGGGAGCGCTGGTGATGATCGGCTTCCCGAGCCTGGCCGTGGCCCGCGAGTGGTACGCGTCGGCCGCCTACCAGGAGATCCTGCACCTGCGGGCGGATCATATCCCGGGCGATCTGATCCTGGTGGAGGGCTGCGGGCCGGACCACGACTCGGCGGCGATGGCGGCGGAGCTGCGGGAGGCTCAGCTCACTCGGCCAGCTTGATCGCGATCCCCACGGTCCGGTCCTTCGGTCCCCGCAGCTTGCTGAAGAACATCGTGACCCGGCCTGTGATCCCGTATTTCCGCGCGATCACCTTGCGCACGCGTTCGGTCCCGTCGAGGTCCAGCAGCCGCGCCTCGCCCGCGACGACGTCGCCGTGGGTCTTGTTGCCGCGGAAGTCGCAGGCCTGGACCTCGACCCGCCCGCTGTTGCGGATGCGCTTGACCTTGCCCGCCTTCCGCTCGGACCAGAGCACCAGCTCGCCGCCGTCGCCCGCCGCCCAGACCGGCGTCGGCACCGGGGTGCCGTTCTTGCGGAAGGTGGTCAGGACGACGTACTTCTCGGCGGCGATCCGCTCGAACTCCGATCCCATGTGGAGAGTCTAGGCGCTGTCCTGCAAGTCTGTTCGCGGTCTTCGCGCCCAGGCGGTCCCTGGCGGCACGGGCGGATGCGGCCGAGTACGACCCGGTACGAGGCCGATCCGCCCGCACCGTCAGGAGCCACCTGGATCACGAAGCCCATCGAACAGACTTACAGGACAGCGCCTAGGGTGTCCGCCTGCGCAAGGTCGCCGCGCCGAGGACCAGCGCGGCCAGTGCGCAGGCCCCGACGATGATCAGGTTCCGGATCAGCGTCGCGTCCACGGTGCCCGACGTGGTGACCCGGGTGAGGGCGTCGACGGCGTACGAAAGCGGCATCACGTTCGAAAGCCAGTTCAGGAGCCAGCCCATCTCCCCGCGCGGCACGAACAGCCCGCACAGCAGGATCTGCGGCAGCACGAACAGCGGCATGAACTGCACCGCCTGGAATTCGGTCCGCGCGAACGCGCTGACGAACAGGCCGAGCGCCATCCCGAGAAGCGCGTCGAGGACGGCGATGAGCAGCAGCATCCCGATCGAGCCCGCGATGTCGAGGCCCAGCCAGGCGAGCGACACCCCGGCGGCGACGCCGACCTGCACGATCGCGATCGAGCCGAACGCGAGCGCGTAACCGAAGAGCAGGTCCATCCTGCCGATCGGCAGGGTCATCAGCCGTTCCAGCGTGGCCGTGGTGCGCTCGCGCAGGGTCGTGATCGAGGTGATCAGGAACATGATCAGGAACGGGAAGACGCCGAGCAACGCCGGCGCGACGCGGCTGAACACCGCCTCGGAGTTGAAGACGAAGCGCAGCAGCACCATCAGCAGCGACGGCACGACGATCAGCATCGCGACGGTGCGCGGATCGTGCCGGAGCTGCAGGAGGATCCGGCGGGCCGTGGCCAGGGTCAAGGCCGGGTTCATGACGGGCTCACCTCGGTCTCGCGGACCAGCCGCAGGAACGCCTGCTCCAGATCGGTCGTGCCGGTGCGCTCACGCAGCCCGGCCGGAGTGTCGTCGGCGAGGATCCGGCCTTCGCGCATGAGAAGCAGACGGTCGCAGCGCGCGGCCTCGTCCATGACGTGGCTGGACACCAGCAGAGTCGCCCCGCCCTCGGCGAGACGGCGGAAAAGTGCCCAGAGTTCGTCGCGGAGCACGGGATCCAGGCCGACGGTCGGTTCGTCGAGGACGAGCAGTTCGGGCTTCCCGAGCAGCGCGACCGCGAGGTTGGCGCGATTGTGCTGCCCGCCCGACAGCGAGCCGACGAGCTTGCCCGCGTGTTCGGCGAGCCCGACTTCGCCGATCACTCTGTCCACATCGGACATCGGCGCGCGGAGCACGGAAGCGAAGTAGCGCAAGGCTTCCGTGATGGTCAGGTCGGCGTAGATGGCCGGGTTCTGGGTGGCGTAGCCGATCAACCGCCGCAGCGGCGGGCTGCCCGCGGGATGGCCGAGCACGGTGACCTCGCCCGCGGCGACGATCTGCACGCCGACGATCGAGCGCATCAGCGTCGTCTTGCCGCAGCCGCTGGGGCCGAGCAGACTGGTGATCCGGCCGCGCGGCGTCGCGAAACCGACGTCCCTGACGACCTCACGGCCGCCGCGGACGACCCGCAGGCCGACCACTGAGATCGCTGAATTAGCCATGCGTTTAATTCTGCGCCCGTTGAGAAGTGAGAGTCAAGAGGGGCTTGGGGCGTTGAACGTCCTGGCTCCTCCACACAGGGATTCGTTGATGAAGGATTTGGGACAGTGAACGTCCCAAATCCTTCATCGACAACGCTCGTCCCGGTCTGGAACGAATCCCGCCCATGCCCGGTTCAGACGTAGATCAACGAATACCAGTCGTGAAGGCCTCCTTGAGGGACTCTGGGTCCCTCAAGGAGGCCTTCACGGACTTGCCGATCGCCACACTCGCCCCAGCAGCCGCATCAGCTGTACGTGAAGGCCCCCTTCACTGCGTCTAGCGCAATAAAGGGGGCCTTCATGTACCTCAAGCGGGGCGCGTCACGAGGCTCATGGCACCAGGACGAGCTTGCCCCGGACGTGGCCCGCTTCGCTCTCGTCCTGGGCCGCGGCCGCCTCGGCGAGCGGGTAGACCCGGGCGATCGGCAGGTCGAGCTTGCCTTCGGCGGCGAGCGCGGCGCCTTCGGCCAGAGAGCCGGGCACCTGCTCGGCCGGAGTCCCCGACGTGAAGCGGACACCGTGGTCGGCCGCGTCCGGAGCGGCGATGGTGATGACCCGCTTCGGGCCACCGGTCAGTTCGACCAGGGTGGCCAGCGAGCCGCGCCCGGAGGCGTCGAAGGACGCGTTGACGCCCTGCGGTGCGACGTCGCGTACGCGCGCGGAGAGCCCTTCGCCGTACTGCACCGGCACAGCGCCCAGAGAGCGCAGGTACTCGTGGTTCCCTTCGCTCGCGGTGCCCACCACGGTCAGCCCGCGCGCGACGGCGAGCTGCACGGCGATGGTGCCGACACCTCCCGCGGCGCCGTCGATGAGCAGCGTCTCGCCCTCCTGGAGATCCAGCAGGTTGAGCGCGCGATAGGCGGTGTTGACGACAGCGGGCAGTGCCGCGGCCAGCTCCCACGCGAGAGACTCGGGCTTGCGGATCAGGCTCGCGGGCCTCGCAAGGACGTACTCCGCGTATCCGCCCGCCCCGGAGCCGAGCACCTCGTCACCGGCCGCGAACTCGGACACGCCCTCGCCGACCGCGTCGATGACGCCGGCGATGTCGCCACCGGGGACGGCGGGGAACTCCGTCGGGAACACCTCGGCCATCAGACCGGAGCGGATCTTCCAGTCGATCGGGTTCACGCTCGCGGCCCGGACGGCGACCCGCACCTGCCCGGGGCCCGGCTCGGGCAGTTCCCGCTCGAGGACGCGCAGGACCCCGGAGTCGCCGTACTCGGTGAACGCGATGGAGCGGTAGGTGTCCGTCATGCCGTCGACAACCCCCGCCCGTCCGTCACTATTCCGGCGGCTTCCCGAACCAGCTGTAATCGCCGGGGATCAGCTGGACACCGTTCGCGATGTCGAGCAGGGTCGCCTGGTCCCGTTTGCCGGACACGGTGAGCCACCGCCCGCCCTCGACCTGGACGGCGACCGTTTCGTCCTGCTGCCCGAGCCGCCCGGTCCGTTGCGGCAGGAAGAAGCCGTCGGCGCCCCTGACCTTGAGCGGAACGGGCGTGGCGTCGCCCGAGTCCGGCCGTTCGGCGCGGAGCGACGCCGTGACGACCGCCGCCGCGGTGGGTTGCCCGGTACGGGTGGCTTCGAGTTCGGTCGCACCCCCGCCGGCGGTCATGAACAGGTTCACCCCGGACAGCTCCAGGTCGGTGGGCAGCCTGCCGAACCGCAGCTCGCCCGAAACCCGGGCACGGTCGTCCCTGACCATCTCGTCCGCGATCCGCTGGCCGACGTCGCGCGGATCCTTCACCCCGATCAGCGTCAAGCTCAGCAGGTACGTGTCGTCGGGCGACCAGGTCAGCATCGTCCCGTCGCCGTAGACCTCCGCGACCATCCCGACGCGGCCGTGCACGATGATCTGGTTCGGCGCGGGCGCGATCGTCCACGGCCCGCCCCGGTCGTCCAGCGGTGTGGTGGTCAGCCGCAGCTGCCCGACCTCGCCGTTGCTCCACGTCCTGGTCTGCGGTCCCGGGTAGGGCTTCGCGCTCCGGGTCAGCTCCTTGAAGCCGTCGGGCAGCCAGCCGGGTTTGTACGGCAGCACCGCCCAATCGGCGTTGCGCGGCGAGGCTGGGGTGACCGTGGTGTAGGCCCGCAGGCCCAGCGGGACGCCGAGCGCGATGATCGCGACCGCGGCCGCGACCAGTGCCAAGGCCATCGTCGGACGGCGTGACGGCCGCTGGGCCAGCGCGTCGCGGATCTCGGCACCGTCGGGCGCCCGCGCCGCCAGGTGTTCGAGGCTCTCCCGGATCAGGTCCTCGGTGTGCTCGTCACTCAGTCGGGTCATTTGCGGGCTCCCGTGGGCTGCACGGACGAGGACGGCCCGGTTTCCCGCAGCGTCGAGAGCGCGCGCGAAATCTGGCTGCGCACGGTCGACGTCGCGCAGCGGAGCACCGCGCCGATCTCCTCGTCGGAGTAGTTCTCGTAGTAGCGGAGCACGATCGCGGCGCGTTGTTTGCGCGGGAGCTTCGCGAGCCGGTCCAGCATCGCGTCGCGTTCGTCGTACTCGATGGCGTGATCGGAGACCGGGGGGCTCACCAGGTCGAGCACTTCCGGCGACGACGGCGTCACCCGGCGGACCGCCAGCCGCCTTCGCCACGAGAGGTACTCGTTGGTCACCATCCGGCGGACGTAGGTCGGTGGCGAGTCGATCTTCGGCCAGCGTTGCTGAGCACGCAGCAGCACCTCCTGGACGATGTCCTGCGCCAGGTACGGATCGTCGGTCAGGACGGTCGCGTAGCGCAGGAGCCCGTCCAGGCGATCCGCGACGAACTCGTCGAAGCTCGCAGGCACGTGTCCCCCTCAGCCGGTGGTCTCCCTCTAAGGACGCGCGAGACCACCCGGCTGATGCATCGGGAGCGGAACTTTCTCGGTGAACACGATCACCGCACGGCGGTCTCCAGCCGGACGAAGGCGAACCCGGTGGTCGCGAGTTCCTCACCGGAGGGGTCGGTGGCGGCGGGACGGCGTTCTCCGTCGTGCACCACCAGCAGACCGTGAGGGAACAGCGGCCCCAGCGGCCTGGTGGTGATCGCGGCGCCGTCGGAGTGCTCGACCGAGTCGGTTGCGCGTCCGGCGACGATCCGGAAATCGCGCCGCGGGGTGCCGTCACGGTCGTAGACCACGAACCGCGAGTCGCCCTGGCTCGACGCGAGGAGCTTGCCATCGGCCAGCGCCAGCCCCTCGGCGTCCGCCGTCAGCCACTTGCCGCCGAAGCCGGGGTCGGGGCCATCGGTGACGCATTCCTCGGTCGCCTCGTCGAAGCGCTGCGGAACCCCGAACGACCGCACCTTGTCGATCAGCTCCGGACGGCCGAAACCGGCGCCGTGCACCGGGATCCGCCAGATCCCGACGTCCTCCTGCGCCGTGTAGAGCACGCGGTTCCCGGCGTCGAGGATCGACCCCTCCAGCTGCGGCCGCTCGTCCGGTTCGCCGCAGGGCGACCACGTCTTCCCGTTCGGCAGCCGGAACTCCGACGGCAGGTCGATCGTGCCGATCGGCGCCGTGCCGACGGTGCCGTCCGCTTTGTCGACAAGTCGCAAGAGCGCCACGCGCGTCTCGTGCCGCCGGGTCACCGCGACCCAGCGCGCGCCCGTGCGCGGGTCACGACCGGCGGTGAGCCCGTACGCGGTCCGCTGTTCGTCCACTTCGGACTCCGACGCGGAGAAGACCGGTGGGGCGGAAGGATCCGTGACGTCACGCAGCACCCGCGAGCCGGCCGCGGCTCCGGCCGGGTCGATCCGGTAGACGCGCACGCGGTCCCGGCCGCGGTCGCTCACCACGGCGAGATCGCCGACGACGTCGACGTTGTTGAACCGGCCGCCCTCGGGAACGGCGAGATGCTGCAACTGCCGCGCCTTCAGATCGAACGCGGCCAGCCCGCCTTCCTTGAGCGTGCCGAGTACGACGCTGGCCGAAGGGTTCTTCGGGTGGACCCAGATCGCCGGGTCGTCGGCGTCGGCGTTCGCCGGGTCCGCGCCCTTGTCGTCGACGTACGCCCTGGTCTGTGCCACGGGCGAGGGGTTCTGGCCCGCTTCGGCGGGCACGGCGGCGAGCAGCGAGGCCGCCAGCAGGGGGAGGGGGAGGAGAGCAGCGATGCGCATCCTCGGGAAGCTAGCCGCGCGGAGTGTCCGGCCGGTGAACGTCGGGGGTCAGGTAGTACTGCGCGACCGGCGCCAGCATCGCGACGATCTCGTCCTCCGAGGCGGCGGCCAGCGGCGGGAGCCCGATGACGTAGCGCAGCAGCGCGAACCCGATCATCTGCGCGGCGATCCCGGCCACCCGGACCTTCGGCACGCCGCGCGCCTCGGCGACCCGCGCCAGCACCGCCCGTTCGAGGAACTGCCGCATCATGGTCGCGACCTGCTCGTTGGTGGTCGCGGACCGGATCATCGCCAGGAACGGCGCCCGGCCTTCGGGAACTTGCCAGAGGCCGAGGAACGCGCGGACGAGGCGTTCGCCGATCTCGTCCTCGGGGCCTTCGAGGATCCGGGGGACCAGCTCGCCCGGGTCGACCGGCAGGTTCATCGACAGGGCGAAAAGGCGCTGCTTGGTGCCGAAGAAATGGTGCAGCAGCGCGGCGTTGACCCCGGCGTCGGCCGCGATGCCGCGGACGGTCGCCCCGTCGTAGCCCTGTTCGGCGAACCTGCGCCGTGCCGCGTCGAGGATCACCTCCCGCGTCTCGGTCTGCCCCGGCCGCCGCCCCGCCTGTGCCATTCCGCGAGCTTAGAACGCCCTTGACTACGCTTGTCCCCATGTCAGTCGCAGTCAGGGTCATCCCGTGTCTCGACGTCGACGCGGGCCGTGTGGTGAAGGGCGTCAACTTCGCCGACCTGCGCGACGCCGGCGACCCCGTCGAACTCGCCCGCCTGTACGACGCCGAGGGCGCGGACGAGCTCACGTTCCTCGACGTCACGGCCTCCTCCGGCGACCGTGAGACCACTTTCGACGTGGTCCGCCGGACCGCGGAGCAGGTGTTCATCCCGCTCACCGTCGGTGGCGGCGTGCGCACGAACGACGACGTCAACCGGCTGCTGCGCACCGGCGCGGACAAGGTGAGCATCAACACCGCCGCCATCGCGCGGCCGGAGTTCCTGCGCGAGGCGTCCCGCCGGTTCGGCGCGCAGTGCGTCGTGCTGTCGGTGGACGCGCGCCGGGTCCCCGAGGGCACCGAACCGACCCCGTCCGGCTTCGAGGTGACCACTCACGGCGGTCGTCGCGGTACCGGGATCGACGCCGTCGAATGGGCCGCGCGCGGCGAGGAACTCGGCGTCGGCGAGATCCTGCTCAACTCGATGGACGCCGACGGCACGAAGAACGGTTTCGACCTCGAACTCCTCACCCAGGTGCGCGCGGCCGTCCGTGTCCCGGTGATCGCCAGTGGTGGCGCCGGCGCGCTGGAGCACTTCCTGCCCGCCGTCGAAGCGGGTGCGGACGCGGTGCTCGCGGCCAGCGTGTTCCACTTCGGACAGTTGAAGATCGGCGAGGTCAAGGGCGCGCTGCGCGCCGGGGGAGTCGTGGTCCGGTGATCGCGGGCAAGTGGAAAGCCGCCACCGAGGTCAAGGTCGTCTGCGCGCTGCTGCTCGGGCTCGCCGTCGCGTACCTCGCGATGGCCGGGATCCTCATGTTCGCGCCGTATTCGTCCGCGCGGACGTTCCTGCTGCCGGGGACATCGCTGGTCCTCGGCGGCCTCGTCGTCGCGGGGCTGGTGCTCAAGATGTCGTCCGCGCGGTTCGCCGGCTTCGCGGTCAGCTTCCTTTTCGGCTTGCTGCACGCGCTGTCGATGCTGGCGGCGGAACTCTTCTGGGTGAAGATCGTCTCCGGGATCCTCTTCGCCGGGTACATCTACACGGCGGTCCTGCTCAACTCGATGCCGGTGAAACGGCACCTTCTCGGAGCCACGAATGACGCTTGACCCCGCCTTGTCGGATCGCTTGAAGCGCAACGCCGACGGGCTCATCGCCGCCGTCGTCGTCGAACACTCCACATCGGACGTGCTGATGATGGCGTGGATGAACGACGAGGCCCTCGAACGCACGCTCAGCACGCGGCGGGGGACGTACTACTCGCGCAGCCGCAAGGAACTGTGGGTCAAGGGCGAGACGTCGGGCCACGTCCAGCACGTGCGCGAGATGCGGATCGACTGCGACGGCGATACCGTCCTGCTGCGCGTCGACCAGACCGGCCCGGCCTGTCACACCGGCACGCACACCTGTTTCGACACCGACGAACGGCTGCTGCTGGCCGACGAGAGCGAGTAACCCGTGAATGTCGTCGCCAACGTGCTGGTCGGCATCGTCGCGCTGATCCATCTGTACATCGTCGTGCTCGAGATGTTCCTGTGGACCACCCCGCGCGCTCGCGCCTCCTTCGGCACCACCGAGGAGTTCGCGAAGGAGAGTTCGGCGCTCGCGGCGAATCAGGGGCTGTACAACGGTTTCCTCGCCGCCGCGCTGATCTGGGGCCTGATCGCGACCGGCAGTACGGCGTGGCAGTTCAAGATCTACGGACTCGCGTGCGTGATCGTGGCCGGGCTCTACGGGACGGCGACGGCGAGCAAGAAGATCTTCTTCGTCCAGGTGGTGCCGGGCACGCTGGCGCTGATCGCGGTGCTGGTCGCGGGCTGACGCCGTCGGGACCTTGGTCCTATCCCCGAATTCCCCTTGCGGGCGTACGCTTTTTACATGCCACTGGGGACTGGGGAAGGCCCGGCGGAGAAGCATCTCCGCCGGAGATTGGGCTACCGCGTCACCGCGGTGGTGAGCTTGATACCGGTGGGTGGCGGGGTCATCGGTCTCGCCGTCCAGGCTTTCGAAAAAGATCCGATTTGGGGCTTCGAGGGCTTTTTCGACGAATTCGCCCTCATCTGCGTGGGGCTCTTGGTGGCCCTGTTCGCGCGACACCGGGCGCGGATCCATGCCGGGCTCGCCGAGGCCGCGCCCGACGACCGGAGGGTCGACGACGCCGCGCTCGTCGCCATCGATCCCGAGCGGGAGACCGCGAAGCTGCGTCTGTCGGGGCTGCGCTCCGCCTGGATCGCGCCGATCTGGCCCGCCGTCTTCGCCGCCGGGATCCTCCTGCTCGTCCTGGGCGGGTCGGGCGACGACGGATTCGGCAAGCTGGGCGTGCTGCCCACGGCGTTCGGTCTCGTCGGGTTCGTGGGCTCGCTGATGTCCGCGGCGGGCTGGCGGGCCAGGCACCGGTCCGTCCAGGCCACCGGATGGCGTCCGGCGCGGGCGACGGTACGGCCGGATTACGAGGGGCTGGGCAACCGGCTCCCGCCCGCCACGTACCTCACTTTCGACGACGGCACCGAAACCGTGGTCCGCTCGGTCGGCTGGTCGATCCGCTCGTGCCGCCGCTTCCGGAAGCATCCCGGCCTCCGGGTCCGGGTCGGTGGCGAAGGCGCGAACATGGTCGTCCTTTTCCCGCGGGGGAGGATTTCCCGCCGCCCGTACGCGTTCCCGGCCCGACCTGAACTCGTACGCTCGCAGAGCCCTCAGGGTTGCCCCGAAGCGAGACGCGACTCGTTATCCGGAAAACCCGCTCTTCTCGATTAGCCTCGGTGCATGAAACTGGGGCGAGGGAAAAAGAAGATCGACCGTCCGAGACGACGTCCACGGGTCGCCGGGCGACCTCGCTCCAGTGCGGACGACGACTTCGCCGAAAGCTACGAGCCGCCGACGGTCCACGAAGAAGTGGCCGGCCCCTTGACCGAGAAAATGTCGCTTCTCGAACAACGGGCGACGGCTGGCTCTGGAAGAGTCGCCACCTCCCGACGTCGGCCCCGGATGCTATGAACGGTCCTTTCCTTGCAGAATTTGCAAGGAAAGGACCGTTCATGGCACGGGCTGGGGGCGTCGAGTGGCGTTTCGGGTGGCTCCCAACGTGAGCGAAGGCGTGACTCGCGTGATCGAAGCCGGAACTCGCGTGTTTGGAGACGGAACTCAGTCGATGTCGCCGGTCAGATAACGCTGCACGGTCGGCGCGATCGCGGTCACCAGCGGCTCGATCTCGCTCGAAGCCATCGGCTCGAACTTCGCGACGTAGCGCACCAGCCCCATCCCGACGAGCTGGGAAGCGCAGAGAGTGGTCCGCAGTTCGACCCGGTCCGAGCCCAGCCCGCCGATGACCTTCGTGAAGAAGTTCTGGAAGAAACCGCGCAGCACGGCCGCGGCCTGTTCGTGTCCGGCGACGCTGCGGACGAGGGCCTGGAACACCTCGCCGCCCGCGCCGTCCCATCGGGTGAGGAAGGTGCGGACGATCCGCTGACCGAATTCGTCGTCGGGCCCGTCCTGGAGTTCCGCGAGCAGTTCGTGCGGCTCGAAGGGGAGCTTCAGGATGGCTTGGGCGAACAACCCTTCCTTGCTGCCGAACCAGTGGTTCACCATCGCCGCGTCGACCCCGGCCCGCGTCGCGATCGCGCGGACGGTCGCGCCGTCGAAACCGCTCTCGCCGAACACCGCGCGCGCCGCTTCGATCAGCGCGGTCCGGGTGTCCTGTCCGCCGGGCCGCCGTCCCCGTCGCCGCACGGTAGTGTCTTCACCAGCCATGGCGTCATCATGAACGGACCCGGCCAGAAATTCAACAATCTTTGAATTCATCCCCCCGTCCCGGCCCGTGCGGCCGTTGCAGCACAATGAGCGACATGGTCAGCGCCGCAAACGCCAGCCCCTCGGGGCTCGGCTCGGTCAGCCCTTCGCGCGACGAGTTCCGCGCGCTCGCCGAGGGCCGTCGCGTCATCCCCGTCGTCCGTCGCGTGCTCGCCGACGGTGAGACCCCCATCGGGGTCTACCGCAAGCTCGCCGCCGACCGGCCGGGGACGTTCCTGTTCGAATCGGCGGAGAACGGCGCTTCCTGGAGCCGATGGTCGTTCATCGGCGTCGACAGCCCCGCCGCGCTGACCGTGCGTGACGGCGAGGCCGTGTGGACCGGCACCCCTCCGGTCGGTCTGCCGGCCGAGGGCGATCCGCTCACCGTGCTGCGCGAGACCGTCGCGGCGCTCCACACCGAACAGCTGCCCGGGATGCCGCCGCTCACCGGCGGCATGGTCGGTTACATCGGCTACGACGCCGTCCGCTGGCTCGAACGGCTCCCCGAGCTCGCCGAGCGTGACCTCGACATCCCCGAGCTCACGATGCTGCTGGCGACCGACTTGGCCGCCTTCGACCACCACGAGGGCACCGTCACGCTGATCGCCAACGCGGTCAACTGGGACGACTCGGCCGAGCGCGTCGACGCCGCGTACGACGACGCCGTCGCGCGCCTGAACGCGATGACCAAGCAGCTGCACGTCGCCGCCCCGGCCACGGCCGCCGTCTTCGACCGTCCCGCGCCCGAATTCACGCGCCGCCGCTCCAAGCCGGACTTCCACGCGGCGGTCGAGAAGGCCGTCGAGGCGATCAAGGCGGGCGAAGCGTTCCAGATCGTGCCGTCGCAACGCTTCGAGATCGAGACCCAGGCCGACGCGCTCGACGTCTACCGCGTGCTGCGCACGTCCAACCCGAGCCCGTACATGTACCTGCTGCGCCTGGACGGTTTCGACATCGTCGGATCCAGCCCGGAGTCGCTGGTCACCGTGCGGGACGGCCGCGCGACCACGCATCCGATCGCGGGCACCCGCTGGCGCGGCGCCGATCCGGAGGAGGACGCGCAGCTGGCCAAGGACCTGCTCGCGGACGAGAAGGAGCGCGCCGAGCACCTCATGCTCGTCGACCTCGGCCGCAACGACCTCGGCAAGGTCTGCAAGCCGGGCACCGTCCGCGTCGTCGACTTCTTCGACGTCGAGCGCTACAGCCACGTCATGCACATCGTCTCCACGGTCACCGGGGAACTCCTCGACGACAAGACGGCTTTCGACGCCGTCACCGCCTGTTTCCCGGCGGGGACGCTCTCGGGCGCGCCGAAGGTCCGCGCGATGCAGCTGATCGAGGAGCTGGAGCCGACCCGCAGGGCGCTCTACGGTGGCGTCGTCGGGTATCTCGACTTCGCCGGGGACGCCGACACCGCGATCGCGATCCGCACCGCGCTGATGAAGGACGGCACCGCGTACGTCCAGGCGGGCGGGGGTGTCGTCGCGGACTCGGTGGCCGACTACGAAGACAACGAGTCGCTCAACAAGGCCCGCACGGTGCTTTCCGCCGTCGCGGCGGCGCAGACGATGATCGCGGCGGACGAGCTCGACCCGGCGGGTGACCGCACTCGTGTCTGAGGTCCCGGCGAAGAAGGCCAAGCGTCCACTGTGGATCGCCGTGGCGGGCCTGTTGCTGGGCGCGGTCGCGTTGTGGGGTTCCTCGCAGCTCGTGTGGTTCGCGGAGTTCCGCGACGGCGGCGTGCGCGGCACCGTGCTGTACACGGAATCCGGTTCGCAGCGTGCGGTTGCGCTGATTCCCCTCGCGTTGCTGGCGCTCGCCGGCACGGCCGGGCTGATCGCCACCGGTGGTTGGCCACGCCGGGTGCTCGGCGTGGTACTCGCCGTGTCCGGTCTCGCCGCGGTGTGGATCGGTGTGGCGGGCGGCTCGTTCAGCGGGTTCGCCGACGGACTGCCCGTCGCCCAGATGCTGGGAGCCCGCGGTCTCGCGATCCTCGGGGGAATTCTCGTGACGGCGGGCGGGTTGGCAGCCATCAAGGGCGCGGGCCGGATGCCGCGTCTCGGCGCGAAGTATTCGGCGCCGGGGGCGAAGAAGAAGGCCGCGAAGGATCCCGAGACCGAGTTGTGGGAGGCGCTGTCCGACGGCGAAGATCCCACCGCGACCCGGTGACGACGGCGGAATTCGCGGGTTTCGGAGATCCACGCCGGGAAAGATGACACGGTGGGCATTCGGAGTAACGGACATACCCGGAACCAGGCCGTATCCGTGCGGGGGTTAGCATCGTTTCGGCGGGAAGGGGAAGGTTTTTGTGAGCGACCTTGCGAAGGAATCCGTGAGTACGACGGCCGGTGAGGGACTCCGGTGAGCGTGCTCGAAGACATCGTCGCCGGCGTCCGTGCCGATCTCGCCGAGCGCGAGGCGGTTCTGCCGTTCGACGAACTGAAGAAGCGCGCGACCCAGGTCGCGCCCCCACGTGACGTGCTCGCGGCCCTGCGCGAGTCCGGTATCGGTGTCATCGCCGAGGTGAAGCGGCGCAGCCCCTCCAAGGGCGATCTGGCCGAGATCCCGGACCCGGCCGCGCTGGCGAAGGACTACGCCGACGGCGGCGCCCGGGTGATCAGCGTGCTGACCGAACAGCGGCGGTTCGGCGGCTCGCTCGCCGACCTCGACGCGGTCCGCGCGGCGGTCGACATCCCGGTGCTGCGCAAGGACTTCATCGTCAGCCCGTACCAGGTGCACGAGGCGCGGCTGCACGGCGCGGACATGGTCCTGCTGATCGTGGCGGCGCTGGAACAGAACGCCCTGATCGCGTTGCTGGACCGCGTCGAATCCCTCGGGATGACCGCGCTGGTCGAGATCCACAACGCCGAAGAGGCCGACAAGGCGCTCGAAGCCGGCGCGAAGGTGATCGGCGTCAACGCCCGCAACCTGCACACCCTCGAGGTGGATCGGGACGTCTTCTCGCGGCTGGCCCCCGGCCTGCCGATGGACGTCTTCAAGATCGCCGAGTCCGGTGTCCGTGGCCCCGGCGACCTGATGTCCTACGCGGGTCACGGCGCCGACGCCGTCCTCGTGGGCGAAGGGCTCGTCGCTTCGGGAGATCCGAAGGGCGCCCTGGTCAAGCTCGTGACCGCCGGTTCGCACCCCGCTTGCCCGAGGCCTTCTCGATGAGCGTGGAGTACACCGAAACACCGCACGGCGAGCACGACCCGGACGGCCGGGGCTACTACGGCCCGTACGGCGGCCGGTTCATGCCCGAGGCCCTGATCGGCGTCGTCGACGAGGTCGCGGCGGAATACGACAAGGCGAGGACCGACCCGGACTTCGTCAACGAGTTCCGGCGGCTGCTGCGTGAGTACGCCGGCCGTCCGTCGCTGCTCACCGAGGCCAAGCGCTTCGGCGAGCACGCCGGCGGCGCCCGGATCTTCCTCAAACGCGAGGATCTGAACCACACCGGTTCGCACAAGATCAACAACGTGCTCGGCCAGGCGTTGCTCACCAAGCGGATGGGCAAGAAGCGGGTCATCGCCGAGACCGGGGCCGGACAGCACGGCGTGGCCACCGCCACCGCCTGCGCGCTGCTGGACCTGGAATGCATCGTCTACATGGGCGAGGTCGACACCGAGCGGCAGGCGCTGAACGTCGCCCGCATGAAGCTGCTCGGCGCCGAGGTCGTGCCGGTGAAAACCGGTTCGCGCACGCTCAAGGACGCGATCAACGAGGCACTGCGCGACTGGGTCGCCAACGCCGAGGACACGCACTACCTGTTCGGCACGGCGGCGGGCCCGTACCCGTTCCCGATGATGGTGCGGAACTTCCACAAGATCATCGGTGAGGAGGCCCGCGCCCAGATCCTGGAGCAGGCCGGACGCCTGCCCGACGCCGTCGCGGCCTGCGTCGGCGGCGGATCGAACGCGATCGGGATCTTCCACGGCTTCATCGACGACACGTCGGTGCGCCTGGTCGGTCTCGAACCGGGCGGCGAGGGTGTCGAGGGCAACCGCCACGGCGCCACGCTGACCAAGGGCACCCCGGGCAACCTGCACGGCGCGATGACGTACCTGCTGCAGGACGAGGACGGCCAGACCGTCGAGTCGCACTCGATCTCCGCGGGGCTGGACTACCCGGGCGTCGGCCCGGAGCACGCGTGGCTCAAGGACAGTGGCCGCGCCGAGTACCGGCCGGTGACCGACGCCGAGGCGATGGACGCGTTCAAGCTGCTTTCGCGCA
Source organism: Amycolatopsis sp. w19 (assembly GCF_051373225.1). Lineage (NCBI taxonomy): Bacteria > Bacillati > Actinomycetota > Actinomycetes > Pseudonocardiales > Pseudonocardiaceae > Amycolatopsis > Amycolatopsis sp. w19. The sequence continues at coordinate 155,391 of NZ_JBPQFM010000015.1, read as the reverse complement.
CCGAGGGCATCATCCCGGCGATCGAGTCGGCGCACGCGCTGGCCGGCGCGCTGGTGCTCGGCCGGGAACTCGGCCCCGAGGGGCTGATCATCGTGAACCTGTCCGGTCGCGGCGACAAGGACATGGACACGGCCGCGAAGTACTTCGGCCTGGTGGAGAACGCATGAGCGCGCTGGACGACATCTTCGCGAAGACGAAGGCCGAGGGGCGCGGCGCGCTGATCGGCTACCTTCCGGCGGGCTTCCCGACGGTCGACGGGTCCAAGGATCTGCTGGCCGCGGTGGTCGACGGCGGCGCCGACCTGGTCGAGGTGGGCGTGCCCTACTCGGATCCGGTGATGGACGGCCCGACCATCCAGGCCGCGTCGGTGAGCGCGCTCTCCGGCGGCTTCAAGCTCAAGCACCTGTTCGAGGTCGTCGAGGCGGTGTCGTCGCGCGGCGGCAAGGCCGTCGTGATGACGTACTGGAACCCGGTGCACCGCTACGGCGTCGACCGTTTCGCGCGGGACCTCGCCGCTGCGGGCGGGCTCGGGATGATCACCCCGGACCTGATCCCGGACGAGGCCGACGAGTGGATGGCCGCCTCCGAACAGCATGGTCTGGACCGGATCTTCCTGGTCGCGCCGTCCTCCTCGGAGGAGCGGATCGCGAAGACCGTCGCGGCCGCTTCGGGCTTCGTGTACGCCACCGCGGTGATGGGTGTGACGGGTGCTCGTGACCAGGTCGGCGTGCACGCCGAGGACCTGGTCGAGCGGACCCGCGCGCATACGGAACTGCCGATCGGCGTCGGGATCGGCGTCCGGTCCGGCGAGCAGGCGGCGCAGGTCGCCGGCTTCGCGGACGGCGTCATCGTCGGCTCGGCGCTGGTGACGGCCGCGGCGAGCGGCACCGACGCGGTGCGCGAACTTTCGGCCGAACTGGCCGCGGGGGTACGGAAGGCCGTCGCCCCCGCTTGATCCGAAGGTGCGGCGGTGGCCTCAGTGCCGCCACCGCTGCGCCTCGGTGATCTCCTCCGGGGTCGCGTGCGCGAACCGCTCGATCTCCGCCCGTCGCACGTCCACGATCGTCGTCGCCAGCGGAGCGCCGAACGCGGCCGCCAGATCCTTGTCCGCCTCGAACGCGGCGACGGCCTCTTCCAGCCGCTGAGGAAGGCGCTCGATCCCGCGGGCGGCGCGTTCCTCTTCGATCAGGATTCCGGGGTCGACGTCGAGTGGCTCCGGCAGTGACGCCTCCTCGTCGGCACCGGCCATCCCGGCGAACAGCAGCGCGGCCGCCAGCAGATACGGATTCGCGGTCAGGTCGAAACATTTGACCTCGAGATTCGCCGCCGACGCGCGATTCCCGGCGACGCCGCGCACCAGCCGCAGCGGCGTCTCCCGGTTCTCCAGGCCCCACGCGGTGTACACCCCCGCCCAATGGTGCGGCTCCAGGCGCAGATAGCTGACCACCGAAGGCGCCCCGATCGCGAGCAGCGCGGGCAGCCGTTTCAGGATGCCGGCGCTGAACGACTCCGCGAGCGGTGTCAGCCCGAAAACCCTTTCCCCGCCCGAAAAAAGATTCCGCGCTCCGTCCCAAACGCTCAGATGCACGTGTCCGCCGTTGCCCACGCCGGCGGGCGCGAACTTCGGGGTGAAGGACGCCTTGAGCCCGTGCCGGTGGCTGAGCGTGCGGATCGTCTCCTTAGTCAGCACGGCGATGTCGGCCGCCCGCACCGGATCGGCGGCGGCGACGGACAGTTCGAACTGGCCGTCCGCGTACTCGGGATGGATCTGCTCCACCCCGACGCCCTGTTGGTCCAAAGTGGACACCAAGGCGCGGAGATAGTCCGCGCGCTCGGAAAGCCTCGCGTAACCGTAGGCCGGGCCCGCCGTGGCCGACCGCGCGTCGTCCGGGGCGTCGGCGCTGGTGATCACCCATTCGATCTCGAAACTCATCCGCGCGCGGTGACCGCGTGCGGCGAGCCGGTCCACCGCCGTCGCCAGCAGGGCCCGCCCGTCCTGCGGATGCGGTTCGCCCTCCTGATCGAGTTTCGTCACCGGCGCCCAAGCCCAGCCGGGCTGCCCGGCGAGCACGGTCAGCGCGTCGAGGTCCGGATGCAGCCGCAGGTCGCCGACCGGCCCGAGGGAATGCTCACCGCCGGTGATGACGTCGTCGAAGCCGAAGAAATCGAAGGAATTCGAAGCGCCGACACCCCACGCGGCCGCCGACGGCAGCTTCCGCAGTGGCACCGCCTTGACCCGCGCTATCCCGGCGTTGTCCACGAAGGTCAGCGCCACGAGCTCGACACCCCGTGCCCGGAGTTCCCCGGTGAGGGCGGTCGCGCGGGCGGTCAGTGCTTCCCGGTTCACCATGGTTCCTCATCCTGGCCTGTTCTCCAGCCCCTTGCCACGCCCCGATCCGGCCATAGGGTGAGGCCGCACTCGTCGATCACGAGAAGGGACGCGCTCATGCCGGGAACCCCGATCCTGCCGTTCGTGGCCCGGACGCGGCTGGTGGACCACCACTGCCACGGCGTCGTCACCGGTGACCTCGGCCGGATCGAGTTCGAACAGCTGCTCACCGAGGCCGACACCGTCTCGTCACTGGGCACCACCCTGTTCGATTCGCTGATCGGGCTCGCGGTGCGGGCCCGCTGCGCGCCCGTGCTCGATCTGCCGCCGCACGTCCCGGCCGAGGTCTATCTGGCCCGCCGCGCCGAACTGGGCGCCACGGAGGTCAACGCGCGATTCCTGCGCGCCACCGGCACGACCGAATTCCTGCTCGACGGCGGTTTCCTGCCGGACACGCTGACCACGACCGAGCAGTTCGCGGCGCTGTCCGCCGCCCGGGCGCGGGACATCGTCCGCCTCGAACAGGTCGCCGAAACGGTGATCGGAGCCACCACCGCGGCCGGATTCATCGAGGCCTTCACCGGGGAACTGGCGAAACGCGCCACGACGGCCGTCGGGTTCAAGTCCATCGCCGCCTACCGGGTCGGCCTCGACCTGGCGGGGGAGCGGCCGACGGACGCCGAAGTCACCGAAGCGGCGGGTCGCTGGCTCGCGCGCATCGAGGCGGGCGAACCGGTCCGGCTCGCGGACGAGGTGCTGCACCGCTTCCTGATCTGGACCGGGATCGATCTGGCGTTGCCGATCCAGTTCCACGTCGGGTTCGGCGATTCCGACGTCGACCTGCATCGCTGCGATCCGCTGCTGCTCACCGGGCTCCTGCGGGCCACCCGCTCGCACGGGGTGCCGATCATGCTGCTGCACAACTATCCCTTCCACCGGAACGCCGCGTATCTGGCGCAGGTGTTCGAGCACGTGTTCGTCGACGTGGGACTCGCGACGCACAACGCCGGTCATCGTGCGCCCGCGATCATCGCGGAGACAATGGAGATCGTGCCGTTCGGGAAGCTGCTGTTCTCCACGGACGCGTTCGGGCTGGCCGAGCTGTACCACCTCGGTACCGCGCTGTTCCGGCAAGGACTGTCCGACTTCCTGTACGCGGGACTCACATCGGACGTACTGTCCGAAGTGGACGCGCATCGGATAGCGGCGCTGGTGGGGCACCGCAACGCCGAACGGGTGTACGGGCTGGAGGGGACATGACGGAGCTGGACGAACTGCAGGACCGGTGGGAGGCCGCGGTCGAAGCGGAGCTGCCTTCCGCGATCGGGCTGCGGCACCGCGTACACGCCGATCCGCGCGCGTCGGGCGACGAGGAGGACACCGCGCGGATCGTCGTCGAGGCGCTGGGCATCGACGACGGGGTCCGGGTCGCCAAGACCGGACGCGCCGTCCTGCTCCCCGGCACCCGGCCGGGACCGGCCGTGGCACTGCGCACCGAACTGGACGCGCTGCCGGTCACCGAGCGCACCGGGGTGCCGTGGGCTTCGGAGACGCCGCTGATGCACGCGTGCGGACACGACGTCCACATGGCCGCGCTCGTCGCCACCGTCCGCGCGGCCGCCGTGGTCGGGGTGCCCCGGCCGCTCGTGGCGCTCCTGCAGCCGCGTGAGGAGACGTCGCCGTCCGGCGCGCTGGACATCGTCGAGTCGGGCGTGCTCACCGAGTACGGCGTCGAGTCGGTCATCGGCGCGCACGTCCAGCCCCGGCTCGCGGCGGGCGTGGTGTCGGCGGTGCCGGGACCGGTCAACGCCTCCACCGACGAGTTCGACGTCGTCGTCCGGGGCCAGGGCGGGCACGCCGGGTATCCGCACCTGCTGCGGGACCCGATCCTCGCGCTCAGCCAGATCGTGGTGAGCCTGCAGCAGCTCGCGAGCCGCCGGGTCGACCCGGTGTTCGGCGCGGTCTGCTCGGTCGGCCGGATCGAAGCCGGGACCACGGCGAACGTCGTGCCGAACGAGGCCCGCCTGTCGGGCTCGCTGCGGCTGATACGCGCCGAGGACCGCGACCTCGCGCTGGAGGGGCTCGCCGAGATCGTCCACGGCACCGCCAAGGCGCACGGCTGCCGGGCGGAACTGGAGATCAGCCCGTGCGAACCGATGCTGCACAACGACGCCGGGCTCACTCAGCGCGCACACCGGCGGCTCGTCCGGACCGGGGCGGGCGTGGACACCGATTTCCGGTCGTTCGGCGCCGACGACTTCGCGCACTACTGCGGGATGACGCGCGGGCTGATGATGTTCGTCGGCCTCGGCGACACCGCGGGCGCGCCGAGCCTGCACGACGAACTGTTCCTGCCGCCCGACGCCGCCATCGGGCAGGTCGCGTCCGCGCTGATCGCGGGCTGTTTGGCCGCCGTCGAGGGCTGACGCCCCCAAGAAGTCGACGAAGCGCTACGGTGGCCGACGTGAATACCGCCTCGGCAGCGTTCCTCGCGACCATCCCCAGCCCCGACCAGGGCGTCTGGCATATCGGGCCGGTCCCGATCCGGGCATACGCGCTCTGCATCATCGCCGGCATCATCGTGGCGATCTGGCTGGGCGAGCGGCGCTGGGTGAACCGCGGCGGCACGAAGGGCACCGTCATCGACGTCGCCGTCTTCGCGGTGCCGTTCGGCCTGGTCGGCGGCCGGTTGTACCACGTCATCACCGACAACCAGCTGTACTTCGGCGAGGGCAAGAACCCGCTCAACGCGCTGAAGATCTGGGACGGCGGCCTCGGCATCTGGGGCGCCATCGCGCTCGGCGCCGTCGGCGCGCTGATCGCCTGCCGCCGCCGGGGCATCCCGCTGCCCGCGATGGCGGACGCGCTCGCGCCGGGGATCGTGATCGCGCAGGCGATCGGGCGGCTCGGCAACTACTTCAACCAGGAGCTCTACGGCGCGCACACCGATCTGCCGTGGGGACTGGAGATCTACCAGCGCTACAACCCGACCAACCCGGACGACTTCCTGAACGGGATCGCGATCGGGCACGTCCCGCTGCCGGACAGCCCGGTGCACCCGACGTTCCTCTACGAGCTGATCTGGAACCTCGGTGTCGCGCTGCTGGTCATCTGGGCGGACAAGAAGTTCCGCCTCGGCCACGGCCGCGTGTTCGCGCTGTACGTCGCCGGGTACACCGCGGGCCGGTTCTGGATCGAGATGATGCGGACCGACACCGCGAACCACATCCTCGGCCTGCGGGTCAACGTGTGGACCTCGATCCTGCTGTTCGCCGCGGCGATCGCGTACTTCGTCCTGGCCGCCAAGCGGGGGCCGAGGGAAGCGCCGGAAACGCTGTGGAGCAAGGACGTGCCGCGGGAGGACGCCGACTCCGTTGAGTCGCATGCGGAGGTCGCCGCGGCTCCGGACACCGTCCGGGACTCCGCCGCCGACAAGGCGACCGAGGACCCGAAGCCCGACGCCGAGAAGTAGCGCTCTTTGGTACGTGAAGGCCCCCTTCATTGCGCTAGACGCAATGAAGGGGGCCTTCACGTACTTCCGCCCGTCCTCGCGAGTGCCATGAAAGGTCCTTTCCTTGCAAATTTTGCAAGGAAAGGACCTTTCATGGCATCCGGGACTCGCCGCGGTGAGTCGCGTGACCAGACGGACGACACGCGTGACCAGACGGAGGCTTCTTCGAGGAAGTCCGGGGTGGTTTCCAGCAGCGGCCGGGGATAGGTGCCACCGACGTTGTTGACCACCAGGTCCAGCCGCCCGAACTCCGCCGTCGCGATGCGCGCCAGCTCGCCGGCGGCGGCCGGGTCGCTCAGATCGGCGGGCACCGCGTGGGCGCGCCGTCCGGTGGCGGCGACCAGGGCGGCCACGTCTTCGAGCTGGGTTTCGGTGCGGGAGGAGATCACCACGTCGGCACCGGCCTCGGCGAGCGCCACGGCGGTCGCCGCGCCGATCCCGCGTCCGGCGCCGGTGACCACGGCGACCTGGTCGGTGAGCCGGAAACGGTCCAGGATCATGACCAGAACTGTAACACGTTCTATTTCCGGTGTCCTGGGCTCGCGCCGGGCGCCGGGAGTGACTAGGGTCGCCTCACCGCTTCTCGTGACATCCCGGAACAGGACATATACTTAGCGGAACGAACTACTGTGACCTCATCAGGAACTGTGTCGTTCCGGGCGTCCAGATCGTTACCCGTCGGCGGGCTTCTGCGCCCGCCGAACTGATGCCGACGTGTTTCACAGGTGTTAAAGTCTCGCTAACGAACGGGCCATCGTCGTCCCGTGCGCATCCCCCGGCCGGCCCCGCCCGGCCGCTGAGCACAGACGACGAAGGAGGTCCCTTCATGATCTTCTCCGCCATTCCTGGCAAACAGGGTCTCTACGATCCCGAATCCGAACAGGACTCCTGCGGTGTGGCCATGGTGGCCGACGTTCGCGGGCGGCGCTCGCACGGCATCGTCACCGACGGCCTGTCCGCGCTGACGAACCTCGACCACCGCGGGGCCGCCGGAGCGGAGCCGACCAGTGGCGACGGCGCGGGCATCCTGCTGCAGCTCCCGGACGAGCTGCTGCGGGCGGAAGTGGACTTCCCCCTGCCCGCGGCGGACGCCGACGGTCACCAGACCTACGCGACCGGGATCGGTTTCCTGCCCTCGGACGTCGAGGAGCGGAACAAGGCCATCGCCCTGATCGAGCGGATCGCCACGGAAGAGGGCCTCGACGTCCTCGGCTGGCGTGAGGTACCGGTCGACGCCGATCGCGCCGACATCGGCCCGACGGCGCGTTCGGTCATGCCGCATTTCGCGATGCTGTTCGTCGCGGGCGCCGAGTCCGACGGGCGATGTCCCGCCGGGCTCGAACTGGACCGGCTGGCCTTCTGCCTCCGCAAGCGCGTCGAGAACGAGAGCGTGACCGCGGGCTGCGGCACCTACTTCCCGTCGCTGTCCTCGCGGACCATCGTCTACAAGGGAATGCTGACCCCCGAGCAGCTCCCGCTCTTCTTCGCCGACCTGACCGACACCCGGCTCACCAGCGCCATCGCGCTCGTGCACTCCCGGTTCTCCACCAACACCTTCCCGTCGTGGCCGCTGGCGCATCCGTTCCGGTTCGTCGCGCACAACGGCGAGATCAACACCATCCGGGGCAACCGCAACCGCATGCGCGCCCGTGAGGCGCTGCTCGAATCGGACCTCATCCCCGGCGATCTCACCCGCCTGTACCCGATCTGCTCGGCCGACGCGTCGGACTCCGCCTCCTTCGACGAGGTGCTGGAGCTGCTGCACCTCGGCGGGCGGTCGCTGCCGCACGCGGTGCTGATGATGATCCCCGAAGCGTGGGAGAACCACGCCGGGATGAACGCACAACGTCGTGCGTTCTACCAGTTCCACGCCAGCCTCATGGAGCCGTGGGACGGCCCGGCCTGTGTCACCTTCACCGACGGCACGCTCGTCGGCGCGGTGCTGGACCGCAACGGCCTGCGGCCCGCCCGATGGTGGCGCACCGCGGACGACCGTGTGGTGCTCGCCAGTGAGGCGGGCGTCCTCGACGTCGCCCCCGCGGACGTCGTGGCCAAGGGCCGCCTCAAGCCCGGCCGCATGTTCCTGGTGGACACCGAGGCGGGCCGGATCGTCGACGACGAAGAGGTCAAGTCGGCGCTGGCCAAGGAACTCCCGTACGAGGGCTGGCTGCACGCCGGTCTCCTGCAGATCGCCGACCTGCCGGACCGCGACCACATCGTGCAGAGCCACGATTCCGTGCTGCGGCGCCAGCTTTCCTTCGGCTACACCGAAGAAGAGCTGAAGATCCTCCTCGCGCCGATGGCGGTCAAGGCGGCCGAGCCGATCGGTTCGATGGGCTCCGACACCCCGCCCGCCGTGCTGTCACAGCGTTCGCGGCTGCTCTACGACTACTTCAAGCAGAACTTCGCGCAGGTCACCAACCCGCCGCTGGACGCGATCCGCGAAGAGCTCGTCACCTCGATGAGCCGGATCATGGGTCCCGAGCGCAACCTGCTCGCCCCCGGCCCGGCCTCCTGCCGCCACGTGCAGCTGCCGTATCCGGTGATCGACAACGACGAACTCGCCAAGCTGATTCACATCAACGACGACGGCGACCTTCCCGGCTTCGCGTGCAGTGTCCTTTCCGGACTGTACGAAGTGGACGGTGGCGCCGACGCGCTGGCGTCCGCGATCGAGCGGGTCCGGCGCGAGGCCTCCGAGGCGATCGCGGCGGGCGCGCGCACGCTCGTGCTGTCCGATCGCGACTCCGACCACCGCATGGCGCCGATCCCGTCGCTGCTGCTGGTGTCCGCGGTGCACCACCACCTGGTGCGCACCAAGGAGCGGCTCCGTGTCGCGCTGGTCGTCGAGACCGGTGACGCCCGCGAGGTCCACCACATCGCGCTGCTGCTCGGCTACGGCGCCGCGGCGGTGAACCCGTACCTGGCCTTCGAGACCATCGAGGACATGATCTCGACCGGTGCGGTCACCGGGATCGAGCCCGCCAAGGCGATCCGCAACTACGTCAAGGCGCTCGTGAAGGGCGTCCTGAAGATCATGTCGAAGATGGGTATCTCGACCGTCGGCGCGTACACCGCGGCGCAGGTCTTCGAATCCTTCGGCCTGGCCCAGGACCTGCTCGACGAGTACTTCACCGGGACGTCGTCGAAGCTCGGCGGGGTCGGGCTGACCGTGCTCGCCGAAGAGGTCGCCACGCGTCACCGCCGGGCGTACCCGGACAACCCGACCGATCGTGTCCACCGTGGACTCGAGACCGGCGGCGAGTACGCGTACCGCCGCGAGGGCGAGCTGCACCTGTTCACCCCCGAGACCGTCTTCCTGTTGCAGCACGCGACGAAGACCGGCCGGGAAGAGGTGTACAAGAAGTACTCCGACGAGGTGCACCGCCTGTACCGCCAGGGTGGCGCGCTGCGCGGGCTGTTCGCCTTCCGCGAGGGCGTTCGCGAGCCCGTCCCGCTGGACGAGGTCGAGCCCGTCGAGGCGATCTTCAAGCGCTTCAACACCGGCGCGATGTCCTACGGTTCGATTTCGGCCGAGGCGCACGAAACGCTCGCCATCGCGATGAACCGCATCGGCGGCCGGTCGAACACCGGTGAGGGCGGCGAGGATCCCGAGCGCCTGTACGACCCGGCGCGGCGCAGCGCGATCAAGCAGGTCGCGAGCGGCCGCTTCGGTGTCACGAGCGAATACCTCGTCAACGCCGACGACATCCAGATCAAGATGGCGCAGGGCGCGAAGCCGGGCGAGGGCGGGCAGCTGCCGCCCAACAAGGTGTACCCGTGGATCGCGCGCACACGGCACTCGACGCCGGGCGTCGGGCTCATCTCGCCGCCGCCGCACCACGACATCTACTCGATCGAGGATCTCGCCCAGCTGATCCACGACCTCAAGAACGCCAACGAGAACGCCCGCATCCACGTGAAGCTGGTGTCCTCGCTCGGCGTCGGCACGGTCGCGGCCGGGGTGTCCAAGGCGCACGCCGACGTCGTGCTGATCTCCGGCCACGACGGCGGCACCGGCGCCTCCCCGATGAACTCGCTGAAGCACGCGGGCACCCCGTGGGAGATCGGCCTCGCCGAGACCCAGCAGACGTTGCTGCTCAACGGTTTGCGCGACCGGATCACCGTGCAGGTCGACGGCGCGATGAAGACCGGCAAGGACGTCGTCATCGCCGCGCTGCTCGGCGCGGAGGAGTACGGCTTCGCGACGGCGCCGCTGATCGTCGAAGGCTGCGTCATGATGCGCGTCTGCCACCTCGACACCTGCCCGGTCGGCGTCGCGACCCAGAGCCCGGATCTGCGCAAGCGGTACACCGGCCAGGCCGACCACGTCGTGAACTACTTCCGGTTCGTCGCCGAAGAGGTCCGGGAAACGTTGGCGGCACTCGGTTTCCGCACCCTCGACGAAGCCATCGGGCACGCCGAGGTGCTGAACACCGACGAGGCGATCGAGCACTGGAAGGCCTCCGGTCTCGACCTGGCGCCGATCTTCGAGATGCCCGCTGAGACCCCGTACGGCGGGGCGAAGCGGCGCACGCGGGCGCAGGACCACGGCCTGGAGCACGCCCTCGACCGGACGCTGATCCAGCTCGCCGAGGCGGCGCTGGAGGACGCGCATCCGGTGCGGCTGGAACTGCCGGTGCGGAACGTGAACCGGACCGTCGGCACGCTGCTCGGTTCCGAGATCACCCGTCGCTACGGCGGTGAGGGCCTGCCCGAGGACACGATCCACGTGCTGCTGACCGGTTCCGCCGGGCAGTCGCTCGGGGCGTTCCTTCCACGCGGCATCACGCTCGACATGGTCGGCGACGCGAACGACTACGTCGGCAAGGGGCTTTCGGGCGGGCGGATCATCGTACGCCCGCATCCGGACGCGAAGTTCGCCGCGGAAGGCCAGACCATCGCAGGGAACACGCTGGCCTACGGCGCCACCGGCGGCGAGATGTTCCTGCGCGGCCAGGTCGGCGAACGGTTCTGCGTGCGCAACTCCGGTGCGGTGGTCGTCGCCGAGGGCGTCGGCGACCACGCCTTCGAGTACATGACCGGCGGACAGGCCGTGGTGCTCGGCCCGACCGGGCGCAACCTCGCGGCGGGGATGTCCGGTGGCGAGGCGTACGTGCTCGACCTCGACCGCGGCAAGGTCAACGAGGAGATGGTGAATCTCCAGACGCCGTCGTCCGAGGACCTCGCCTGGCTCAAGAAGACCGTGCAGAAGCACTACGACCTCACACGTTCGGCCGTGGCCGCGTCGCTGCTCGGCGACTGGCCACGTCGCTCGGCGGCGTTCACCAAGGTGATGCCCCGCGACTACCAGCGTGTCCTTGACGCGGCGAAGGCGGCGCGTGCCGCGGGCCGCGACGTCGACGAAGCGATCATGGAGGCCGCTCGTGGCTGATCCGACGGGTTTCCTGAAGTACGAACGTGAAGAGCCGAAGAAGAAGTCCAAAGAGGACCGTCTCGCCACCTGGGGAGAGGTCTACGCCGACGTGGAACCCGGCGAGCGCAACGAACAGGTGCGCAAGCAGGCTTCGCGATGCATGGACTGCGGCATCCCGTTCTGTCACTCCGGTGGTTCCGGCTGCCCGCTGGGCAACCTGATCCCGGAGTGGAACGACCTGGTGCGCCGCGGCGACTGGGCCGCGGCGAGCGACCGGCTGCACGCGACCAACAACTTCCCCGAATTCACCGGGAAGCTGTGCCCCGCGCCGTGCGAGGCGGGCTGCGTGCTGTCGATCTCGCCGCTGTCCGGCGGTCCGGTGTCGATCAAGCGGGTCGAGCAGACGATCGCCGACCAGTCCTGGGAAGCGGGCTACGTGCAGCCGCAGGTCTCGGCGGTTTCGTCGGGACAGCGGGTCGCGGTCGTCGGCTCCGGCCCGGCCGGGCTCGCCGCCGCGCAGCAGCTGACCCGCGCCGGCCACGAGGTGACCGTCTTCGAGCGGGACGACCGGCTCGGCGGCCTGCTGCGGTACGGCATCCCCGAGTTCAAGATGGAGAAGAAGGTCCTCGACCGGCGGCTCGCGCAGCTTCGCAAGGAGGGCACGAAGTTCGTCACCGGCTGCGAGGTCGGCGTCGACCTGACCGTCGAGGAACTGCGGGCGGAGTACGACGCGGTGGTCCTCGCCGTGGGCGCGCTGCGCGGCCGCGACGACAAGACCACACCCGGGCGCGAACTCGCCGGGATCCACCTGGCGATGGAACATCTGGTCCCGGCCAACAAGTACGTCGAGGGCGACGGCCCGTCGCCGGTCGACGCGGCGGGCAAGCACGTCGTCATCATCGGCGGCGGGGACACCGGGGCCGATTCCTACGGCACCGCGACCCGGCAGGGCGCGCTTTCGGTGACCCAGCTGGACCAGTACCCGACGCCACCGTCCACAAGGGACGACGAACGCTCGCCGTGGCCGACCTGGCCGTACATCCTGCGCACCTACCCGGCGCACGAGGAGGCGGGCGAGCGCAAGTTCGCCGTCGCGGTCACCCGGTTCATCGGTGACGACGAGGGCAACGTGCGCGCCGTGGAGCTCCGTCAGGTCCGCGTGGTCAAGGACCCCGAGACCGGCAAGCGCATGGTGACCCCGGTCAACGACGAGGTCGAGGAACTGCCCGCCGACCTCGTGCTGCTCGCGATCGGGTTCGAGGGTGTCGAGCACATGCCGCTGCTGGACGGGCTCGGTCTCTCGCTGACCCGACGCGGCACGCTCTCGTGCGGCGCGGACTGGCAGACCTCCTCGCCCGGCGTGTTCGTCTGCGGCGACGCGCACCGCGGTGCCTCGCTGGTGGTGTGGGCGATCGCCGAGGGACGTTCGGTGGCGAGCGCCGTCGACGCGTACCTCACCGGCGCTTCGGACCTGCCCGCTCCGGTGCACCCGACGGCTTTGCCGCTCGCGGTGGTCTGAGCCCGGTGCGCGCCGACAGCGTGGTCGGCGCGTTCCTTCCTGCCCAAGGTGGAGGGCGGGGATCAACCTCCGGGCCGACGCGGTCGGGCGGCCGGTCACGCCACGCTTTCCGCATGAGAAAAACGTTGGCGATACTGGCTTTCCTGCCACTGGCGGTAGCCGTCCCGGCGACCGCCGATGCGGCTCCGGCACTACGGTGGACGTCTCCCTGCCCGGACTACGGCATGACACCCTCACCGACCGAGGGCCTCGAATGCGCGAAACTCCAGGTGCCGCTGGACTACGCCGATCCCGGCGGCCGGACCATCGAACTCACCGTTTCCCGTAAGGCGAGTAAATCGCCGAAGCGGCGAGGCGTGCTGCTCATGAACCCCGGCGGCCCGGGGAGCCCAGGCCTGGCGATGCCCGCGCAACTCGCGCAGCGACAGGGACAGTCCGACCTGCTCGACAGCTACGACGTCATCGGTTTCGACCCGCGCGGGACGGTCTACAGCACCCCGGTGACCTGTGACCTGAGCGAGGAACAGCAGTTCATCCTCGTCGGCCCGTACGCGGAGGGCCCGCGCGACGTCGCCGAGAAGGCGGCGAAGTCCCGCGTCGTGGCGAAGCAATGCGCCGAGTCGAAGACCGCGGACCTCCTGCCACATATGACCACCGCCAACACCGCGCGCGATATGGACCGGATCCGCGCGGCGTTGGGGGAGCGGAAGATCTCGTACTACGGCGTTTCGTACGGGAGTTACCTGGGCGCGGCGTATTCGTCACTGTTCCCGGCGCGCACGGACCGGATCGTGCTGGACAGCCTGCTCGGCCCCGACGGGCTCGACGTCCGGGCACATCAGCGTTTCGCGGACGGCTTCGACGACCGCTTCGGCGACTTCACGGCGTGGGCGGCGGCGCGCGACGACGTCTACCACCTCGGGCGGACACAGGCCGAGGTGACGGCGAAGTTCCTCGAGCTGGCCGAAAAGCGCCCGGGAATTCGAATCGACACCTGGGGCGCGCTGTACGACGACGCGAACTTCCCCGGTCTCGCCGAGCGGTGGGCCGCTCCGGCAGCGAAGGCGCAGGGCGGACCGCTCGACACCGACAATCACGCCGCGCTCCAGCTGCAGGTGCTCTGCAACGACTCCGACTGGCCGGAAAGCGTTCGCTACTACCGAAAAGCGGTCGAACGCGCCCGCGTGACGCAGCCGATGTTCGGCCCCGCGGCCGCGAACATCACGCCCTGCGCGTTCTGGCCCGTCGAGCGCCGCGAACCGCCGGTGCGGATCCACGACCGCGGACCGTCGAACATCCTGCTGGTGCAGAACCTCCGCGACCCGGCGACGCCGTTGTCCGGTGCGCGGGAGCTGCGTTCGGCGTTGGGCGGACGGGCGAAGTTCGTCACCGTGGACGCCGGCGGGCACGGCGTCTTCACCAAGGAGAACGCCTGCGGCAACGACTTCGTGGTCCGGTACCTGCGGGACGGCGTCCTCCCGGCGGCCGACGCGCACTGCCGCTAGACCGAACGGCCCATACGCCACCCCGGATGCGGCCGAACGGCCGCTTGTACCCCTGGTAGCAGGCCAAATACTTTCGAAATGTCGTGCAAGTCATACGGCAATTCACCGGTGGCGAAAGGTGGTACGCCATGAAGAGGACGGCTTCCCGGACGGGGATACTGGCGGCGCTCGTGGGGCTGGCGGTGACGGCGCTGACGGCCGTCGCGAATCCCGCCCACGCCGGGCCGGTCCAGCATCGGACGGTCACCGACGCGCAAGCGGTCGCGGCCTACTGGACCCCGGAGCGGATGCGGTCGGCGGTGCCGATCGAACAGCTGGTCCAGGCGCCCGCCTTCACGCCGAAGGATGTCGCGAAGGGCACGAGCACGATCATCCAGAGCATCCCCAACGGCGGGGGCGCCTGGACCGGCGCGGGCAAGGTCGTGCAGACCGCGGGCCGGGTGTTCTTCACCATGGGCGGGCGGAACGCGTCGTGCTCCGGTGACGCGGTCACCAGCACGAACGGCAGCGTCGTGATCACCGCCGGGCACTGCGTGAAGTACCAGGGCGCCTGGCACACCAACTGGACCTTCGCTCCCGGCTACAACAACGGCAACACTCCCTACGGCACGTGGGCCGCGAAGAGCACGCTGACCACTCCGCAGTGGGAAGCGAGCGAGGACATGAACTACGACATCGGCGCGGCCGTGGTGAACCCGCTCAACGGGCAGAAGCTGACCGACGTCGTCGGCGCGCAGGGGATCGCGTTCAACCAGGCGCGCAACCAGTCGATGTACACGTTCGGGTACCCAGCGGCGGCGCCGTACGACGGCACGAAGCTGATCTACTGCAGCGGGAGCACGTTCACCGACTTCCTGCTCACCAAGGACCACGGGATGAACTGCAACATGACCGGTGGTTCGAGCGGCGGCCCGTGGTTCCTCAACTTCAGCGAGGCGACCGGTGCGGGCGTCCAGGCCTCGGTGAACAGCTTCGGCTACAACTTCCTGCCCGGCTACATGTTCGGCCCGTACTTCGGCACGGACGCGCAGAACCTCTACAACAAGGCGCAGGCCGCCTGATCCCTTCCGCCGCCCGTCCACGTTTTGGGACTTTCGTCCCGGTGGGCGGGCGGCTTTCGGCGCGGCATATCCTGGTGCCTGTGAACTGGACAGTGGACGTTCCCGTCGACACGCTCCCCGAACTGCCACCCCTGCCGCCCGAGCTGCGTGACCGGCTCGACGACGCGCTTTCCCGGCCCGCCGCGCAGCAGCCCGAGTGGCCGGACGCCGAGCTGACGAAGCGCGTACGCGGCGTGCTGGAGAGCGTGCCGCCGATCACCGTCCCCGCCGAGATCGACCGCCTTTCGGACCGGCTCGCGATGGTCGCCCGCGGCGAGGCGTTCCTGCTGCAGGGCGGCGACTGCGCGGAGACGTTCGAATCGAACACCGAGCCGCACATCCGCGCCAACCTGCGCACCCTGCTGCAGATGGCCGTCGTCCTCACCTACGGCGCGAGCCTGCCGGTGGTGAAGGTCGGCCGGATCGCGGGCCAGTACGCGAAGCCGCGTTCGGCGTCCACCGACGCGCTCGGCCTGCCGGTGTACCGCGGCGACATCATCAACTCGCTCGTCGCCAAGCCCGAACTGCGCGTGCCCGACCCCGGCCGGATGATCCGCGCCTACGCGAACGCGGGCGCCGCGATGAACCTGGTCCGCGCCCTCACCGGCGCCGGCATGGCGGATCTGCACCAGGTGCACGACTGGAACAAGGACTTCGTGAAGTCCTCGCCCGCCAGCGAGCGCTACGAGGCGCTGGCCGCGGAAATCGACCGCGGCCTGCGGTTCATGTCGGCCTGCGGCGTCACCGACAGCTCGCTCCAGTCCACCGAGATCTTCGCCAGCCACGAGGCGCTGCTGCTGGACTACGAGCGCTCCATGCTGCGGATGGACCGCGCGGACGCGGCGAACCCCAAGCTGTACAACCTGTCCTCGCACTTCCTCTGGGTCGGCGAGCGGACGCGGCAGCTCGACGGCGCGCACATCGCCTTCGCCGAGCTGCTGGCCAACCCGATCGGTCTCAAGATCGGCCCGACGACCACGCCCGAGCAGGCCGTCGAGTACGTCCGGCGGCTCGACCCGCGCAACGAGCCCGGCCGCCTGACGCTGATCGCCCGCATGGGCAACGGCAAGGTGCGCGAGGTGCTGCCCGCGATCGTCGAGAAGGTCGAGGCGTCCGGGCACAAGGTCATCTGGCAGTGCGACCCGATGCACGGCAACACGCACGAGGCTTCGACCGGCTACAAGACCCGGCACTTCGACCGGATCGTGGACGAGGTGCAGGGCTTCTTCGAGGTGCACCGCAAACTCGGCACCTACCCCGGCGGCATCCACGTCGAGCTGACCGGCGAGGACGTCACCGAATGCCTCGGCGGCGCGCAGGAGATCTCGGATCTGGACCTTTCGGGCCGGTACGAGACCGCGTGCGACCCGCGGCTGAACACGCAGCAGTCGCTGGAGCTGGCGTTCCTGGTCGCGGAGATGCTGCGCGGCTGACCTGCCCCCTTACGCGCGCCATGAAAGGTCCTTTCCTTGCAAAATTTGCAAGGAAAGGACCTTTCATGGCATTCGCTAAACGGTGTCCAGCAGGCGCGAAGCGGACTTGAGCACCCCGTCCCGCAGCGAACCCACGTCCGAGACCGCCGCCCCGTTCGCCTGCAGTCCGATGTGGACCGAGTCGCGGTAGGTCGCCACCGCGATCCCGAGCGCCTGCCGCGGTGCCAGGGGCACGAACGGGTACACGCCCGACACCTGCGTCCCGTCCAGGGTGAGCCGGTTGGGCGGCACCGGCACCGTGGTCACCACGAGGTCGAACAGCAGCGGCGCGGCCAGCCCGGCGGCCTTCGAACCGAGCCGGTGCAGCATCGGCGGCATCCGGTCGGCGAGCAGCGGGAAGGCGCCCGCGCCTCGCGCAGGTCCCGCGGCCTTGTTCCGGCTCATCTCGCGCTGGACGGCCAGCAGCCGCTCGACCGGATCGTCGAGGCCGACCGGCAGCTCGCAGAGGTACCCGGACAGCTTGTTCCCGCCGAGCTGCTCGGCGGACCGCCCGCGCACGCTGACCGGGATCAGCGCCCGCAGCGTCCGGTCGTCGGCGCGCTGGCCGCGGTTGATCATCCATTCGCGCAGCGCGCCGCTGAGGATCGCCAGCACGACGTCGTTCGCGGTCCCGCCGTGGGCCCGGCGGATCCGCCGGATCTCGGCGGTGTCCAGCCGGACGAGGCCGAGCCGTCGTTCGGTCGACGGCGGCGCGCTGATGGGGGACAGCGGTGAACGCGTCGCGCGCACCACCGACGACGCGATCCCGGCCTGGGTCAGCGTCGAGCCGACGGCTTCCTTCACAGCGTCCACAGGGGACCGCGGCGGAGGCGGCGCGGCACCGCTGTGCGGACGCCTCGGCGCACGCGGGAGTTCGTCGAGCAGGCCGACGGCGACGGCGTACGCGCCCGCTCCGTCGGTCAGCGCGTGGTGCAGTTTCAGCAGCAACGCGAACTCGCCGTCCGGCAGGCCGGTGACGAGATGCAAGTCCCACAACGGTTTTCCGGTGTCGAGCGGCCGTCCCATCCATCGTGACGCGTAGGCGGAGAGCGGGTCCGGTTCGTACAGGGAACTCAGGTGGTGATGTGAAATATGTTCACTGGCAACGAAATCCGGGTCGTCGGCCCAGATCGCGGCGCCGGGCGGGAACAGCGCGGTGCGGGGGCGCTGACGCAGTTTGGGGAGGCGTGCCGCCCGCTCGGCGAGCAGCGTGGTCAGCTCGCGCGCGTGCACCTGCCCGTGCGGGCGGAAGGTGACCACCGCCCCCATGTGCATGGGCGTCGTTTCGCTTTCCAGGCAAAGGAAAGCGACATCGAGTGCGCTCAGCTGCAGGCCTGACATCAGTGACCTTTCTCCGGGAACCGGCGGGCGATGGGCACAACTGCACCAGCCTGACATGACGGGCGGGTGGTCGTCATGTTTCCTGGGCGCTAACTACCGTGGGGTTCACTCGAACGATGGGATCACGTTCGGACACGGACCACCGCTCTGCGACAGATGGTGGACAGTGCCTCCCCGGGTAACTCGTTAGCGGATCATCCGAGGAAACCGGCAGACTGCACGACCATGACCGACGAACCGAAGCGCCCCGAACCGCCCCTCACCGGCGACGAGCGCACCCAGCTGAACGGCTTCCTCGACTTCCTTCGCGCCACCGTCGTGTGGAAGTGCTCCGGCCTCACCGACGAGCAGGCCCGGCGGCCGCTCGTCCCCAGCGAACTGACCACCGTCGCCGGTCTGCTCGGGCATCTGACCCTCGTCGAGCAGTACTGGTTCAACGTGGTGCTCGGCGGGCAGGAGGACGTCTGGAAGGAGGCGCTGGAGGCCGATCCGGACGCCGAGTTCCGGGTCGCCATGCAGACCCCGATCGAGCAGCTGATAGCCGCCTACGAGGCCGAGTGCGAGCGCAGCCGCAAGATCGTCGAAGCGATGGGGCTGGACGACGAGGTCCCCTTCCGCGGCGATCGCAAGGTCAACGTCCGGTTCGTGGTCGCGCACATGATCGAGGAGACCGGCAGGCACGCCGGCCACCTCGACCTGTTGCGCGAGCTGACGGACGGTCTCACCGGGGAGTGACGCGGCGAGGGGGCAGCGGGAAGAACCCGCTGGTCCGCTCGACGTACGTCGCGTATCCCGGCCGCGAACGCCGCAAACCCTTCTCCAGCAGAGGTTTTCCGGTCCCCTTGGCCAGCGTGTACGTCATCGCGATCGGCGACAGCACGGTCGCCGCCCCCACCCAGCTCGAACACGCCAGCAGGTACAGGCCCCACCACACGCACGCGTCCCCGAAGTAGTTGGGATGCCGGGTGTAGCGCCACAGACCGCTGTCGAGCACCTTCCCCTTGTTGCCCGGGTCGGCCTTGAAACGGCGCAACTGCTCGTCGCCGACCGTCTCGAACCCGAAGCCCACCAGCCACACCGCGACGCCCAGCCACGCCGTCACCCCGAAGGTGTCGCCGTACATCGCGAACTGGACCGGCAGCGAGACGAACCAGAGCACCACGGCCTGCACCAGGTACACGCGGACGAACAGCTTGAGCGCCGGATTCGGGCCGGCGCTCTCGGCCATCCGCACATAGCGCGGGTCCTCGGGCAACTTGTGGTTGCGCAGGTGGAGGTGGACGCCGAGGCGTACGCCCCAGATCGCGGTCAGCAGCGCGGTGACCACGCGCAGCGCGACCGACCCGTCCCCGAGCGGGGCCCCCACCAGCGCGACGAGCGCGAAGCCCGGTCCCCACAGCGTGTCGACGGTGTCGTACCGCTTCCGCCATCGCGCGATGCCGAAGGTGACGACGAAGGCCAGCAGCGTCGCGCCCGCCGTGACCGCGAGGGTCCCGCCGAGGGGCATCAGGACCACTCCCGGGTGGCGGGCAGCGCGCTCAAACCCTCTTCCGACGAACGGACCGCGAGGATCTGGTCGACGCCCATCCGGTTCTCCTCGAACGCGAGCGCCCCGCCGACCAGGTACAGCCGCCAGACCCGCGCGCCGGATTCCCCGATCAGCGCGACGACGTCGTCCCAGTTGCTTTCGAGCGTCTTCTCCCAGGCCCGGACCGTGCGCACGTAGTGCTCTCGCAGCGCGTGGACGTCGCGGATCTCGAACCCGGCGGTCTCCAGATGCCCGAGCGTGCGGCTCAGCGGCCGCATCGTCATGTCGGGGGCGATGTAGCGCTCGATGAACGCGCCGCCGCCGGGCGCCACCGCGCCGCGGGACATCTGCTGCAGGACCAGCCGTCCGGTGGGCTTGAGCATCCGGTACAGCGTCCGCGTGTACTCGGGGTAGTTCTCCTCGCCGACGTGCTCACCCATCTCGATGGTGGCGACGGCGTCGAAGGGTTCGTCACGCAGTTCGCGATAGTCCTGCCGCCGGACCTCGACGCGATCCTCCAGATCGTGCTGGACGAGGCGGCCGCGGACGTGCTGCAGCTGCTCCGCCGACAGAGTGATCCCGACAGCGGTCACGCCGTGATGTTTCGCCGCGTGCACCAGGAGCGAGCCCCAGCCGCAGCCGACGTCGAGCAGCCGCATCCCCGGGCGCAGGCCGAGCTTGCGGCAGATCAGTTCGAGCTTGTCCCACTGCGCCTGTTCGAGGTCGTAACCCTTCTCCTCGGACGTCCAGTACGCCGACGAGTAGGCCATCGATTCGTCCATCAACAGCTGGTAGAAGGCGTTGCTGAGGTCGTAATGGTGCGCGATCGCGGACTTGTCGCGGAGCAGGGTGTGCAGCTTCCCGGACAGCCGGGCCTCCTCGGCGGGCGGCTTGGGCGGCGGCCCGGCGACGCCGAGGCTCACCGCGAGACGCAAGGCCTCGGCCCAGTCGCGCGGGCCGAGCTTCGCGCCGCGCACGGCGCCCGAACGGGTCAGCGCCCAGATCCGGCGGAATCCGTCGGCGAGATCGCCCTCGACGTCGAGATCACCTGAGACGTATGCCCTGGCCAGGCCCAATTCGCCGGGGGCGTAGAGGAGACGGCGCAAGGCCCGGCGGTTGTGGAGTACCACGGTCGGGGCATCCGGCGGACCGGCGCGTACGCCATCCCAGGTACGCAAACCGACCGGAAGGGCACCACCGAGGAGCCGCTCGACGAACGGGGCTAGGCGGGACACGGGACTGTTCGGCATAGTCGTCATTCGCTCCCGGACCGGAAAGGGATGGGTCGGATGCCGAGCCGGTTCACGAGATCCAATCCTCGCCCGATCCGGCTCCGAATGCTTCACGTGCACACCAAGGGTCAACGCATCGGAGTCATCGGCAGCGGCGTGGCCGGCCTCACGGCCGCCTATCTGCTGCAACGCCGCTACGAGGTACTGCTGTTCGAAGCCGAGGACAGGCTGGGCGGGCACGCGCACACCCACGACGTCCCGAGCGCGCACGGCGGCACCGTCGGCGTCGACTCCGGATTCATCGTGCACAACGAGCGTACCTATCCGAACCTGCTCCGCCTGTTCGCCGAACTGGGCGTCGCCACCCGCGACACCGAGATGTCGATGAGCATCCGCTGCGACGGCTGCGGGCTCCAGTACGCCGGCGCGAAGGGCCTGAAGGGCCTGTTCGCGCAGCCGCGCAACGTCGCACGGGGCCGCTACCTGTGGATGCTCGCCGACGTCAAGCGCTTCCACCGGCACGCGAGGCGCGTCCTCGAAGCGCCCGAGGCCGGAGACGTCACCCTCGGCGCCTTCCTCGCGATCGGCGGGTACACGAAGTACTTCGTCGACCACTTCATGCTCCCGGTCGTTTCGACCGTCTGGTCCGCCGACCGGACCGACACGCTCAAGTACCCCGCGCGCTACCTGTTCGAGTTCCTCCGCAACCACGGGATGCTGTCGGTCGGCGGGTCCCCGAAGTGGCGCACCGTCGTCGGCGGCTCTCGCGAGTACGTCGAGCGGGCGGCCAAACAGCTGACCGCGGTGCATCTGTCGACTCCGGTCCGTTCGGTCAAGCGCACCGCGCGCGGCATCGAGGTCCGCGACGACGCCGACACACGGCACCGGCTCGACAAGGTCGTCGTGGCCACGCACGCGGACCAGGCGCTGAAGCTGCTCTCGTCGCCGACCGCGGCCGAGCAAGACCTCCTCGGGACCTTCCGGTACTCCAGCAACGAGGCGTGCCTGCACACCGACACCGGCGTGCTCCCGACGGCGGAATCGGCGCGGGCGGGCTGGAACTACGCGACGCCGTTCTGCGGCGCCCACCACGGCGCGGTCCAGGTGTCCTACGACATGAACCGCCTGATGCGGCTCGACGAGCCGACCGGCTACGTCGTCACGCTCAACCCGGGCACCGGCCCGGCCGACGGGTCGGTGCTCGCCAAGATGACCTACGAACATCCCGTCTACACGCCGGAATCCGTGGCCGCCCAGCGCCGTCTGCCCGAGCTGAACGACGGCACGGTCGCCTTCGCCGGCGCGTACCACGGCTGGGGGTTCCACGAGGACGGCTGCGCGTCCGGTGTCCGCGCGGCCGAGAACTTCGGGGTGCGATGGTGACCGTCATGGCCGTGCTCTACGACTCCACGGTGGCGCATGTCCGGCGCATCGAGCCGCCGATCTCGTTCGCCCACCGGATCTACCTGTGGTTCGTCGACCTCGATGTGCCGCCGAAGCTGCCGTGGTGGCTTCGCCCCTTCGCCCGCTTCGACTCACGAGACCACTTCGCGCCCGAGGACACCTCCAGCATCCGGTCCAAATTGGACCGCTGGCTCGCGGCGCGCGGCGTCGACCTCCGCGGCGGCCGGGTGCTGATGCTGGCAGGCGCGCGGATGCTCGGCCACAACTTCAACCCGATCACCCTGTACTGGTGCCACCGGCCCGACGGCGTACTCGAATGCGTCGTCGCCGAGGTGCACAACACCTACGGGGGCAGGCACGCGTACCTCCTTCGCCCCGACGAGGACGGGAACGCCTTCGCGGACAAGGAGTTCTACGTCTCGCCGTTCCAGTCGATGGACGGCGAGTACCGGATGGCGGTACCCCGGCCGGAGTCGCTGCTTTCGGTCAAGATCGCCCTGCATCAGGACGGGAAGACGCCGTTGACCGCGTCGCTGCGCGGTGTGCGGCGCCCGGCCACCGCCAGGTGGCTGGCGCACATGCTGATCACCCGTCCGCTCATGCCGCACCGGGTCTCCGCGCTGATCCGGCGGCACGGGGTCAAACTGTGGTTGAAGAAGGCGCCGATGACACAGCGGACGCCCCAGACGGCCGGAGGCAGGCTTGATGGATGAATCGGCACGCCCGCGCCGGATGGCGCCTGTTCCCGGAAGCAGCGGTGAACCGGCAGGACCGACGGCCGAGGATCTGCTCGTCCGGGTCGCGAAGGGGGACGAGCGGGCCTTCGACGCCTTGTACGACCGGCTCGCCGGTCCGGTCCTCGGCCTCGTGCGGCGGATCCTCCGTGACGCCGCACAGTCCGAAGAGGTCACGCAGGAGGTCATGGTGGAGCTGTGGCGCACGGCCACGCGCTACTCCCCGGAGCGGGGGAGCGCGCTGAACTGGGCCATGACGCTCGCGCACCGCCGCGCCGTCGACCGCGTCCGCTCGGCACGCGCCAGTTCGGATCGCGAGGTCAAGGCGACCTTCGAGGCCGCCCGCGCCCGGCCTTTCGACGAGGTGGCCGAGGCCGTCGCGGCCCGCTGGGAGCGTTCGCAGGTACGCCGCTGCCTGACCACCCTCACCGAGCTGCAACGGGAATCCGTCCTGCTCGCCTACTACCAGGGCTATACCTATCGCGAGGTCTCAGAGGTGCTGCAGACCCCGCACGGAACCATCAAGACCCGGCTCCGGGACGGCCTGATCAGGCTCCGGGACTGTTTGGGGGTGACGGCATGACCATGCCCGAGATGCACACGCTCACCGGCGCGTACGCCGTCGACGCGCTGTCCGAAGTGGAGCGAGCGCAGTTCCAGCGCCACCTCGCCGAATGCGCCTCGTGCGCGCAAGAGGTCCTCGAACTGCAGATGACGGCGACCCGGCTCGGTGCCGCGCTGGCCGAAGACCCGCCGCCCGAACTCAAACGCCGCGTGCTCGCCGAGGCGATGGCGACCAGGCAGCAGCCGCCGAAGACGCGCTTCGGCGCGGGGGAGCGCGTCAAGGACCGGCGTCGCGCCCCGCGCTGGGCGATCGCCGCGGTGGCCGCGGCCGTCGTCGGGCTCGCGGGCACCGCCGTGTTCGGCGGGATCGCCTACGACAACCACTCGCAGCTGACGGCCGCGCGGGAGCGTGCGGCGCAGTACGCGGACCGGTACGCCCCGGTCGCCGACGTCCTTTCGGCCGCCGACCTCCGGACCGGGCACGCCGAGACCTCGGCGGGCGGCGGTGGCACCGTGATGATGTCGCGCGCGAAGGACCGGCTGGTGTTCATGGCGGCGCAGCTGCCGGCGAACGAACCGGGCCGGGTCTACCAGGCCTGGCTCATGTTCCCGGGTGCCGCACCCAAACCCGCCGGGCTCATTTCCGGTGGTCAGGACGGTGCGCTGCTGGTCGCCGACGGGCTCGGCGGGGCCGAGAAGTTCGCGCTCAGCGTCGAACAGGCCGGTGGATCACCGACCGGGTCGCCGTCGAAGGACGTCGTCATGGTCATGTCCATGCCCACCTGATGCCCACCTGATCTTCGCCTTTACCAGGCCGCCGTTCGCCGCCGCGACCGGGTCTCGCTCTTGCGCCCGCGAACATGTTGTGGCAAAACACCTTTGCGACACACGGCGTGGCTACTGGATTCGAGCCAGCCTGGTGCATACCGTCCTGCTTCAACGTCGGCAGTTGACATAACTCTCAATCTGAACTTCAGCTCGAGGGTTCGGCACAGGCTCAGCGACCGGCGGGCAGCACGGGCACACACGATCAGGAAGGCGGCCCCGATGACGCCCCCGCACAACTACCTTGCGGTGATCAAGGTCGTCGGTATCGGCGGCGGCGGCGTGAACGCCGTGAACCGCATGATCGAGGTCGGCCTCAAGGGCGTCGAGTTCATCGCGGTGAACACCGACGCGCAGGCACTGCTCATGTCCGACGCCGACGTCAAGCTCGACATCGGCCGGGAACTGACCCGCGGACTCGGTGCCGGCGCCGCCCCCGAGGTGGGGCAGAAGGCCGCCGAGGACCACCGAGAAGAGATCGAAGAGGTCATCAAGGGCGCCGACATGGTGTTCGTGACCGCGGGTGAGGGCGGTGGCACCGGCACCGGTGGCGCGCCGGTCGTCGCCCAGATCGCCCGCAAACTCGGCGCGCTGACCATCGGCGTCGTCACCCGCCCGTTCACCTTCGAGGGCAAGCGCCGCAGCAAGCAGGCCGAAGAGGGCATCCAGCAGCTGCGCAACGAATGCGACACGCTCATCGTGATCCCGAACGACCGGCTGCTGCAGCTGGGCGACATCGGCGTCTCGCTGATGGACGCCTTCCGTTCGGCGGACGAGGTGCTGCTGTCCGGTGTCCAGGGCATCACCGACCTGATCACCACCCCGGGTCTGATCAATCTGGACTTCGCCGACGTCAAGAGCGTCATGTCCGGCGCGGGTTCCGCGCTGATGGGCATCGGCTCGGCGCGCGGCGAGGGCCGGGCGATCCAGGCCGCGGAGAAGGCGATCAACTCGCCGCTGCTGGAAGCGTCGATGGACGGGGCGCACGGCGCGCTGCTGTCGATCGCGGGCGGATCGGACCTCGGCCTGTTCGAGATCAACGAAGCCGCGTCGCTGGTGCAGGAGTCCGCGCACCCCGACGCCAACATCATCTTCGGGACGATCATCGACGACTCGCTCGGCGACGAGGTCCGGGTCACCGTGATCGCGGCCGGTTTCGACGCCGGCACCCCGACCCACAAGAAGCTCGACCCGCCCGCGTTCGGCTCCCGCACGAACTCGACCGCGTCCGCGCAGGCCGGTCAGGTCAACGCCGGCGGGGCGACCCCGGTGCAGAGCCCGCCTTCGGGTGCCACGCCGGTGCCGTCGACCGGGTCGAACGGCTACCCGGTCGCGCCGCCGCGCACGCACACGCCGATGCCGTCCGCCCGCAACGAGGGCAACGGTTCGCTGAGCGGCGGGCTCCCGCAGCCCGGCGGCGGTTCGCGCGGCTACTCGCCGATCGGGTCGAACACGAACCACGGCAGCCTGCCCGGCCGCGCGACCCCGGTGCACGACGACCCGTCGGACGACGAGGTCGACGTGCCGCCGTTCATGCGCCGGTAGTTCGCCAGTACGTTCCGTGAAGGCCTCCTTGACTACAGTCGAGGGGGCCTTCACTCAGGTCTAGGAGGAAAAGCGTGCGGGTACGGCGGGTCGTCACGACACGGGCGGGCGGGGCTTCCCGCGCGCCTTACGACACCTTCAACCTCGGTGATCACGTCGGCGACGACGCGGGCGACGTCTACGCCAACCGCAAGCGCCTCGCCACCGAACTCGGCCTCGCCGAGGACAGGCTGGCCTGGATGGAGCAGGTCCACGGCCGGACCGCGACCGTCGTGGACGGCTCGGAGACCTCCGCCGCCGAAGCGACCGACGCGCTCGTGACGGCCGAGCCCGGCCTCGCGCTCGTGGTGCTCGTCGCCGACTGCGTACCTCTTCTGCTGGCCGACGCCGAAGCCGGTGTCGTCGCCGCCGTCCACGCGGGCCGCGTCGGCGCCAGGGTCGGCGTCGTCCCCGCCGCGGTCGAGGCGATGCGTTCGCTCGGCGCCGAACCCGCCAGGACCGAAGCGCTGCTCGGTCCCGCGATCTGCGGCGACTGCTACGAAGTCCCCGCCGACATGGCCGCCGACGTCGAAAAGCACGTGCCGGGCAGCGCGTGCAAAACCCGCAAGGGCACGCCGGGGCTCGACCTGCGGGCCGGTCTCTGGCGGCAGCTGGCCGACCTCGGCGTCGGCAAGATCGGCGTGGATCCGCGCTGTACCAACGAAGACAAGACGCTCTTCAGCTTCCGCCGCGACGGCACGACGGGCCGGATCGCCGGGATCACGTGGCTGGACGCGTCATGAGTGACACCCGCAAGGGGGAACTCGCCGCTTCCCTCGCCGAAGTGGAAGAGCGGATCGCGGCCGCGTGCGAGTCCGCCGGCCGGGCACGCGACGAGGTCAAACTGCTCGCGGTCACCAAGACCTTCCCGGCGCTCGACGCCGCGCTGCTCGCCGACCTCGGCGCGCTCGACCTCGCCGAGAACCGCGATCAGGAAGCGGGCGCGAAGGCCGAAGAGGTCGCCGGTCTGCGGCCGGACGCCCGGATCCGCTGGCATATGGTCGGCAGCCTGCAGCGGAACAAGGCCAAATCGGTCGTGCGCTGGGCCGACGAGGTCCAGTCCGTCGACTCCGAACGGCTGGCGGAGGCACTCGCGAAAGCGACCAAGTCGGCCCTCGAATCCGGGCAACGCGAGCATCCGCTGGACGTCCTCATTCAAGTAAGTCTCGATGACGATCCGAAGCGCGGGGGCATTCGGTTGAGCGACGTGAGCCATTTGGCGGAGCGGATAGCCCATGTGGGTGATATTCGCCTCCGGGGGCTTATGGCGGTCGCGCCGCTGGGTACTGATCCCGCGGAGGCGTTCGGGAAACTCGCCCGAGCGTCGGAGCGTCTACGGGAAGAACACCCAAATGCCCGTGAGATCTCCGCCGGAATGAGCAATGATCTCGAGCAGGCGATCGCGCACGGGTCGACCTGTGTGCGTGTCGGAACCGCGTTGCTCGGTGGACGCGGTTTAGCCTCGCCTTAGGGAATACCGTCCCGTCGTTACGGGGAGTGGCGGCGAGGGCGGGGGAGTACGTGCGGGACGCGGCTAAGGCTAGGGAGAGGCATGAGCGCGCTGCAGAAGCTGAAGGCCTACTTCGGGATGGTGCCCGCGGACGAAGACGGCTATGACGTCGAGGATGAGTACCGGCGAGGCTACGCCGACGACGAGTACGACTACGACGACGAGCCGCCGGCCCGGTCACGGGGTGGACGTTACCGGGACGAAGTTGACACTTACGACGAGCCCGCACCCCGGCCTCGGTCACGCTCCGTGGCCAGCCCGGAGCCGGCCGTCCACGGAGCGCTGGCGATGGACCGTCAGCCGGAGCCGGTCGCGCGGCTGCGGCCGGTCACCGAGCCGGTGCGTCCTGCGGTGCGTGACCCGTTGAGCCGGATCACGACGCTGCACCCGACGAGCTACGCGGAAGCGCGCGCGATCGGGGAGCACTACCGGGAGGGCATCCCGGTGATCATGAACCTCACGGAGATGGAGAACGCGGACGCGAAGCGTCTCGTCGACTTCGCCGCGGGGCTCGCTTTCGCGTTGCGCGGATCGATGGACAAGGTCACCAACAAGGTGTTCCTTCTCTCACCGCCCGATGTGGATGTCACCGCGGAGGACCGTCGGCGGATTGCCGAAGGCGGATTATTCCTGCGCGGCTGATCACCCGGTGACCGCTGAGCGCAGCCGGATGTGATTTTGTCGACTCATCGGCATCCGCGGCCCGTCAACTGCGTCTTTTGACGTGAGGCATGGCAGAGTGGTTACGTGAATGCTGTGTTGCTGGTCGTCTGGTACGTGCTGTTCGCCTTCTGGCTCCTGCTGACGGCACGGATCGTCGTCGAGCTCGTGCGTGCTTTCGCTCGCGAGTGGCGTCCTGCCGGAGGGGTTGCGGTAACGCTCGAGACCATCTACACAGTGACCGACCCACCGGTTCGTCTGTTCAGACGAATCATCCCGACCGTACGAATCGGCGGCGTCGGACTGGACTTATCGATTATGGTGCTGCTGTTGGTTGTGTTCTTCGCGATGCAGCTGGCAACGCCAGGGTGATTTTCGGGGAAGCCCCGGTGGACCTGCAGGCCATGGAGTGCGTGAGGTGATCTGATGTCGTTGACCCCCGCTGACGTGCATAACGTCGCGTTCAGCAAGCCGCCCATTGGCAAAAGGGGCTACAACGAGGACGAGGTGGACGCGTTCCTCGACCTGGTGGAGACCGAGCTTGCCCGGTTGATCGAGGACAACAACGAGCTGCGGCAGCAGGTCGAGCAGCTCGACAACGAGCTCGAGACCACGCGTGGTGAGCTCGAAAACGCCAAGGCCGGCGCCGTCGGCCCGCCGCCGCAGGTACGCGACGAGCCGTCGCGCCGCCTGGCGCCGGTGCCGCCGCCGCAGTCGGCGATGGAGCAGACCCAGGCCCACTCGATGGTGCCGGACAACGGGGAGCCCAACGTCCAGGCCGCGAAGGTGCTCGGGCTGGCGCAGGAAATGGCCGACCGGCTCACCGCCGAGGCCAAGACCGAGTCGGACGGCATGCTGGCGGAAGCCAGGACCAAGTCCGAGCAGCTGCTGTCGGACGCGCGGTCCAAGTCGGACTCGATGGTGAACGAGGCGCGTACACGTGCCGAGACGATGCTGAACGACGCGCGGACCCGTGCCGAGACCTTGGAGCGCCAGGCGCGCGACAAGGCGACGACCATG
Organism: Amycolatopsis sp. w19; assembly: GCF_051373225.1. Lineage (NCBI taxonomy): Bacteria > Bacillati > Actinomycetota > Actinomycetes > Pseudonocardiales > Pseudonocardiaceae > Amycolatopsis > Amycolatopsis sp. w19. The sequence goes on along the minus strand of NZ_JBPQFM010000015.1, from coordinate 126,176 downwards.
GAGCGCGAGGCTCAGCGCAAGTACACCGAGACCATGAACAACATGAACGCGGAGAAGGGCTCGCTGGGCAAGAAGATCGAAGAGCTGCGCACGATCGAGCGGGAGTACCGCACGAGGCTGCGCGGGTTCCTCGAGTCCCAGCTGCGTGAGCTCGACGACCGCGGTTCGGCCGCTCCCGCCTCGGCGTCCTCGTCGAACTCGGGGCAGTCGTCGTCCTCCGGTAGCGGACAGGGTTACTCGTTCGGTCCCCGGGCCGAAGCGGGCTGATCTCTGCCCCGGTTTGTTTCTGCACCGGTTTGTTTCTGCACCGGTTTGTTTCTACACAGTGGAACGGCCTCGGCACTCTCCGGAGGGTCGGGGCCGTTTCCCTGTGCGCTCGTGTTGTAATTCACCGTGCTCTTCATCGTCCTGGTACTGGTACTGGCGGCTCTGGGGCTGCTCGTCGCGGCGCTCATCACCGCGAACTCCCTGTGGGCTTGGATCTCCATCGGTCTCTCCGTCGTCGCGGGGTTGCTGCTCCTCTTCGACCTGCTGCGCCGCCGGAAGAAGCGCGCGGCCGAGGCCCCCGCTGAAGAAGCGGCGGCGGAAGCCCCGGCCGAAGAGGACGAGGCCGCCGAGGGTGAGGAAAAGAAACCCGAGGACGTCGAGCAGACCGTCCTGATGCCCGCCGCGGGTGAACTCGGCGACGCGGAGGACACCCCTGAGCCTCAGCAAAACGGCGACCCCGGCGAGGAGAAGAGCGACCCCGCGGATGTGGCGATCGTCTCCGAACTCGAGATCGAGGTCGTCGTCGTCGACGAGTACCCGCGCTATCACGTGACTTCGTGCGAATGGCTCGAAACCCGGGACACCATCCCGCTCGGCATCGGCGAGGCGCGGCAGCTCGGGTTCACCCCGTGCGCGCTGTGCACCCCCGACGCCGAGATCGCCGGAAAGCACCGCGAGAAGGCCTAGAGCTTCTGCGCCGCTTCGCCGACCACCACGACGTCGGCGGCGATCGTGTCGAGCACCAGGCGCTGTTCCTCGTCCGCGTCCCGGGGCACAGGGATCTCCGCGGCTTCTTCGGTGCCGAGCGTGCGCGCGGCCTCGTCCACGGCGTCCGCCGCTTCGGCCGATCCGGGCCGCAGCAAGAGCGACGACGCCGTGACGGACAGGCCGCGCAAGGCTTCGGCGGCCTTCTCCAGTGCGTCCCGTTGACCGGGCGCGGGTTCCTTCGTGCCCGGCTCCGCCGCGAGCAGACCGTGATGGGCGATGGTGGCGGCGCGGAACTCGCGGCCGAGCGTCCGCGGATCGACGTCCTCGCCGCGTAGTTTCCGGGCCACCGAACCGAGTAGCTCCCGGGTGGCGCCGACGGCGTTCTCGAACCGTTCCGCCGGACCGGGTTTCGGCACCCCGGGGATCGCGGCGAAGCCGAACAGCAACGCGATGACGCCGGCGAGGATCATCAGAAGCAGGTACTCGACGAGGACGTAGCGCGGGTCGAGATGTCTGGTGGTCGCGTTCATGCCGACCGACATCAGGACCATGCAGCCGTTGAACACCGCCGGGCGCGTCTGCATGAACGAGAACCCGCCGAGGAGTGCGACGAGCCCGATCGGCAGCAGGAATCCTTGCGGCAGAAGCCAAAGAACAAGACTCAGGACGACGGCGCCGCCGAGTGAACCGCCGATCCGCTGCCAGGCCTTGCCGAGGCTGTCCCGCCATTCCGGTTGCAGGATGGCGAAGGTGCCGAGCAGGAACGACACGGTGAGCGGGTCGCCGGGCCGGAAACTCGCGACCACCAAGGCCAAACCGACGCCGAGCCCGCAACGGAGCGCGTGCCGGAACTGCGCCGACTGCCAGGAAAACGCGCCGCCCAGCTCGATCCGGCGCAGTTCCTTGCGGAGTCCCTTCGGAACGTCCACACGCGACTCGTCACGTTCGGTCGCCGCGGCCCGGATGGTTTCGAGTGCCTCCCAAAGCGCGGTGACGAGCCTCGCCGTGGCGCCGGGCAGACCGCCGGGTTCGTTGCGCCGCACCGGTTCGACGTCGTTCGGCGCGGCGGGGCTTCGGACGGCTTCGGCCAGCCTGGCGGCTTCTGCCGTGGCGGCGTCGAGCGTTTCGCCGATCTCCTTGCTGTCCAGACGTTTCCGGCGGATCTCCAGCAACCCCGTGGCCGCGCGATACCGGAACAGGCCGCCGAGGACCCCGCCGGTCCAGCGACGGGGCCGATCCGCGAGCCAAAGCCTCGCCGCCCGCACCTGGGTTTCGGAAGTACCCGTCGAGAGCGCGTCGGCCAGCGCGTCACGGGTCGGCTTGGCGGGATCCTTCGCACCCATCAGCACTCGCAACAGGATCACGACCCCCACCGCGACCGCGGGCGCGCCCAGGATCTGCCCGGCCGACGCCGTGCCCGTCAACTGGAAGCCGTACCCGAACAGCGACGCCATCCCGAGCCCCAGCCCGACCGTCACGAACCGCGGCCCGAGCACGGGCACCAGACCGGCGACGACCACGATCGCCACCAGCAGCCCGATCGCCGCCCACTGCGACACCGCGCCCAGCAACCGCGGCACTCCGACCGCGAGGATCAGCGCGGGCGCGAACCACGCCAGCAACCGCAGATCCGCCCAGAGCGGCCCGCCGACCGCCGCGATGAGGCAGAAGAGCGCGGTGAGGGCGGCCAGGACGGCCGCGTTGCCCAGTCCCAAGAGGAACCCGAGCCCGCTGACGCCACCGAGGACGACCAGCAGGACGACGAGGAGTCCGGGCCCTTTCATCGGGCCACGCAGATCGGCATACCGTCAACCTAGAGGCGGTGGCGGGGACGGCAACTCGGGGCCTTGCGTGGTGGGTTGGCGTTGGTCGCGCTCGTGAGTGCAATTCGTGCCTTAAGGCTATCTAGTGCTTAAGGCGCCTTCGTGCCCTTAAAGATGCTTCGCCGCTTTAAGACTCCCTTCGCTGTTGCCATTTTTCGGCAATTCTTCTTGTTGGTCTGTTCGGGCTAGCGCAAGTGTTCGGTTCGGCGTAGCTTTGAGGTCGTGGCCAGCAACGATGCACCTCCAGAGACGCCCATCGAGTGGTGGCGCGTCGATACCGCGACGCTGCATGCCCGCAAACAAGAACTCGAAGTCCTCAAGCGCCGGGCAGATGCGGAGCAGAATGCGATCCTCGCGGAAATCAATTCCCGCGGGGTGCGGGGATGTTCGGGTCATTCGACGCTGATGGGGCTGATACTCGAGGACTTCCTGGTGTCGGACAAGGAAGCCGCCGCCCGCGCCGACCGGGTCCTGGCCCTGCATCCCGGCCCCGCTATCGGCGGGGGCCCCGAACCACCTTTGGCTCCGCTGACGGCCGAGGCTGCTGCGGAGGGTGCGATCGGGGGCAGTCAGATCGACGCCATCATCCGGACCCTGGCCCGTATCCCTTCTTCGGTTCCCGACGAAGACGTGCGAGCGGGAGAGAAAATCCTCGTCGAGCTGGCTCGTCGGGCGGGCCCTCGGCAGATCGCCCGTGCCGGACGTCGCCTGCTGGACGAACTCGACCCCGACGGAAAAGAGCCCCGCAACGAGGATCCGAAAGACACCCGCCCGGAGCGGCGGTTCGTCAAACACCGCGACGGCTCACTCGGCCTCAAGGCCCGGCTTGATCTGGAAACCTATGCTCGGTTGAAGTCCGACCTGGATCCGATGGCCAAACCTCACAAAGCCATCGACGGAATCCGGGACTCCCGCACCCAGGACGAACGCTACGGAGACGCCTTCACCGACTACGTGCGGTTGAAAACCACCAGTCGCAACCTTCCCGGCCAAGCCGGCGAGGCGACCCAGTTTTTGGTCACCATGTCCTACGAGGACCTGATCAACGACCTCGGCGAAGCCCACCTGGATCTGGTCGGGCCGATCAGTGCGACCGACGCCCGAATCCTCGCCTGCGACGCCCGCGTGCGGCCCGGCGTTCTCGGTACCGCAGGCGAACCACTGGACATCGGCCGCTCCAAACGCACCGTGTCATTGGCGCAGAAGTACGCGTTGACCCTCCGCGACGGAGGCTGCGCCTTCCCTGGCTGCGACATGCCGGTGTCCCGGGGCACCGCCCACCACATCGTTTTCTGGCGACACCACGGCGAAACGAAGATCGACAACCTCGTGCTGCTGTGTACCCGGCATCACCGGCTGATCCACCGCAGCGAATGGAAAGTCCAGATCGCCCAGGACGGCCTGCCGGAGTTCACCCCGCCCGCTTACCTCGACTCGACCGGAACGCCAAGGAGGAACACCATGCACCTCAGGGCATAGGCCGAACGCTGTATAACGACCTACACGCTCCCGCTTTCAGAAGCGGCGGATCTGTCGCGCCATGTTCCAGGCAGCACGCGCGACAGCTACAGAATCAGTGACAACGAGGGCGGGTTCGTCGAGCCGTTGGAACAGCAATCCACCCGCGGGCGTCTCCTCCAGCTCGCCCGCGACCAGTGCAAGCGACCGTGTTCCGATCCGGACGTGCACTTCGGCCAAGAGACGCTCTTCGAGGAAACGGATACGTGCTCGACCGAACCGGCAGGCAACTCGGGAAAGGATCGCCAACGATAGATCCCGTTTCCCCGGCCGCCGTCCAGTCAAGCCTGAAGCCAATACGGCTGCAGGCAAGGGCCTTCGGGATCGGCGAAGTGCGGCCCATGGCCGCATTATCGCCGAAACTGTCGGTCACTCACGGCACACTGCCGCCGTGACCATCACGCGGCCTCAATCCTGGGTCGAATCCCTCGGCGGCCCGCTCATCGTCGTACCCGTTTCCGTCTTGGCGCACTGGAAGGGAAGCCTTGAAGGAGGTGAGGACGACTACGACCGCGCCTGTGCGGTGAACGCGCTCGCGGGCACGCTCCCCATCGGCGGGGCGACGGGCCTGGTCCTCGGCGACGAACCCGCCGCCACCTGTTACCTCCCGGAGCACCGCGCGTTCCTTCGCTGGCTCGCCGCCGACTCCGACGACGAGTTGCGCACCGAGGCCGAGCGGATCCTCGCCGATCCCGTCACGCTGTGGGAGGACTGCGGCAGCTGGGAGACCGACGGGCCCGCGATCCTCATGGACTCGGTGACGGCAGGCGCGGAACTGGGCAGCGAATATCCCGCCGGCGGGAAGCCGCAGCAGGAGTACGTCGATATCGAAAGGGGGAGTTTCGCGATCAGGGCCGTCCACGCCCGAGGTGTCGGCCTGGTGCAGATGACCGGGTGACAACCCGGTTGCCCCCGCGCGCTACCCTTGAATCAACTGGCACCGATCCGGCCATCACCGGGGAGCCTCCGGAAGAACAGGGCCCACACCCTCAGTAGAACCGGACGGGTACGGCCCGTCACAGCCGTCGAATGAGCGGCCCAGCCGGAACACCAACCGGCCGGGCAAGCGGGGTGGTACCGCGGAACGCGCCGGAAACGGCCGTCTCGTCCCCGTGTGGGTGAAAGCCCGTACGAGAGACGAACCGCGAGGAGCACCGAAGTTGTATCCCAAGGCACAGCTGGACGGCGAGACCGGCGTCCCGTCCCAGCCTTCGTTCCCCGAGTCGGAAAAGCGCGTCCTCGCGTACTGGGAAGCCGATCGGACCTTCCAGGCGTCGATCGACGCCCGCGACCCCGGCGTCAACGGTTCGAACGAGTACGTCTTCTACGACGGTCCGCCGTTCGCCAACGGTCTCCCGCACTACGGTCACCTGCTCACCGGGTACGTGAAGGACCTGGTGCCGCGTTACCAGACCATGAAGGGCAAGCGCGTCGAGCGCCGCTTCGGATGGGACACCCACGGCCTGCCCGCCGAACTCGAGGCCATGCGCCAGCTCGGGATCACCGAGAAGTCCGAGATCGACGCGATGGGCATCGACGTCTTCAACGAGGCGTGCCGCGAGTCCGTGCTGCGCTACACCGGCGAATGGCAGGACTACGTCACCCGCCAGGCCCGCTGGGTCGACTTCGACAACGACTACAAGACGCTCGACCTGTCCTACATGGAGTCGGTCATCTGGGCGTTCAAACAGCTGTGGGACAAGGGCCTGGTCTACGAGGGCTACCGCGTCCTGCCCTACTGCTGGCGCGACGAGACCCCGCTGTCCAACCACGAGCTGCGGATGGACGACGACGTCTACGCCAGCCGCCAGGACCCGGCCGTCACGGTCGGTTTCCGCTTGGAGGGCAACGACAACGAGCTCGACGGCACCTACCTGCTGATCTGGACAACGACCCCGTGGACGCTGCCGTCCAACCTCGCGACCGCCGTGCACCCGGACGTGCGTTACGTCGTGGTGGAAAGCGAAGGCAAGCGGTTCCTGCTCGCCGAAGCGCGCGTCGCCTCGTACGCCCGCGAGCTCGGCGAAGAGCCGGCCGTCGTCGGGCACTACACCGGCACCGAGCTGCTCGGAACCCGTTACGCCCCACCGTTCCCGTACTTCGCCGGGCACGAGAACGCGCACCGCGTGCTCTCCGCGGACTACGTCACCACCGAGGACGGCACCGGTGTCGTCCACATCGCGCCCGCCTACGGTGAAGAGGACAAGGTCGTCACCGACGCGGCGGGCATCGTCCCGGTCACGCCGGTGGACGCGCAGGGCAAGTTCGACGCGACCGTCTCGGACTACGCGGGCCAGCAGGTGTTCGACGCCAACCCGAACATCATCAAGGACCTCAAGAACGGCACCGGTTCCGCCGGCCGTCAGGGCGCGGTGCTGCTGCGCCACGAGACCTACGAGCACCCGTACCCGCACTGCTGGCGCTGCCGGAACCCGCTGATCTACCGTGCCGTCTCGTCGTGGTTCGTCGCGGTGACCGAGTTCAAGGACCGGATGGTCGAGCTGAACCAGCAGATCACCTGGTACCCGGAGAACGTCAAGGACGGCCAGTTCGGCAAGTGGCTGGAGAACGCCCGCGACTGGTCGGTCTCCCGCAACCGGTACTTCGGCACGCCGATCCCGGTGTGGCAGTCGGACGACCCGGCGTACCCGCGCACGGACGTCTACGGCTCCCTCGACGAACTCGAGCGCGACTTCGGCGTGCGCCTGGAAAACCTGCACCGGCCGTTCATCGACGAGCTGACCCGGCCCAACCCGGACGACCCGACCGGGAAGTCCACCATGCGCCGGATCGAGGACGTGTTCGACGTCTGGTTCGACTCGGGTTCGATGCCGTACGCGCAGGTGCACTACCCGTTCGAGAACACCGAGTGGTTCGAGCACCACTACCCGGGCGACTTCATCGTCGAGTACATCGGGCAGACGCGCGGCTGGTTCTACCTGCTGCACGTGCTGGCGACCGCGTTGTTCGACCGGCCGGCGTTCCGCACCTGCATCTCGCACGGGATCGTGCTCGGCTCGGACGGCCAGAAGATGTCCAAGTCGCTGCGCAACTACCCGGACGTCAACGAGGTCTTCGACCGCGACGGCTCCGACGCGATGCGCTGGTACCTGATGGCGAGCCCGATCCTGCGCGGCGGGAACCTGGTCGTCACCGACAAGGGCATCCGCGACGCCGTCCGCCAGGCCGTGCTGCCGTTGTGGAACTCGTACTACTTCCTCGCGCTCTACGCGAACGCCGAGGGCGTGGAAGGCAAGTGGCGCACGGATTCGAAGCACATCCTCGACCGGTATGTGCTGGCGAAGACGCACGAACTGGTGACCGACGTCGAGCACGCGCTCGACACCTACGACGTCGCCGGTGCCTGCTCGACCGTCCGCGACTTCCTCGAGGTGCTGACGAACTGGTACGTGCGCCGGTCGCGCGACCGGTTCTGGGCGGGCGAGCAGGACGCGATCGACACCCTGCACACCGTGCTGGAAGTGACGTCGCGGGTGGTGGCGCCGCTGCTGCCGCTGACCACGGAGGTCGTCTGGCGCGGGCTGACCGGCGGCCGTTCGGTGCATCTGGCCGACTGGCCGAACGCGCTCGACCTGCCCGCCGACGCGGCGCTGGTGACGGCGATGGACCGGGTGCGCCAGGTGGCGTCTTCGGCGCTGTCGCTGCGGAAGTCGAACAAGCTGCGCGTGCGGCTGCCGCTGGCCAAGCTGGTCGTCGCCGCGCACGAGGCGGACTCGCTGCGCGACTTCACCGACATCCTGCGCGACGAGGTCAACGTCAAATCCGTCGAGCTGACCACGGACGTCGCCGCGCACGGCGGTTTCGAGGTCGCGGTGAACGCCCGTGCCGCCGGACCGCGGCTGGGCAAGGACGTCCAGACGGTGATCAAGGCCGTCAAGGCCGGTGAGTGGACGACGTCCGAGAGCGGCGCCGTCGTGGCGGCCGGGATCGAGCTCGTCGAAGGCGAGTACGACCGGCGTCTGGTCGCCAAGGGCGGCGGCGCGGCCGCGGAACTGCCGGGCGGGGCCGGACTGGTGCTGCTCGACACCGAGGTGACCGACGAGCTGGCGGCCGAGGGCCTGGCCCGCGACCTGGTGCGGGTCGTGCAGCAGGCCCGCCGTGACGCCGGGCTCGACGTCGCCGACCGCATCGCGCTGACGGTGGACGCGCCGGAGGACGTGGTCACGGCCGCGAAGACGCACGAGGAGTTCATCGCTTCGGAGACGCTGGCGACTTCGGTGGCGTACGGCGCCGTCGCCGTCGCCGACGGCTCGGCCGGGACGGTCGGTGAGGGCACGAAGGTGACCGTGGCGGTCACCAAGGCCTGACCCTCGCGAGCGCTATGAAAGGTCCTTTCCTTGCAAAATTTGCGAGGAAAGGACCTTTCATTGCATTCCGGGGCGGGGTCTCGATCACCGGGATCACGAAACGGAATCGGAACCGTCGCTTTCTCGCCGTCGCCCCGCCTTGCGCGGGGGAAATCGGCAGGCTGGCGCCCGGGGGCGCGCGAGGGTGCGCGCCGTATGGGGGGAGAGCGAATCCATGAGTCCTGCCCGGAAAAGAGGGATCCTGATCGGCGCCGCGCTGGCGGTGGTCGCCATCGTGGTGGCCGCGGTGGTGCTGCTGGTCAGGGAGGACCGGGCGCCCGCGGCCTCCGGCGGTGGTCAGGGGGATTCCACCGAGAGCGCGCAGGAAAGCCCGGCGCAGGTCGCCGGCCGGTTCCTGCGGTTGTTCGACATGGGCGACCTGAACACCGCCCCGGTCGACGACCCGGCGGCGGCCACGACGGCCCTGTCCGGGACGCGCGCGGCGCTCAACGGGGCGTCGGTCAGGACGTCGCTCGGCGAGGTCCCGACGACGCCGGGCAACGCGACCACGACGTCGGCCACGTTCCACGTCGCGTGGACGTTCGCGGGCACCAGCGTCTGGAAGTACGAGGGCAAGCTCGAACTGGTGCGCAACGCCGGGAAATGGGTGGTCCGCTGGGCGATGTCGGTGATCCACCCGAAACTCGAAGCCGGGCAGAGGCTTTCCGTCGCTCCTGTTTCGGCCAAGCCGGTCGTGGCCGACCGCGACGGCAAGGCGCTTGTCGGCGGTGACGCGACGGGGGTCGCGCCGATCCTGCAGGGAGCGTTGTCCAAGGTCGCCTCCGGGGAGAGCAGCGGCGCCGGAGCGACCGTCACCGTGTCGCGCGTCGACGTCTCCGGCAAACCGGTCGAGACGCTCTTCGGGCAGGCCGCCGAGACCGACAAGCCGCTGGTTTCGACCTTGAGCGTGGCGTCCCAGAACGCCGCTCAGAAGGCCGTCGACGGCTTCGGGGGACCGGCGATCATCGTCGCGATGAAGACCTCGGGCGAACTCCTGGCGGTCGCGCAGAACGGCGCCGCCGGGAACCAGCCGAAGGCGCTCAACGGCCTGTACTCGCCGGGTTCGGCCTTCAAGATCGCCACGGCGACCGCGGCGCTGCAGCAGGGTGGCGTCTCCGCCGACTCCCAGGTGGCGTGCCCGGGCAGTGAGCAGATCGGCACCCGCACGCTCAAGAACGACAACGGGTTCGACCTGGGGACCGTCTCGTTGAAGACGGCGTTCGCCGCGTCGTGCAACACGACCTTCGGACGGCTCGCCGGGCAGTTGCCCGCGGACGGCCTCGCGAAGGCGGCGACGCAGCTCGGCCTCAACGCCGACTTCGAAATCCCGGGCCTGTCGACGGAGGCCGGGAAGGTGGAGCCGTCGGGCAGCGGTGACGAGCAGGTCGAGGCCGGGATCGGCCAGGGCAGGGTGCAGGTCAGCCCGCTGGGCGCGGCGCTCATGGCCGCGACGGTCGCGACCGGAAAGCCGGTCGTGCCGAAGCTGTGGCAGGGGCTGGAGACCAAGGTCAACGCCGGGTACCAGGCTCCGCCTGCCGGGGTGCTGAACCAGGTCCGCGCGATGATGCGCGAGGTCTGCACGACGGGGACCGCGAAAGCGTTGAAGGGCAGCGGAGCCGTCTTCGGCAAGACGGGTACGGCGCAGTTCGGCTCGGGCGCCGACGCCAACGGCTGGTTCGTCGGCTATCGCGGTGACGTCGCCTTCGCCGTCATGCTCGAAGGTTCCAACGACTCCAAGCCCGCGGTGCAGCTGGCGGCGAAGTTCCTGGCGGGCTGACGCTTCGGCCTCCGCCGAACCGTGCGTCTTCTACGGTGAAGGCATGGAAACGATCGCACTGGCCGAGGTCGCGGCCGTGCTCGCCGATCCGAGCCGCGCGTCGATGTGTCTCGCGCTGCTCGACGGGCGCGCCTGGACGGTGACCGAGCTGGCGGGTGCGGCCGAGGTGGCCGCGTCGACGGCGAGCGAGCACGTGACGAAGCTGACCGATGCCGGGTTCGTCGTGCGGGTCAAGCAGGGGAGGCACAGTTACGTCCGGATAGCCGACCCCCGGGTGGCCGAGCTGATCGAGCATTTGGCCCAGCACGCCGAACACCGGCCGGTGAAGGGGCTGCGGTCTTCCGTGCGGGTGAAGCGGCTCGAGTTCGCCAGGACCTGCTACGACCACCTCGCCGGGACGGTCGGTGTCGCGCTGCGGGACGGGATGCTCACCACCGGGCTGATCGACGACGCCGGCGGGTTGACGCTGACCGGGCGCGGGCGCGAGGTACTCGACACGCTGGGGGTGGAGATCGACGGCGGCCGCCGCCCGATGTTGCGCGACTGTCTGGATTGGACAGTGCGCCGTGATCATTTGGCGGGCCGGGCCGCCGCGGCGTTACTGTCTCACGGAGTGAGCGCCGGCTGGTTGTCCCGTGAGGGCAACCGCGCGGTGAAAGTCCTTCCCGCGGCGGAAGAACCGTTCGCGGAACTCGGTGTCGACCTGGTGGCCCTGCGCAGTCCGTAGTGGACAGTCTGTAACACAGGTAATCCGGACGCTTTTCGACCGGTACACGAACGTGTGACGATCACCGCCTCACTATTCTGGAGCCCTCACGGCGACCGGAACGGGAGGCGACATGGAGCAGCTCCCGCTCATCCTCGGCACCGGTGGTGCGGTGCTCCTCGTCGCCGTGATCGCCGTCCGGGTGTCGATCCGCGTCGGCCTCCCCTCGCTGCTGCTGTACCTGGGGATGGGTGTCCTGCTCGGCGAAGCCGGGTTCGGCATCCAGTACGACAACCCCGAGCTCACCCAGTCGCTCGGCCTCGCCGCGCTGGTGATGATCCTGTCCGAAGGTGGCCTCACCACCCGCTGGACGACCGTGAAACCCTCGCTGGGCATCGGAATCGCACTGTCCACAGTGGCCGTCGCGGTGAGCATCGCGGTCACCGGCGCGGCTTTGCACTGGTTGCTCGGCCTGGACTGGCGGATGGCGTTGCTGTGGGGCGCGGTCCTCGCGTCGACCGACGCCGCCGCGGTCTTCTCCGTGCTGAGATCGGCGGGGATCGGGAAGCGGCTCGTGGGCGCGCTGGAGATCGAGTCCGGGATCAACGACGCCCCGGCCTACATCGCGGTCGTCGTCCTCGCCGAGGGCGCGACCGTCGACTGGTCGCTGCCGCTGCTGGTGGTCTACGAACTCGCCGCCGGGTTGGTGATCGGCCTGGCGTTCGGCTGGGGCGGGGCGTTCGCGCTGCGCCGGGCGGCGCTGCCCGCCACCGGTCTGTACCCGCTGGCCACCGTCGCGGTGTGCGTCGTGGCGTACTCGAGCGGGCAGCTCGCCCACGCGTCGGGCCTGCTCGCCACTTACGTCGCGGCCCTGGTGCTGGGGAATTCGAAGCTGCCGCACCGGTCGGACACGCTTTCCTTCGCCGAAGGGCTCGGCTGGCTCGCGCAGATCGGCCTGTTCGTGCTTCTCGGCCTGTTCGCCTCGCCGAGCAGGATCTTCGAGAGCCTGGTCCAGGGCCTGGTCGCGGGCGCGGTCGTGTTGCTGCTGGCGCGCCCGTTGTCGGTGCTCCTGTCGGCGCTGCCGTTCAAGATCCCCTGGCGAGAACAGGTGTTCCTGTCGTGGGCCGGGTTGCGCGGCGCGGTCCCGATCGTGCTCGCGCTGATCCCGCTGTCGTCCGGGGTGCCCGGCGCGCAGGAGCTGGTCGACGCGGTGTTCGTGCTGGTCATCGTGCTGACGCTGCTCCAAGGGGCGACGTTGACCCCGCTCGCGCGAGCGCTCGGGCTGGCCCAGCACGCCGAAGCGCACGAGATCGACGTCGACTCCGCGCCGCTCGACGAGATGGGCGCGGAACTCCTGCAGGTCCGGATCAACACCGGGTCGAAGATGCACGGCGTCTACCTGGCCGAACTGCGGCTGCCGGTGGGGGCGACGATCAGCCTCCTCGTCCGCGACGGCACCGGCTTCACACCGAACAAGAACACGCGGCTTCAGGAACGCGACCAGTTACTCGTCGTGACCACCTCCGAAGCCCGTGAAGCGGCCGAACGACGACTTCGGGCCGTCGACCGCGCGGGCCGTCTGGCCAGGTGGAAGGGCGAATCCGGCCAGTAGGTCACGAACCGGCACCACCTGTTCGTCGGTTGATCTCAGAAAATTCTTCCCTTCTGTACTCCTTTTGGATTACTTTCCCCGCAATCGACTCCATCGAATGGGTGAGCGTCACGGGGTAAGGAGTACGCAAGGTGACGAAACTTCCTGCGCGGTTCGCCAGTCTGGGGGCCTCGGTGGCACTCGTCGGGGTGGTTCTCGCCGCCCCGACGGCCACGGCGGCCGGTGCCTTTCCCGCGTTCGGGCTGCCCTTCGAGACGGGCCAATCGGTCTACTCGGCGGGGATCCACTCGGACAACGGGAACTCCGGCGTGAAGAACGCCATCGACTTCAGCCCCGGCGACAGGACCGTTCGCGCCCCGCTGGCGGGCACCGTCCGGATCCAGCACTGCTCCGGCGGAGACTGGGTGACCGTCGACCACGACGGCGGCTGGCGCACCGGGTACTACCACATGGAGAACATTTCGGTCACCGACGGCCAGAAGGTCGTCCCCGGCGACGCCCTCGGCCGGACCGGCAACGCGCTGCCCTGCGGTGGCAGCAGCACCGGCGCCCACGTGCACTTCACCTTGTGGACCCTGCCCACGGCCGCCGCGCAGGGCGGCGACTCGCGCGACTTCGGGGTCGGCGCGGGCAACTGGAACGGCAAGTCCTACGACGAGGTCTCGACCACGGTCGCCGAGGCCTACGGCGAGGCGGTCGACGGCAAGACCTTCGGCGGCTGGCAGTTCACCGCGGGCACCGATCAGTACTCGGGTACCGCGACCGAGGTCTCCTCCCGCGCGACCATCGGACTGCCCGGCCGTTTCCGGGTCTGACCTGCCGTTGCCCGGCGCGGCGCGGCGCCGGGCAACGGCTCTTCCCACTTGCGGAGTACGTGAGCGGCGTCTCAAGATGCGGACGAGGGCTGGCTCGATCGCCCGCCCATCCGCTAACTTCGTCCGTAGGTCACGAGTGTCAGCGTCAAGCCCCGGCTAGCTGACCGGCAACCCTCCTACCGCGGTGGGGTGCCCCGGGTGAGGACCTGGCTCGTCGCGTGGTGCGACGGGCAAGCGCGGGATCCTCGTCGGGTCCCCTGGCCCGGAGGATGACGATGACCCTCGCTCTAGAACGCACCGGCACCCCTGCTGAAACCGTTGCCACGCAAGAAATCCCGACGGTCGCGGGTGCCGGTCTGCGGGTTCCGCTGGTCACCGGCGGCGACATCGGTTACGCCAACCTCGATCACGCGGCGAGCGCCCCCTGTCTGGACAAGGTCCGGGCCGCGGTCGACGAGTTCCTGCCCTGGTACGCCAGCGTGCACCGCGGGGCCGGGTTCGCCTCGCAGGTCTCCACCAAGCTCTACGAGCGCACCCGCGGAATCCTGCGGGACTTCGTCGACGCTCGATCGACCGACACCGTCGTGTTCACCCGCAACACCACCGATTCCTTCAACCTTCTCGCCCGCAGCCTGCCGAAGCACACATCGGTCGTCGTGTTCGACACCGAGCACCACGCCGCGCTGCTGCCCTGGAAGGGGCCGAACGTTCGTCGGATCGAAACGCCGCGCACCCGGCTCGCCGCGGTGTCCGCTGTGGACGAAGCGCTCGCGGACTGCCCGCAGGGGCCGCGGCTGGTCGTGCTCACCGGCGCGTCCAACGTGACCGGGGAACTGTTGCCGGTCAAGGAGATCGCGGCCGTCGCGCGGCGGCACGGCGCCCGGATCGCGCTCGACGCGGCGCAGCTCGCGCCGCACCGGAAGATCTCGGTGCGCGAACTGGACGTCGACTACGTCGCGCTGTCGGGCCACAAGCTGTACGCACCTTTCGGTGCCGGCGCGCTGATCGGCCGCGCCGATTGGCTGCGCGCGGCCCAGCCGTACCTCGCCGGCGGCGGAGCGACGAAGCTCGTCAGCCGTGACTCCGTGGTCTGGAATTCCGGACCTGAGCGGCACGAAGCCGGATCCCCCAACACTGTCGGCGTCTACGCGCTCGGTGTCGCCTGCGAGACGCTGGCCGCGAACTGGGACGGCGTCGTCGCCCACGAAGAGGAACTGCTGGCGCGGCTGCGTCGCGGCCTCGCCGCCATCCCCGGCTTCGCCGAACTGCGGCTGTTCGACGCGCCGGTCGACCGCGTCGGCACGCTCAGCTTCGTCGTCGACGGCTTCGACCCTGGCTGGCTCGCCGCGGTCCTTTCCGCGGAGTACGGCATCGGCGTGCGGGACGGCGCGTTCTGCGCGCACGTGGCGACCAAACGGCTGATCGCCGTCGCCGGTTCGACGGGCCAGCAGGCCGTGCGCGTGAGCCTCGGCCTGGGCAGCACCACCGAACACGTGGACCGGATCGTCCTGGCGTTGCGCCAGATCGTCGCCCGTGGCGCGCGCTGGCAGTACGAGAAGCCGGAAGGCCGCTGGGTGCCGGAAAACGATCCGCGCGAACTGCCCCCGTTCTGCGCCTGACCCACTACCCTCACCCCGCATGGGGAACGAGCGACCGCGTTACTGGTTTCCGCTGGCGCTGCTGGGATTCGCCCAGCTGGCCGTGGTGGCCCTGTCCGTCGGCACGCGTCGGTCCGAAGGGTGGTTCGCCTACGTGCCTTACGGGGACGGCGGCATGTTCGGCTCCGTCCAGAGCGCGGGGACGCCCCTGACCGCGGTTTCGGCCGGCGCCATCGGCAGGATGGACAACTGGCTGTTCGCGGTGTTCGTGGTCTACCTCGGTACGGTGCTGTTCTACGCCCTTCGGACGAAGACCATGCCGTGGTGGAAGGTCGCCGCGATCGCGCTCGGCGGACTGGTCGCCATCGTGCTGGCCGACCTGGTCGGTTACTGGGAATTCGATCTCGACGGCGACACCCGGAGCGCGATCCTGCTGACGGTCGGCCTGGTGCTGCTGGCCTGGCTGGAACGCAGCGTGCTGGTGCTGGTCGTGGCGGCGGCGTTCGTGGTCTGCGCGGTCGTGCCGCCGCAAGGACAGCTCGCACTGGTGCTGTCGTCGCTGGTCGCGCTCGCCGGGGCGTTCGCGGCCCTGCTGAGCAGGCCGAAGGCGGCCGCCGAGGAGGCCTGAACACGCTCAGTGGACAATGGGGGAGTGAGTACAGAGCCCGAAACCGCGCCACCATCGCCGCCGCTGCCCAAGAAGCGCGTCGCCGTGGTGTTCGTCGTCGCCGCGGTGCTGTGGGGGATCGACCTCCTCACCAAGCAGATCGCCGTGTCCACGCTCGAGGGCAAGCAGCCGGTCGAGTTCCTCGGCGGGCTCGTGTACTTCCAGCTGGTGCGCAACCCCGGTGCCGCCTTCTCGATGGCGACCGGGCTGACCTGGGTGCTCGCGCTGGTCGCGATCGCCGTCGTGATCGCCATCGTCTGGCTGTCGCGGCGGCTGCGGTCGGTCGGCTGGGCGATCGGCCTCGGCCTGGTGCTGGCCGGCGCGCTCGGCAACCTGACCGACCGCATCTTCCGTGCCCCCGGCCCGCTGCAGGGGCACGTGGTCGACATGATCTCCGCCTTCGCGCCGAACGGGCAGGGCTGGGCGATCTTCAACGTCGCCGACTCCGCGATCTGCGTCGGCGGTGTGCTCATCGTGATCCTTTCCTTGCTGGGCAAGGACTACGACGGAACATCCACAAAGGACAAGAAGAAGGCGGCGACCGAATGAGCGCGCGCATGCTGCCCGTCCCCGACGGGCTCGACGGAATGCGCGTCGACGCGGGGCTGGCGAAACTGCTGGGACTTTCCCGCACCGTCGTGGCGGAACTGGCCGAATCCGGCGAGATCTACCTCGACGGAAAGCCCGCCGGGAAGTCGGACCGGCTGACCGCCGGCGGACTGCTCGAAGTGACGCTGCCCGACCCGGCTTCGGCCATCGAGGTCGTCGCGGAACCCGTCGAGGGCATGAAGATCCTGCACGACGATGACGACATCGTGGTGATCTCGAAGCCGGTCGGCGTCGCCGTGCACCCGAGCCCGGGCTGGACCGGGCCGACCGTCGTCGGCGGGCTCGCCGCCGCCGGGCTGCGGATCGCGACCTCCGGCGCGGCCGAACGCCAGGGCGTCGTGCACCGGCTGGACGCCGGCACCACCGGCGTGATGGTCGTGGCGAAGAGCGAGCACGCGTACACCGTGCTGAAGCGGGCGTTCAAGGAACGCACCGTCGACAAGGGCTACCACGCCATCGTGCAGGGCCACCCGGACCCGACGCGCGGCACCATCGACGCGCCGATCGACCGGCACCCCCGGCACGACTACAAGTTCGCCGTCGTCCAGGGCGGGCGGCCCAGCGTCACGCACTACGAGGTCGTCGAGGCCTTCCGTGCCGCGTCGCTGGCCCAGATCAAGCTGGAGACCGGCCGCACGCACCAGATCCGCGTGCACTTCTCGGCGCTCAAGCACCCGTGCGTCGGCGACCTGACCTACGGCGCCGACCCCGTGCTGGCGCGCAAGCTCGGGCTTTCGCGGCAGTGGCTGCACGCGAAGACGCTCGGCTTCGCGCACCCGGCCGACGGGCGCTGGGTCGAGTTCGAGTCGGAGTACCCGGACGACCTGGCGAACGCGCTGCGGATCCTGCAGGACGAGAACTAGCCCCTTTCCGCATTTAGTCCTCTGAATGCGGGCGGGTACGTGAAGGACCCCTTCATTGCGTCTAGCGCAGTGAAGGGGTCCTTCACGTACTTGTGAGGCGACATCGGGCAGCCGCGAAGGCCGAGTCCGCTTGTCCGTGAAGGCCTCCTTGAGGGACCCAGAGTCCCTCAAGGAGGCTTCACTGCCGTTGCCTCGCCGTGACCTGGAGAGCCGCATTCAGTCCTCTGAATGCGGAAAGGGGGCGCGCTAGTCCTCGATCGACCAGGTCAGTGTGCGCTCGTCGGGCTCCGGCCGCGGTGACCAGCGCACGGCGACCACGCGGGTGGCGTCCGGCAGCACGTAGACGGTGTGCCCGCCGAGCGTCTCGCCGGGCCGGACGCCGATCTTGTGCGGCGGCCGCGACGTCAGCGAGACCGGAGCCTTCGCGATCGGCTTGCCGTCCGCGGTGAGCAGTTCGAGGTAGTTGTCCGGAAGCGACACGAACGGGATGTTCCCGCGGTTGGTGATCTCGGTGTGCACCACGACCGACCGTTCCCCGGCCTCCAGCGAGTAGCCCGCCGCGCTGAACAGGTAGTCCGCCGGGTCCTGGACCTCGAGCAACTGGACGGTGAGCTGCTCGCCCTCCAGGCCCTGGGTCTCCATCACGTCGCCGGTCCGGCCCTTCTTGCCCTCCGGTGCGGCCTGCGGGGTGACCTGCTGTTCGTCGCCGCGCGCCCAGGACGCGGTCTGGGGGACACCCCAGGTGCTCATCACCGGGTCGGCGGGCGCCATCGGCGGCGGGGCGAACTGCTGCTGCGGCGGGGCGGGCGGACGCGGCGGTGGCTGCGGCGGCGCCATCGGCTGGCGCACCGGGGCCGACGGCGGACCGGGGTAGCGGCCCGAAGGCGTGCCGTGCACGTTGTACGCGCCCGAAGGCGTCCCCTGGACGTTGTACGGCCCCGAGGGAGTGCCCTGGATGTTGTGCGGTCCGGAGTGCCCCGGCGGACGCTGGGGTTGTTGAGGGGGCTGCTGGGCCCAGGAGGGCGGCGCGCCGGCGATGGCGGAGCGTAGCCCGTTCGGGTCGCTCTCCACGCCCACGAGCAGGGGCAATCCGCTGCCCGAGAGGGCGACCAGGCGGTACGCGACCTCGCGCGGATCCATCCCGACCTTCGCCGCGAGTTCGTGTACGGCCGCCTTGCCCAGGTCCGCGAGGGCGGCGAGCAGGCGGATGTCCACGGGATCGGTCACGGCCACGTCGGGGAACGCTACCGTCTCGCCTCCGGCGCCGCGGGGAGAGGCCGCAAATCCCGGCTTCGGTAGTACTCGCTCTCCATTAGGGTCGGGGATATCGCCTCCATCGACCACTGGGGAAAGAAAACATGAGCGAAGTCTCCGCCCTCGCCGACGAGTTCGTCGAAGCCCTCTTCGACGCCGAGCCGGTCATGCCCGCTTTGCAGGGCTTCCGTCCGGAATCGACCGGGCTCACCGATCTCAGCGAGGCCGCGGGGGACGCTTTCCGCGCGCGGCTGGCCGGGCTCGCCGAGCGGGCCGAGGCACTCGCCACCGACGGTTTGAGCGCGGAGGAGAAGACCACCCGTGACGTCCTGATCGCGATGGCGCGGGCGAGGATCGCCCTGCTGGACTCGCGGTTCGTCGAGTTCACCATCAGCGACCTGTTCATCTCGCCCGCCGCCGAGGTCCTCACCGTGCTGCCGATGATGTCGGTCGGCACGGACGCGCAGGCGGAGGCCCATCTCGGGCGGATCGCCGCGATCCCGGAGTACCTGCGGCAGGCCGCGCAGCGGCACCGGGACGGCGTCGCCCGCGGCCTGGTCCCGGTCGCGTACCTGGTCGACGCCGCCGTCGCGTACCTCGACCGCCACCTCGCCGAGCCCTCGGCCGATCCGCTGCTGCGCCAGCCCGCGCCGAACGAGGACTTCGAGACCCGCCGCGCCGACCTGCTGCGCGACACCGTCCGTCCCGCGATCGCCGAGTACCGGGAGGTGCTGGCGAAGGAGATCGCGCCGCACGGCCGTCCCGAGGACAAGCCCGGCGTCTGCTGGCTGCCCGACGGCGAGCGCCTCTACGCCCTGCTCGCCGAGATGCACACCACGACCGTCCGCACCCCGCGTGAGCTGCACCAGACCGGTCTCGACGTGATCGCGGGCCTCGCCGGCGAGTACCGCGAGCACGGCTCCCGGGTGTTCGGCACCAGCGACCTCCAGGAGATCTTCACCAAGCTCCGCACCGACCCGGACCTGCGCTGGTCCAGCGCAGACGAGATGCTCGACTCGGCCCGCGCGGCCATCACCAGGGCCGAGGCCGAGGCGCCGAACTGGTTCGGCCGGATCCCGCCGCAGCCGTGGACGGTCGAGGCGGTCCCCGCCGAATCCGCGCCCGGCGCGCCCGCCGCGTACTACATGTGGCCCGCGGTCGACGGCTCCCGCCCCGGCATCTACTTCGCCAACACCCACAAGGCGGAGGAGCGGTTCCGGCACGCGGCCGAGGCGACGGCCTTCCACGAGGCCATCCCCGGCCACCACTTCCAGCTGAGCCTCGCGCAGGGGCTCACCGAGCTCCCGTTGCTGCGCCGCATCGGCGACTTCACCGCGTACGCCGAGGGCTGGGGCCTGTACACCGAGCGCCTCGCCGACGAGATGGGCCTGTACTCCGACGACATCGCGAAGCTCGGCATGCTGACCATGGACTCGATGCGCGCCGGACGGCTGGTCGTCGACACCGGGTTGCACGCGCTGGGCTGGAGCCGCCGCCAGGCCATCGACTTCCTCACCGAGAACACGCCGATGGCGCTCGTGGAGATCGAGTCCGAAGTGGACCGGTACATCGCCTTCCCCGGCCAGGCACTGTCGTACATGGTGGGACGGCTGGAGATCCAGCGCATCCGCGCCGCGGCCGAGCTGACGCTGGGCAGCCGCTTCGACATCAAGGCGTTCCACGACGTCGTGCTCGGCGGCGGTTCGCTGCCGCTTTCGGTGCTGGACGGTGTGGTCCGCGACTGGGTGAAGGGCCACGGCGACACCCCGAACGGCCTCGCCGAGGAGCTGATGGAGCTCAAGTTCGAGGAGCTGCCGCTGTGGCGCTCCCTGCTCGGTCTCCCCGGCGACGAAGGCTCCCTGCCGGACCCGAGCGCGGAGGCCGCTGCCGCTCAGCGCGCGTCGGCGGTCGCCATCGCCGAGCGGGCCGAAGCCCTTGCCACCGCAGGACTTTCCCCGGCCGAGGCGGTCACCCGGGAGGTCGTGATCCAGCAGGCGAAGGCGATGGTCGACGTCATCGATTCGCGCGCCGCGGAGTTCTCGGTCAGCGACGGGCTGGCCTCGCCCGCGCTGTTCCTGCTCAACGAACTCGCGGTGCTGTCGCTGAACGACGAGGAGAAGGTCCGCGGTTATCTGAAGCGGCTGGAGGGCCTCGGCGCTTACCTGGACGCCCTGATCGTGCGTCAGCGCGCGGCCGCGGCCGACGGGCTGGTCCCGCCCGGCTTCCTCGTCGAAGGCGGGATCGCTTACGTGGAGCGCTATCTCGGCGACGAGGCGGGCGATCCGCTGGCGCTCACCGCGTCCGTTTCCGTGGAGGGCTACGAGACCGAACGGGACCGGTTGCTGGCCGAGGTCGTCCGGCCCGCCTACACCCGGTATCGCGACTTCCTCGCCACCGAACTGCGTCCCGTGGCGAAGTCCGAAAAGGAGCCGGGTCTCTGCGCGCTTCCCGGTGGGCAGGAGAAGTACGCCGCGCTGATCCGGGCGCACACGTCCACCGAGCGCACGGCGCAGGATCTGCACGACACCGGCCTCGGCATGATCGCGAAACTGGCCGACCAGTATCGCGAGCTGGGCGAGAAGATCTTCGGTACCAAGGATCTCGACGAGATCTTCGAACGGCTGCGTACCGACCCGGCGCTGCGCTGGCGAGACGGCGACGAGCTGCTCACCGCCGCGCGTGACGCCATCCTGCGTGCCGAAGCCGTCGCGCCGGAGTGGTTCTCGACCGTTCCCGAGGAACGGTGCGAGGTCGAGCCGGTCCCGCCCGCGGAGGCACCCGGCGGCACGCTGGCGTACTACATCGAGGCGTCGCTCGACGGTTCGCGGCCGGGTACCTACTACGCGAACACCTACGAGGCCGAGCAGCGCCCGAAGCACACGAGCGAGGCGATCGCCTTCCACGAAGCCGTTCCGGGGCACCACTTCCAGATCTGCATCGCGCACAAGCTCAAGGGCCTGCCGATGTTGCGCGGGCACGCCGACGTCAACGCCTACGTCGAAGGCTGGGGTCTCTACTCCGAGCGCCTCGCCGACGAGATGGGCCTGTACTCGAGCGACCTGACCAGGTTCGGCATGCTCACCCAGGATTCGATGCGCGCCGGGCGGCTGGTCGTCGACACCGGGATGCACGCGCTCGGCTGGAGCCGTCAGCAGGCCGTCGACTACCTGGCCGAGAACACGCCGATGGCCAGGGTGGAGATCGAGGCCGAGATCGACCGCTACGCCGCCGTTCCGGGGCAGGCGCTGTCGTACATGGTGGGACGGCTGGAGATCGAGCGGATCCGCGCCGAGGCCGAGGCCGCCCTCGGGGACCGGTTCGACATCAAGGGCTTCCACGAGGTCGTGCTGAGCAACGGCATCCTGCCGCTGCGGGTCCTGGACGACGTGGTGAAGGAGTGGGTGGCCGCGCAGTGAGCCGGAACACAGGCGAAGTGCGTGGTCCCGGCGCATACTGTCGCTAAGCGAGCGCTCAGTAACTTCACGAGGAGATGCGGATGAGGATCGGGACCGCGATCAGCTACGCCGGCGGGTTCGCCGAGAGCGTGGCCGACATCGTCGAATTGGAGAAGGCCGGGCTGGACATCGTCTTCGTCCCCGAGGCCTATTCGTTCGACGCGGTCAGCCAGCTCGGCTACGTCGCGGCGAAGACCGATCGCGTCCAGATCGCGTCGGGCATCTTCCAGATCTACACGCGGACGCCGACGCTGACCGCGATGACCGCCGCCGGGCTCGACTTCGTGTCCGACGGCCGGTTCACGCTCGGCATCGGCGCCTCGGGTCCGCAGGTCATCGAGGGTTTCCACGGCGTGAAGTACGACGCGCCGCTCGGGCGCACGCGCGAGATCATCGACATCTGCCGTCAGGTGTGGCGGCGGGAGAAGGTGGTGCACTCCGGTACGCACTACTCGATCCCGCTGCCACCCGAGCAGGGCACGGGGCTCGGCAAACCGCTGAAGCTGATCAACCACCCGGTGCGCGAGCGGATCCCGATCCTGCTGGCGTCCATCGGCCCGAAGAACGTCGCGCTCACCGCCGAGCTCGCCGAGGGCTGGGAGCCGATCTTCTTCCATCCCGAGAAGGCCGCCGACGTCTGGGGCGCGTCACTGGCCGAGGGCAAGGCGAAACGCGACCCGTCGCTGGGCGAGCTGGACACCTTCGTCGGCACAGCGCTGGCGATCGGTGACGACGTCGAGGGGATGCTGGACCACCTTCGCGGCATGCTGGCGCTCTACATCGGCGGTATGGGCGCGCGCGGCAAGAACTTCTACAACAGTCTCGCTCAGCGGTACGGCTACGAGGCCGAAGCGAAGCTCATCCAGGACCTTTACCTGGACGGCAAGAAGGAAGAAGCCGCCGCGGCGGTGCCGAAGGAACTGATCAGGGCGATCTCGCTGATCGGTCCCGAGGGTTACGTCAAGGAGCGGCTGGCGGCCTTCCGCGAGGCCGGTGCGACCACGCTGGTGGTCAACCCGCTGCTGCCCGGCCGGGAGGCCCGCGTGGCACAGGTTTCGAAGCTGCGCGAACTCGTCGACTAGGCGCGCAGGGGAGGCGAACCTCTCACCTGTATCGATACGGTATACTTGACCTGCGCCGGTGTACCCCCTTCGTGGTCAAAAAACGGCCTCCCGGTGGAAAGAGAACGTGAATTACGCCTGAACGGCGGGGAAATCCGCCATTATCAGGAGTGAAAGCGAGACCTCGGGGGAAATCCGTTCGCGACGAAGGTGAGGTGCCTCGCGTGCGCAAGCAGATCGGCGAGCCGTCCGCCGCGGTCCTGGACGTCGGGTCGTTCAGTGCACGGTTGGTCGTCCTGGCCAAGGGTGGTTCGCCACTCGACCCCGTGCTGAGCCACCAGACGCGGCTGCGGCTGGACCGGGAACTCGACGATGACGGGAACCTGACCCGGCGCGGCATCGACGCGGTCTCCTCCGCGGTCGAGGCCGGGATGACCATGGCCGCCAAGCACGGCGTCGAGGACGTGTACCCGCTCGCCACGTCGTCGATCCGCGACGCGGCCAACGTGAAGCAGGTCGTCTGCGACGTCGCGAAGGCGACGGGGGTCAAACTGCGCTTCCTCACCGGCCGCCGCGAGGCGGAGTTGGCTTACGTCGGCGCGCGCCGCTGGTACGGGGCATCCGCCGGACGGCTGCTCGTGCTCGACATCGGCGGCGGGACCGTCGAACTCGCCGCGGGGGACGCCGAGGAGGCCGGGTTCGCGCATTCGCTGCCGCTCGGCGCGCGCTCGCTGACCCGGGACTGGTTCAGCACCGAGTGCCCGTCACCCAAGGTCGTGCGGGCGATGCGGGAACACGTGCTCGACGAGGTCGGCGACGCGATGCGGGACGTCCTGCCGCAGATCCGCGACCATCACGCCGTCGGCTGCTCCAAGGTGCTGCGGCAACTCGCCCGGCTCGCCGGGGACCGGCCGTCCCGTTCCAGGGAACTGCACCTCGACGACCTCCGCGCGTGGATCCCGCGGCTGGCGAAACTGCCCGCGAAACGCCGCGCCGAACTGCCGGGCATTTCGCGCCAGCGTTCGCATCAGGCGCTCGCGGGCGCGATCGTCGCCGAGGCGTTGCTGACGCTTTCGGGTGGTCAGGTCGCCATCTGCCCGTGGTCCACCAGGGACGGACTGCTGCTCGGCATGCTCGACGGGCTGGTCACGCTGGACGGCAAACCGGCGAAAGCCGCCTGAGGACTGGCGCATCCGGCCGTGAACGGGTACCCCGGACACATGAGGGAAAGCAAGAAGAGCTTCGGGCACGACGACGAAGAAGACCTCGACGACCTCCGCGGGATCCAGCCGAAGACCGACGTGCCGAGCGCGCCGAACCGTGACGTCGGGCCGCACGGCACCAAGGAGGTCGACGACGTGCCGGGTGGCGGCGAGGCGCCGATCGAACCTCCGGACTGACCGGTATCACGCGTCCTTCGGCTGCCTCCTCGCCGGAGCGCGGCCCGCTGGCTGTGTCGGCGCCGGGCCCGGGTCGATCGCCGGGATCGGCAGCCGCACCGGTTCGGCGGTCACCGTGAACGTCTCGCCGTGGTGCGCCAGTTCCAGCGGTTCCCCGGTGATCACGTGGTAGGTCGCGCTCTCGCCGTCGATCTCGACCTGGAACCGGGTGCCGCGGAAGGTCAGCCGGAACGCGATCCGCCGCAGTTGTGGCGGCAGCCGCGGCGCGAAGGTCAGCCGCCCGCCGTGGTCGCGCAGCCCGCCGAATCCGGCGACGGTGCCTTGCCACGCACCCGCCAGCGAGGCCAGGTGCAGTCCGTTGCGGACGTTGTTGTGCACGTCGTGCAGGTCGGTGAGCGCCGCCTCGGCGAGGTAGTCGTAGGCCAGTTCGAGATGCCCGACCTCGGCCGCGATCACGGCCTGTGTTCCCGCGGACAGCGAGGAATCCCGCACTGTCCGCGCCTCGTAGTAGGCGAAGTCGCGAGCCTTCTCCTCGGGGGTGAAGGAATCCCCGCACAGGTGCAGCGCGAGCACGAGATCGGCCTGCTTGACGACCTGCTTGCGGTACAGGTCGAAGTACGGGAAGTTCAGCAGCAGCGGGTAGAAATCCAGGTCCGTCGCCGCGAAATCCCACTCGTCGTGCTCCAGGAACCCTTCGGACTGCGGATGGACGCCGAGGTCCTCGTCGTAGGGCACCAGCATCGCGTCGGCCGCCTTGCGCCACAACGCGACCTCGTCTTCGCCGACCTCGAACCGCCGGGCGATGTCGTCGTGCTGGCCGACGATTTCCGCGGCGTAGAACAGATTCCGGCGGGCCATCAGATTCGTGTAGACGTTGTTGTCCGCCACCGCGGAGTACTCGTCCGGCCCGGTGACCCCGTCGATCCGGAACCGGCCCCGCCGGTCGAAATGCCCCAGTGACAACCACATCCGCGCGGTCTCGAGGAGCAGCTCCGCGCCGCAGGTCCGCATGAACTCGTCGTCGCCGGTGGCGTTGAGATACCGCACGACGGCGTCGGAGATGTCCGCGCTGACGTGGAACGCCGCCGTGCCCGCCGGCCAGTACGCCGAACATTCCGCGCCGTTGATGGACCGCCAGGGGAACGCGGCTCCGCGTAAACCCAGCTGTGTCGCCCTTTCCCGCGCTTTGTCCAAAGTGGAGTGGCGCCAGCGCAGGGCGTCGCGGGCGGCGTCCGGCATGCTGTAGGTGAGCACGGGCAGGACGAAGGTCTCGGTGTCCCAGAACGCGTGGCCGTCGTAGCCGGGGCCGGTCAAACCCTTGCCCGCCAACGCCCTCGTCTCACCGCGGGCCCCGGCCTGCAGGAGATGGAAGAGCGCGAACCGCACGGCCTGCTGCAGTTCCGGGTCGCCGTCGATCTCGATGTCCGAGGTCTCCCAGAAATCGTCGAGGAACTCCTTCTGTTCGGCGAGCAGTCCCTTCCAGCCGGTCTGCCGGGCCCCGGCCAGCGCGGCCTCGACCTGCGCGCGCACCGCGGGCACCGAACGCTGCGCGGACCAGCCGTAGGCGAGGAACTTGGTGATCCGCAGGCGGCCGCCCTTGGGCACGTCGACGGCGATGGTGAGCCGCGCGAGGTCGTCCTCGGCCTCGATATGCGTGCGCACGCCGTCGGAGACGTCGATCTTGTGGTCCATCGCGGCGGCCATCCGCAACCCGGATCGCCGGGTCTGGTGCACCAGCACCGCGTGATACGCCTCCGCGTGGTGATATTCGCCGACCAGCGGCGATTCCAGCGCCGCCGCGACCCGCGGATCGCGCGTGTCGGACTCGATGGGCTCGTTCGCCAGCAGATCCGACTGCACCACCAGCTGGAGATCGTCGTCGAGCGGTTCGACCTCGTACCGGATCGCGGCGACGGCGCGCTGGGTGAACGAGACCAGGCGTTCGGTCTTCACCCGGACGCGGCGACCGGTCGGCGAGGACCAGACGGTGTCGCGCGCGAGGGTGCCCTTCCGGAAGTCGAGCACGCGGTCGTGTTCGGTGGCCTGGCCGTAGCGCATGTCGAGCGGTTCGTCCTCGACCAGCAGCCGGAGGATCTTGCCGTCGGTCACGTTGACGACGGTCTGGCCTTCTTCGGGGTAGCCGTATCCGGTTTCCGCGTACGGAAGGTCGTGCTGCTCGTAGAAACCGTTGAGATAGGTGCCCGGCAGGCCGCGCGGCTCCGCCTCCTCCAGTGTGCCGCGCAGGCCGATGTGCCCGTTGGACACCGCGAACGCCGATTCGGTGCGCTGCAACGCGCCGACGTCCATCCCGTGCCAGCGCAGCTCCCAGGGCGCGACCTCGTAGCCGCGGAAAAGCGCTTCGCTCACTTGCGGTCCTCCAGGAGTTCGGCGAGGTCGTCCACCACGACGTCGGCACCGTGCGCGAGCAGTTCGCCCGCCTGGTGCGCGCGGTTCACCCCGACCACGTAACCGAAACCGCCGTCCTTGCCCGCCTGCACACCCGCGAGCGCGTCCTCGAAGACGGCTGCGTTCGCCGGTGCGACCTCGAACGCCTCGGCGCCGGCGAGGAAGGAATCGGGCGCGGGTTTGCCGCGCAGGTTCTTCTCGGCGATCACGATCCCGTCGATCCGCGTTTCGACGAACTTGGTCAGGTCGGCGGCGTCGAGCACCTTGGCGCCGTTGGCCGACGAAGTGACGACGCCGATACGCAGTCCCGCCGCCTTCGCCGCTTCCAGATACCGGACGGAACCGGGGTACGGCGTCACGCCCTCCTCGTCGATGATCTTCAGCACCAGCTGGTTCTTCCGGTTCCCGACCCCGTTGACGGTGGCGGCGTCGATGTCGTCGTCGGGGTTGCCTTCGGGCAGTTCGATCCCGCGTGAGGTGAGGAAGGTGCGG
This sequence comes from Amycolatopsis sp. w19, assembly GCF_051373225.1. Taxonomy (NCBI): domain Bacteria; kingdom Bacillati; phylum Actinomycetota; class Actinomycetes; order Pseudonocardiales; family Pseudonocardiaceae; genus Amycolatopsis; species Amycolatopsis sp. w19. Next base: position 98,778 of record NZ_JBPQFM010000015.1, on the reverse strand, counting down.
ACGCCGTCGGCCCTGGGCCTTCCGTCGACGTAGGCCGCGTAGTCGGTGTCGGTGAACGGCGAGAACGCGTCACCGTCGCGGGCGCGCAGGAACTCGTCGAACGTGCGCTTCCACGCCGCGCGATGCTGGGCCGCGGTTCCGGTCAGCACGCCGTCGAGGTCGAAGAGACAGGCCGTGATGGTGTCGGGCAGACCGATCATGCCTGGCAACGCTACCCGCGCTCGCCGGTGGGCGCTCGGCTTCGTCAGGCCGCGCGGACCACGAGCGCGACGTGCCGCGCGGCCCGCTCCAGCGGTTCCGGCGACCGATGGACCCGGCTGACCAGCAGGGCGCCTTCGAGGTTGTTCATGATGGCCGTCGCGACGTCTTCGGGATCCTCGACGTCGCCGAGCAGTTCGACGAGCAGCTTGTGCCAGGCGGCGAACGCGTCCTGGCACGCCTTGGTGATCGCGGGGGAGGCGTGCGCCATCTCCAGCGTGATCGTGGCGAGCGGGCAGCCACCGCGGTAGCCGTCGGCGGCCAGTGCTTCACCCGCCTTGCGATACCACCAGGCCACGGCGTCTTCGACCGTCTCGTTGCGCTCGAAAGCGCGGCGGACCGTCTTCGCCACGACGGCGGTGCCGAGTTCGATCGCGGCGACCGCGAGTTGCTCCTTGCCGCCGGGGAAGTGGTGGTACGCCGACCCCCAGGGCGTGCCCGCCTGCTCGACCAGCCGCCGCCATGAAGTCGCCTGGTAGCCCTCACGGCGGAAGAGCGTCATCGCGGTCGAGATCATCCGCTCGCGGGTGGTGGTGTCGGACACGTGGCCCAGCATAGTCCTTGACTAGGACGACCGTCTTAGGAAAGTCTAGGACGATCGTCTTAGGAGGCAGCCATGACCATCGACGTCACCGGACAGACCAGGCAGAAGACCGTGACCTGGCAGGATCCGCTGCCCACCGCCCGGCTCGGCCGGGAACTGTCCGGGCTCGAATACCTGACCGGCATCGCCGAGGGCCGGATCCCGCCCGCGCCGATCTCGGCGCATTTCGGCATGCGCTGGGTGAGTGTGGCCGAGGGTGACGTCGTGATCGCCGCGACGCCGGACGAGTCGCTCTACAACCCGATCGGCACCGTGCACGGCGGCGTCGCGGCGACCCTGCTGGATTCGGCGGTGGCGTGCGCGGTGCACTCGACCCTGCCCGCCGGCGTCGGCTACACCTCGGTGGAGCTGAAGGTGAACTACCTGCGCGCGATTTCCGGTTCGGTGGGCGAGATCCGCGCGCACGGCTGGATCGTGAAGGCCGGTTCACGCGTCGCGTTCGCCGAGGGCGACATCCGCGACGGTCAGGGCAAGGTGCTCGCGACGGCGTCGAGCACCTGTCTGATCATCAAGCCCTAGAACATTTCGGCGCCGGGCGGTACCGGCTGCTTGACGTCCCAGTGTTCCACGATGAGCCCGTCCGCCACGCGGACGATGTCGACGACGGCGGCCCCGGGTTCCTCACCCGGCCGGACGACGTGCAGGTGGACGACGACGTGCTCGTCGTCGGCGATCACGCGTTTCACCGCGACGTCCGCGTCCGCCATCGGTGAATTCCGCATGGCTTCGACGAAAGCGTCACGGCCGGAGGGAAAACCCGGGCTGTGGGTGACGAAATCCGGGTGCACGTTCGCGCCCGCGGCGACGAAGTCCTTGTGCACGAACATGTTCTCGAAGCAGTCGAGGACGATCTTCTTGGCTGTGGTCATAGGAACAGCGTGCACCCGCTGTCGATTACCGCGGAGGTAATGCCTCAGGCCGCGCCCACTTTGCGTTCGAAGACCAGGCCCTCGGCGGCGCGCAACCCGACGCTGATCGCACCGGTCAGCACGCCGTCGTCGCCCAGTTCGCCCTGGACGACCGAGGGGACCAGGGGAGTGAACGAGCGCAGGGCGCGGTCGATCGGGTCGAGCAGCAGATCGGCCGCGGTGCCGATGCCGCCGCCGAGCACGATCAGTTCGGGGTCGATCACCGCCGCCACCGACGCCACGGTGTACGCGAGCCTGTCGGCCTCCGCCTCGACGGCACGCAGGGCGAGTTCGTCGCCGTCGCGGGCCAGCCGGAAGACCTCGCGGGCCGATTTCGCCGTGCCGAGGCCGAGTTCCCGCGCGCCGCGGACGACGGACTGCGCCGCCGTCGCCTCTTCGAGGTGGCCGCGGACCGGCGGGGCGTCCTCGCCCTCACTCGCCGCGTGCGACTGGCCGTAGGGCAGGTAACCGATCTCGCCCGCCGCGCCCGTCGCGCCCCGGAAGACCTGACCGTTCACCATCACGCCCATCCCGACGCCGGTGCCGATGGTGATGCAGCCGAACACGGACGCGCCGCGCGCGGCACCGCGTTCCCATTCGCCGACGGCGGTGAGGTTCGCGTCGTTCTCGACCATGAGGTCCGGGCCGAGGACGCCTTCGAGTTCGTCGAGCAGGCCCGCCTTGCCCCAGCCGGGCAGGTTCGGCGCGTGCCGGAAGCAGCGTTTGTCCGGGTCGGCGACGCCGGGGGAGCCGAGGACCCGCACGACGATGTCCGCCTGCGACAGTCCCGCTTCGCGCACCGTCGCCGCCGCGAGGGCGCCGACCGCGCTGACGAGCGCGGTGCCCGAACGCGAAGTGTTCCGCTCGTCACGGCGGGCGACCACGGTGTGGCCGAGATCCGAGACGGCGACGCGGAGATGCTCGCGTCCGATGTCGACACCGAGGACGTAACCCGCCGTGGGATCCGCTTCGTAGAGGACGGCGGACCGGCCGGTGCCGGTCGAGGTGTGCCCGGTCGCCCTGGCGAGACCGGCCGCTTCGAGGGCCAGTAACGCTTGGCTCACCGTGGGTTTCGAGAGTCCGGTGTCCTTGGCGACTTGGGGCCGCGTCGCCGGGCCGCTGCGGCGCAGGAGGTCCAGCACGGCGCGCTGATTGATCTTCCGCATCCCGGCGGGGGTGCCGACGGGTGGGTTTTCTGCGCCAACCACGAGCTTCGCCTCCTGTCGAACCAAGGTGTTCCACCAAAGTTATCCGCCTCCGGCCCGAAATGGGCAAGAAGGTTTACATTCGGTGGTCCCAGGCGACGATAAACGTGCCCGCGCCGCGAATCGCGCACGCCGCGCGCGAAAAACCGCGATTCACCCGGTATCCGGGCGCGTGCTCCCAGTGACCGGTAATGGTCTAGACCAGATGGCGTCAGGCGACGTGACGGCTCGCCGGCCGCCGGAATCCCCTGTGCTGCCGGGGTCGTTCGGGGGCTTCACCGGTCTCGTGGCCGGTTTCCGCGCTGTGGGAACCCGGATGGTCGGCCGTCGTCGCCGGGCTGGGGCGGTTGCGGAGCCGGTGCTGCCGGTTCACCACGTACAGCAACAGCAGTCCGGCGACGACCAACCCGTGCGTGAGCACGCGTCCGGCGGTCACCTGACCGGTGACGAGGTCGCCCGCCGACAACGCCAGCAGGAGCGCGACGAAACCGGTCAGCGCGGGCAGCTGCCCGGACGCCGCCTTCGTGCGGAAGGCCGCCCAGCCGAGCCCGACGCCGACGGCGAGGTTCCACGCGCTGCTTTCGTGGGAAAGGTGCCCGATCAGGGATTCCGTGCCGTGTCCCGCGGTGTGGTCTTCGACGCCCAGCAACTGGGCGAAGGCGAGGCCGAGCTGCGCGATCGCGACCAAGGCGAGCGCGATCCTGGCCGGCCAGCCCTCGCTCGGCGGGGCGGGGGTGCGTTCGAGGATGACGGCGGTGAGGTCCGGGACCGGGGGCGCCGGCCGCAGCAGCAGTGTCCGGTGCAGCCGTTCGGCGCGCGAGAGCCACGACCGGCAGGCGGCGCAGCCGGCCACATGCCGGTCGACCACCTCGGGCGGGGCGGGTTCGGTTTCGCCGTCGAGCCGGGCCGACAGGGCCTCGCGGCAGGTCTCGCACTTCACGTCTCACTTGTCGGGCGCGGGCCTGCCCCGGTTCCCGGGACGCTGCTACGTTTCTCGTATGGCCGGGGCGCGCAACCACGACGACGAGCGGGTGACCGAGCTCGCTCTCGCCGCCGCCCGCGGCGACCGGCGGGCGCTCGAAGACTGGGTGCGTGCCACCCAGGCGGACGTCTGGCGTTTCGTCGCGCATCTCGCCGACGTCGCCGCCGCCGACGATCTCACCCAGGAGACGTACCTCCGCGCGTTCGGCAGCCTGCGCCGGTTCGCCGGCCGGTCGTCCTCGCGGACCTGGCTCCTGTCGATCGCGCGCCGGGTGGTCGTCGACCGTATCCGGGCGGCTTCGGCGCGCCCGAAGCTCGCCGACGTCGACTGGGAGGCCACCGCCGAACGTCGCGGCGCCCGCCAGGCCGAGGGGGTCGCCGGGTTCGAAGACCTGGTGGAACTGCGGATGCTGCTCGACGGGCTCGACCCGGAGCGGCGCGAGGTCCTCGTCCTCACCCAGGTGCTGGGCCTCTCCTACGCCGAGGCCGCCGAGATCTGCGGCTGCCCGGTCGGCACCGTGCGTTCGCGCGTCGCGCGCGCCCGCGAAGACCTGCTCGAAGCGGGCCGGGAGCGCGACTCCATCTGACGCCCGCCTGTGGCGCGTCACACATTTGAGCCCTTCCGCTGTCACCTCGTCACACAGATGGGGCGAGGTGACTACTCCGCGTTGACTAGGCCGAATGCCGATGCCTAGCGTGTCGCCATCCAACCCCAGGCCGCGCGAGGGTCCCCGCCTGCTCCGCGCGCTCTCGAAGGGATCTTCCCGATGGCCAGTCCCACCACCGCTGAGGGCCACGGCAGCGAGGCTCCGGACCCCGGAGGCCTCGGCCGCCGCAGGTTCCTGACCTTCCTCGTCGCCGCGCCCACCCTCACGATCGCCACGAAGATCGGCATCGACACCGTCGCGCCCGAAGAGGCCGAAGCCGTCATCCCCACCCCGCCGGGTCCGGCCGAGATCCTCGACCTCGGCGACGTGCTGATCCTGTCGAACGCCCCGACCGCGAACCTGCTGGTCCTCGAAGTCCGCGAAGACGGCCGGGTCCGGCTCGAACTGCCGCGGACCGAAGTCGGCCAGGGCATCACCACGGCGAACGCGATGCTGGTCGCCGAAGAAATGGACCTCCCGCTCGACCAGGTCGACGTCGTGCTCTCCGACGCCCGCTCGGAACTGCTGTTCAACCAGCTGACCGGCGGCTCCAACACGATGCGCTCGCTCTACACACCGGTGCGCACCGCGGCGGCCGCCGCCCGCGCCCGCCTGGTCGCGACCGCCGCTCGGCAGTGGGGCGCCAAGGCGGACCGGCTGTCCACAAGGGACGGTGCGGTGATCGCCCCCGACGGCCGCCGCGCGGACTACGGCGCACTGGCCAAGCCCGCCGCCCGCGCCGACCTCGGCAAGCTCACCGCGACCCCGAAGGCGGAGTCCGCGCACAAGCTGATCGGCACGCCGCAATCGCGCAAGGACGCCCGCGCGATGGTCACCGGGCAGCTGAAGTACACCCTCGACCTGGACATCCCCGGCGCGAAGCCGGTGATGGTCCGCCGCCCGCCGACGATCAACGGCACGGTCGCGAAGGTCAACAACGAGGCCGCCGTCCGCGCGATGCCGGGCATCATCGACATCGCGGTCATCAAAACCGGTGTCGCGGTGATGGCCGAGACCTTCGGCCAGGCGCTGGACGGCAAGAACGCCCTCGACGTCAGCTGGAACGGCGGCACCGTCGACGGGGAGAACAACGCGACGATCAAGAAGAAGCTGCAGGCCGCGGCGCTCCCGTTCGTCGTGCCGCCGCTGCTGACCCAGTACGTCGACGGCGAGTTCGACTTCGCCTTCGCCAGCCACGCCCCGCTGGAGACCAACTCGGCGGTCGCCGACGTCCGCGAAGACGGCGCGACCATCTGGTCCGGGATGAAGGTGCCGATCCTCGCGAAGCAGAACATCGCGCAGGAACTCGGGCTGCCCGAGAACAAGGTCGTCGTGCACGTCCAGCAGGCGGGTGGCTCGTTCGGACGGCGGCTGTTCTCCGACGGCGCCATCGAGGCCGCGCGTGCCTCCAAGGCGTTCAAGCGGCCGGTGCGGCTGATGTGGAGCCGCATCGACGACATGCGTCACGGCCGAGCCCGCGCCGCGAGCCACCACAAGATCCGGGCGACCTTCGCCCTCGGCCAGGTGCTCACCTTCGAACACCGCGTCGCCAGCGTGGAGACCGACTGGAGCCACGGGCTCGGCGAGGTCCTGACCGCCTTCGCCGCCGAACTCCCGGTCGGCGGCAACCTGAGCTTCGCGCAGACGGTGTTCCTGCTGACGGTCAAGTCGCCGTACAACTTCGGCGTCACCACGCAGCTGCTCAACGAGGTGCCCGTGGACTTCCACACCGGTGCCTGGCGGTCGGTGTACTCGGCCAGCACGCGCGGCGCCGAAGAGATCATGGTCGACGAGATCGCCGCGAAGCTCGGCAAGGACCCGGTGGAGTTCCGGCGCGAGTTCATCAAGAACGACCGGCAGCGCGCCGTGCTGGACAAGGTCGCGGAACTCGGCGAGTGGGGCAAGAAGATGCCCAAGGGTTTCGCGCAGGGTGTCGCCGTGCACGGCGAGTACAAGTCGTACACCGCGTGCCTCGTCGAAATGGACGCCCGCGACCCGAAGAAGCCGCGTGTCACCAAGGCGACCATCGCGGTCGACGTCGGCAAGCCGATCAACCCGCGCGGGATCGAGGCGCAGATGCTCGGCGGCCTGACCGACGGCATCTCCACCACGCTGACCGCGGGCCTGCACATCGACAAGGGGCTGCCGCTGGAGGGCAGCTACTCGCAGTTCCACTACGCGCGGCAGAAGAACTCGCCGATGGACGTCAAGGTGTTCGTCATGCCGGAGACGGGCGAGATCGGCGGTGCCGGGGAGCTCGGCGTGCCCGCGCCGGTCGGCGCGATCGGGAACGCCTACGCGCGGGCGACCGGGATCAAACCGCGCAGCTTCCCGATCGACTTCCCGATCGACTTCGACCCGTTCCCCCGCTGACTTTCCTTCCCCGCCAAGGAGTTCCGATGCCCAACTACACCTTCACGGTGAACGGGAAGACCGTCACCGTCGACGCGCCCGCGGATCTGCCCATGCTGTGGGCGCTGCGCGACAAGCTCGGCGTCCGCGGCCCGAAGTACGGCTGTGGGATCAACGTCTGCAAGGCCTGCACCAGCCACCTCGACGGCGAGGCGTTCAACCCGTGCGTGACGCCGGTGTCCGACTGCTCGGGCAAGGAGGTCACCACGATCGAAGGCCTCGCCGACGGTGAGGACCTGCACCCGGTGCAGGAGGCCTGGCTGGAGCAGGACGTCGCGCAGTGCGGCTACTGCCAGCCGGGGCAGATCATGGCCGCGGTGGCGCTGCTGAAGAAGACGAAGAACCCGACGGACGCCGAGATCGACGCGATCCAGAACGTCTGCCGGTGCGGCACCTACTTCCGGATCCGCGAAGCCATCAAGAGCGCGGCCGCGAAGATGTGAAATCCCGCCGGTGCGGCGGGAATCCCGATTTCCCGCCGCACCGGCGGAGGCTCTGTGCTTTCGACAGGCCACCGCCGGGCAAGTCGTGTTAGATGACGGCCCCAGGGACTCGACGAGGAGTCCCTGCCCCGGAGGACGTCCATGCACTACGAAACTGTGCTCCGCGAAGGCTCGGCCGTCATCGTCGCCGAACTGGCGGTCGAAGTCGAAAAGCAGCTGCCCGGACTCATCGACGCCACCGTCGAGCAGATCCGCGCCGAAATGCCGGTGTACCGCGACGCGCGGTTCGTCACCCTCGCCGAACTGCGGACGTCGGTGCGGAACAACCTCGAGTTCGTCATGCGGACCCTGCGCGGTACCGAGGAACCCGACCTCGCGCAGGCGCGGGCGACCGGGCGCGCGCGGGCGCTGCAGGGCGCGCCGCTGCCGGAACTCCTGCGGGCCTACCGGATCGGGCTCACCGAGGTGTGGAACCGGTTCGTCGAACTGACCGCTTCGGGCGGGCATCAGGATCTCCGCGGTCTCGTCGCCGCGACGTCGGCGATCTGGGCGCTGATCGACGACTACGCCGAGGCGCTGACGACGACCTACCGCGACACCACCGCCGAAGTCATGGTGGCGCACCAAAGCAGGCGCTCCGCGTTGGTCGAGGCGCTGTTCGCCGGCGGCGCGGCCACCGAAGGCACGCTGTGGGACATCGCGCGCGTGCTGGAACTCTCGCTCGACGGGACCTACGTGGTCGTCGCGGCGGAGACCCCGCGCGTCGGGCACGAACCGTTGCCACAGATAGAAAACCGGCTGCGCGAACGGCAGCACGCGTCCGCCTGGCGGCTCACTCCCGACCTGCAGGTCGGCGTGGTCTCGATGCGGGATCCGGTGGCGTCCCAGGTGATCATCGGGCTGCTGCGGGAGAACCAGACCGGCCGGATCGGTGTCAGCCCGGTGTTCACCGGTCTCGGGAACACCTCCCGCGCCCTGCATCTCGCACGGGTCGCGCTCTCCAGCATGCTGCCGGGGACGACGGGAATGGTGCAGTTCAACGAATCCCCGCTCGCCGGCCTCGTCGCCAGCTCGCCGGAGGCGTCGGTCCAGCTCGCGCACCACGTGCTCCGGCCGATCCTCGACCTGCCCGGCGACGACCGGAACGTGCTGCTGCTGACGTTGCGGGCGTGGTTCGAATGCCAGGGCTCCACGAAACTGACGTCGGAGCGGATGTTCTGTCACCCCAACACGATCCGGCACCGGCTGAAGCGGATCTCCGAAGAGCTCGGCCGTTCGCTGACCGACCCGGCCGATATCGCCGAACTCGGCGCGGCCCTGCGCGCGCTCCACATGTTCCCGGACACTTCGCATCTGCCCTCGCCGCGGGACCCGCTGCGCTAGGTTCGTTCCATGAACGAGTTCGCCATCGGCGGAGACCTGCCCGTACGCCGCCTCGGCTTCGGCGCCATGCATCTGCCCGCCGACGCCGGACCCGCGCGCGAGAACGCGATCGCCGTCGCCCGGCGCGCGGTCGAACTCGGCATCACGCTGATCGACACCGCGCACCTCTACGGTGGCGGAGCGAACGAGGAACTGCTCGCCGAGGCGCTTCACCCGTATCCGGACGACCTGGTGGTCACCACGAAGGTCGGCGTCGTGCGGACCGGGGACGACTGGAAGTACGACGGGCGGCCGGAATCCCTGCGCGCGCAGGTGGACGCGGGATTGAAGCGGTTGCGCGTCGAACGGATCGAGCTGCTGCAACTGCACCGCATCGACCCGGAGACCCCGCTGGCCGACCAGCTCGGCGCGCTGCGGGAGCTGCGTGACGCGGGCAAGATCGGCCGGATCGGGCTGTCGGAGATCACCGTGGACGAACTCGCGCGGGCGCGGGAGATCGTGGACATCGCGAGCGTGCAGAACCGCTACAGCCTGCTCGACCGCTCCCACGAAGCGGTTCTGGAAGCGTGCGAGGAGGCCGGGATCGCTTTCCTGCCTTGGCGTCCGGTGCTCGGCGCCGCGTCTTCCGGCGGCGCCGCGCTCACGGCCGTCGCTTCGGAGCTCGGAGTGACCACGGCGCAGGTCGGGCTCGCGTGGCTGCTCGCGCGGTCGCCGGTGATCCTGCCGATCCCCGGCACGGCGAAGATCCCGCACCTGGAAGAGAACTTCGCCGCCGCGGAGGTCAAGCTGACCGACGAGCACCTGGAGCGTTTGTCCTCGTGAGGGGTTGGGGGGGGGGGGAGACAAACGTGGCGTTCGGGGCGCCGCGCTCACCGGTCCGTGAAGGCCTCCTTACCTACCCTGAAGGTGGGGAAGGGGCCCTTCACTACCAGCCGATGTGGGCCGCCTCTGTCGCGAAAGCCACTTTCGGGACACTGAGCGTCGCGAAAGTGGCTTTCGCGACACGCCCGATTTGCCTTACCCCGCAAGAGAACCGGCTTAACCGCCCACGAGGTTGGACCGGCACGGTGCCTGAAGTACATGAAGGCCCCCTTCCTTGCGCCAGGCGCAAGGAAGGGGGCCTTCATGTACCTGGCGAGGTGTGACTGCCGGTCCAGGTGGGCGCGTGTGGCGATCAAGGAGTCCTTCACGGACCGGACCTGGGACCAACCGGACTAAGGCTTGACGGCCTCCACGAGCACCCGCCGCGAGTGCGCGACGAACTTCCCGTCGGTCTCGATCAGCCGGTGGAGTTCCGCGAGTTCGTCGCGGTACTTCCCGACCTCGAACCCCGGCACGATCCAGATCACCTTCCGGAGGAAGTGGACGACCGCGGCGAGGTCGAAGAACTCCATCCGCAGTTTCGCCGGTTCGAGCCGCTCCACCCGGAGCCCGACGGCTTCGGCCTCGACGCGCAGCACGTCGGGCGTCCAGTCGCCGTAGTCCTGCGGGCCGAGGAAGAACTCCTTCAGTTCCCGCACGGTGCCGGCGCCGATCTGCTGCGACAGGAACGTGCCGCCCGGACGCAGTACGCGGGCGATCTCCCGCCACGGATTCGCGATCGGATGACGGCTGCTCACCAGATCGAAGGACTCGTCGGGGAAGGGCAGCGGCGCGTCGTACTCGGCCTCGACCACCTGTCCGCCGAGGGGCGCGAGAGTCTTCCGCGCCACCTCGACGTTCGGCGGCCAGCCTTCGGTGGCGGCGAGGACCGGCGGCGGCTTCGGGATGCCCGCGAGCACCTCGCCGCCGCCGGTCTGCAGGTCCAGCCCGGCGGCGGCCGCCGCCATCCGCTCGCCGAGCAACCGCGAGTAGCCCCACGGCGGCCGTTCCTCGGTGGCCCGGCCTTCGAACCACGAGAAATCCCAGCCTTCGACCGGGACGGCTTCTCCTTCGGCGAGCTGATCTTCGAAAGTCATTCCCGCAGTCTCGGCTCCCCGGCCCGGTGGGGCAACGCGATTAGCTAGCCCGCGTCGGTCGAGCGCTTCCAGAGGTTGATGTCGGCCTCGGTGGCGTAGCGGTCGATCTCGGCCAGCTCCTCGTTCGTGAAGTGCAGGTTCTTCAGCGCGCCGACGTTGTCCTCCAGCTGGGCGACGCTGCTCGCGCCGATCAGCACCGACGTCATCCGCGGGTCGCGCAGACCCCACGCGAGCGCGAGCTGCGCCAGCGTCTGACCGCGCCGCTGAGCGATCTCGTTCAGCGCCCGGATCTTGCCGAGGGTGCTCTCGGTGATCGTGTCCGGGTTGAGCGACTTCCCTTGTGCCGCACGGGAATTCTCGGGAACGCCGTCGAGGTAGCGGCTGGTCAGCAGTCCTTGCGCCAGCGGCGAGAACGCGATGCAGCCCGCGCCTTCGGTTTCGAGCGTGTCGAGCAGCTTGTCGCCTTCGAGCCAGCGGTTGAACATCGAATACGACGGCTGGTGGATCAGCAGCGGGGTGCCCAGTTCGCGCAGGAGCCGGGCGGCCTCGGCGGTCTTCTCCGACGAGTACGACGAGATGCCGACGTACAGCGCGCGTCCGGACCGGACGGCGGTGTCGAGCGCGCCGACCGTCTCTTCGAGCGGCGTCTCGGGGTCGAAGCGGTGCGAATAGAAGATGTCGACGTAGTCCAGGCCCATCCGGCCGAGCGATTGGTCCAAAGAGGACAGCAGGTATTTGCGCGAGCCCCATTCGCCGTACGGGCCGGGCCACATGTCGTAGCCCGCCTTGGTCGAGATGACCAGTTCGTCCCGGTACGGCTTGAAGTCCGACGCCAGCAGCCTGCCGAAGTTCTCCTCCGCCGAGCCGTAGGGCGGGCCGTAGTTGTTGGCGAGGTCGAAATGGGTGATGCCCAGGTCGAACGCGCGCCGCGCGATGTCCCGCTGTGTGCCCAGCGGTTTGTCGTTCCCGAAGTTGTGCCACAGGCCCAGCGAGATCGCGGGCAGCTTCAGGCCGCTGCGCCCGGTGCGGCGGTAGGGGATGCTCTCGTATCGGCCCTCGGCCGCGACATAGGTGCTCACGGCCCGATGCTAGCCGTCGTGAAGAGGGCGGCGACGGACGCGAGGTGGTCTTTGAACGCCGAGGGGCTCTCGACCTCGAAAGGCGCGCCGATGGCGGCGAGGATCAGCACGGGCCAGTCGAAGGTGTCGACGTTCATCGTCAGACGGCAGGACGTCTCGTCGATCGCTTCGAGCGCGCCGCCGAGGTACCGCACCGCCGATTCGACGTGGTCCTTCGGCGCTTCGACCCGGACGACCAGCGTGTGGGTGGTCGGCCTGGCCTTGATCTGGGCCTCGACGAATTTGACCGCGTCCCCGCCGGGGATCTCGCGCGGCCGGTAACGGGCGCCGGTGGTGCGCGGCTCGCTGAGCCTGTCGACGCGGAAGGTGCGCCAGTCCACCCGATCGAGGTCCCACGCCACCAGGTACCAGCGCCGTCCGAGTGAGACGAGCCGGTGCGGCTCGACCAGCCGCGCGGACTCCTCGCCGCCGCGTGCCGCGTAGTCGAACTTCAGCCGTTCGTCGTCCCGGCACGCCTGCGCGATCACCGTCAGGCTGGCGGCGTTGACGCGAGGGCCCGTGACGGCCGCCGGAGTCGTGTACGCCTGGAGCGCGTCGACCCGTCTGCGCAGCCGGGGCGGCATCACCTGGACGACCTTCGTCAACGCCCGGACCGATGTCTCCTCGATGCCCTCCACCGAACCGCTCGCCGCCGTGCGGAGGCCGACCGCGATCGCCACGGCCTCCTCGTCGTCCAGCAGCAGCGGCGGCATGACCGTGCCCGACCTCAGCTGGTAGCCGCCCGCGACGCCGCGGCTCGCGTTGACCGGATAGCCCAGCTCGCGGAGCCGTTCGACGTCGCGCCGCAGCGTCCGTTCGCTCACCTCGAGCCTGTCGCTCAGCTCGATCCCCGACCAGAAGCGGTGTGTCTGCAGAAGGGAGAGCAACCGCAGCATCCGCGCACTCGTGTTCGCCATGAATCCAGGTTCGCTCGCATTCCGGTCAGAAAGTGGCCGGAATTGACTTTAGCGTTGTTCCCATGACGATGACACTGGACACCCCGAGCGGTGTGACCACGGAAAACGTGGAGAAGTCCTACCGCTGGCGCTGGCCCGCACTGTTCGTGATCCTGACCGGCTCGGTGATGGAACTGCTCGACATGACGGTCACGAGCATCGCCGGACCGGTCATGCGGGCGTCGCTCGGCGGCGGCACGGCGATGATCCAGTGGCTCGGCGTGGCCTACACCCTCGCGATGGTGTCCGGTCTGCTCACCGGCGGACGGCTCGGCGACATCTTCGGCCGCAAGCGCATGTTCCTGATCGGCGCGATCGGCTTCGTCGTCGGCTCGCTGTTCTGCGCGGTCGCGGTGAACCCCGAGATGATCATCACCGCACGGGTGGTGCAGGGCCTCTTCGGTGCCGCGATGGTGCCGCAGGGCCTCGGCATGATGAAGGAGATGTTCGCGGGCAAGGAACTCCAGTCCGCGTTCGGCATGTTCGGCCCGGTGATGGGGCTCGCCGCGGTCGGCGGCCCGATCCTCGCGGGCTGGCTGGTCGACGCCGATCTCTTCGGCACCGGCTGGCGGATGATCTTCCTGATCAACCTGCCGATCGGCGCGCTGGCGGTACTCGCCGCGATCAAGTTCCTTCCCGAGTCCCGTCCCGGCGGTTCGCTCACCCTCGACATCCCCGGTGCGCTGCTCGCGACGACCGGCGCGCTGCTGATCGTCTTCCCGCTGGTGCAGGGGCGTGAGTACGGCTGGCCGTTGTGGACGTTCGCGATGATGGCCGCCGCGGTCGTGGTGTTCGGCGTGTTCGCGTGGTTCGAGAAGCGCAAGAGCCGCCGCGGCGGCGACCCGCTGGTCGAGCCGAGCCTGTTCCGCAAGCGCAGCTTCCTCGCCGGGATGGCGACCGGGACGATCTACTTCGCGGCGTTCTCCGGCTTCGGTCTGGTGTTCACGCTGTATCTGCAGCTCGGGCTCGGTTTCTCGCCGCTCAAGGCCGGGCTGACCGGGGTGCCGATGTCGCTGGGGATGATCGTCGGGATGGGCCTGGTGCAGGCGGTGCGCAAGCACGGGCGCAAGGTGCTGCACACCGGCGCGCTGATCATGACCGCCGGGGTGGTCGCGTTGCTGCTGCTCCTCGGCCCGGAGACCGGCCCGTGGCAGATCGCGCCCGCGTTGCTGGTGGTCGGGATCGGCTCCGGGCTGATCATGGGGCCGTACTTCGAGATCGCCCTGTCCGGGGTGGAGCCGGCCGAGGCCGGATCGGCGTCGGGCGCGCTGACGTCGCTCCAGCAGGTCGGCGGCGCGCTGGGGCTCGCGCTGCTGGGCACGGTGTTCTTCGACGCGGGGACCGCCGACCCGACCGCCGCCGCCCAGCGGACGTTCTGGGTGGTCGCGGTGATGGTGATGCTCACCTTCGCGGTCGGGTTCCTGCTGCCGAAGCGGATCCGCGACGTAGAGTCGGCCGGGTAGGCGATCGAGCTGGGAGGCCGCGTGGCTGGGACCGGGTACTTCACTTCCGTCGAAGACGTGACGGCGAAGCTCGCCGACACCGGCTACCTGGCCTCCGCGGCCGTCGCCACCACGGTGTTCCTCGCGGACGCCCTCGGCAAGCCGTTGCTGATCGAGGGCCCCGCGGGGGTCGGCAAGACCGAGCTGGCGAAGGCGGTCGCGCAGGCGAGCGGCTCCCGGCTCGTGCGGTTGCAGTGCTACGAAGGCGTCGACGAGTCCCGCGCGCTGTACGAGTGGAACCACGCGAAGCAGCTTCTCCGGATCACCGCCGGCAAGGACGAGACGTGGGACGAAGCCCGCAACGACATCTTCGGTGAAGAGTTCCTGCTGGCCAGGCCGCTGCTGACGGCGATCAAAGGCGACGAGCCGACCGTCCTGCTCATCGACGAGACCGACAAGGCCGACGTCGAGATCGAGGGACTGCTGCTGGAGGTGCTCGGCGACTTCCAGATCACCGTCCCGGAACTCGGCACCATCACCGCCGGGCGCAAACCGTTCGTGGTGCTGACCTCCAACGCGACGCGGGAGCTTTCGGAGGCGTTGCGGCGCCGGTGCCTGTTCCTGCACATCGACTTCCCCGACGCGGCGCTGGAGCAGCGCATCGTGCGGCTCAAGGTGCCGGGCGTCGACGACGCGCTCGCCGCGTCCGTGGTCAAGGTGATCACCGCGTTGCGGGCGATGGAGCTGAGGAAGGCGCCGTCGGTCGCCGAGACCATCGACTGGGCGCGGACCCTGCTGGCGCTCGGCGCGGACAGCCTCGGCGAGGACGTCGTCCGCGCGAGCCTCGGCGTCATCCTCAAACACCAGGACGACGTCGTGAAGGCGGACGCGCGGCTGGAACTCGGCAAGGTCCTCGACTCGTGAGCGGCGTGCCGGGCAGGCTCGTCGAATTCGTGGAAGCGTTGCGGGAACACGGAATCCCGGCGGGGCCCAGCGAGACGGTCGACGCCGCCGCGGCACTGGAAGTGCTGGGCCTCGACTCCCGCGAGCAGATGCGGGAAGGGCTCGCGGCGGCGCTCGTCCGGCGCGGCGGCCAGCGCGCGGTGTTCGACGCGACCTTCGACATCTACTTCCCGCTCGGCGTCGGCGCGCCGTCGCAGGACCCCGTCGACGACCTGGCCGCGCTGCGCGACCGGCTCGCCACGGCGCTCGCGGCGAACGACCAGCCGGAACTGACGCAGCTGGCCGGGCTCGCCGTCGACATGCTGGGGGAGTACGGCGGCACGGCGGGCAGCGGCGGCTGGTCGGCGCACCAGACGTTGGAACGGCTCCAGCCGCAGACCCTCGTGGTCCGCGTGCTCGAAGCGATCCGCGCCGGTTCGCCGTCGGAGGATTTCACCGACCGGCTGGACCGCGACGACGTCCGGCGCCGCGTCGAGGGTTTCCGCGGTCTCGTGCGGACCGAGGCACGACGGCGCGTAGCGGAAGTCCGTGGCAGGGAACGGGTTTCGCGGCACGCGGTGCCGCCCGCCGCCGACCGCGTCGACTTCCTGCTCGCCAGCCGGGCGCAACTCGCCGAACTCCGCCGGGTCGTGCAGCCGTTGTCACGCAAGCTCGCCACCCGGCTGGCCGCGCGGCGACGGCGGCACGCGCGCGGGCACATCGACCTGCGGCGGACACTGCGGCGTTCGCTGTCCACCGGCGGCGTCCCGATGCGGCCGTCGTACCGGCGGCACCGGCCGGGAAGGCCCGAAATCGTGCTGCTGTGCGACATGTCGGGCTCGGTGGCGGGCTTCGCGAACTTCACCATGCTGCTGGTGCAGGCCCTGCGTGATCAGTTCAGCAAGGTGCGGGTGTTCGCGTTCATCGACGCCTGCGACGAGATCACCCACCTCGTCGACACCGGCGCCGCCGATCCCGAAGACCTCGGCGCGCGCATCCTCGCCGACGCGGAACTGACCCGCTGGGACGGGCACAGCGACTACGGGCACGCGCTCGGCGAGTTCGTCGAGCGCTACTCCGACGCGGTGGGCCCCAGGACGTCCATGCTCATCCTCGGTGACGCGAGGACCAACGGCGGCGACCCGAACCTCGACGCGGTCCGCGGGATCGCTTCCGCGGCAAGGCATACGTACTGGCTCAACCCCGAGCGGACCGCGCTGTGGTCCACCGGAGACTCCGAGGCGCACGCGTACGCGGAGGTCGTCGAGATGTACGAATGCCGGAACGTGCACCAGCTGACCCGGCTGGTCACGCGGCTGTTGCCCGCTTAAGGCTTCAGCGCGGCTTTCCCGTACGCGTCGGCGTTGCTGAACACTTCCTGCCCGTACTGGGTGGAGTTGTTGTAGGTCAGCACCGCGGTCCACCAGCCGGAGGGATCGCCGAGGTCGCCACCCCGCGCGCACATGTACCGCGCGGTCGTCAGCGCCGCGTCGTCGATGTTCTGCGGGTTCGGCGCGGCGCCGTCACCGCTCGCGCGGACGCCGTACCGCTTCCAGGTGGCGGGCAGGAACTGCATCGGCCCGACCGCGCGGTCCCATTTCGGGTCGCCGTCGAGCGCGCCCTTGTCGGTGTCGACGACCGCCAGCACACCGGGGGAGCCGTCGAGCGGGATGCCGATGATCGGCGGCGTCACGATGCCGTCCTCACCGGCGCGGGAACCGTCGTGCCGGGCGTGCTGGGACTCGGTGCGCCCGATCCCGGCGATGGTCGCCCAGGTGATCTCGCAACGCGGAGTGGTCTTCGCGGTCTTCTCGGCCGCGTTCACGTACGCCCGCAGCGTGCGCGAGGGGATGTCCGTGTTCTCCGACACCTTCGCGATCCAGGCGTCCTTCGCGGGCTCCGCGGGCAGCGGTCCGGCGTCGCCGGGGATGGCCGAACGCGGGGCGGGCTTGAGCGAGGGGACCACGAACTCCGGCTTGACCGGCACCGGCTCACGGTCGTTGAGGCTGATCACGACCCAGACGGCACCGGCGACCAAGGCGCCAACGACCAGGAGCGCGAGCATCACGCAGCCACGGGGGCCACGTTTCGGTGGCGGCTGCTGCCACTGGTCCATCAGGTCCAGGGTCGAAGGGGACGAAGCGGTCACCGGTTCCACGGTACGTGACGAATGTGGAGAACTTGTGTGGCCCGCCGTCCGGGTGATGCGGGCCACGACCCGCATTCCGTCCTCTGAGTGCGGTCCTTGCGCGTGCAACTACCGCAAGTAGAGGACCAACTGCGGGGTGCGATCGCCCCGTTTGCCCTGTTGACAGCGCTTCACCCGAATGGTGAGACTGGTCCGCGTTAGGAAGGTTTCTTAACGAGGGCTCGCCGCGCCCCTGCTTCACGGAACGCAACGATGCTTCTGAAGGAGGCACAAAGTGGTACGCCCAAGATGGCGGGCGGCGCTGGTCACGGTGCTCGCGGCCGCCTCGGTCCCGATCTCCGCCCAGGCCGCTTCCGCGGCTCCCGTCCGCTACGAGTCCGAGGACGCGACGATCTCGCGCGGCGCGGTCGAAGCCAATCACACCGGCTTCACCGGATCCGGCTTCGTCAACTTCGACAACGTCACCGGTGGCTACGTCGAGTACACGGTCAACGCGGCGCAGGCGGGGCAGCACACGCTGACCTTCCGCTACGCCAACGGCACCACCGCGAACCGCCCGCTCGACATCACCGTCAACGGTTCCCTCGCCGTCGACGACCTCGGGTTCGCCGGCACCGGCGCGTGGACGACCTGGCGGACTGTCACCACCACGGTGAACCTCGCCGCGGGCAGCAACAAGATCCGCACCACCGCCGTCACGTCGAACGGCGGTCCCAACGCGGACTCGCTGTCGGTCGAAGGCGGCGGCGGTTCGAACACCGGGACACCGGTGTCCATCAACGGAAAGCTCCACGTCTGCGGCGTCAAACTGTGCAACCAGTACGGCAAGCCCATCCAGCTTCGGGGGATGAGCACGCACGGGATCCAGTGGTACAGCCAGTGCGTGAAGACCGCCTCGCTGGACGCGCTCGCCAACGACTGGAAGGCCGACATCCTGCGTGTCGCCATGTACATCCAGGACGACGGCTACGAGAGCAACCCACGCAAGTTCACCGACATGATGCACAACTACATCGAAGAGGCGACGAAACGCGGGATGTACGTCCTCGTCGACTGGCACCAGCTCGACCCGGGCGACCCGAACGAGAACACCGAGCTCGCCAAGACGTTCTTCGCCGAGATCGCCCAGCGGCACAAGGACAAAGTCAACATCATCTACGACGTCGCGAACGAGCCCAACGGCGTCAGCTGGGCGGACGTGAAGAGTTACGCCGAGGAGGTCATCCCGGTGATCCGCGCCCAGGACCCGGACAGCGTCGTCTTCCTCGGTACGCACGGTTGGTCGACCTTCGGCATCTCCGACGGCCGCGACGAGAACGACATCCTGGACAACCCGGTGAACGCGACCAACATCATGTACACGTTCCACTTCTACGCGGCGTCGCATCAGGACGAGCACTACGACGCGCTGGCGCGGACGGCCGACAAGCTCCCGATCTTCGTCACGGAATTCGGCACCCAGACCTACACGGGTGACGGCGGGAACGACTTCACGTACTCGCAGAAGTACCTGGATCTGCTGGCAGCCAAGAAGATCGGCTGGACGAACTGGAACTTCTCCGACGACTTCCGCTCCGGTGCCGTGTTCAAGACCGGAACCTGCGCCGGGAACTCCTTCACCGGCACTTCGATGCTGAAGCCCGCCGGTGTCTGGGTGCGGGACCGCATCCGCACGCCGGACGACTTCCCGACCGGCTGACCCCTCGCGTTTCGTCCTCTGGATGCGGTACTTGCACGCGCAAGTACCGCATCCAGAGGACTAATTGCGTCAGGCGAGCCAGGCGTCGATCTCCGCGTGGAGGGAGCGCTTGAGGTCGGCGGGCGCGAAGGACGCGTCGACGGAAGCGCGGGCGAGTCCGGCGAGCGCGTGATCGTGGTAGGCGAACGCCTCCCGGGTGCGCAGGAACTCGTCGGTCAGCGTCGTTCCGGTGATCGACGGGACGTCGGTGCTGAGGGTGACCACGAGCCCGGCGTCGACCAGCCGGGCGAGCGGGTGCTCCTCGAACGACGGCACGAGCCCGAGCGTCACGTTCGACGAGGGGCAGACCTCCAGCGCGATTCCGCGTTCCCGCACTTCGGCGACCAGCGCGAGATCCTCCAGGATCCGGATGCCGTGGCCGATCCGTTCGCTGTGCCCGACATCCAACGCCTCGCGGATGCTGGCCGGGCCGGCGTCCTCCCCGGCGTGGTGGATCAGGTGCAGGCCCGCCTCCTCGGCCTCGTCGCAGATCCCGGCGAACGGCGCGAGCGGGTACTTCTCCTCGCCGGCGAGCCCGATCGCGAACACCCCGTCCGGGGCGTACCGGCGGGCGAGATCGAGGGTGAGCCGGGCACGTTCGACCGGACGGCGGCGCGAATGGTCCAGGATCACCCGCCAGTGGAGCCCGTGTTCGGCGGCGCCCGCCGACAGTCCTTTGAGGACGGACTCCAGCGGCATGTCCGGCTCGCCCAGCCGTTCGCCGTGCGAAGCCGCCGTGAAGGTGACCTCGGCGTAGCGGACGCCGTCCGCGACCTGGTCCTCGCAGAATTCGCGGGCCACCCGTTCGAAGTCCTCCGGTCTCCGCAGGCAGGACCGGATCAGCCCGTTGTAGTCACCGAACGCGCGGAATCCGTCGAACACGGGTTGTTCCACGGGGACGGCGATGCCGTTCGCCTCGCCGATGTCACGGAGCGTGTCCGGCCGGATGGTGCTTTCGAGGTGGACGTGCAGATGGGCCTTGGGCAGCAGCGAAAGATCCCGCATGAGCACGAATTTAGTGGTCGTGACCGTCGGCGCGCGCCCCGTTTTCCGGCGGAATGAGTGATTCGGCTCGCCGCGGGGAACCCAGGAGCCATCACCGGTCGTTGAGCAGGACAACCAGACGACCCCGACGAAAGGGACCACCGTGGCTCTACTGCGGAAGTTGACCGCCCTGGCCGGCACCGCCACGGCCGTGCGCGCGTACGTGCGGAAGAACCCCGAGAAGGTCTCCAAGGCCGTGAACAAGGCCGCGACCTTCGTCGACCACAAGACCAAGGGCAAGTACCACAGCCAGATCGACGGCGCGGTGCGCAAGGTCGACGGGATGACCGGGCGGCCGCCGGGTCGTCCCTACCAGCCCTAAGCCTCGGCGAGCGTCTCGAGGATCTGCTCGCCGTACTTCGCGAGCTTGTTCTCGCCGACGCCGCTGACCGTGCCCAGCTCCTGCAGCGTGGCCGGCCGTTTGGTGGCGATCTGGCGCAGGGTCGCGTCGTGGAAGATCACGTACGCGGGCACTCCCTGCTCCTTCGCCGCCGCGGCCCGCCACGACCGCAGCAGTTCGAACACCGGCGCCGCCTCGGCGGGCATGTCGGCGGCCGCGGCCTTCTTCGCGCTCGACCGGGCCGCGGCCTTCGCCGCCCGCTCCGGCTCGCGCCGCAGCTGGACCTTCCTCGTCCCGTTCAGTACCTCCGCGCTGCCCTCGGTCAGCACCAGCGAGCCGTAGTCGCCCTCCACCGCCGCGAGCCCCTGCGCCAGGAGCTGCCGCACGACGGCCCGCCACTCCGGCTCCTTCAGCTCCGTGCCGATCCCGAAGACCTTCAACGAGTCGTGCCGGTGCTGGGTCACCTTCGGGGTCGATTTGCCGAGCAGGATGTCGATGATCTGCCCGGCGCCGAACTTCTGCCGCCGCTCGTTCTGCAGCCGGACGATGGTCGAGAGGAGCTTCTGCGCCGGGATGGTGCCGTCCCAGGTCTCCGGCGGCGCCAGGCAGGTGTCGCAGTTGCCGCAGGGCTCGCTCCGCTGCCCGAAGTAGCTCAGCACCTGCACACGGCGGCATTCGACCGTCTCGCACAGCGCCAGCATCGCGTTGAGGTGCGCGCTCAGCTGCCGTTTGTGCGCGTCGGATCCCTCCGAGGTGTCGATCATCTTGCGCTGCTGGACGACGTCCTGGAGGCCGTACGCCAGCCACGCCGTCGACGGCAGCCCGTCGCGGCCCGCGCGGCCGGTCTCCTGGTAGTAGCCCTCGACGGACTTCGGCAGGTCCAGATGCGCGACGAACCGGACGTCCGGCTTGTCGATGCCCATGCCGAAGGCGATCGTCGCGACGACGATCAGCCCGTCTTCGCGCAGGAACCGCGACTGATGCTTCGCGCGGGTGCGCGCGTCGAGGCCGGCGTGATAGGGCACCGCCGGGATCCCGTTCTCCACCAGGAAGTCCGCGGTCTTCTCGACCGAGTTCCGGGACAGGCAGTAGACGATCCCCGCGTCGCCCTTGTGCTCGGTGCGCAACAGCTCCAGCAACTGCCGCTGCGGCGAGTCCTTGCCGACGATGCGGTACTGGATGTTCGGCCGGTCGAAGCTCGCGACGAAATGCCGCGCGTCCTCCAGGTTGAGCCGGGACGCGATCTCGGCGTGCGTCGCCTTCGTGGCGGTGGCGGTGAGCGCGATCCGCGGCACGTCCGGCCAGCGCTCGTGCACCGCGGACAGCATCAGGTAGTCGGGGCGGAAGTCGTGACCCCACTGGGAGACGCAGTGCGCCTCGTCGATCGCGAACAGCGAGATCTTGCCGCGGTCGAGCAGCCGGACCGTCGATTCGACCGAAAGCCGCTCCGGTGCCAGGTACAGCAGGTCCAGCTCGCCGGAGAGGAACGCGGCCTCGACCCGGTTCCGCTCGGCGTAATCCTGCGTCGAGTTCAGGAACCCCGCGCGCACGCCGAGGTTGCGCAGCGCGTCGACCTGGTCCTGCATCAACGCGATCAGCGGTGAGATCACCACGCCGACACCCGGCCGCACCAGGGCGGGGATCTGGTAGCACAGCGACTTCCCGCCGCCGGTGGGCATGAGGACGAGCGCGTCACCGCCTGCGATGACGTGTTCGACGATGGCGTGCTGGTCGCCGCGGAAGTCGTCGTAGCCGAAGACGCGGTTCAGCGTTTCGAGGGCTTCCGAGGTACCGATGTCGGGGGCTGCCACCCGGACGATTCTAGGGGCGGGGTCCGACAGTCCCCGCGCGCCTAGTCTTCGGCTGCCTTGCGGCGTTCCCGGCGGCCTCGGGCGATCTCGGTGGCGAGCGCGTCGAGCGGTCCGGCCCAGAATCGCCGGTACTGCTCCAGCCAGCCGTCGATCTCCTTGAGCGGGCCCGGATCGACCGAATACAGTCGTCGCGCGCCCTCGGCACGGACCGTGGTGAAGCCGTTCTCGCGCAGGACGCGCAGATGCTGGGAGACCGCGGGCTGCGAGATCCCGAACTCGGCGCGGACCACGGTGGTCACGTCGCCGGAACTCTGTTCCCCGCCCGCCAGCAGTTCCAGGATCCGGCGGCGTACCGGATCCCCGAGGACGTCGAACGCGTGCATCCGGCAACTATCACGGCCTGGGCTTATATAAGTCAAGGTTGTAAGGCCGGGGTCACCTCGCGGTGGCATCGTGGGCCGGAGACGCCGGAAGGGGAATCGATGAAACTGGCCGAAGTGGTGGCCGACGGGTTCGGCCGCGTCCAGGAGGTAGTGCACGCCGCCGTCGAGGGCCTGAGCGCCGATCAGCTGATCGCGAGCCCGGCACCGGGCGCGAACACGATCGCGTGGCTGGTCTGGCACCTGGCCCGGGTGCAGGACGATCACGTCGCCGATCTGATGGGCACCGAGCAGCTCTGGACCGCGCAGGACTGGGTCGGCCGCTTCGGATTGCCCTTCCCGGCGTCGGACATCGGGTACGGGCATCGCCCCGAGGACGTCGAGGCGGTCCGTGCCGGCTCCGCCGACCTGCTGACCGGATACTACGACGCGGTGCACGAGGCGACGGCGGCCTGGGTCGCCGGACTCGGTGAGGCCGACCTCGACCGTATCGTCGACGAGGCGTGGGACCCGCCCGTCAGCCTCGGGGTTCGCCTGGTCAGCGTGCTGTCCGACGATCTCCAGCACGCCGGGCAGGCGGCGTACGTCCGCGGGCTCGTACTCCGCGATACGTAGCCGAGGTGCCGCTCCACGACGGACGACGAGAGCCTCGTCCGCGGAAACACTGGTCGCATGAGTACTTCCACAGTGCGGCGACCGCTCACCCCGCGGTGGCGGAAACTCGTCCTCGTCGTCCATGTCGTTTCGTCACTCGGCTGGCTCGGGATCACCATGGTGAACGCGGTCCTGACCTTCACCTCCGTGTTCACCGACGACGCGCGGCGCCAGCACGCCGCCATCCTGATGATGGAGCAGATCGGCGGCTACCTGCTGCTGCCGGTCAGCCTGACCGCACTGGTCAGCGGGATCGTGCTCGGCGTCGGCACGAAATGGGGACTGATCCGGTACAAGTGGGTCGCGATCAAACTCGTGCTGACCCTGATCGCCGCCGGGCTGACGGTGTTCTCGCTGCTGCCGGGGATCAGGGAGCTGGCGGCCGCGGCCGAGTCCACTATGGACGGTGTGTTCGTGGAAGCGGGCCGCCGCGTGGACGGGTTCTATCCGATCATCGTGTCCACGACGATGTACGTGACCATGACCGTGCTGTCGGTCTACAAGCCGGGCGGCAAGACGCCGTACGGACGCAGGGTGACCGCCACGCGCGTTCGTGACCGGCAGCCGGCTTAGAACTGTTCGAGGGCCTTGTCGATCCGTGCCGCCTCGGCGCGCAGATCGTCCAAGACGGTCTGTGCGGACGTGGTCTCGCCGTTAGCCGTCTCTTCCTCGAGTTCGGCGTCGGCGAGGCGCCGTCGGAGGTCGTTCGTCTTCTCCGTGACCTTCTCGGCCCGGCGTTCGGCGCGGGAAAGATCGATCTCGGCCTGCTTGCAGGCCTTCGCGAGTTCGGCGGCCTCGCGCCGGAGCCGGTTGAACTCCGCCACCCGCTGCTGTTCGCGTTCGGCCTCTTCGCGGGCCTTGTCGATCCGCTCCTGTTCGGCCTTCTCGGCGGCCGCGCGTTTGGCCTTCCGTCGATCGTCCAAATGCGACACGGTGGCAGGCTTTTCGCGCTCCGGCGCGGGTTTCCGCTTCGGTTGCGGAGTGAAACCGCTGGTCAGCCATTGGTCGCCGGTGCTGTCCGCGCCGCTGCTCAGCCGTCCGGCGAGGGCGAGTGCCGCCACCTCGGGATCGGCCACGACGGCTTCGAGGGTGGCTTCGACGTCGCGGCT
The DNA here is from genome assembly GCF_051373225.1 of Amycolatopsis sp. w19. NCBI lineage: Bacteria > Bacillati > Actinomycetota > Actinomycetes > Pseudonocardiales > Pseudonocardiaceae > Amycolatopsis > Amycolatopsis sp. w19. The sequence continues at coordinate 74,296 of NZ_JBPQFM010000015.1, read as the reverse complement.
GACGGACTCGCTCATCGAACGTTCGTCCCGCAGGATCCGGTTCACCAGCTCCTGGCGCCGCTTGGCGAGTTTGCGCAGGTCTTCACCGGCCAGCGCCGAATGCGCCTTGCGGAGCTCGTCGCCCAGCTTGGCCAGCTCCGCCAGTTCGGGGGAGCCGGCACGGCGATTGACGATCGTGGCGGCGAGCGTCGGTTTCCGCAGGGCGCGGATACGCTCGGCCAAGGCCGCGTCACCCGCCGCCTTGGCTTCTTTCGCCCGTTGGTTGCGCACCGCGACGAACTCGGCCGGATCGCCGGCGTAGAGCTCGTCCGCGACCTCGTCGAAGTCCATCGCCCTCCGCAGGTTCAGTGGCCGTACACGTCCGCCGATGATCCCACGAGACTCCGCGGCTTTCACCTTTTCGGAGTTACCCGGAGCCGGTCGGAGCAAGGGTAGATCGGCACTTTGGAGGTGGTGCGACCCGGACGGCGGAACAACGATGAGCGAGGGGGAAGCCAACAGCCGCTGGAGGTACGAATGTCTGTGACCGAACGCGCTCCTGTTTCCCCTCAGACGAATTTCCTGGGCTCAGGCCCCTATCCGGAACACAAAGGGCGCATCGTCCTCTGGTCCGTCCTCATCGGCTTCGCGCTGACGGTGATCTGGTCGGCACCCTTTGTGGACAGTGTGATCGGCGACAGCGTCGCCAACACCCTCCTGGGACACGACGCCAAGGCGACCCCGATCGGCGGGGTGCTGGCCGGAACGTTCTTCGCCTTCGTTTCCGGCCTCGCCGGAACGTTCACCGCGTGCAACATCGCCGCCTTCGGTGCCGTCGCCCCGCTTGTCGGCGGGGGAACCGCCGGACGGCCCAAATTCGCCCGCACCTTGAAGCCGCTGGGCTGGATCGCGGCCGGAATGCTGACGGTTTCCGTGGTGTACGGCGTCATCGTCGCGCTCGTGGGCACCCGGATGCCGCAGTTCTCGACCGCTTCGTCGCCGGGCGGGCTCACGCCGCGGAACATCCAGTCGATGATCGTCTACGGCGTGATCGGGATCGTGTTCATCGTGCTGGGCCTGGCTTCCGTCGGTCTCGTCCGCAACCCGATCGCCGGTCTCACCCGCCGGTTCCCGCCCGCGCCGCTCGTCCTGATGGGCGCGCTCATCGGCGGGTTCCTGATCGGCAGGCCGTTCCCGCTGTTCCGGATGATGTTCCGCAGCGCGGCGGAAAGCCACAACGTCTTCTACGGCGCCGCCGCGTTCGCCCTGCAGTCGGTGGGCAACATCCTGGTGATGGCGCTGTTGTTCCTGGTGCTCACCCACGGCACGGGTGGGCGGCTGCAGCGATGGATGCTCGCGAAGCCCACCAGGATCGCCGTGGTGACCGGTGCCGCGTTGCTGGTCGCCGGCACGTTCACGCTGCTGTACTGGGACCTGCGGGTGCTCGGCCGGACCGGCGTCATCTGGTATCCGACCATCAAGTGGTGAACAGCCGAGCCAGCACCTGCTCGACCGAGTCCTGAAGGCACCTCGCCGCGTCCTCCCGGCCGGCGAGGTGTTTCAGCAGGCCCTGCTGGAACAGACCGTCGAAGAGCGCGTACGTCGTCGATGGTGCGAAATCCGCCGGCTTGCCCAGCAGTTCCGCGTACCGCGACACGACCCGCCAGATCATCAGTTCGAGTGCCTCGTCGATGGCCAGCACCTCGGCCTGGAACAGCTTCTCGAACAGGCTCTGGTTGCGCAGGTCGTACCAGAGCCTGTGCAGCCGGGCGTTTTCACACAGCGTGGCAGCGGTCGCGGCACCGAAGGCCGCCTTCAGTTCTTCGGCCGTCTCCGCGGTCTCGACCATCCGGTCGTACCGGGTGACGCATTCGGCCTTGTACTGCTTGACGCAGTAGGTGATCAGCTCGGCCTTGTTGCGGAAGTAGTAGTGCAGCACCCCGTGGGAGAACTCGGAGTTCTGCGCTATCTCCCGCAGGCTCGTGCGCGCGTAGCCCAGTTCGGACAACGTGACCAGCGCCGACATCGCCAGCTGCGCGCGCCGTTGGTCGAATCTGTCCACCTGGCGGGTCTTGTCACCACTGCGGTCCGCCACGTCGGTCACGATTCCCGGTTCCCGTCGCCTCGGGTGCCCGCCCGTCCACGAGCACGTCGTCGGATTCTAGACCGGGAAAGGGTTTTCTGGCGTCCGACAGAATTACTCGAGCCATTCGGTGATGAAATGGTCGCTTTCGTGGATGTGGACGGCTTCGTAGACTTCCGGGCCGATCACGGCGAACTTGTGCGGGGTCTCCGCCGGCACGACCAGGACGTCGCCCGCCCCGCCTTCGCGCTCGGAGGCGCCGATGGTGAACCTGGCCCGGCCGTGGATGATGACGAAGGTTTCGCGATACGGATGCTGATGCAGCCTCGGTCCGGAACCGTCGACGTCTGTCCGTTCGCGGATGATCGAGACTCCGGAGCCGATGTCGCGGCCTTCGACGTTTTCCACGGTTTCGGTGGTCATTCCGCCACTGTAACCCTGGTCGCGGGCACCGTGGTCCTATTCGCCGCGGTCGACCACGAACGTCGAAAGGCCGACGAGCAGCGCTCGGGCGGGCCGGTCGGGGAGGCTGAGCGCGAGGTCCTTCGCCTTGGCCGCGTACCCGTGTGCTTCGGCGAGGGCACGCACGACGCCGGCGGAGTCGCGCAAGAGCCCCAGCGCCTCCTGGCGGACCGCCGGATCGGGAACCGGCCCGTGCCCGATGATCTCGCGCAGGCGAGCCGCACCGGGCCCCTCGTCGTCGAGCGCGTGGAGCATCGGCAAGGTGACGATGCCTTCGCGGAGATCCGTGCCCGCGGACTTGCCGAGGTCGGTGGTGGACGCCGAGATGTCGAGGACGTCGTCGGAGATCTGGAACGCCACGCCGATCAGTTCGCCGTACTGGCCCAACGTTTCGATGGTCCGCTCGTCCGCGCCCGACACCTGTGCGCCGAGCCTGCCCGCCATCGCGATCAGCGACGCGGACTTGTCGGCCATCACCTGGATGTGGTGCTCGTACGGCGCGTGACGGCCGCAGTCCTCGAACGGCCCTGTCGTCTCCAGGAACTGGCCGCGCACGAGCCTGCCGAACGTCTCCGCCTGCGAACGCAACGCGTAATCACCGAGCCCGGCCCCGACCCGCGCCGCGCAGGCGAGCACATAGTCTCCGAGCAAGACGGCCTTCTTGTTGCCCCACAAGGAGTTCGCGCTGGTGACCCCGTGCCGCATCGGCGCTTCGTCCATGACGTCGTCGTGGTAGAGCGTCGCCACGTGGACGAGCTCGACGAGCACGGCCGCGGAGATCGCCTCGTCCCGGCCGTCGCCGAACGCGGCTCCGGCCAACGCCATCAACGGGCGCAGCCTCTTCCCGCCCGCGCGGACGAGATGAGTGGCGGCTTCGGTGAGTTCCGGATGACCTGGGCTGCGCAACACCTCCTGAAGTCTTTCCTCGACCAGGGCGAGCCCGGTGCGGAGTTCGGCGGCGAACCGCATGTGCCGCCCGAGGGCCGGGTCCAGCCCGAGTTCCGTGACGATCGTGGTCGTGTTCACGCCCTCCAGCATTCGGGCCGGAGGTGCGCGACCGCCTGACGCGCGGGAGGGAGATCGCTCCCTCCCGAGAGGGAAACCGCCCGGTCAGAAGGGCGGCTCCGGATTTCCGGCGGCCACCGGCGTTCGCTCCCACGCGCCGTCCGACGGCGTGCCCGCCGAACTCCGGCCCGCCTTGTTCACCTTCGCCGTGGCATACCGCAGCGACGGGCCGATCTCGTCGACGTCGAGCTCCACCACCGTGCGTTTCTCGCCCTCCTTGGTTTCGAACGATCGCTGTTTCAGCCTGCCCTGCACGATCACCCTGGTTCCCCTGGTGAGCGATTCGGCCAGGTTCTCCGCGGCCTGCTTCCACAGCGCGCAGCGCAGGAACAGCGGGTCTCCGTCGCGCCATTCCCCGCTCGCGCGGTCCAGGACGCGTGGCGTCGACGCGACCGTGAAGTTCGCTACCGCGGCTCCCGACGGGGTGAACTTCAGCTCCGGGTCGGTCGTCAGGTTGCCGATCACCGTGAGCACCGTTTCTCCGGCCATGGGACTTTCCTCCTCTGCTTCCGCGCGCGGCCCCGGACGGGCCCGCTGTCGCCTGGGAACAGGAGACCACCGGGGTACGACAGTTTTCGGCGTCCCGCGGCGAACGGATGTCATGAAAGGGTCGTTCAAGACGGAAAGTGTCCTGAACGGCCCTTTCATGACAGCCTGGCGGCCGAAACGCACTCGCCGAGCCGGACGAGCCCTTCGTCGATGCGGTCGGTACCGACCAGCCCGTAACCGATCACCAGGCCGCCGCGCGTTCCTCCGTACGTGGACAGGCTTTCGACGGCCACCCCGGCCTGAGCCGCTTCGGTGACCGCACTGTCCACAGTGACCGTCGCTTGTGGAGAGACCGGCGCGCACAGATGGAGTCCGGCGCTGGACGGGACGAACTCCAGCACGTCACGTAGCTCGTCGCGTACGAAGGCCAGGATCCGGTCCCGTCGCACCGAATACTCCCGGGTGGCCTTGCGTACGTGGCGGGCGAGCAGTCCCTCGTCGATGAAACTCGCCAACGCCGACTGGGTGACGAGGTCGCCGTGCCAGTCCATGAGCTGCTTCGCCTGCCGCAGCGCCGGTCGCAGCGAGGCGGGTGCGACGAGGAAACCCAATCGCAGCAAGGGAAGCAGTGTCTTCGAGAAGGATCCGACGTAGAGCACCCTGCCGTCGTGGTCCAGGCTTTGGAGCGGTTCGAGCGGCCGATCCGAGAAGCGGTACTCGCTGTCGTAGTCGTCCTCGATGATCACCGCGTCGTTCCGTTCCGCCCACGCCAGCAACGCCGTCCTCCTGGCGAGTGACATCGGCGTGCCGAGCGGGAACTGGTGCGAGGGCGTCGTATAGATCAATCGGGTGCCCTTCGCGAGCGCGGTGACGTCGAGGCCCTCGGCGTCCACCGGCACCTTCACGATCCGGGCTCCGTGGGCGGCGAACAGCCGTTCGGCCGGGGGATAGCCGGGGTCTTCGACGGCGACACGCGTTCCGGGTTCGATCAGGACCCGGCCGATCAGGTCGAGGGCCTGTTGCGCGCCCTGGGTGACAAGGACGTCCTCGACGCCGGCTCGCACGGAGCGGGCGGCGCCGATGTGCCGGGCGATCGCCATCCGCAGCGCTTCGAGCCCGGCGGGGTCGGCGTATCCCGACGGTGGCAGCAGCGACGGCCGGAGCGCCTGGCTGACCAGCCGTCGCCAGGTCCGCAGCGGGAACAGGGCCGGATCCGGAGCGCCGACCCGGAAGTCGAACGCGGGCCGGTCGTCGCCGGGAGGGTCCGGCAGCGACCTCCACCGCGCGACGGGCCGCACCCCGGTGCCCGCAGGCGCGGCGCGCCTCGAACGCGCCACGAAGCCGGGGCTGACGAACGTCCCGCGTCCGACGTGGCTGTCGAGGAAGCCTTCGGCGGTGAGCCGTTCGTAGGCGACCGCGACGGTATTGCGCGAGACGTCGAGCTCGCGGGCCAGTTCCCTGGTCGGGGGCAGACGTTCCCCGGCGCGGAGGCGTCCGTCGAGGATGCCGTCGCGGAGCTGGCGGTAGATCCGCGCGGCCAGGTCGGTATGGCCGTCGAGGCTGATGTGGAACGGCACGTCCCGAGCCTATATTGGCCCAACGCGATTGGCGGATATTGGCGCTGGGATGTGGCCAATCCGGTGCTTAATTTGAGCATGTGAAGCGACTGACCTCCGCCCAGCTGATCAGCTCCGTCGGCGACGGCGCCTACTACGTCAGCTCGGCCCTGTACTTCACGCTGATCGTCGGGCTTTCGCCCGCGCAGGTGGGGCTCGGCCTCACCGTGGGCTGGGCGGTCGGCTCGGTGGCCGGGGTCGTGCTGGGGCAGCTGGCCGACCGTCGCGGGCCGAAGGGCACGGCCGTCCTGCTGGCATTGGGCACGGCCGCGTCGGTCACGGCGTTCCTCTTCGTGGACTCGGTCTTCGCGTTCGTGATCGCGGCCTGCGTCTACGCCTGTTTCCAATGCGGTCTCGGCGCGGCACGGCAGGCGCTGCTCGCCGGCCTGATCGACCCCGCCGGGCGCACGACGTTCCGCGCCCGGCTGCAGGCGATGTCCAACGCGGGGATCGCGATCGGCGCGGCGCTCGGCGGGATCGCGCTGGCGATCGGGACGCGGGAAGCGTTCCTGACGGTGTTCGTCGTCGACGCGCTGGCCTTCGTCGCCGCGGCGCTCGTGCTCCGCAAGGTGCCTTCGGTGGCTCCGGTGCCGATGCGGGCAGGCGAGCCGTCCGTGGCCGTCCTCCGCGACCGCCCGTATGCGCTTCTGGCGCTGCTCAACATGATCATGCTGCTCTACATGCCGTTGTTCAGCCTGGTCCTCCCGCTGTGGATCTCGACCCGGACCGCGGCGCCGAGCTGGCTGGTCTCGGCGATGCTGGTGCTCAACACGGCGAGCGTGGTGGTGTTCCAGGTGCGGGTGGCGCGCGGTGTGACCGGCCTGCGCGGCGCGTCCCGCTACGTCCGCCATGCGGGACTGCTGCTTTTCGTCTCCTGCCTGATCTTTTCGTTCTCCGCCATGGGCGATTCCGCGTGGGCGGCGGCACTGGTGCTGCTCGCGGGGGCCGCGTTGCAGGTAGTGGGGGAGATGGCGCAGGCGGCGGGCTCCTGGGAGATCGGCTTCGGTCTCGCGCCCGACGGCAAACAGGGGCAGTACCAAGGACTTTTCGGTGCGGGGACGGCCATCGCCCGCATGCTCGGCCCGGTACTGCTGACCGGTCTGATCCTGGTCGGCGGAACGGCCGGCTGGATCGTGCTGGGCGGCTTGTTCCTGCTCGCGGGGACGCTCACCGCGCCCGCCGTCCGCTGGGCGGAGCGGACCAGGCCGGATGCCGCCCTCGAAGTCAGTCCTCCAGTGCCCGCCTGAAGTGCTCCGCGAGATCGAGCCCCGCGGCTTCCTCCGGGCCGCACCAGACGAAGGCGTCGTGTTCCTCGGGATCGAGCACGACTTCGCCCGGGACCTCCTCGGCGAGCGCGTACACCGCGGCGTGGATCCGCATCGGCCTGCCCGCGACGTCGTCCCAGCTGTGGGTGCCGCGTTCGCCGGTGACGTGGACGGCCAGCCCGGTCTCCTCGGCGAACTCGCGGACCACGGTCTCGGCCGGTCGCTCGCCGGGCTCGACGGTCCCGCCCGGCAGTTCCCAGCGGCCGCCCAGGAACGACGATGCCTGCCGCCGGATGAACAGGATCTTGCCGTCGCGGATGAGCCTGCCGTATGCCAAGTACTTGTCCGTCACGAGCGAATCTTCCCGCACTCCGAATACCTTCCCGATCGAGGACCGAACCTGTCCTCAATGGCTCGTAACGTGGGCTTTATGGAAAACACCGAGCTCCGCCCCTTCCGCCTCGACGTCCCCCAGGAGCAGCTGGACGAGCTGCACGCGAAGCTCGACGGCACGCGCTGGCCCGCGCCGCTCCCCGGCGACGGCTGGGACACCGGAGTGCCGATGGCCTGGCTGCGCGGACTCGCCGAGTACTGGCGCGACGGCTACGACTGGCGCGCCGCCGAACGCGAGATCAACCGTCATCCGCAGTTCACCACGGTCATCGACGGGCAGCGGATCCACTTCCTGCACGTCCGCTCGCCCGAAGCCGGCGCGACGCCGCTGATCCTCACGCACGGCTGGCCGGGTTCGGTGGTGGAGTTCCTCGACGTCATCGGGCCGCTCACGGACCCGAAGGCGTACGGCGGCGACCCGGCGGACGCGTTCCACCTCGTGATCCCGTCGCTTCCGGGCTTCGGCTTTTCGGGCCCCGTCTCGGATTCCGGGTGGACCATGCCGCGGATCGGCCGGGCATGGGCGGAACTGATGCGCCGGCTCGGCTACGAACGCTACGGCGTGCAGGGTGGCGATCTCGGCGCTTCGGTGTCACCGGAGGTGGCGAGGTCCGCGCCGGACAAGGTGATCGGCGTGCACGTCAACGGCGGGCTGACACCGATGCCCCCGATGTCGTTGTCGGACGAGGAACTCGCTTCGCTGACTGACATCGAACGCGATCGCATCGACCGGATCAGGGCATTCATGCGGGAGGAGTTCGGGTACATCGCGATCCAGTCGACGCGGCCGCAGACCCTCGGCTACGGGCTCGTCGACTCCCCGGTCGCGCAGCTGGCCTGGATCATGGACAAATTCCGCGAGTGGACGCATCCGCGCCCCACGCTGCCGGAGGAGATCATCGGCAGGGACCGGCTGCTGACCAACGTCATGTTCACCTGGCTGACCGGAACGGCGGCTTCGTCCGCGTACGTCGGCTACGCGCAGGCAGAAACCTGGGGAGCCGTCGAGAAGAACTCCGGCGTGCCGACGGCGGCGCTGATCTTCGCGCACGACGTCGGGATCCGGCGGTACTCCGAGCACGCCCACACGATCGTGCGGTGGACCGACGTCGATCGCGGCGGGCATTTCGCGGCGCTGGAGGAGCCCGAGATCCTGGTCTCGGACGTGCGGGAGTTCTTCCGGTCCCTCAAATGACGAGGACGGCCGTCTCGCCGAGAAACCGGCCGTAATCGTCCACTTCGGACTCCAGGCCGGTGATGGCGGATCGCGAAAGCACGGCGAAGGGCTCCACGACGACCTTCGTCTGCTTCGCGGTCCGCTTGGTGCGCCAGGTTCCGGCGATCCGGCCGTCGACCAGTACGGTCGGCGCGATCATCCCGCCACCGGAGTTGACGCGTTTCGACTCGGCCGGGTCGAGGAGCAGAGCGCGGTCGCGGTAGCCCAGCAGGTACGTGTCGAAGGCGCCGAGCAGACGCGGAGGGCATGGGGGAGCGGACAACTCGGTCCGCACAAGGGCGAAGCCGTCACCGGCGGACACGAGTTCAAGCGCGGTGAAAGCCTTGCGGCAGAGGCCGAGTGGGAGCCCGGACCAAGCGACGAAGTCTTCGACGGTCGCGATGCCGTACGCGGTCAGGTACCGGTGGGCGAGTTCCGTATGCGGTTCCGCCGGATCGTGGCCTTCGGTGGCCCATTCGTCGAGGAGCACGTACGTCGGCTCCGTTCCGGAGTCGTGCCCTCGGCACAGCAGCCCGCGATTGGCCGCGTACGCCAGAAGATGGGCCGGGGCCTGGGACTTCGCGTCGAGCACGATGCCGTCGGCGGCCAAGCCGTCGAGGATCTCTTGCCGGGTCAGTGCCTTGCCGGGCAAGAGATCCTGGAGCTTCCCGAGCGCGCGTTCGCAGAGTTCGCCGGTGAGACCCAGCTGACGGCGGCGGCCCTGCCCCGCCTGGACGTTCCGCGGACCGAACAGCCGGTTCAGCCAGCGGAGATCCACCGTCGGCACCAAGTGGAGCGTCTTGCGCATCAGCCAGGTGCGCGTCACCTCACGGGATGTGTCGATGTCCTGCGAGGTCAGGCCCCGGCTACGGGCCCGGAACGCGAGCCGCGCGGCGGGCGTCGACTGCGCCTGGACGGCGGTGACGGTTCCGGCGACGGTGAGCACGTCCGTCGCCGGAACGGTCAGCAGTTGCGCGCGGGCACGGACGGCGCGGATGTCGTTGTCGGACGGCGTCACCCGTTGACGATCTCATGGGCGTTCACCGGTTCGGTGTGCACGACCGCTTCCGCGAGCCGCGGGAGGACCTCGCGCAGCCTCGCCTCGACACGATGGGCGAGGCGGTGCGCCTCGGTGACGGTCAGCCCGGCCTCGACCGACACCGCGAGTTCCGCGCGCAGGCTGTGCCCGATCCAGCGCATCCGCAGGTCCCGCGTGCCGAGCACGCCGGGGACCTCGGCGGCCGCGCGTTCGGCGCGATCGACGTCGGCCGGGTCGACGGCGTCCATCAGGCGGCGGAAGACCTCCTTGGCCGCGTCGCGCAGGACGAACAGGATCGCGACGGTGATGGCGAGACCGACGATCGGGTCGGCCATCGGGAAGCCGAACGCGACACCGGCGGCGCCGAGCACGACCGCGAGCGACGTGAACCCGTCGGTGCGGGCGTGCAGGCCGTCCGCGACCAGTGCGGCCGACCCGATCTCGCGGCCGACGGTGATCCGGTACCTGGCCACGAGTTCGTTGCCCGCGAAGCCGATGACACCCGCCGCCGCGACCACCCACAGATGCTGGACCGGCAGTGGATCGAGCAGCCGCTGGACGGATTCGTACCCGGCGAGGAAGGCCGAGGCGGCGATGAGCAGGACGACGAGCACGCCGGCCAGGTCTTCGGCGCGGCCGAGCCCATAGGTGTAGCGGCGGGTGGCGGCGCGGCGGCCGAGCAGGAAGGCGATGCCGAGCGGGAGCGCGGTGAGCGCGTCGGCGAAGTTGTGGATCGTGTCGCCGAGCAGGGCGACGGAGCCGGTGATCAGCACGAGCACGAGCTGGGCGACGGCGGTGACGAACAGGGCGGCGAACGACCAGATGAGCGTTCTGACGCCGCGTTTGCTGGTCTCCAACGCGCTGTCGACGCGGTCGGCGCTGTCGTGGCTGTGCGGAGTCAGGAGGTGCCGGAGACGGCTCTTCGCCGTCTGGTGGCCATGACTGTGTCCATGCCCTGGCATCTTCCACCTCACTGTCATGCTACCTGCGCAGTCATGCAGGTACGCAGGCAGAAGGATAGCGGCTATCCTCCTGGCATGCACGAGTCGGTTCCGGATTTCGAGATGCCCACCGAGGAGCAGGTCCACCTGGCCGCGGAGACGTTCCGGCTGCTCGCGGATCCGACGAGGGTCAAGGTCCTCTGGGCGCTTCTGCAGGGCGAGTCCTCGGTCGCCTGTCTCGCGGAACTGGCCGGCGCGGCGCCGACGGCGGTCAGCCAGCATCTCGCGAAACTGCGGCTCGCGGGCCTGGTGAAGGGGCGCCGTGAGGGGACGTTCGTCTACTACTCGGCGGCCAACGATCACGTCCGCGGTCTGCTCGCGCAGGCGCTGTTCCACGCCGACCACATCGATCGCGACATCCCGGCACTGCATTCGGCGGCGAAACCCCACCGTCCGGCGGCGCACTGAATCCGGCTACGGTGGAGCCGTGACCCAGTCCTCGTGCCCGGCGGCCCTGCGGTGGCTGCTGTTGTGCGTCGTGGCGCTGGGGCTCGTCGGCATGCACCACGTCGTCGCCGAGTCCGGCCACGGCACGGGGCATTCCGCCGTCGCGATGGCGGATCCGTGTTGCGCGGACACGCCTTCGCACGACGACGGTGGACACAGTGGACTGCATCTGTGTCTCGCGGTGCTCGCCGCGGGAGTGCTGCTGATCGTCACCTGGCTGCTCGTCCGCAATGGACGGACGGTGACGACGTGGAAGTCGCGGCGGGCGGGCGGTTCGGCCTCGGGCCGTGATCCGCCGCGCTGGAGACCGGTACCGGAGAAGTTGTCCTTCCTTTGCGTGTTGCGGGTGTGACAGGCGGGTTCGTCCCGCCCTGCCCGAAACCGACTCGAGGAAGAACCATGACCAGCAGGAAACTGGTCGGGGCGGCGCTCGCCGCTCTGGCCTCCTTCACCGTGCTCACCGGATGCGCCAGTTCCGACACCGCTTCCACCGGGCACGACATGTCCACGGTGAAGGCGCCGGACCCCCAGCAGGCCGGACACAACCAGGCCGATGTCACGTTCGCGCAGGGGATGATCCCGCATCACGAACAGGCGCTCGCGATGGCGAAACTCGTCGACGGCCGCACACGCAACGCGAAGGTCGTCGACCTCGCCGCCCGGATCCAGAAGGCACAGGATCCGGAGATCCAGCAGCTGAACGGATTGTTGAAGGGCTGGGGAGTGGCGCCGTCGGGTGAGCACTCCGGGCACGGCTCCGCGGCCGGCATGATGACCGAGGACGATCTCGCGAAACTCGGCAAGGCCAAGGACGCCGCCTTCGACAAGCAGTGGCTGGAGATGATGGTCAAACATCACGAAGGCGCGCTCGAAATGGCGAAGACCGCGCTGCAGCAGGGCAGTAACGCCGAAGTGAAGGCCTTGGCGCAGAAGGTGATCGACGGTCAGCAGGCCGAGATCACCGAGATGCGCGCGCTGCTCGGCTGAGTGGGACGGTGGCACGGGCCGGATCGATCGGCCCGTGCCACCGCCTCCCGGAAGTGCGCGCACTGGGTGAAGTCGTCGTGCTCGCACCCGAGAGCGCAGTCGACGATCGCGAGCGAGGCCTGTGCGGCCGCGATACGCCGCTCGAGTTCTCGCTTGTGCTCCTTGAGGATCGCTTCGCGCTCGCAGGGTTTCTGGAACATCTCACGGATGCCTTCAAGGCTCAGTCCCGCCTCCTTCGCGCGCAGGATGATCGCGATCCGGTAGACGTCGTTGTCGTCGTACCGCCGCCGATCGCCCGCACGCGCGGGCTTGAGGAGGCCTACGGATTCCCAATGCCGCAGGACGTGCGTCGCCAGGCCGAAGCGCTCCGCGACCTCACCGACGCTCAAGGTGCTTGACTTCATGTCGCCATTAAGTCGGACGATCCGGGGTATGTCCATGTTGCAGCGGCTTGACGCCGCCGATGCCCTGCCGGGAGCCGCCGAACTGCGGGCCCGGACCTATGACCTGCTCCGGCTCGAACCCGGCGCCGCGGTGATCGACGTCGGTTGCGGTGCCGGACTGGCCGTCTCGGAGTTGTCGGCGCGGGGTTTCCGCGCTGTCGGCGCCGACCTTTCGACCGAGATGATCGACGAGGCCCACCGACGGTGGCCTGAAGGGGATTTCCTGCTCGGCGACGCCTACGCGCTGCCGGTGGACGGCGGGTTCGCGGGCTACCGGGCGGACAAGGTGTTCCATGAACTGGCGGAGCCGGAGCTCGCTCTCGCGGAGGCGCGGCGGGTCCTGGCCCCAGGTGGACGGATCGTCTTGTCCGGGCCCGACTGGGAAGGGCTGATGATCGACTCCTCCTATCCGGCATTGACGCGGGAGATCGTGCGTGCTCGGGCTTCGGAGGTCGCCGCGCCCCGGATCGCGCGCGGGTTTCGGCGGCTGCTCGACGGATGCGGTTTTCGTGACGTCGAGGTGGAGGGTGTCGTCGGGTTTCTCAGTGGGGAGCCGTTCCTTCGTGGGCTGGTGGAGGTTGCTGTCCGAGTGGGGGCGATTTCCGTTGCGGAGGGGGATCTTTGGCTGGCTGAACAGGTCGATGGTGTTGCTGTGCCGCAGTTTTTGGCTTCGGGGATCGTTTAGCGGGTGTTGCCGACGCTCTTGGCGCCGGAAACTGTCGGTGGTCGGTTGTACGTTCTGCGGGTGGGCACTCTCAACGCCGCTGTGGCGCGTTTGAAGGAAATCACCTCGTCGGACTTGTTCAAGGAGGTCAATGGTTCGCTGGATTCGTTGGGGGACAACGATGCCGTAGAAGCTGCCGTCGCGGCGTCGGAGGGCATCGCACGGCTGGAGGCGGTCCGGTTCCGTGCTTTGGGTCGGTTGAGCCGTCATCGTGACGGTGCTTCGAGTGTGGTGCAGGAGGTCGCGTTCGCTCTGTCCGTTGTGGACGGACACGCCGCCGGGCTGGTGTCCGCCGCTCAGGCGCTGACCACCCGCCTGCCACGCACACTGGGACTCCTGGATGCCGGGAAGGTCGGTGGCTACGGAGCGATGAAAGTCGCGACAGCCACCGCCTGGCTCTCGGACGACGACGCCCGCGCGGTGGACGCGGTGCTGGAGGATCGGTTGCCGGACCGGAACTCCGATCAGATCTGGAAAGCGGCGAACCATGCGGCGATGACGGCCGACCGCGACGGCGCCTCCCGCCGTGCCGAACGGAACCGCGGCGGACGTCGCCTATCGATCCGGCAGGGAGAGACCGGCGTGGCGTCCATCGAGGTCGAAGACGGCCCCGTCGAGAAGGTGGCTGCCGCCTATACGCGGATCGACCGCGAAGCCCGCGCCCTGCGGGCCGGTGGGGAGACCCGCACCCTGGACCAGCTGCGTGCGGATGTCGCCCTTGATCTTCTGTTGGGCGGTCAGGGCGGGAAGAGTGAACGGTCCGAAGCGTTCCTCTACTTGGACTTGAACACCTACCTCGGGTTGAACGATGATCCTGCGGAGATGGCCGGGCACGGGCACATCCCGGCGACGCTGGCCAGGCACATCGCGTCCGGGTCGAACACAGTGTTGCGGCGGATCATCACCGACCCACTCTCGGGACAGGTTCTCGACCTCGGACGGGACCGGTATCGGCCCACCGCCGGTCTCGACGAATTCGTTCGGGTGCGGGATCGTGAGTGCCGAAGACCCGGGTGTCACCGTGTGGCGCAGGCCTGCGATCTCGATCATTCCCTGCCCTGGCAACACGGTGGTCATACCGCGGATTCCGAACTGATCGATCTATGCCGCCGTGATCACCGGCTGAAAGACGAACCCGGCTGGAACTACCGGCTGGATTCCGATGGGACTCTCACGATCACCACGCCCACGGGGCAAACGTATGACAGCTCGCCTCCGCTGCTGCATGAACCTCGTGCTGAGGAACCGCCGCCGTTCTGAGCTATCGCCGGGAAGCGGCAACGGGCTCGCGTGATCAGGTATCGGGCTGGTCGGCCTGGAGTTACGGCAGCACACCACCGCCTCTGCACGACCCCCGCACCGGCGAGCCGCACCGTTCTCGGCCGTCGTCGGAAAACGGAAACGGCCGGTGAGCGCAACGCACTTCGCCGCGGAGCTGCCCTGTCTGGGGTGTCCTGTCGCCGGAAAACGACCGTGGCGCCGCGGCTGCCCGACGAGGAGACATCGCCGAAATCCGGCCACGCCTCACCGCCGAAACCAACCACCTGCCATCACAAGCGATTGCCCACCACCGACATACCGAGCACCAGCTCGTTCGCCGGATCACACCCGAGGAGGTCCTCGACCAGTTCGTCGCGAAGCGCGGCGGTGAACGTGACGTTCAGGCCCAGCGCGGTCGCCAGCAGGTACACGGTTTGGCTGAGGTGGCCGACGTCCATCAGCAGCACGCGATACGTGCGGCTCACCGGGTACTTCCACTGGTTCCGCTCGATGACGCTCGTGTAGATCAGCAGTGCGCCGGCGTTCCCGGTCCACTGCTGGTCGCCGGCGAGCGCGATCAGCTGGTCGTCGTCGATCTTGCCGTCCAGCGGCGTGAGGCCGTGCCGGAAGCCGTCGTAGTGGTAGACGCCCTGTGCCAGGCCCTCGACGTTCCTCGCGTAGACGTACACCTCCGTCGGGTGCCGCGCCCCGCCCGACGGGCTCGTCTTGAAGACGTTCCCGGTGGCGGGGATGTCGGGATGCGTTTCCGGCCTCGTCGGCCTGGCCGCGGTGAGGAGCGCGCTCAAATCGCGCAACCGCAAGGGTTCTTCACCGAACTCGCGGACACTTCTGCGCCGGCTCAGCGCCTCGCCCAGCCCGATGGTGTTCAGTGGTTCCGGTGACGGTTCGGGCAACGCGATCGTGTGGTGCTCGCCCGTAGGCCTCACCGGAGAAGGCGGAGGGCTGACCTTCGCCTTCTCCAGCAAGGTTTTCGCCGTCGTTTCGCTGGTGGTGAACGCGGTCTCGCGCAACGAACGCGTGCCGAAGTGAAACGCCCGCGCGGACGTTCCCCAAGGGCCCCAATCCCGAAGGATCTCTTCTTCGCGTTGTTGCCGGTGAGAACCTTTGACCACCAGTACTTCGTACCGGATCATCGCTCGCGCGATACGGACGAGCCTTTCCCCGATCTCGGGATTCTCATCCGCATCGCGGACCGATTCCGGTTCTCGCCAAGAACTGAACCATCGCAGGACGCGTTCGGTTCCATCGGCGAGTTTCAGCTGGCGATGTCCGAGGTGATCGTCCCAGACGACGTCACCATCGGACCAATAGAGCGTTCCGCATGAGGAAACCCTGACCAGCATCGAATGTCTTGTGCCCCAGTCCCCAGTAAATACTTTCCGAATACGTCAGGTGATTCAGCGTCGCGAACGGAAAGGAGGCCCGCCGTGCGGCGGCGGCTCGAACCCGCCCCAGGTGCTCTGTGCCTTGTACTCCGCTTCGAGCTCGTACAAGAACTCGTCGTCGTCCTCATCGTGCATGCCGTCGATCCTCTCCGTGAACGGTTACTCCGGTCAAGCGAATATACCTACGCCAACAGAGTACCGGAGCAGAACGGCTAATTACGCCGAGTAATCGTTCAGGTGCTGTTTGAGTTCGCGAACCTCAGGCGACTCCGAAATGCCGAGATCGGTGTAGAGGCGCAATGCGAACCGGCGATGACGGTCCGCATTCAGTCGCTCACCGAGAATGTCGAACGCGAACGCCATCTCCTTGTGGGCGATGGGCAGCATGCTGCGATTCCCGGTCGATTCCAGCACTTCCACCGCGGTCGTCAACTGACTGACCGCGAGCGCGCCGTCACCGAGTCCGCGCGAATTGATACCGAGGGCGAGAAAGCATTCCGCCTCGAGATCGGGCGATTCGTTCTCCTGCGCCAGTCGCAGTGCCTGGTCGAGTTCCTCGGCGGCTTCGGGATAGCGCCTGTTCTCGGTGTGGATCAGCCCGATCCGGTGCCTGGCGCGGGCTTCGATGAGCACGCTGCCGTGCGCGTGGGCGGTCTCCCGTACCCAGCCGAGGTGTTCGATCGCCTCGTCCGACTCGCCCTTGAGCCAGTGGGTGACCCCCGAGTTGCCCCTGGCCCGGCACTGCATCCGGATGTCGCCGGTGGTCGCGGCAAGTTCGAACACCTCGTTGAACAGCCGGTTCGCCTCGGTGAACTCGTTGAGCCGCCACAGGGTCAGGGCGTACATGTGCAGGGCCTGGTACTCGAGGACGACGTTCCCGGTGACCCGCGCGGCGGACAGGGCGAGGGTCTCCAGCTCCCTGGCCTGCCGGTAGTAGCCGCGGTTGTCGAAGTAGCGCCACACCGCCGAACAGAAGGGCACGAGGTCGGAGTACTGCTGATGGTTGTTCATCGCGACGGCCACCGGCAGCACGTTCTGCCATTGCGCGTCCATCCAGTGCGCGGCCTGGTCGTAGTCGGCGAAGGACTGTCCGAACTCGCTCTTCGGCACCTCGAGGCCGCCCGGTTCCTCCTCGGAATCCGGGTCGATGAAGTCCATCGCGGCCGCGACGGTGCTGCGGTAGTAGTCGAACAGCCGCCGCATCATCGCCTCACGCTGGTGCTCGGGCTCCTCGGCGAGCAGGAGTTCGCGACCGTAGCTGCGGAGGAGGTCGTGCATCTCGTAGCGGTCCATCGACGGCTGACGCAGGAGGTTCACGTCGACGAGACGTTCGGCGAGCCGCCGGGCCTCGGCGAGGTCGACTTCCGCCAAGGCCGCCGTCGAGTGCAGATCGAACGCCGCACCGGGATGATGGCTCAACCGGCGGAACACCCGCCGTTCGGTCTCGGTCAAGTTCAGATAGGACACTCGGAACGCGCCCGCGACGTCGCGTTCGCCGGCGGTGAGCTCGCCGAACCGGTTCCGCTCGTCGCGCAGCTGCCTGGCGACGAAGTCGAGCGTCCACGACGCCCGCGCGCGCAGCCTGCTCGCCGTGACGGCCAGCGCGAGCGGGAGATCGCCGCACAGGCTCGCGACCTGGTCGGCCGCGTCCGGGGACTCCCGCTTCAACCGGGAGGGCCCGACGATCCGGCCGAGCAGATCCACCGCGTCGGCCCGGCTGAACGGTTCCAGCGAGAGCAGCTCGGCGCCGTCGAGGTCCACGAGCCGGGTCCGGCTGGTGATCAGCACACAGCAGCTCGCCGCGCCGGGCAGCAGCGGGCTCACCTGCGTCGCCCCGATGGCGTTGTCCAGCACCAGGAGCACCCGTTTGCCGGCGAGGCAGCTGCGGAACAGCGCCGCGCGCTGTTCGGTCCCGGCGGGGATGTCCGAACCCTGGATGCCGAGCGACCGCAGCAGCGCCTCGAGCGCGGTCCCCGGGTCGACGGGGTCTCCGGCGGGCGAGAACCCTTCGAGGTTCACGAACAGCTGCCCGTCCGGGAACAGCGGGGCGAGCCGGTGCGCGGCGTGGACGGCCAGCGCGGTCTTCCCGACACCGGGCATGCCGTCGATCGCGATCAGCCGCGGCCCCGCCGTGGAATCGTCCTGGCCGATTTCGAGGACGGTCCGCAGTTCCGTGGCGCGGCCGCCGAACGCGGGGAGGTCCGCGGGAAGCTGCGCGGGCCGGGGGAAGAGCGCCTTCTGCGCGTCCGCGTCCTCGCGTCGCCCGCCGGTGTCCATCCCGGCCCGGAGCCCGCCGACGCCGTACCGGACGAGGGCGCCGTCCTCCATCAGTTCGGCGTCGGCGCGCAGGATCTGCTGGTGGAGCGCGCTCAGTTCGGCGCTGGGGTCGACGCCGAGCTCCTCGGCGAGCGCGATCCTGGTCCGGTCGAACGTCCGGAGCGCGTCGGCGCCGCGGCCTGCCCGGTAGAGCGCCAGCATGGTGAGGCATTGCAGGGTCTCGCGGGTGGGATGCCACGCGGCGAGGTCGAAGGCCTCGCGAGCCGCCGCCTCGGTCTCGCCGAGCCGGAGCCTGGCGCCGATGAGGAGCTCACTGGCGGCGAGGCGTTCTTCGTCGAGGCGTCGCGCAGTCTGCTCGATGGCGTCGCCTTCGAGACCGTCGAACGCCGGGCCGCGCCAGAGCGCGAGCGCGTCGGCCAGTTTGGCGGCCGCCTGGGAGATCAGCCCGGCCGCGAGGAGTTCGGCGCCCTGGTTGTAGTCGGCTTCGAAGCGGACCGAGTCGAGCGAGGCGCTGCTGATGACGACGCGGTACGCCGAACCGGTGGTGACCACGGCGGACCGGGCCACCCCGAGGTCGTGCCGGAGCCGCGCGATCGCGTTGCTGACCTGGCGGACCGCGGTCTTCGGCGGATTTTCGGGCCACATCGTGCCGACCAGGTACGACACCGGGACCAGCCGGCCCGCGTTGATCAGCAGGGCGGCGAGGAGACGCTGTTCGCGGCGTCCGCCCAGCCGGACGGGGACACCGTCGACTTCGGCTTCGAGCGGACCGAGAACGGAGAAGCCGAGCTGGGAACTCTGGACAGTGGTTCGAGGCGATCCCGCCGAATCGGGTAAACGATCAGCGGTCATATGCGACTATGTCGTCCGAGGCCGTGAGCGTGCTCACGCACTACCTCCAGTCCGTTCGCCGGCTGATCGGCACCCTAGCCCACCGCTTCGGCCTCCAGCCAGGTCGGCGCGGGGCGCGCCGTACTGCATTCGGCCTAACGGGCGTGCGCGGGCCTGCCCTGAAACCTTCCCGATTCTACGCCCCGCGGCCCCTGAACTGCGCGGATGTCCGGCGGTGGAGAGCCGATGTAATTCCGATGCAGGCCCTTGGAAAGCTGAAGGTACAGCTGCGGCTCGGCGCGACGGGGCAGCGCGCCGAACCGCGTGTAGGGGCTCCGCGGCGGTTGGCCTTCGTACTGGGGGTGGCCAACCGCCCTGGTAGCCCCTTCTCCGCGTCCATGACCAGGTGTGATCCTCCGCGATCACGGGTACCAGGTCGGTGGAGGAGAGGAGTGTGCCCATGCGCCCGGTCTGGAGCGGTTCGCTTTCGCTCGGTCTGGTGACCGTCCCGGTCCGCCTGTACAGCGCGGTCGAAGACCATACGGTGCACTTCCGCCAGTTCCAGCGCGGCACCGAAGACCGCATCCGGTACCGGCGGGTGAACGAGCGCACCGGCAAGGAAGTCGGCTACGAAGACATCGTCAAGGGTTACGAGCTGGACAGCGGCGAGTACGTCGTCGTCGAGCCGGAGGAGCTGGACGAGATCGCGCCGGGCCGGTCGAAGTCGCTCGACATCGAGAGCTTCGTCGAGCTGGACGCCATCGACCCGATGTTCTTCGACAAGACCTACTGGCTCGCGCCCGCGAAGGACGAGTTCGAGCGTCCGTACGCGCTGTTGCTCGAGGCGATGGACTCGTCGGGCAAGGCGGGGATCGCCAAATTCGTCATGCGTGGCCGCGAATACCTGGCGCTGGTGCGTTCCGGTGACGGCGTGATGGTGCTCAACACCCTCCATTTCGCGGCCGATCTGCGCGATCCCGCCGAGCAGCTGCCGGACCTCCCCGGCAAGGCGAAGGCGCGCGGCAAGGAACTCGACATGGCCGTCAACCTGATCGACGCGATGAGCGACGACTGGCGGCCCGAGGAGTACCGCGACACCTACACCGACCGTGTCCGGGAGCTGATCAAGGCCAAGAAGAAGGGCGACACCATCACGCCGGCCACCGAACCCGGGGAGCCGACGAAGGTCGTCGACCTGTTCGAGGCGCTTTCGAAGAGCGTGGAGAGCGGAAAGGCCAAGAAGAAGTCCGGGGCGAAGAAGCCGGCAGCGAAGAAGGACCTCTCTTCGCTGCCGAAGGCCGACCTGGACAAGCTGGCCAGGGAGCGGGACATCAAGGGACGGTCGAAGATGACCCGCGCGAGCCTGGAGAAGGCGCTCAAAGCCTCGTGACGATGCCTGCCGCCGAGAGTTCGCCCGCGATCGCCTCGATCAGCAGCCGGACGTCCTCCGCCGCCGTTGCGTGCAGCCCTTCGGAGACGATCAGCACGTCGGACGTCGTGGCGGAGACCGCGGAGTGGCCGCTCTGCCGGTTCGTCCATCGCCGCGCGTGGGCCTGACCGTCCTCGTCGGCGAAGATCACCTCACCGGGGTTCGGCTGTTCGACCGTGCCGGCGAAGGTCACGTACTTCTCGTCGCCGCGCGCGTGACGGACTTCCAGCGAGCCGCTGATCTTCGCGATGTCGAGCACCGCGACGGGGATGGCGTAGGCGACCGAAACCGCGTTGCAGAGATCGATCACCGGATGGATGCGGGGGAGCGTGCCTTCCTTCCGCAGCCTGCGCAGCAAGGACTCCGACGCGCAGCGGTACTGCGTCGGCTTCAAGCCCATCTTGGCGAACGCCCGCCGCCACGCTTGGATCTCGGGGAACTCCGATTCCGGGCCGTCGGCGAGCCGCCGCGTCGCCCGCGCGACGAACTTCTCGAGATCGACCGGCAATTCCGGGGTGATCCCGGTGGCTTGGAGTGTGCCGACGGCGAGGCCGGGGTGGGCGGAACGGATGTCCGGGTGGTGCTGGAGTCGCATGCTGGACCTGTCTACTGGGTGGTGAACGCGAGTTTGGCGCCGAGCGCGGCGAAGGAACCGGCGAAGATCCGCCGGAGCCAGGCGAGCACGCGCGGCCGGGACAGGACGTGGTGCCGCACGCCGGCGGCGAGGACGCCGTACACGCTGAACACCACGAACGTCGCCAGCATGAACACCCCGCTCAGCAGCAGCATCCGGGGGAGCGAACCGGGCTCTCCCGCCGGGACGAACTGGGGCAGGAACGCGAAGAAGAACAGCGTCAGCTTCGGGTTCAGGACGTTGATCAGCACACCGGATGTGATCGTCCGCAGCGCCGAAGCGGGTTCGGGATCGCCTTCCACGACGATGGCTTCCCGGTCCTTCAGCGTCGACCACGCCATGTAGAGCAGGTACGCCACACCGAGGTACTTCAGGATCTCGAACGCCACCGCGCTGGCGTGCAGCAGCGCCGCGAGGCCGGTGATCGCGGCGATCATGTGCGGGATGATGCCGAGGGTGCAGGCGGTCGCGGCGAGGACGCTCGCGCGTCTTCCCCTGGCCAGCCCGGCGGAAAGGGTGTAGACCACGCCGGTTCCGGGCGTGGCGACCACGACCAGCGTGGTGATCAGGAAGGCGATGCTCACGCCGACCACTGTGCGCGCCGTTTGGCCTCGTGGACAGAGCCAAACCCGTGCCACTCCACTGGACCAAAGGGTTGATCGACGGGTTCACCGGATGGAGTGGCATGATGCACGCTCGCACGTCGACGAGGAAGGCCTTGGTTTGAGCGCGCGCACTTCCCAGGTGGACGACCTCCGGCTGGTGGCACAACCGAACGCCGTGTTGTGTTCCGAGCTCTTCGTCCGTCTCATCTTGTCGGATTGGTCCTTGCGGCCGTTGCTCGATCAGGCGAAGACCGCCGCCGCCAGACTGGTGGGCACGCTGGTCGACGCGGCCGATCCGAAGGAGCCGCCGTTCCTGACGCTGAGACTGCGTCTGCGGTCGGACGTGCTGGTCATCGAGGTCGACCACGAACTGGACGGGCTTCCGGTGCCGACGCCCGCGCCGGGCGAGCGGACCGGCGTGGCGCCGAGTGCGACCGGCGGCGTGACCGTCTGGTGCGAGCTGCCGCTGCCCGGCGGCCTGTCGGCCGGACAGGTCCGCCTGCCGAGGCGAGGCGACCGGCGCACGCTGGTGGACGAACCCGTCTCCGGTGAGCCCGTCGGCGCCGATCCCGAAGTCCTGGAACGGCTTTTGACGAGGTTGAGCGGCTGGTCCGGCTGATGGCCACGAAGCGCGTCGCCACACCGATCCTGGAGATCGAATACGAACAGGCCGGCGAGGCGGGCGGGCCGCCGGTGGTCCTGCTGCACGGGTTCCCGTACGACGTCCGCGCTTACGACGAGGTCGCCGCGGTCCTCGCGGCGGGCGGCGCCTCGGTGTACGTCCCGTATCTCCGCGGGTTCGGGGGGACGCGCTTCCTCGACGACGCCACGATCCGCTCCGGGCAGCAGGCCGCGCTCGCGCAGGATCTGCTCGACTTCATGGACGCGCTGGGGCTGGAAAACGCGGTCGTCGCCGGATACGACTGGGGCGGCCGCGCGGCGTGCATCGTGGCCGCGCTCCGGCCCGAGCGTGTGCGCGGACTGGTGTCGGTGGACGGCTACAACGTCCAGAATCTCGCTTATGCCGGGGAACCGGCGCCGCCGGAATGGGAACGCACGTACTGGTACCAGTATTACTTCCATTCCGAGCGCGGCCGCCGAGGGTTGACGGAGAACCGCGACGAGCTGTGCGCGTTGTTGTGGCGCACCTGGTCGCCGACGTGGACCGGCGCCGACGCGGCGTTCCCGGCGAGCGCGCGGAGCCTCCACAATCCGGATTTCGTCGACGTCGTCATCCATTCGTACCGGCACCGGTTCGGTCTGGCGGAGGGTGATCCGCGGTATCAGGCGCTCGAAGACCTGATCGCGCGGGAGCCCGCCATCACGGTGCCGTCGGTCGTGCTGGAAAGCGGGGACGACGGCGTCGGCGGGCCCAGCGCGGAGGGCGACCGCGAGTACTTCACCGGGCCGTACGAGCATCGGGTTCTGCGGGGGGTGGGGCACAACGTTCCTCAGGAGGCGCCTGAAGCGTTCGCCGCCGCGGTGACGTCTCTGCTCCAGTGAGGGCGATCACCCGTCCGTGTGCGTGACGAATCCTGATCTTCGCTTGTCCTTCGGGCGTAAGGCACACGATCCGGAGGAGGAACGATGTCTTTGGGCGACAAGATCAGCAACAAGGCCGAAGAGTTCGGCGGTAAGGCCAAGGAGGCCGCCGGCGACGCCACCGGCAACGACGAACTGCGGGCGGAAGGTCAGGCGGACCAGGCGAAGGCCGGGCTCAAGGGCGCCGTCGAAAACGTGAAGGACGCCGTCGGCGACGCGGCTGACAAGATCCGCGACACCTTCAGGAAGTAGCGGTCTTTCGGGCCGGGGCGGCGGTTTCCCGCGCCCCGGCCCGGTTCAGCCGCGCAGCCGCACCGGCAGGCTCGTGAGCCGCGTGCCCTGGACGCCGCCGAGGAACGTCTGCCGGAGTTCGCCGTACGGCACGGCGAGCCGGGCTTCGGGGAAGTCCGTGCGCAGCACCGTCGCCACCGCTCGCAATTCGAGCTGCGCGAGCTGGGCGCCGACGCAGAAATGCGGCCCCGCGCCGAAAGTCAGATCCGGGCCCGGTTTCCTCGCCGGGTCCGTGTTGATGCCCTGGATGTCGGCGAGCACCGGCGCCCCGGCGGGGAGCCGGATCCCGGCGAGGTCGAGCTCCACGGTGGTGAACCGCCACAGCGTGAACGGCGCGGGCGGATGGTCCTTGAGCGTTTCGCGGACGAGATCGTTCACGGATGCCTTGTCCCCGTTCAGAAGCCGCGAGATCAGGAAGCCGATCGAGGCGTCGGTGGTCAGCTGCCCGGCGAAGATCAACGCGAACAGGTGATATCGCAGGTCCTTTTCTGACGTTCCGGCCGGGAGGCTGTCGCGTAGTTCCGTCGCGAGCCCGTTCCGGTTCGGAGTCAGCCCCGCGGCGGAGAGGTTCGCGATCGCGGCGATGGCCTTGCCCTGGGCACCCGGTTCGGGGTCCGACATGCGGCGGCAGGCGTCCACGGCGGCGTCGAGCAGGTGGAGCGGGATGCCGAGCAGGTCGAGCAGCACCGTCAACGGGAAACGGGTGGAGAACCCGTCCATGAGGTCGACGGTCTCGCCGCCGAGATCGGTCAGCAGAGCCCGCGCGATCCCGTGGATCCGGTCCGCCTGCGCCTGGATCCGCTTGGCGCTCAGCAGCGGGGCGTGCGCTCGCCGCAAACGGGTGTGTTCGGGCCCGTCCAGCGTGGTGAGGGACGGCTGTTCGGCGGCGGTCTGTTCGAGCGCCGTCCAGCCCGCGGGGGCCAGCGCCGGATCCTTGGCGATGCGGGGATCGGAGAGGACTTCGCGGGCCAGCTTCTCCTCGGTGACGATCCACGCGCTTCCGCCCTCGGGGGTGGCCACTTCGACGAGGGGGCCGGCGGCTCGCAGCGCGGGACGGACGGGGTCGGGTTCGGTGATGCCACGGGTCGACGCGGCGAACGGATCGGGGAGCACAGGAACTCCTTCATGAGAAAGTAGCTTCACCATGAAGGTATATTTGTGGCCGGTAGGTTGTCAAAGCACGGAACCGAGGAGGGGCGATGGCGGACGATGTCGCGGCGCGGAGCGCGTCGCTCCTGGACGGCCTCCGGAGTTTCGGGGCGAACTACACCGAATTCACCCGGCGGTTCGCGGACTGGCTCGGCCTCCACGCCACCGACGCCGCCGCGCTGGTGGAGATCCTCTACGCCGAAGACACCGGCTCGCCGCTGTCCCCGGCCCGGCTCGGCGAACGCATCGCCCTGACCTCCGGCGCGACCACGAACCTGCTGAACCGGCTGGAGAACCTCGGTTACGTGGTGCGGACCAGGGAGAACACCGACCGCCGGGTGGTGACCCTGCGCAGCGGCACCGACATCCAGGCGCCCGCGCGGGAGTTCTTCGGCCCGTTCAGCGCCGGGCTGGCGGCTCTCGTGGCGGAGTACCCGCCGGAAGAGATCGAACGCTTCGAGGCCTTCCTCAGGCAGCTGAAGTCCACAATGGACAACGTGCTCGAAGAACAGGCCTGACCGGCGGACCAGTCCGATCCGCTCTCGGCACCGAATCCCTCCCGGACGCCCTGGCAACCGCGTAGCCGGGCGTCGGGTGAGGTGGAGGCAGCTTGATGGTCGAGGGTGTGCGGACGAGTCCGCGCGGAAGCGGCGGCACCGGAACGGAGCCCGCCGAGACGAGTTTGATGCAACGGGTCGCGGCCGGCGACGAACAGGCGTTCGCCGACCTGTACGACGTCGTGGCGGGACCGGTGTGGGGTGTGGTGAACAGGGTCGTGCGCAACGGCACGTTCGCCGAGGAGGTCACCCAAGAGGTCCTGGTGGAGGTGTGGCGGACGGCGGCGCGGTTCAAACCGGGCAAGGGGAGCACGCTGGCCTGGGTGCTCACCATCGCGCACCGGCGGGCGGTGGACAGGGTGCGGTCGCATCAGGCCGCGCTCGACCGGGACGACCGCGCGGGCAGGCTCGATTTCAGGCGCCCCTTCGACGAGGTCGCCGAGTCGACGATCACCAATCTGGAGCAGCAGCGGGTGCGCCAATGCCTGTCCGCGCTGACCGACCTGCAACGCGAATCGGTGGTGCTGGCCTACTACAACGGCTACACCTACCCGGAGGTCGCGGAGGTGCTCGACACCGCGCCCGGCACGGTGAAGACCCGCATCCGCGACGGCCTGATCCGGCTGCGCGACTGCCTGGGGGTGGGGCAATGACCGCCGAGCTGCACACGTTGACCGGGGCGTACGCCCTGGACGCCGTCCCGGCGGAAGAGGCCGCGGCGTTCGAACGGCACCTGCGGGGTTGTCCCGCGTGCGGCCAGGAAGTCCGGGAGCTCCGGGAGACCGCGGCGCGGCTGGGAAGGGCGCTGGCCATCGCGCCACCGCCGAGGCTGCGGGAAGCGACGCTCACGCGGGTCGCCCACACCCGTCAGTGGCCGCCCTCGCTCGCGCGTCGCGGCGGGGTCGTGAAGACCCGGGTCGCCCTATGGGGTGCCGCGGCGGCCGCCGTCGGAGCGCTGGTGTTCGGTCTGGTCACCACGACCACCGACCCGGGAGCCGACCCCGCGCAACAGCAGCTGGCTTCCGTCAACGCCGTGCTCACCGCGCCGGACGCCTTGACAGTCAAGGGTGCCGAACGCGGGACGACCACGGTCGTGACCTCGCGGAGCCAGGGCAGGATCGTGGTACTGGCCGGTGAACTCCCGCCCTTGGCGGCGGGCAAGGCGTACCAGGTCTGGCTCATCGGGGCGAGCGGGGTGCATTCCGCCGGTCTGCTGGCGCCGGACGGACCACATCGGACTCGGCCGGTGCTCGCGGAGCTGCCGGGCGGGATCGACCGGGTCGGTATCACCGCGGAACCGGCCGGAGGTTCGCCCGCGCCGACGGTTCCGGCGGTCGTCATGGTGAATCTGTCCTAGCGCCGGTCAGCCGCTCGCAGGCCTGCCAGAGTTCCCGGCGCTGCGCGGCGGTTTCCCGGGTCTTGCCGAGGTAGTCGGTCGGGCGCTGGACGCGGTCGTGCCAGAACATGCCGTTGTACCGGCCGGGTTCCCCGGCGGCGGCGAGCCAGACGAACGTGTCCGCGCCCTGCTCCGGGTTCCGCAGGAGCGGGCCCGTCAGCTTCCGGAACGTCGGCAGGGAGGTCGCGACCCCGGGTGTGTCGGCCCAGCCGGGATGGGCGCTGTGCACGGTGACGCCGGAACCGTCCAGCCGATCCGCCCAGAGTTCGGCGAGTACCACCTGCATCCGTTTGGTGCGCGCGTAGCCGGCGGCCGGTTTGTACTCGTCGCGGCGGTACTGCAGGTCGTCGGCGCGCAACGGCTGGCCGTACATGCCGCCGGAGCTGACCCAGATCACCCTCGCGCCGTCGGCGAGCTTCGGCCGGAGCGACGCGGTCAGCAGATGGGGGCCGAGCACATGCGTGGCCAGCATGAGTTCGTTGCCCTCGGCCGTTTCCGTGCGTTCGGCGGGCATGACACCGGCGTTGTGCACGAGGATGTCGACCTCGCCGTCGAGGTTCTTGGCGTAGTCGCGCACGGACGAGATCAGGCTGACGTCGCAGTGGTCGGCGATGATCCGCGAACCGGGGACGGCGCGCTCGATCTCGGCGTGGGCGGCGTCGCCGCGGATCGCGATGCGGACGGTCGCGCCCAGTTTCGCGAGGCCGATGGCCGTCGCCTTGCCCAGGCCCGCCTTCGCGCCGGTCACCACGGCGACCTTGCCCGCGAGCGCGTCCGGCGCGGGATCCTCCGGCCACCACGTCCGGCGCAGGAGGTATCCGATGTTGCCGTACCCGAGCAGGGTCCGGTCGAGCACGGTGTCGGCGGCGCGGGTCACGGTGGACATGCGGATGCTCCTCCTCGGTCGTGGTACGCGACTTCCCGGCGAGGCCGCGGCGGAAACCTCCTACCGGATGCGGGGCCCGGCCTTCGCGGAAAAGCGGAACTCGATGGTCGTCGGAAGCTCGTCGAGATCCAGAGCCTGACGCAGCCTCGGCAAGCCCTCCTCGGTGATCCGTTCGCGGATCGCGGCCAGATCGCCGTCCTGTTCGGCGCTCAGCACCACGGCCAGCACCGGGGCGTCCTGGGTGCCGCCGAGCGTGGCGTGCGCCGCGTGGACGCCGGGATAGGTCGCGACCTCCGCCGTGAAGGGGTCCACCGCGGTGCTCGCGGCCAGCGCGGTCCGGCCGGTGTCCTGCCCGAAGCGCCAGGTGTGGGACTTGGGTTTGCGGACGGGCTGCGCGATGAGCCAGCGCAGGGCCAGCAGCCCGAGGAGCACCGCGCCCCCGGCGACGGCGTACCAGACCCACGCGGGCGGCATGGCGGTGCCGGGGACGAGCGTGGTGCCGGGATCCAGCAGCGGGATGCGGCCGAAATGGGTGCCGACGGCGAATCCGCCACCGGCGATCAGCACGAGCCCGGTCAGCACCAGCAGGGTGCGGTTGAGCCGGGCGGGACGGTTGAGGTCGGTCATGACGCGCTCCTGGTGGCCTTGACCCGGACTCGCACGGCGGGAACGGCAGCGGGGCCGATCTGGGCGAGACGGTGCTCGATGGCGGCGCGGACGGCGTCGGCGAGCCCGGCGGTGTTCGTCCGCCCGGTGGTCACCACCGAGACGATCGCGCGCCGCTTCACCTTGAGCTTCGCCGCCGAGACACCGTCCACAGTGGATGCGGCGGTGCGCAGGGTCGATCGGTAGCCGCGGCGGGAGGCGCCCGAATCCGTGCCGCCTTCGAGCGGCAGCACGGTCGGCTTCCCCGGGACGACCGCGCTCACGAGGAGCAGCAGACCGAGGAGCGCGACCACGCCGCCGGCGATCGCCGGAAGGGGATCACTCCATCGGAGATCGTGCAGCGCGGACGCGATGGCGTCGTAGCTGATCCACGGTTTCTCCCCGATGATCGTCTGGACCGCGACGACGGCGGCCAGGACACAGCCGGCGAGCACCACGAGGGCGACCAGCACGGCCGGGACGCTGCGGCGTGGACGCCGTTTCATCGGACCCTCCTAGTCTCGGTCTCCTCGGAATGCAGGGCGGTGACGGTGATGTCGACCCGCGTGACGGTCAGGCCCGAGAGCCCGCCGACGCGGCTGATCAGATGCTCGCGCACGGCCTCGGTGGTGGCGCGCACCGAAAGCGGGTACTTCACCGAAAGCCGGACGTCCAAAGTGGTCGTCGAACCGGTGACGTGCGCGCTCACCTTGGCGCCCTGGTCGAGGTCTTCGCCGCCGACCGCGATCCCGAGCACCCGGGAGGCCGCGCCGCCGACGCCGTCGACCTCGGTGATCGCCCGCGCGGCGATCCGTTCGACGGCGCCGTCGGCCACGGTCAGCCCGCCGCGCCCGTCCGTTCCGGGCGCGGCGGCGGTCATCGTCGTCATGGCGATCAGCCCCTGTCGCGGCCCGCCAGGGCCGAAAGGTCGAGCTTGCCGTCGAGGAACCTGCCGACCAGCAGGCCGAGCGCGGCGAGCACGAGCACGACGAGGAAGGCGCCGAAGCCGCCGAACGCGCCGGCCACGCCGAGCACGAGACCGGTCAACAGGCCGAGTTGGGTGGCGTTCATGAACGTTCTCCTTGCTGTCTGGCGCGGACCGGCGCCGATGGTCACTGGACGCGGCCGGACTCGGTGCTCTCGTCGGCGTCGTCGTCGCCCGGGATGTGCACGTCGGACACGTTGATGTTGACCTCGACGACCTCGAGCCCGGTCATCTGCTCGACCGCGCCGATCACGTTGCGGCGCACCGACTTCGCCAGATCAGCGATCGCGACGCCGTATTCGACGACGATCTGCAGGTCGACCGCGGCCTGGCGCTCGCCGACCTCGACGGAGACGCCCTGCCCGGCGGACGCGGTGGCACCCGGGATGCGCTCACGCAGCGCGTTGAACGCCCGCACGGCGCCGCCGCCCAGCGCGTGGACACCGGTGATCTCCCGGGTCGCGAGGCCCGCGACCTTCTGGACGACGGTGTCGGCGATCGTGGTCACGCCCTGAGTGGAGACGAGCGCGCTGTTCTCGGCCGGGGCGGTGGAGTTCGAGTTCGGCTTGGCGGCGGTGGTGTTCGTCATCGCGATCTCCTCAATTCGGATTCCGTTGCCTGCGGTGGAAGTTCTTCGCTTCCACACTCCATAGACCCAGCCGCGCGAAGATCGTCACGACCCGATCGTGTGGTCTGGATCTCATCGCCGGCGGGTATGTCTTTCGGCCTAGTCCCCGCGGCCGACGCCGTCGCCCTTTTCCATCCCGTCGAGGGTCGTGCGCGCGGCGGGCCGCGGGGTTGGATCGTCCGGTGTCCCAAGAAAGAAGTCTCGAGTGAGCTGGAAGTGCGGGCTGGTGTCGATCGCGCTGGTCGCCGGATGCACCACGTCGCAAGGAAGTCCGGCGCCGGTGACCAAAGTGGACGAACCGGAGCACGAGGCGGCGCTGACGTCGTTCCACCGGCAGACCCTGGACTGGCGCCCCTGCGACGCCCTGCAGTGCGCGAAGCTGACCGTGCCCGTGGACTACCGGCGGCCGGACGGGCCGAAGTTCACGCTGCCGGTGATCAAGGCCGCGCCGACCCGGCCGGGGGAGCGGATCGGCACGCTCGTCGCCGGTGCGGGCGGCCCCGGGCAGTCCGGCGTCGCCATGGTGAAGGACATCGCGGGTACCTGGCCCGCCCCGGTCCGGGCCAGGTTCGACCTGGTCGGCTTCGATCCGCGGGGGATCGGCGGCAGTGAACCGCGGCTCCGCTGCGACACTGAGGGAGAGCCCGCTTCGAAGGCTCCCGAGGGCCTGCCGGTGATCGGTGCCGAGGTTCCGAGCACCCGGCAGTACGCCGAGGCGTGCCTCAAGAACACCGGGGAGAACGTGCTGCGGCACCTGGGCACCGACGACGTCGTCAGCGACCTCGACGTCCTGCGGGTGGTCACGGGTCAGGAGAAACTGACTTACCTCGGCTACTCCTACGGCACGCGGATCGGACAGCTGTACGCCGACCGGTTCCCGAAGAAGGTCCGCGCCATGGTGCTCGACGGCGTCGACAACACCTATCTCGATTGGCGGGCCGACACCGTCGAGCAGGCGAAAGGCGTGGAAGACACCCTGCTGACCTACGCGAAGCAATGTGCCATCAGGACCGGCAAACCGTGCCCCGGCCACGACGAGACCGAAATCCTCTCCACCGTGGACCGAGTGCTGGCCAAAGCGGACAAAGCGGATGAAGGGAGCGTTCTTCGCTCGGAGATCT
The DNA here is from genome assembly GCF_051373225.1 of Amycolatopsis sp. w19. NCBI lineage: Bacteria > Bacillati > Actinomycetota > Actinomycetes > Pseudonocardiales > Pseudonocardiaceae > Amycolatopsis > Amycolatopsis sp. w19. The sequence goes on along the minus strand of NZ_JBPQFM010000015.1, from coordinate 43,445 downwards.
CCCCGAAGCTCACTTTTCCGGCGGACTGGGCGGAGCTGTCGGAAATCATCCTCGGCGCGGACGCTCCCTCGGACGAGGTCCTGCGGTTCGTCCGCACGCACCCCGACACGCTGGTGATCATCGGTGGCGACCACGAAACGGGCGGGTTGAGCATCGAGAACTACGACGCGTCCGACACCGACCCTGACCAGGACGGTCCTTTCGACGTACCGGGTTCGAAGCTTCGGTTCACTGTGGACTGGACGACGCACGACCACACCGGCGCCGACACCCCGATCACCGCCGAAGGTCCCGGCTCCACCCGTCTGGGTGGCACCGTCGAGAACACCGACGTCTACTGGGTGATGCGGCTGGCGAGCGGCCTCTGAACACGATGTGAGCTTCGGTTACGGTTTTCCCATGGACCTTGTGCGCCGCATCGACCGCGCCGCGGGTGAATTCTTGCTGTTCGCTCTGACGCCACCGCGCTTGGCGACCGCTCGCGAACGCGTTCAAGAGATCGCCGACGCCACCATGGCTCGCTTGCGCCCTCTGGATCTCGACGGCCTGATCCTCTACGACATCGACGACGAAGCGGCCAGGAACCCTGCGCAGCGCCCGTTCCCGTTCTCGCCGACCCTCGACCCCGCGAACTATCTCGCGGACAACTTCACGAGCTGGCAGACCCCGGTCGTCGTCTACCGAGCGGTCGGGAAATACGCGCCGTCGGAGCTGCGGACGTGGCTGGCGGCCCAGGAGCCGTCGCGTGTGATGACGGTTCTCGTCGGCGCCTCGTCCAGCAAGATCGACACCATGACATCACTCGCCGAGGCCCAGGCACTGCGGCGCGACGTCAACCCCGGTTTGCCGCTCGGCGGCGTCGCGATTCCGGAACGGCACAGCCGCCGGGACGACGAACATCTGCGACTGCTGGCGAAGCAGGACGCCGGTTGCCGATTCTTCGTGACCCAGGTGGTTTACGACGTCAACGCGGCGAAGAACCTCGTCTCCGACTACCACTACGAATGCGTCGCGCGCGGACGAACGCCCGTACCGGTCGTCTTCACCTTCTCGGTCTGCGGATCGTTGAAGACACTCGACTTCCTGCAGTGGCTGGGCGTCGACGTGCCACGGTGGATGGAGAACGACCTCAAACACGCGGCCGACACCCTCGAAGCGTCCTATCAGCTGGCCCTCGCCGCGGCTACCGAACTGATGGCCTACTGCCGCGGCCTTGGTGTTCCGTTCGGCATCAACGTCGAAAGCGTGTCGATCAGACGGGAAGAGATCGAGGCGTCCGTGCGACTGGCCGAACAGCTCCGGACGGAGATCAAGGGCTGAGGCCCGATGTTCCTGCGAGTGCCCCCGGTGAGATTCGAACTCACACTGGACGGGTTTTGAATCCGTTGCCTCTGCCAGTTGGGCTACGGGGGCGGTGCCCGGTGAACTTTACGGGATCACGGGTGCGCGCTTTCCGCCGGGCCCGGGAGTGTGACGACCGTCTGACGTGGTGAACGCCATCTAGCCGTCTGGATCGTTCCCGGTAGGCTTCAGGTTCGCGGACAGACCGCGAGCCGAACTGCCCGACGACCTTCAGGAGGACCCCGGTGACCGAGCAGGCTGCCGAGGCCAATGGTGCCGTCGCCGCACCCCAGCGGCGGGTGCTCGTGGCCGAAGACGAGGCCCTCATCCGTCTGGACCTCGTCGAGATGCTCCGCGAAGAGGGCTACGAGGTGGTCGGTGAGGCCGGGGATGGCGAGCAGGCCATCAACCTGGCCACCGAATTGAAGCCCGATCTGGTGATCCTCGACGTCAAGATGCCGAAGCTCGACGGTATCGAGGCCGCTTCCAAGATCACCGGCGACCGGATCGCGCCGGTCGTCATCCTGACCGCGTTCAGCCAGCGCGACCTCGTCGAGCGGGCCAGGGACGCGGGCACGATGGCGTATCTGGTCAAGCCGTTCGCCAAGCGCGACCTGGTGCCCGCCATCGAGCTGGCCGTGAGCCGGTTCGCCGAGCTGCAGGCACTCGAATCCGAGGTCGCGGGCCTCACGGACCGGCTCGAGACGCGCAAGGTCATCGACCGCGCCAAGGGGCTGTTGATGAGCCGTCAGGGGCTCACCGAGCCGGACGCGTTCCGGTGGATACAGCGCACCGCGATGGACCGCCGGACCACGATGAAGGCGGTCGCCGAGGCCGTCGTCGAGAGCATCGGCTGACGAACACGCGAAAAAGGGGCCACTCCCGCTTCGGCTCAGGGCGGCGTCGGGAGGTCCAGTGCGCGGGCCAGGGCCGCGACGGTCGCGACGGCATGCCGGTGCAGGTTCTTCTCGGCCCAAGCGGCCGCCAGCGCGAGGAAGCCGGCGAGGTCGTGCTCGGCTCCCGCGAGGAAGTGCCGGAGATCGGTGGCAGGCAACTCGATCACCGGGCCGGAGCTTTGCTCGGCATCGACGGTCAGCCGCACGGCATCACCGTGACGTTCGGCGAGGGGATCGGGATCGTGTCCGAAGCCGACCTGGCCATCGCCCTCGACGACCTGGTGCCACTCGCGCCAGTCCTCCAGTCCGTTGCAACAGCCCGGCATGAACACCACGCCTGTGGAGCTGTCTGTCACGCGAAACCCGCCGGCCGCGAAAAGGGTGTCAAGCGTGAGCAGGCCGTGCAGGAACGACCCCAGCGGCTCGGCAGGGCGGACGCCGTCCGCTGGGTCGAGGTCGTTGCAGGCGACGATGTTCATCACCGCTGTACCGACTTCAAGAGGCGTGAGTTCGCCGTTGAGCGGCATATACCCGAACGATTCGGTCTCGGCGACAGGCCAAAGGGCGAAGCCGTCGGTCGCGCGGACCTCCAGAACGGGCTGCATGGTGATCACCCAGGGAGTATCGCGCATGTTCGGCCGGGCTACGCGTCGTCCTCGATGTTCGATCAGCATGGCTCCCACGCTATCCGCGATCACGGTGGCGGTGAGGTGGGAACCCCGACACCCCCCGTCGAGGCGTGAGTTCCCCGGACCTGGCCCGGCTCGAACGGGCTGCCACCCCCACCATGCGACGGGCAGGACGCACCCTTACCGGGTAGATGCGCCTTGGGCAGGCTCATCGTGATGGTAGGCCGGAGCCACCCGCCGCAGCGACGGATTTTCCTGTGAGCCGAGGGAATCCTCCGCTGCGGTGCGTTCCGCTCGCGAGGCGAATCGGCTATTCTCCGGGGTAGGAGCGCCGGGAAGACTGGTCGGCACATTTTTCGTCGACCGCAAGGAAGTTCCCATGGCCGCTCGATCTTCACTGCCGATGCTCCTGGCCCGGCGACGGATGTCCTACCTGGCAACCATGGGCGGGGCCGTGCTCTTTTTTGCCGCCGGCGTCATGCTTCACGTCGTGGTCATGGCGGTCGCGCTCCTCGCGGCCGGGATCGCGTTCGTCATCGCTCTCCGGTACGGCCGTAAAGTCCGCAGGTTCCCGGTCGAAACCTGGCTTCCCACGGAAACGGGCGTTGCACAGGAGCCCGGGCTCGATGTGCAGCCACAGCGCTTTCGCACCATGAGCCTCCTCGCCATCCCGCTGTCCGGCTTCTGTGTCGTGACGTTCGGTCTCGTGGTTTGGCTCTCGATGGCGACCCGTTCACCGGCACCAGCGATCATCTTCGGCATCCCGCTCGCCTTCGGGAGCGTGGGCGGTTCGACGGCCTTGGTCGGCTGGAACAGAAGAGCCGGATCGGTGCGGAAAACCGGCTGGCACAAAGCGAAAGTCGTCGACATCGAAGTCTTCGAAGGACGTGCGGCGCCACTGCCGGTGATCTCGATCGGCTTCGAAGACGGCAGCACGATCCGGCTCCGCACGATCATGTCGACATACGGCGCCGCGTATCAGGCGGGCCGCCGCACAGTCGAGGCGTGGGTCGGCGGCGAAGACACCGCCATGGTCGTCTTGTTCGAACACGGCCGCTTCCGGAAAGGCCTCTATCCGGTACCGGTGAAGGCCATCGGTCCGCGTACACCTTCGCAGAGTTCGGCGCCCGTCTTCACCTGAACGGACCACTCCGGATCGCGGACCCGAGCGTCGATCATCGGGGCGGCGGCGGGGTCGGGGACGGTCCCAGCGGTGGAACGGGAGCGCGTTTCGGCGGTGGTGTGGTGGAGGGGACGGTGGGCAGGGGCACAGGAGCCGGGGCGGGTGATGCGGGAGCCGGCAGGGCGGGAGCGGAGACGGTCGTCGGAGTGAGTACCGGCAGGGGCGGTTCGGCCGGTTGGCCGGCCGCGCTGAGTGCCACGACGACGGCGATCCCCACCACCGTGGCGGATCCGGCGGCGGTTCGGAACTGGCGGGAAATCCCGGCCGGGTCCGCCATGCTCGCGGCCGAGCCGGCGGTGCCGGCCGCCGCTGTGGCGCCGGCGGCGGTGGCGGCCGTAGCCGCCTTGGCGCTCGCCGTCGCGAGGTATCCGAGTGCCGCGCCGCCCAGGACGATCGGTGCGATGATCCCGCGCAGCCCGGTGTTGACGTCGCGGAGTTCTGCCGCGAGAGTGCGGCACGCTTCGCATTCGTCGAGATGATGGTCGACCTGGAAGCGGGCTTTCTTGGCCAGCCCCTCACGGGCCCAGGCACCGAGCAAACCCGCCGCGGTCTGGCATGCGGGGGCCAGGTTCTCCTGCAAGTGGACCTCGAGAAAAGCCTGGCGCAGTCCTTCGCGCGCCCGGTAGGCCATCGCCGAGACGCCGTTCGGGGTGAGTCCCAGCAGCGGGGCGACCTCGGCGGGAGACTGTCCCTCGATCTCGATGTGCCACAGCACGTCCTGCCATCGCTCCGGCAGGCGGGCGAACGCCCGGGCGGCGAGCGTGCGTTCGAGTCCGGCGACGGCGTCGTCGGCGAGGGGGACCGCGAGCGTGTCGACGGCGACGGATTCCATGTCTTCGGTAGGCGTGACCCGCCGATTCCGGCGTGTGTGGTCGTAGGCGGTGTGACGCAGAGCAGTAAGCAGATAGGCCCGGAAGGCGGCATCCGGGCCCTTGCCCTGCCGGAGGGTGTCCAGCACCTTCGCGAAGGCGTCGGAGACGAGGTCTTCGGCCTCGGAATCGGACCGCGCGAGCTGGCGGGCGAGGTTGCTCGCCGCGCCGGAATGCCGCTCGTACAGCTGCCCGTAGTCTTCGATTCGCCCGGCGCGGACCGCTTTGATGAGTTCGGTATCGCTGCGCACGGCGTTCTCCGTCGACATGCGATGCCGACGTCCGTGCGGGCCGGTCATGACGGACTCCGGTCGAGACTTCCCCGATCGGATGCGGCACGACGGCGGCGCACCGCCCGGACGCCCACCAATGCCATCCCGATCCAGGGCGCGATGCCCGCGGCGATCCGCAGTGGCGAAGCCGACTTCGGCACCTGGCCGAACAGCACGACGCAGGCCATGGTCAGCACGGCGACGAGGCACAGGCCGATGAGCGCCAAGCACCGGATGAGGCGGATGAGCCGGGCCACGCCGTCGTCGGTACTGGCATCGGCGCCGAAGATCCGCGCGAACACGCTGTCCGCCATCGGCAATTCCTCCCAAGCACTGCGGAGCCCGAGTCGGCTCCGCTCACCCGAAGAGAGGACTGACCGCCGGAAAAGCGTCATGGTTTATTGACACGATGAACCCGGCGCCGACGTGGCCGTGGCCGTCACCGGCCCTGCCGATGTGGGAGGTCGGCGGCAGCTGGCCGAAGCTGAGGGCGACCGTGACGTGGATGTGGGCGTCGTCGGCCGAGCCCGCCGGCGCGCGGGTACTCGAGACGTTGTTCCACCTCGATGTCCTGAGCGACGCGTTCCACCTGCACCGGTGTGAACAGGTCGCCGAAGAGCGTTCGCTGGGGCGCAGCTGGGGAGAGATCACCGAGAGCCTGAACCGGCTCAACTCCAGCGACCTCTGGCCCCGGCTCTCCCGTCAGGCCACCCACCAGTTCTTCCACCACACTCCGCGGCGCCTTCGGCCGGACGCGGCGCCGGTACTTTCCGGGCCCTTGCGCGAACAGCTGATCTCCACGTGCGGCTCGTTGTGCATTCCCGGAGCCAGGCAGATCCTGTCGGAGGAGAAGACGATCCTGGTCTCCGAAGCCCGGGTCCGCGGCTGCACCTGGGAGCAGATCGGAGAGGCGCTCGCGTGCACCAGGCAATGCGCTCAGCGGACCTACCGTGATCGGCGGCCCGACCCGTTCCTGCTCCGCGCCGACGTCGACACCATCGTCGAGCGCGCGCTGGTCCTCCATCGAGCAGGCTCCGGATTCTCCGGAGAGCCTTCCCGGGCATTGGCGCATTTCGCGAAGCACTTGCTCGAGTAGCCCGACGGCCGGTTCTCCTCGGTCAGCCGAACCGGACTTCCGGGATCGCCGCCATCAGCCGTTCCCACTCGGGATATTCGGCGAGTTTGCCTTGGTAGACGGCGGTGATCTTCGCGGCCAGCTCTGGATCGGGGTCGTCGGAAACGGCGAGCCCGACGTGCAGTTTGGCGTAGTGCGGGAGGATCTCCGGGTCTCCGGCCAGATGGACGGGGTCGTACATGTAGCGCTCGAACGCGCCGAGGTCGGCCAGGCCGAAGGAATAGCCGTGGGTGTAGCCGTCGGCCGGATCGCCGAGGAGCCTGCCGACCGTGGAGAACGCCACCGACTCCACCGCCGCGGTCCGGCGGATCAACGCCAAGGCGCGGGCCTTTTGCTCCTCTGTGCTGTCTTCGCGGAACGCGAAGCGCATGAACTGGACGATCAAGACTGCCTCCCATAGATTGAACCGATGAGTTCAAAGTAGTGAACTGACGGGTTCACGTGCAATGCCGGATGCCGAAGGTCCGGTGGATAGGATCGTGTCGTGACGAAGGCGAAGGTCGGCAAGCGTCAAGCGATCTTGGACGCGGCCTTCACGGTCTTCGCGCGCCACGGGTACGCCCGGGCATCCGTCCAGGAGATCGCGGACGAGGCGAAGGCCGCGAAACCCACTGTCTACAACCATTTCGGCGACAAGGAAGCGTTGTTCCGCGGTTCCATGGCGGCAACCGCCGACAGCGTCGCCGCCGACACGCTCGACGCCATCGAGCCGCTCCGTGACGCGGGGGCCGATGTACGCGCGACACTGCGGACCGCGGCTTCGCGGCTGTTGCGGATCTGCTCCGGCGAGCGTTCGCACGCGCTCCGGTCGCTGGCTTACGCCGAGCTCGCCGCGTTTCCCGAGCTGGCGGCCACCATGCAGGAGCGCACGTCGGTGCGGCTGACCGAGGCCTTGGCCGACCGGTTCGCCCGCCTCGTCCTTTCCGGCGCTCTTCGCTCGTGCGACCCGGCGAGGGCCGCCGAGCAGTTCCTCGCTCTGCTGATCGGGCCGCTGGAGTCCCGTTCGCGGCTGGGCGCTCGCGCTCTCCCGGCGGCTGAACTCGAAGGGATCGCGGAGTCGGCCGTCGACACCTTCGTGCGCGCGTACGGTCCGTAGTGCCGGGGAGTTTCAGGTGCGGTCCGGGGCGAATCTCCCGTCCTCCCGGTAAAGCCAGTACCGGCGCAGCATGCGCAACACCACGGAGACCTGCAGCGCGGTGATCCCGGGCAAGGGCGCGAGGTCCCTGGTGAGGAAGTCGGCCATCTCGTCCTCGTTGCGGAACACGCCCTGGTGGATGACCGAAGCGGTGCCGGCGACGATCGACACGTACCGCGCCGACGGATGCCGCGCCAGTTCCCCGGCCACGGCCTGGATGGCGCCCGGCGTGATGGTCAGCGCGATGACCGCCTCCAGTTCGTAGCCGAGCTGCGCGGGTTCCACCTCGACGCGGGGCCGGACGACGCCGCGCCGCAACGTCGACTGGATCAGCCGGTAGGCGGTGGACTGGCTGAGGCCGAGGCTCCGGCCCGCTTCGGCCGCGGTGATCCGGCCGTTCCCGGCCAGCAGCCCGACGAGCCGCCGCTCGTCCGGGCCCACGTCGTCGGCGTCGAAACCGTCCGGGACGACCTGTTCGCGGGACAGGATCTTCTGCTGGTCTTCGCTCAGCCGGTGCAGCCGCCAGGAGTCGGCCCTGGTCAGCGCCCGCAGCACCAGCTCCGAATGGGTTCCCGCCACGCCCGGCACACCGGGGATGCGCTCGGCGAGCAGTTCGCGCGCCTCGGCCCGGTCCGGAACGTGCACGGCCAGATAGACGTCCGACCGGCCCGCCGTCTCCGCCGCCAGCTGGACCTCGGGAAACCGGGCGAGCGCCTTCGCCGCCGAACCGGACGCGCCGGGTTCGGTCGTGACCCAGACGTGGCGCGGGTTCCCACGAGCCCTCGCCGTCCACTCGACCTGGCCGATCACCCGGAGGATCCGCTGTTCCTCGAGCCGGACCAGCCGTCGTCCCACCGTGCTGGCGGAGACGTCGAGCGCCTCGGCGAGCGTGGCGACCGAGGCGCGCGGGGCGATCTGCAGCGCCGCGATCAGGTCGAGGTCGGGTTCGGTCAGCACGCGGTGAATGTATCAGTCATCCATGCGTCGTACCTGACTGATCCATGCAGAATTAGATTCGAGGTTGCACTATTCGTTCGCTTGAGTTTGTAATGGGCCTCCGATCAGGAAGGAGCCGCGCCGGTGAGTTCCAGCCAGGCCAGAACGACCTCACGTCCGATGAATCTCCTGCTGCGCGCGCTCGACGGCGTCGAGCGGCTCGGCAACAAGCTGCCGCATCCGTTCTGGCTCTTCGTCATCCTGAGCGCGGTGCTGGCACTGGCCAGCTGGGCGCTCAGCGCGGCCGGCGTGTCGGCGGTGAACCCGGCGACGGGCAAGACGGTCGAGGCGAAGAACCTGTTGTCCGCCGACGGCGTGCGGATGATGGTGACCGACGCGGTCAAGAGCTACACGTCGTTCCCGCCGCTGGGCACGATCCTCGTGGTGATGCTCGGCGTGGCGGTCGCCGAGCGGTCCGGTCTGCTCGCCGCAGTGCTCCGGTCCGGCGTTTCGAAGGTTTCGCCGCGGTGGGTGACCTTCGCGCTGGCGTTCACCGGAATGGTGTCCCACGTCGCGTCCGACGCCGCCTACGTGGTGCTGATCCCGTTGGGGGCCTTGGCTTTCCGTGCGGTGGGGCGGAGCCCGATCCTGGGTATCGTGGTCGCGTTCGTGTCCATCTCCGCCGGGTACGACGCGAGCCCGCTGATCACGCCGACCGACGCCATCCTGTCCGGGCTGACCACGGCGGCGGCGCAGACGATCGATCCGGCCTACTCGGTCACCCCGCTGGCCAACTACTTCTTCTCGCTCGCCTCGTCGGTCGTGCTGGCCGCCGTGATCACGCTCGTGACCGAGAAGGTCCTCGCGCGGCGAGCCGAAGCGATGCCCGTCGACGACGACGCGGAAGAGGACGATCTCGGCTCGCTCCGGCTCAGCCGCCAGGAACGTCGGGGCCTGCTCGCCGCGCTCATCGCGCTGGCCGTCTTCGTGGTCGCCTTGGTGCTGGCGGTGCTGCCCGCGTCGTCGCCCTTGCGCGGCAAGGGCGGAAGCATCATCGAGTCACCGTTGCTGACGTCCATCTCGATCTTCCTCGCGCTCGGCTTCCTCGCCGCGGGCTGGGCCTACGGCAAGGTCGCCGGGACGGTGACCAGCAGCCGTGACATCCCGGGGTTCATGGCGCACGGCTTCCGTGAGATGGCACCGATCCTGGTGTTGTTCTTCGCCATCTCCCAGTTCCTGGCCTACTTCAAGTGGACCGGCATCGGTGAGATCACCGCGATCAACGGCGCCGGTCTGCTCAAATCCGCCGGGGTCTCCGGACCGGTCATCATGCTGGGCATCCTGGTCGTGGTGACCCTGGTGAACCTGATCGTCACCAGCGGCTCGGCCCAGTGGGCGCTGATCGGCCCGGTGTTCGTGCCGATGCTGATGTTGCTGGACATCCCGCCGGAGACCACGCAGGCGCTGTACCGCATCGCGGATTCGTGCACGAACGCGATCACCCCGATGAGCCCGTATTTCGTGATGGCGCTGGGTTTCCTGCAGCGTTACCGGCGTTCGGCGGGGATCGGCACGTTGTTCTCGATGACGGTCCCGCTCTCGTTCGCCCTGCTGGTGGTGTGGACGTTGCTGTTCTTCGTGTTCTGGGTGTTCGGCATCCCGCTCGGCCCCGGCGCCCCCGTTCGCTAGGAAGGGATTCTCTTGTCACACACGGATTGGTCCCGGCAGGCACTGCCCGCCATGCTCGACGATCTCCGGAGCATCGTCGAGCTGGAGACGCACAGCTACGACAAACCGATGCTGGACGAAGGCCTCGACACCATCCGGGCGTGGGTCTTCGACCGTCTCGGCGCACCCGGCACCGAGGCCCGCCACACCGACCCGGTCCGGGGCGACGTGCTCGAACTGGGCTATGCGGGGACGGCGCCGGGCACGGTGCTGCTGCTGAGTCACTACGACACCGTCTGGCCGACGGGCACGCTCGCCGGATGGCCGTACACCGACGAGGACGGCCGCGTCACCGGGCCGGGCGCGTTCGACATGAAACTCGGCCTGGTGCAATCGGTCTGGGCGCTGCGAGGGCTCCGCGAACTCGGCCTTCCGCATCCGTCGGTCAAGTTCCTCTTCAACGGCGACGAGGAGATCGGCAGCCCCCACTCGCGGCCGTACATCGAAGCGGCCAGTGAAGGCGCGCTGGCCACCCTCGTCTTCGAGGCGTCGCTGGACGGCAAGCTGAAGACCGCGCGCAAGGGGGTCGGCCTGTTCGACGTGACCGCCACCGGCGTCGAAGCGCACGCGGGCCTGGACCCGTACGCGGGAGCGAGCGCGATCCACGCCCTCGCCGGGATCGTCGGGCAGCTGGCGTCCGCGGGCTCGCGCGAACTCGGGACCACCGTCAACGTCGGCACCATTTCCGGTGGTACCGGTCGGAACGTCACCGCGGGCGGCGCCGGCTGCGGCGTCGACGTCCGTGTCGCCGAACCGTCCGAAATGGACCGGATCGACAAGGTGTTCGCCGGCCTGGAAGCCGCCGATCCCCGCGTGGGCATCTCGGTCGAAGGGGAGTGGAACCGGCCGCCGATGACCCCGAACGATCCGTCGCGGGCGCTGTTCGCGACCGCGCGGAAGGTGGCCGCCGACGAAGGCTGGGAGCTGGAGGAGACCGCGGTGGGAGGGGCGAGCGACGGCAACTTCGTGTCGGCGCTGGGCCGCCCGGTGCTCGACGGTCTCGGCGCCGTCGGCGGCGGTGCGCACGCACGTGACGAGCACATCCTCGTGAAGCACATCCCGGAGCGGACGGCGCTGGTGATCGGCCTGATCGCGGCACTCGTCTGACGAGCGGGGCGATTCGACGTTTCGACGACCGCCGGACGTGGTAGCCCATCTGGTGTCAAGGCCCGCGGTTGGGGAGTGACGCCATGTCGTCCACGGAATCCACAATGGACAAAGGAGCCGTCGTCGCAGGCTATGACGGCTCCGAAGAAGCGCGGAAGGCCGTGCGCTGGGCCGCGGGGGAGGCAGCCGCCCGCGGTCGCGGCTTGGTCGTCGCCCATGTCGTCGGATTCCCGCCCGTGCCCGAAGCCGTCCCGGGTGGCGGGGCTTGGCCGCGGCCGGGGTTCCTCGAAGCAGGGCAGGAAACAGCGCAGCGGCACGCCGAGGCCATGCTCGGCGACATCGCGCAGGAATGTCGCCGAGCATGGCCGGAGCTGACCGTTTCGACGCGGTTGTCGTCCGGCCGCGCGCCCGACGAACTGGCCCACGCCGCGGAGAACGCGGATCTGCTGGTCATCGGTTCGTCGGGGCTCACCGCGCTGCCCAGGCTCCTGGTCGGTTCGACGGCCAACGAACTCCTGCACGACTACCACCGGCCCATCGTGGTCGTGCGCACCGGCGAGGAACCGTCGTCGGAGGGTGACGGGAAGGTCGTGGTGGGCGTCGACGGATCCGAGACCAGCAAGGAAGCCATCGGATTCGCCTACGACTTCGCCGCCCGGCACGGCCGCGCGCTGGTGGCCTTGCACGTGTGGTCCGATCTGCCGCTCGAAGCGATGGCGGTGACTCCCACCGAGCACGACAGGGAGCTCATCGAGGAACGGGGAAAACCCCTGCTCGACGAAGCGCTGGCCGGATATCGCGAACGGTATCCGGACGTCCCCGTCCAGCGCGTGATCGCGGTCGACCGGCCCGCTCACGCACTGGCGGAGCAAGCCGAGGGCGCCGCGCTGCTCGTCGTCGGCAGTCATGGACGTGGGCCGTTACGCCGAGCTCTTCTGGGCTCGGTCAGCCGTGCCATGGTGCACCACGCGCCCTGTCCGGTCGCCGTGGTCCGTCACCACAAGGAGCGCGACTACCCGAAGTCTCGCGGTTGAATCCCGCAGGACCGGGTGAACGGCCAAATCCACGCTTCCCGGTGGCAAGGCCCGCGTTACGCTGCCGACCGCGTCGTCCCGTCCACAGAATCGGTCATGAAGTTCCTGCGCCTGCTCGTGATCCTCGTCGTGGCCCTGACACTCGTCTCCTCGCCGCCCGCCTTCGCGATCGGCACGCCGAAGCTGCTCATCGGGCAGGATTTCCCGGACCCCGACATCGTCAAGACCGACTCCGGCTTCTTCGCCTTCTCCACGAGCACCGGTGCGGTGAAAGTGCCCTACGCGCACGCCCCGGCGGCGGAAGGTCCCTGGCGGGTGGCCGGTGACGCTCTCGCGGCCGTGCCGAAGTGGGCGAAACCCGACGGCGGGTTCTGGGCTCCCGACGTGGCCCGGCTTTCCGACGGCACGTTCGTGCTCTACTTCTCCGCGGCGGTGGCTCCCGGCGGGGAGATGTGCATCGGCGTCGCGACCGCCGCGAAGGCCGAAGGGCCGTACACACCCGCCGGAGACGGGCCACTGATCTGTGTCCCCGGCGACGGCGGTGACATCGACCCGCAGACCTTCGTGGACTCGGACGGCTCGCGATACCTGCTCTACAAGAGCGACGGCGCGGCGGTCGGGCCTCCGGCCGCGATCTGGTCCCAGAAACTGCGCGCCGACGGACGGACCCCCGACGGCCCGCGGATCGAGCTCCTGCGCGCCGATCTCGCGTCGGAGAACGCGGTCGTCGAGGCACCGTCGGTGGTGAAGACGCCGAGCCGGTACCTGCTGTTCTACTCCGCCGACACGTTCCAGAGTTCCGGCTACCACACGGGATATGCCTCCGCGCCCTCGTTGAGCGGGCCGTTCGTGAAGGCGGGCACGCCGTTCCTGTCCACCGATCTGCTCGGCGGCAAGGTCGACGCGCCGGGAGGCGCCGACGTCGTCGACGGCCGCATCCACTTCCACGGCTGGCTCGGAGGCGGCCGCACCGCCCGCGGGATGTACCAGCTGCCCATCGGCTTCCCTGGCGATGTGCCCCAACTCGGCTGACAGGGTTCGTCGCCGTCGTTCGGGTATCCGATGGGGAAGACCGACCGAAGGAGCACGGCGATGACAGCCCAGCCGCCCGACCCGGAACCCGAGAAGACCCGCCGCGAACCAGGAGGTGGCGTCCCGCCGGGTGCCACACCGCCCGACTCCGCTCAGACGTCCGGGCTCTCGCACCCGCAACCGATGCCGTCCAAGGTGATGCCTGCCGCATGGCTGATCCTCATCGGCGTGATCGTGGTCTTGGCGAGCGGGTTCGTGGTCGCGCTGGCGCTGGGGTGGCTCAAGCTGGGCTGACCGTCGCCGAGCGTGGGGAAGTCAGCTTCGCCGGGCGATGGCCGCCACGAACGCGTCAGGGTTGTCGAACATGACGTTGTGCCCCGCGTCGGGGACGGTGACGACGTCGACGCCGGCGGCTTCCAGTTGCTCCCGGCCGGGCAGTTCACCACTGCGTTCGCCCTGCAGGTAAACGCGGTCGACGCCGAGTCGCTCCAGGATGGTGCGCATCATGGGCTCCGCACCCTTCCGAAGCCCGGCCGCCGTGCGATACAGCGCGCGAGGGTCCGTGAGCCGCATGGTCGATGCCCACGCCGGCCCGACACGCTCCAGCACGCGCGTGAACTCCTTGTCGACGAACTCGTCCTCCGCGAAGGCGGTGATACCGCTGCTGCCCGCCGTCGGCGGCGGGAAAGGATCGAGGTTCGCCTCGGTGAGGACCAACCGGGAGACCAGGTCCGGACGCAGATGGGCGAGGACGAGGGCGACGGCGCCGCCCATGCTGTGGGCGATCAGTTCCGCCCCGGTGACTCCAGCCTGGTCGAGGGCGACGGCCACGGCTCCGGCGTGGTCCTCCAGTGTGTAGCCGAAGTTTTCGGGCCGGTCGCTGATCCCGTGCCCCGGCAGATCCAGGAAAAGGCTCCGCCTGCCCGCCAGTTCGGGCCGCGCCGCGACATGCGCGTGGTAGACCGAGGACATCGACCCGAGGCCGTGCAGATACACCCGCGCGGGCTGCGCGCCCGGCGCCTCCGTCCAGCGGACATAGCCGCCTTCACCGTCGAACTCGGCCTGGTACACCGCGTTCCCCCTCGTACTCGCGTGTTTCGATCAACGGCACAGTAGTTCATCCCGAGGCGGCCGCGTGTGGCTACCGTACCCGGATAGGGGGTCAGGGTTCCGGAAGACTCTTGTCGAGGGGGAGAAGCGCGTGAAGGTCACGATGAGAGCCATCCTGTGCGTGGTGGGGGCGATGCTCGTGTTGACGGGCTGCGCGCCGAGCACCGGCGACATCGCCGGCTTCGAGAAACGGCTCGCCGCCCTTCCCGGGGTCGATGGTGCGCTGGTCGAGGTTCAGCATCCGGGTCTGCCGACGAACACGAACGTCGCGATCTGGCTGTTCGTCGAATCGGTGGATGTCGAGTCGGTGGCGACCACCACCCGGAAGGTCGCCGGCGTGGCGAGGGCCGACGACGGTGTCCGCGGGCAGCAGGTCAACCTCTCCGTCGTGAAGGGGAAGCGTGCGGACTTCCCGAACCGCCAGGACTTCGTGGGGAAGACGGTGCCGGTGATGCATCTGGTCGCGGCTGCGCTCGGACTGCCCGAAGCGAACGGGAACATGCTCGTGCTCTCTCCGGCGGAGATCGCGAAACTCGCTGACGCCGAAGGCTGAGCAGGTGCCTTGACGCCGTCGGGAACCGCTTAGCGCGCGGCGGCCAACACCAGGTCGAGATAGTCGCGCGAAGCCCGCCGCCACGATTCCAGTTCCAGCTTCTCGCTCGCCGCGTGCATCTCCCCGGGATCGCCCGGGCCCCAGATCACGATCGGCGCGCCACCCACCGACCCGGCCAAAGCCGACGCGTCCGTGAAGTAAGTGGCCGCGGGCGCGGGCGTCTGGCCGGAGAGAAGCTCCGGCAGCCGCGCCGTCCGGACGGCGGGCAGATCGAGATCCACCTCCGCGGTGATGGCCGGATCGAGCGCGGAAGCCCAAGCGATCGACGGCGCCCCACCGTCCACAGTGCGCACATCCAGCGTCAGAACCGCCGACGCGGGCACGATGTTCGTCGCGGTCCCGCCCTCGAACGTGCCGACGTTGACGGTTTCCTCGCCCAGGTACTCGTCGGCGGCCAACGGGAGGGAATCGAGCGCGCCGAGGGCCCGGTCGGCGAGCAGCCGGATCGCGTTGCGGCCGAGTCGCGGCGTGGAGCCGTGGGCTGCCTTCCCCCGCGCGGCGAGCCGCAGCCAGGTGGCGCCGCGGTGGCCGAGCGAGACGCGGTTCCGGGTCGCCTCCGGCACCACGACGATGCGCGGCGTCAGCTCCAGCGACGCCGAGGCCTCGGTCGCGCCCCGGCAGCCGATCTCTTCGTCGCTGGTGATGAGGACCTGCGCGTGGGCACCGGCTTCCGCGGCGTTGCGCAACGTGGCCAAGGCGGCGACCAGCCCGCCCTTCATGTCGACGCTGCCGCGGCCGTGCAGGAACTCCTCGTCGACGTCCGCGGAGAACGGGGCGCGGTCCCACAGCGCGGGGGAGCCGACGGGAACGGTGTCGATATGGCACACGAACAACGGCCCGTCGCCGGATCCGGTGCCGACCAGTACCCACGGCCGCCCGGCGGTCGAGCGTCGCAGCACGCGTACGCCCGGAGCGGCGGTGGCATAGGCGACGGCCAATTCCTGCGCGGCGGCCTGTGCGGCGCTGTCGCCGGAGGTGGTGTCCTGGCGCACCAGAGCGCGCAGCAACGCGAGGGTTTCGTCGGTCATGCCGGGTACTCCTGGGTCGATTCGCGGACGACGAGCCGCATGGAGAGCACGTGGTCGGCGGGCTCGCGGCCGGCCGCGAGACGGGTGATCTCGTCGACAGCCTTGCGGGCCATCTGCTCCGTCGGCTGCGCGACGGTGGTCAGGCGCGGCGACGTCCATTCGCCGAGGGTGATCCCGTCGCAGCCGATCACCGAAAGGTCTTCCGGCACCGACACCCCGGCGCGGCGGGCCGCTTCGAGCAGGCCGACCGCGGCGATGTCGCTGGCGGTGAACACGGCCGTCGGCGCCGCCCCGGTCCGCGCCATATGCGCGAAGAAGTTCATGCCGAACGCCGAGCTGAACGCGCCGCGCACGATCATCGCTTCGTCGGCCTCGACCCCGTGCGACTTCAGCGCGGCCCGGTAGCCGGCCTCGCGCTGGTCGGCCGTGCGCAGCCCGGCCGGTCCGCCGACATGGGCGATCCGCCGGTGGCCCTGGGAGAGCAGGTGGGTGGTCGCCTGGTACGCGCCGCCGAAACTGTTCGCGGTGACATGCGCGATCCGCGGACCGGCCGCTTCGACGTACTCGTCGAGGAAGACCACCGGGAAATCGCCGGCCAGGCGGCTGGTGAAGGCTTCGTTGGTGGTGTTCATCCCCAGGTAGATCAGCCCGCCCACGTCCGGCACCCGCATCAGGCGCTCGACGGCGGCGCGCTCCCGTGACGGCGAGGACCCGGTGAGCGTGGTGAGCACGTCGACGCCGTCCGTCGCGGCGGCGTCGACCACCGCGTCCGCCAGCGTGGAGAAGTACGGGTTGTCCAGCGACGGGACCACCAGGCCGAGGCTGAGGCCGGTCACTTGTTTCCGTACGGGCGGATGCCCTTCGGCCGACAGTGCGGCGTCGATGCGCCGGGCCGTCTCGGAGGCGACGTTGAGCTCCCCCTTGACGTACCTCGACACCGTCGACACGGCCACTCCGGCCTCTCGGGCCACCTTCGCCAGCGACATCCGGCTCCTCCCCGTTGAGCGTTGACGGCGACTGCGAACGCATCTTATATTGACGGCGTTGCGCTACGTTGCGCAAATTACGCTAAGGCTTTTCGCTCGAAGGAGTCGTCGATGGTCAAGGTCCTGCTAGCCGGGGAGTCGTGGGTCAGTGCGACGATCGACCACAAGGGATACGACCCGTTCGCGCACACCCAGGTGGAGATCGGGTGCGAGCGGCTGCTGGCGGCGCTGGCGGCGGAAGGGGTCGAGGTGACTCACCTGCGTTCGCACGACGTGGCCGAGAAATTCCCGCAGACGCTGGAGGAACTCGACGCCTACGACGTCGTCCTGCTCTCCGACATCGGCTCCAACACGCTGCTGCTGCACCCGGACACGTTCACCCGCGGCCGCCCGACGCCCAACCGGCTCAAGCTGCTGCGCGAGTGGGTCACGAACGGCGGCGGCCTGATGATGGCCGGCGGCTACCTGAGCTTCCAGGGCTTCGAGGGCAAGGCCAACTACCACCGGACGCCGATCGAGGAGATCCTCCCGGTCGACATCGACCCGTACGACGACCGCGTCGAGACGCCGGAGGGCGTGCGTGCCCAGGTCGTCCAGTCCGGGCATCCGGTGGTCGCCGGTCTCGACCAGGAGTGGCCGATCCTGCTGGGCTACCAGCACACCACGCTGAAGCCGGACGCGGAACTGCTCGCCACCGTCGAGGGCGACGTGATGCTGGCCGCGCGCCAGGTCGGCCGCGGCCGCACCCTCGCGTTCACCTCGGACATCTCCCCGCACTGGGCTCCGGAGGAGTTCATGGACTGGGACGGCTACGGCAGGCTCTTCGCGCAGGCGACGACCTGGCTCGCCGGTCGCGAAAACTGAGCCGCGCGCACTCGGGATCAAGGAGGATTCGATGAGTACGTCACCCACCGGCCGCGCGGCTTCGGTCGTCGTCTTGACGATCGCGACCGTCTTCGCCGGAATGCTCGGCCCGTTGCAGTCGCTCGTCAACGGACATCTCGGTACCGCGCTCGCCGACGGGCACGCCGCCGCGCTGGTGTCCTTCGGCACCGGCCTGGTGCTGATGCTGATCATCGTGCTGGCGCGCACCCGGACGCGCGACGCGTTCTTCCGGCTGCCCGGTCAGCTGGTGCGCGGGGAGATCCCGCGATGGAACTTCTTCGCCGGTCTGTGCGGCGCGGTGATCGTGCTCTCCGAGGGTGTCACGGTGGGTTTCCTCGGGGTGGCGATCTTCCAGACGTCGCTGATCTCCGGCATGGTCATCTCCGGCGTGGTGTGCGACCGCCTCGGTATCGGCGTGCCGTTCAAACAGGCGATGAGCGCGCCGCGCGTGGCCGGGGCGATCCTCGCCATCTGCGCCACCGTGCTGGTGGTGTCCCCGAACTGGTCGGCCCCGCACATGATCGCGCTGGCGATCATGCCGTTCGTCGGTGGCCTGCTCGCCGGCTGGCAGCCCGCCGGCAACTCCGAGGTCGGCCTGCTGTCCGGCTCGATGTTCGTTTCCATCACCTGGAACTTCCTCATCGGCTTCGTGGCGCTCGGTCTCGTGTACGTGGTGCGGATGGCGGTCTCGGGTGCGCACTTCGCGTTGCCGGGCACCTGGTGGATGTACTTCGGCGGGCCTCTCGGTCTCCTGTCGATCGCGTTGATGGCCTTGCTGGTGCGCGGTCTCGGGCTCCTGCTGCTGGGGCTGGCCTCCACGGCCGGTCAGCTCATCGGATCCCTGCTGCTCGAACTCGTCGCCCCCGCGGCGGGGTCCAGCCTCCACCTGGTCACCGTCATCGGCGCGTTCGTGGCCCTGGCGGCCGCGGCGATCGCGATGATCCCGTCCCGGCACACGGCCGAACCGGCGGTCCTCGCCCAGCCCGCCGAGGTGCGCCGTGGCTGAGGTGCGCGGCGTTCTCGGACCGGTCGACGCGGCGGACCTCGGGCTGGTGCTGCCGCACGAGCACCTCTTCAACGATCTGTCCTCCGCGGTCGCCGAACCCTCGTACGCCTCCACGCGGCCGCTCGCCGAGGCGGAAGTGGGACCGAGGTGGCAGTTCCTGCTCCGCCAGGATCCCTACTGCTGCGCCGACAACGTGGCGGCGAAGGACCGGGCGAGCGTCGTACGCGAGGTGACCGCGTTCGCCGCGGCGGGCGGCGGCACGCTGGTCGACGCGACGGGCAGCGCCGCGATCGGCCGGGATCCGCTCGCCCTGGCGGCGGTGGCCGAAGCCACCGGGGTCACCATCGTCATGGGCACCGGCGCGTACCTGGAGAAGTTCGAGGGGGAGCGCATCACCGCGGTCGCCGTCGACGCGCAGACCGAGCGCATCCTCGCCGAGCTGGACGAGGGTGCCGGCGAGACGGGGATCCGGCCCGGTGTCATCGGCGAGGTCGGTGTTTCGCCCTTCTTCACCGACGGGGAGCGGGCTTCCTTGCGGGCGGCGGCGCTCGCGCAGGCGGAACGGCCCTCCGTGGGGCTGAACATCCACATGCCGGGCTGGCAGCGCCGCGGGCACGAGGTGCTCGACCTCGTGCTGGAGGAATGCGGTGCGCTGCCGGGCAAGGTCGCGCTCGCGCACAGCGATCCGTCCGGGGAAGACCCGGGATATCAACGCGAGCTGCTCGAACGCGGCGTACTGCTGGAGTTCGACATGATCGGCCTCGACATCTCGTTCCCCGGCGAAGGTGTCGCCCCGACGGTCTCCCAGACCGCTCGCGCCGTGGCGAGGTGGGTGAACGAGGGCTTCGGTGACCAGATCATGTTGTCGCACGATCTGTTCCTGAAGCAGATGTGGACGCACAACGGCGGGAACGGGCTCGTGTTCGTGCCGACGATCTTCGCCGATCTGCTCGAAGCCGAAGGCGTGCCTGCCGAAGCCGTGGCCCGGCTGATGCGAGACGTCCCGGCCAAGTGGCTGACCGCATGAGCCGCGCGATCGCGGTTGTGGCGTCGCTCAACGTCGATCACATCGTCCACGCGCCGCGCATCCCGGAGCCGGGGGAGACCCTGATGGGCTTTTCGACGAGCCGGGAGCTGGGCGGGAAGGGCGGCAACCAAGCGGTCGCCGCCGCCCGGCTCGGCGCGGAAGTGGCCGTGATCGGCTGCGTCGGCCAGGACGAAGACGGCGACGAGTACCTGGAAGCCCTGCTCGCCGAGGGCGCCGACGTGACCCACGTGCGCCGTTCCGCGTCGCCGACCGGCCGGGCGGCGATCACCGTCGACGCGGAGGGCGTCAACTCGATCGTCGTCGTGTCCGGGGCGAACGCCGACATCCCGGCGGCCGCGGCCGCAGCGGCGATCAATGAACTGCCGGGGCTTCGCGTCGTCGCGGGCCAGTTGGAGGCGGCTCCCGAAGCGACGGAACGCGCTTTCGCGGCCGCTCGCTCCCGTGGCGTGCTGACCGTGCTCAACACCGCGCCCGCCGACGACGTGGCCGCGAAGCTGCTGCCGGTCAGCGACGTGGTGGTGGCGAACGAAATCGAGTTCCGGCAGCTCACCGGTCAGGATCCG
This sequence comes from Amycolatopsis sp. w19, assembly GCF_051373225.1. Classification (NCBI taxonomy): domain Bacteria; kingdom Bacillati; phylum Actinomycetota; class Actinomycetes; order Pseudonocardiales; family Pseudonocardiaceae; genus Amycolatopsis; species Amycolatopsis sp. w19. The sequence continues at coordinate 22,909 of NZ_JBPQFM010000015.1, read as the reverse complement.
TTCGACGGCAACGGTTTGCGGCGCGGCGGTGCCGACCTGTTCGCCGCGGGATGCCGGTGGGTGATCGTGACGCTGGGCGCCGCGGGCTGTGCCGTCCTCGACGCGTCGTCGTCCACCCACGTCCCGGCCGTCGCGGTACGGGCGGTGGACACCACCGCCGCGGGGGATTCGTTCGTCGGAGCGCTCGCCGCCCGGCTCGCGGAAATCCCCGGTGAGCCGACGACCGCGGAGGTGGTGGCTGCTTGCGGTTTCGCGGCGAAGGTGGCCGCTGTCGTCGTGACGCGGCATGGAGCACATCCTTCGCTGCCGACTTTGGCCGAGGTCGGCGACACTGGCGTTTCGGATTCTCTTCAGGGGTAAGGCCGCTGACGTTGCGAAAGCCACTTTCCCAACCTCCAACGTTGCGAAAGTGGCTTTCGCAACGCGTCACGTTTGACATACCCCATCATCGAGCGCGAGGCGGAGTAGTCCCCGTTCGTCCGGACGACCACCGCGCCACTCCTTCATGTGAACCGCCCGTTCCCGAACATCACACAGGGAGCGCTTGACGCCACCATCCGGATGACCCTGTCCGAGCGGCCGCAACCTGCGCGCGTGAAGATCCGCCGTGAGCAAAAGTTTGACACGGAGTGACTGTTAGCGTGCGGAGAGAAGTCGTGATCTTGGATGTGGGAGGCATGCGATGAACCGTCTTGTCGCCGCGATGTCGAGCGCGGCATCCGTGGGAACACTGCTGATCGTGCCGAGTCCGCCCGCTCAGGCGGCGGCGGGCGAGGTGGTGGTCTTTTCCACCGAATTCCAGCGCCTGGACACCTACCGGAACCCCGAGGGGTGTAACAAACTTCCTATCGCCGCACATGTTCTGCTCAACCTGAGCTCGTCGGAAGTGGTCGTTCACGCCGATCCGTTCTGCCTGACACCGGGCGCTCCGGTCGAGCAAGGGTTCGGCTCCCATGTGCCGGCGGGCAGCGGCGCCTTCTCGGTCAACCGTTGACCGAGAAGATCCACGTGTCTGTCGACGTTGTCGTGGTGGGAGTCGGCTACGTCGGGCTACCGCTGGCGGAAGCCGTTGCCGGGGCGGGGTTGTCGGTGATCGGATACGACACCTCGCCCCGGGTGGCGGCCGAGATCGCGGCGGGCAGGCCACATGTGCCCGACGTGTCCGCGAGCCGGTTGCAAGCAATGCGCGCGAACGGTTTCACCGTGACGACCGATCCCGACGTCCTCGGTGGCGCGGAGACGATCGTGCTGTGCGTGCCGACCGGGTTGACCACGGCGGGCGGACCGGATCTGGCCGCCGTGCGCCGCGCGGTGGAGACGGTCGCCGAACGCCTGTCGCCGGGCATGATGGTGATCATCGAGTCGACGAGCTTTCCGGGCACCACCGACGAGATCGTCCGGCCGATCCTCGAAAAGCGCGGTCTGACAGCGGGAACCGACTTCTCGCTCGCCTATTCACCCGAGCGGGTCGACCCCGGGAACAGACGGTTCGGCATCGGGAACACGCCGAAGGTGATCAGCGGGCACACCCCGTCCTGCGCGAAACGTTGTGCGGAGTTCTACGAGCGTTTCGTCGACACGGTGGTGATCGCGCGGGGCACCAGGGAAGCGGAGATGGCCAAGCTCCTGGAGAACACCTACCGGTACGTGAACATCGCGCTGGTCAACGAGATCGCCATCTTCTGCGATCAGATCGGCGTCGACGTCTGGGACGTGATGCATTGCGCGGCGACCAAACCGTTCGGTTTCACGCCGTTCGCGCCGGGGCCGGGCGTCGGTGGCCATTGCATCCCGGTCGATCCCAAATACCTGCTGGACAAGGCCGAGCGGGAAGGTGCCCTGCTCGGTGTGGTGCACGCCGCCCGGCTCGTGGACGACCGGATGCCGGAGCACGTGGTCGAACGCGTGACCCGGTTGCTCACCGAACACGGAAAGCCGTTGCGAGGCGCGAAAGTGCTGCTGCTCGGTGTCTCGTACAAGGCGGACGTGCCGGACACCCGTGAGTCCGCCGCCATCCGGATCGCCCTCCGGTTGCGAGCGCTCGGGGCGGAGCTGTCCTACCACGATCCGGTGGCGGAGACCGTCCCCGAACTGGGCCCGCCGGTGGCCGATCTCGACGCGACGCTGCGCACCGCGGATGTCGCCGTCCTGCTGGTGGCGCATCGCGCCTACGACCACGGCCGCCTGGCCTCGACGGCCAGGTTGTTGTTCGACGTGACGGGACGGGTTCCCGGGAAGGAGGTCGTCCGGCTCTGAACGTTCTGCCTGGTCGAGAGCAGGGCAGGCGCGCGTACCGCAATTCTTCCGATCTTTCGCGAAAAGGAGAGTGCACGAATGACCACGGCGATCAAGAACGACCGTCTCCAGAAGCGTTTCCAGAAGTGGGACGTCAACGGCAACGGCAGGATCGAGAAGTCCGACTTCGAGGCCGAGGCCAAGCGGATCATCAGTGCGTTCGGTGAGGACCAGACCTCGCCACAGGCGCGCGCGGTGCAGGACTCGTTCAAGACGATGTTCGAGTTCCTTGCCGACAAGGCGGGCGTCGGCCCGAACGGCTCGTTGAACGAGCGGCAGTTCACCGAGGTGATCGAAGCGCAGATCTTCCAGGAAGGCGACGCGGGATTCGCCAGGGTGGTCCGCCCGACCATTTCGGCGATCGTCGGCCTGTGCGACACCGACGGCGATGGCGAGGTCGACCAGCGGGAGTTCGCCAAGTGGCTGGACGCCATCGGGGTCGAAGCCTCGGCCGTGGCCCCGGCGTTCCGGGCCATCGACGTGAACGGCAACGGGAAGCTGACCATCGACGAACTCGTGCACGCGGTACGCGATTACCACCTCGGCAAGAGCGACGTGCCGCTGCTGGGCAAGTGACCACGCGGTGGTGAGTGGCCCGCCCGCGCCAGGGGAGCCACTCACCACCGCCCCCGGAAGCAGACCTCACGCTCCGGCTTCAAACCGATCCCTTCGCCGGTGACCGGCAGCGCGGTGTGGATGAGGATGTTGTAGTGGTTGGGGAAATGGCAGCCGTCGAAGCCGAGCACGGTGCCGACGAGTTCGCCGCCGATCCACACTTCGTCGCCTCTGTCGATCACGCCGGCACGGTCGATCTCGGCGAATCCGAGGAAGCCGACGTGGTCGATGCGGGCGCCCGGCGCCGTGTCGTCGTGGCTGGTCGTCACGAGTTCGTGGACCTCGCCGGCGCGCACGCACCGGCTGGCGAACGGTTCGAGACTCATGCCCCGGTCGTCACGCCGATGCACCAGCACCTTCACCACCGTGCCGATGATCTCCCGCTTCGGCCCGTCTTCCCGCATCGTTCTCCCTCCGGTAACAATCGTCCACTATGGACAGCGCGGTCAAGCCGTTGTCGCGCCAGGAACCGCCCTTGCGTACCGCTTCCTCGAACTCGCGCAGCAATCCCTCGTATTCGTGCCACAGCGATCCCTTGAACTCCGGGTAGCCGTCGAGCAGGTCGGCGCGCAGGATCGTGCCGTCCGCCAGCCGGACCTCGACGTCCTTGACCTCTCCAGGAAACGACCAGTCGAGTTCGACGACCGCGCCTTCGAGTATCAGCGTCGCCTGCCGGTCGATGCCGTCGGCGTCACGGCTGATCCGGGCTTCTCGCAACTTCAGCGTGCCGAGGAACAACTGGACGAGGTCGAGGGCGTTCGGTCCGTTGTCCGCCACGCATCCGCCACCGCATCGCGTCGCGTCGAGGTACCAGCGATCACCGCCGACGTGCTCTTCGATCCGTTCCAGATAGCGCACGGTCAGGGAGGCGATCGGCGGCCCGCCCGCGATCCTCTCGCGTAACGCGCGCACGTTGCCGTTGTACCGCCGGTGGAAAGCCGTGAACAGGGCGACATCCCGCCGCGCGGCTCTTTCCACGAGGGCCTCGCCGTCGCGGAGGCTCGTGGCGATCGGCTTTTCCACGCATACGGGCAAACCCGCGTCCAGCGCGTCCCGGCACACGGCGGCGTGCACGTCGTTCGGCGCCGTGACGATCACCGCGTCGAGTCCTCCGGCGGCGAGCATCTCCCGATGGTCGCGGTAGCCGGGCACGGGGATTTTCGCGAGTACCGCCGGATCGAGATCGCAGACCGCCGCGAGGGCGAAAGCCGGCGACCGTTCCACCGCGGAAAGGTAGAACCGCGAGATGACACCGAGCCCCACGACACCGACGCGGATCACCTCGCCGTCCTCTTCGCCGCCGTGCGGAGTTCCCGGTAGACCGCGTCGGCAACGGGCACGCCGTGCTCACGGTGGCGGGCCGCTCGCTCACCCTCGTGCCAGCCGGGATAGACGACCGGGACCGCGGGATCGCGGGCGGGCCACTCCCGCACCGCGGTGAAGAGCGCGGACGCGTCGGCGGCGAATCCGGTGCGCAGGACGTCCGGAGCGATCGCGAGCGCGAGTACCCCGATGTCGTCGTCGCGGTTCCCGTCGGCCGACGTCGCGCCGAGCATGGCGCCGGGCACCAGGGCGCCGAGCACCTCGACGAGCAGGCCGAGCCCGAACCCCTTGTAGGCGCCCGTTTCGGGACCGCCGCCCAGCCATTGCAGATGAGCCTCGCCCCGGTCGAACGCGGCGGGATCGGTCACCGGTGCACCGTCGCCGTCGGCGAGCCAGCCCGGCGGGATCTCCCTGCCTTCCCGCGCCGCGGCACGGATCCGGCCGGTCGGCACCACGGTGGTGCTCATGTCGAGGACGAACGGATGCGCGCCGCCGGCGGGACAGGCCAGCGCGAGCGGGTTCGTGCCGAGCATCGCGGCCGTGCCGCCGGGCGGCGGGGCGATACGCTGCCCGCCGCAGTTCGAAGCGACGAGGCCGATCATGCCGTGCGTGACGGCCCGCGCGGCGTGGTGCCCGGCGCAGCCGATATGGGTCGCCCCGCGCAGCGAGACCATGCCGATGCCGTGCCGGGAAGCCCTGGCGCACGCCAATTCCATCGCCTGCGAAGCCGACCACAACCCGAGTGTGCGCCGGGCGTCGGCGAGGACGCACGCGCCGAGATCGGTCTCGACGGTCATGTCCGCTTTCGGTTCGGCGCGCCCTTGATCGAGCAGAGGCAGGTACAGCCTGGTCAGGTTCACGAGGCCGTGCGAGGTCACCCCGGTCAGGTCGCCGTGGCACAACGCGGTCGCGGCGATCGACGCCCGGTCCTCGGGCATCCCGCGGTCCACGAAGACACCGGCTACCAAGGAAAGAAGAACGGGATAGGGCACCAGCACGGTCATGCTCCTCCGTCGCGGGCGAACCGCACGGCGATCTCGCGGACGAGATCACCGAACCGGTCGAGTTCTCCGACATCGGCGTATTCCCCGCGCGAGTGTGCGTTGTTCGCTCCCAAGGAACCGGGACCGAGAACCGCCGTCTTCGTGCCGGGGACGTCGGCGAGCCACAAGGCGTCGCACGTGAAGGCGGGCTCGTCGTCCGGCCAGCGGGCAACGAACGCGTCCAGCAGCGGGATGTCCTGCGCCGGTAGCGCGGGCAGGTCGCGTTTCAGCCAGCGCAGGCCGGTGATCCTCGCCGCGTCCGTCGCGGTGCGGGCGAAGACCGGGGACCGCCGGAACCGGTCCTCGAACGCGGCGACGCCGCTCCTGAGTCCGTCCTCCAGTGCCGAGGTCATCTTCGCCGCCGCTTCTCCCGAGTCATAGGGAATGTTGAGCAGAAGTTCGCCGCGGCCGTACACCCGGTTGTGCATCCGGCCCGTGTGCAGGCCCGCGACGCAGACCTGACCGTGCTTCGGCAGGTCGTCCGCGAGGTGCTGGGCGAGGAACCCGAGCAGGACCGTCGCGTTGTGTCCTCGATGCGGCTCGTCGTCGATGGCGTCTTCGCCGTCCACGTGTACGCACGCGGTCATCGACGCCGAGCACCGGGGGAGGTACCGCAGTCCGGTCGGCTCGCAGAAGATGTTGAGTTCGCCGTGGAATCCCGCTTCGACGAGCGGCCGTGTCCCGAAGACGCCCATCGCCCCGCCCTCCTCGCCGGAGACCGCCTGGATGAGGACACCGATGTCCCGGCCGACCGCCTGCTCCGTCGCCAAGGCGGCCCGAACTCCGGCCAGCAGGGCCACCGCCGGCCCCTTGGCGTCGATCGCGCCGCGGCCGACGAATCTGGTCCCGTCGAAACCCGCCGGTTCGAACGGGGCCACCGTGTCGAGGTGCACGTTGAACATGACGGCGGGAGCGGCGGGGCCGATCCGCAGCACGAGACTCGGCTGGCAGGTGAGGAATCCGGGCCCGGTGTCGCGGAGAAGGAGGGGAACACCCGGACGATCCAGCACCGACGGATCCGGGGCGGCGAACCGCAGGACGTCGAAACCGATGTCGACGGCCGCGTCGGCGTACGCGCGCATCGCGTCCCACAGGCGGACTTCACCCGTCGTTTCGAGCGGCCCGGCCGTCGGGAGGTCGAGCAGCTTCATCAGCAGGCTTCGATCCCCGGGCCTCATCGGAGGAGCTCGGCCATCGCCCGGCCCGCGGCGACGAACGCGGCCGCCGCGCCGTCGGCCAGTACCCCTTGTTCGTGTGGTACGAGCGCGAGATGCGGCTCCAGCGACCATGCTCCCCGGTACCCGTTGGCCCGCAACAGTTTCACGCAGTCGGCGACCCGCGCGGAGCCCTGGCCGGGGAGCGTGAAACCGCGTTCGTCGGCGTCCTTGACGTGCACGTGCTCGACGTGATCGACGATGTCGGCGAGCAGGCCGAACCCGTCGTAGCCGTGGGCGACGCCGTTGCCGGTGTCGAACAGCAGCTTCAGCGACGGGCTCGCGACTTCGTCCAGCAGATCGAGCATGCGCTCGGCCCGCGTGCCCGCCCAGCCCGAACAGTTCTCGTGAAGCAGCGTCACACCCTGCCTCTCGGCCCGCTCGGCGAGAACGGTGATCCGCTCGATGGCCAGCGCGCGCCACGAGGGATCACTCAGTCCGTCGTGGGGATAGGACATGATCCTCACGTAGCCGGTGCCGATCGCCCGCGCCCGCCGGGCGAGCACGTCGAGTTCTTCGAGGTCGTGCCGGAAATCGGTACCGGCGGGACGGGACCAGCCACCGATCCGGGACGCCAGGCAGACCACGCGCACACCGCTGTCCGACAAGGCGGTCGCGACGGCGCCGAACCGTGCGTCGGTGAGGTCGGCGACGGCCTCCCGGTCGACCGTGCGCAGCTCGATCGCCTTCCAGCCCAGCGTGTCGAGCACCGAGAGCTGGGCACCGATGTCGTACGCCGCCTCGTCCGTGATGCCGGCGAGCACCGGTTCATCCGGCATGGGACGCCACCGCGTCGGGTTCCGGGCTGGTGACCGGTTCCGCGCAGATGTTCTTGGCCACCGACAGCAGCCGCACCACCTCGGTGGCGAAGGTGAAGCCCTGCGTCTGCTCCCCGTCCAGCTGGAACTTCCGGTAGGCCTCGAACATCCATTCCGTCATGGCGTCGTCCCGCAGGACGACATGCTCGGACCGGCCGTTCGAACGCAGGGTCAGCTGCGAGTGATGATCGTCGCCGCTCACCGCGAAATGCCCGACCGCACTGCCCTGCTCGAATACGACGGTGACCCGCCGCTCGCGGACCGGCGAGGTGAGATCCGAGCGGATCTCCGTGTGGACACCCGAGTTGTGCCGGAGGCCGACGGCGGCCCCGCCCATCCGCGGGCCGACGTTGCCCTCGACCTCGAGATCGGTTCCGGACGCGTGGGTGACCCGGGCGGCACCCGCGAGCCGCAGCGCGAGCGCGACACCGTGCGGCAGTTCGACGTCGAAGGCGGTCGGGTGCCCGGGCCGCACGAGCGACCGGCGGAATCTCGGCTTGTTCTGCACGACGTCGATCGACTTCGCGGCGCCGAACCGGCCACCGCGGAGGAGCTCGACCAGCCGCTTCGTGAGACTGCTGGCGAGCCAGGGCTCGACCACTTCGATATGCAGTTTGTACTTGCGGCGCAAGCGGACGATCCGGGCGAGGTCGTCGATGTCGGTCGTGAGGGGCTTCTCCACGATCATCTTGCGAAAGCCCAGTGCGGCGAGATCGGAGAGCACCGCCAGGCGCTGGGTCGGCGGCGTGCAGATGTGCACGATCGTGTCGGCGGGGCAGAGCCCGTCGGCCGCCTCGTGGAGGGTCGGCGTGACCACGAGACCCGGCCGGGAGACAACGTTCTCCCGCGGTTCGCAGGCCACGACGGGATGGTCGTCGAAGAGCTTCGGGGTCCGTTCACGGAGTTTGGCCAAGACGGGGAGATGCAGACCCGCGCCTGCCCGGCCGAGTCCCACGACGAATGATCGCACTGGCGAGCCCGCTCCTCGAGTTTCGCAATCAGAAATCCATTTCGAAACTGACATCGCCAAGATCAACTGTCAACAGTTCGGCCACGGGTTGACCAGGAAGTGCGAACGTGGGCGGACGCGCGGATTGCCTGTCCTACGCTCGGAAACGGTTCCTACACCACCGGAGGTGGGTACGCTGTCGGTGTCTTTCTTCAATCAATCGGCCACATTCGAGCGAACGTGGGCCGGCACCAGGCGACATATTCTCGAAGTCGTCGAAAATGGCAAGTATTCACACGGTGCCAAGGTGGCCGAACTCGAGTCCGCGCTGGCCGCGTACACCGGCGCGAGATTCGTCGTCGGGGTGAACAGCGGAACGGACGCGCTCGTCCTCCTGCTGAGGGCGGCGGGTCTGAAGCCCGGCGAGGAGGTGGTCGTCCCCGCTTTCTCCTTCGGGGCGTCGGCGACCTCGGTCGTGCTCGCGGGTGGCACGCCGGTCTTCGCCGACATCGAGGCGGACGGATACGGCATCGACCCCGCCGCGGTGGCGGACGCCGCCGGGGAGCACACCCGGTTCGTCATGCCGACGCATTTGTTCTCCCGGCTCGCGGACATCGACGGTGTGCTTCGCGTCGCGCGACGCCTCGACCTCACGGTGGTCGAGGACAGCGCGGAGGCCATCGGCATGCGTCACCGCGGCACGCACGCCGGCCTGTTCGGCGCGGGCGGGGTGCTGTCGTTCTTCCCGACGAAGACACTGGGCGCGCTCGGTGACGCAGGCGCCGTGCTCACCGACGACGCCCGGATCGCCGCGACCGCCGACGCGCTCCGCCACCACGGCCGCTTCGGGGCCACGATCGCCGACTTCCCCGCGATCTCGACGGCGACCGGCCTGCCCGGTGTGAACAGCAAGATGGACGACATCCAGGCCGCCGTCCTCCTCTCGAAGCTCACCACGCTCGACAGCGACATCGCCCGGCGCGCGGAACTGGCGTCCCGGTACAGCGAAGCGCTCGCGGGAGTGGCGGGCGTGCGCAAGCTGCCGGAACACCGGCCGGACAGCGTGTTCTACGTCTACGTGGTCGAGGTCGACGCGAGGGACGACCTGGCGGCGTATCTGTCGGCGGTGGGTGTGGAGACCGAGATCTACTACCCGACCCCGCTTCATCTGCAACCCTGCTTCGACGGCCTCGGCTATCGGAAGGGTGAATTCCCGAACGCCGAGCGCGCCTGCCGTCACACGCTCGCGCTACCGCTGTATCCGGACATGCCCGCCGGGGACTGCTACCGGGTCTGCGACGCGATCCGCGACTTCTACCACGGGCGGCGAGGATGACCCTCCCGTTCTTCCCGACGGATCTGTTCGACGACGACCGTGCCGAACTGCTGGACATCGTCCATCGCGTCGGTCTCGCCCCCGACCAGAAATTCATCCTCGGCGAGCGCACGGCCCGCTTCGAAGCGGCCATCCGTGACTCGGTCGGCGCCGCGGACGCGGTCGCTTGCGGCAGCGGAACCTCGGCGCTGACGCTGGTCCTGCGCGCGATGGGCGTCGGCGCCGGGGACGAGGTGATCGTGCCCGCCTTCGGCTGCGCTCCGCTAGCGGCCGCACCCGCCCTGCTCGGTGCGACGCCGGTGTTCGCCGACATCGACCCGTGGACGATGGTCGTCGATCCCGCCGCGGTCGCCCGGCTGGTCACCCCGCGCACCAAGGTGATCATGCCGGCGCACATGTTCTCGGTCATGGCGGACATGCCGGCGTTGCGCCGCATCGCCACCGGGGCGGGCGTGCGGTTGCTGGAGGATTCCGCGGTCGCCCAGGGCGGGACGCTCGCGGGCACCCCCGCCGGGATGTGGGGCGACGCCGGTGTCTACTCGTTCGTACAGGTCAAGACGTTCGGCATGCCGGGCGAAGGGGGAATGGTCGTCACCCGCGACGCCGGGCTCGGCGCGGCGGTGCGGATGCTGCGCAACCACGGCCAGGACGGCAAGTCCAGGTTCGTGTATCACCGGATCGGCTACAACAGCCGGTTCGACGAGATCATGGCGGAATTCCAGCTGTACCGGCTCCCGACGTTGCCCCGGCGGCTGAGGCGCCGGGCACGGATCGGCGAGTACTACACCGGACGCTTCGCCGAACTGGCGGGCTGCGGTGTGCTCGCGCCGCCTCCCGCCCGTGATGGACGGTGCTACTACGTCTATTCGCTCCTCTGCGAGCGCAGGGACGAACTCCGTGAGTACCTCGCGGCGCGAGGCATCGGCTCGCACGTCTACTACCCGGCGCCGTTGCCGAGGCAACCCGCGTTCGCTCCCTGCACCCGGCCGGGCGATGCCTGGCCCGCGGCGGAACTGGCCGCGCGGCGGACGCTGGCCATCCCGATCTACCCGCATTTGACGGACGCGCAGGTGGAACGCATCGCGGACGCGGTGTGCCGATTCGCGAAGGAGTCGTGATGCAGCAGGTTACCCGCACCCCCGCGCCGAGCGAGGTCGCCGACGAATGGCGCAAACGCGCGGAGCGGGCCGGGCTGACCCGGGTCATGCGCGCCTCCCAGCCCGCCGAACTCGCGGCGGGGACGACCGCCCGCACCATCCGGCTCGTCACGGGGTTCCTGGACTCGCTCGGCGAGGTGGGATCCGCGCTGGAGATCGGCTGCGGGATGGGCAGGCTCACGCCGTCGATCGCGGCGCACGCGCGTGCGGTGACGGCGATCGACATGACCCCGCGCATGCTCTCCCTGGCCAGGGAGAACTGCGCACATCTGTCCACAGTGGACTTCGTGCGCACGACCGTCCAGCGGCTTCCCTGGCAGGACAAGCGGTTCGACGTCGCCGTTTGCGTGTGGGTGCTGATGCACGTCCTGGACGACGACGAGATCGCCGACGCGTGCCGGGCGATCGCCGCGGCGGCACGGCATCTCGTCCTGGTCGAGTACGAGGACGCGGAAATCCCGGTCGGCCGGTTCTCGAGATTGCGGACCGTGGAGGAGTACTTGGCCCTCCTTCCCGGCGCCCGCCTGCTCGACCGACGTGAGCTGGACTACGGCGGCGACCGGTCGTTCGTCGCGTTGATCGCCTTGGACGACCCGCGATGACCACCCTCGCCGTCACTCGCGGCAAAGCGTATTTCAGGCTCGCGAAGCTCGACATCGTCGACTACTACCTCGGCGTGGTCGTGGTGTGGACGTTGCTGGCGCCGATGTCGAGGTTCGATCCGGGGGTCTTGGCGACCGTCGGGGTGTTCCTGCTCGGCGAGGTGTTCGTGATCGCCGCGATGGTCGCGCTGGACGATCTCACGGGTTACCGGGACGGCAGCGACATCACGAACTACTCACCGGACGACGCGCGCCGCAAGCGATACCGGAAGCCGCTGGTCGCGGGAACGCTGAACGAGGACCAGGTGCTGCGGTTCGCGTGGGCGACCGGTGTCGTCGGTGCGGCACTGTGGCTCACGGCCATCGCGATCGCGCCGCACAGTCCTCTGTGGACGGTCGTGCTGATCGTGGTCACCTACTTCTTCTCGTTGCAGTACTCCTGGGGAGTGAAGCTCAGCTATCACGGCTTCCAGGAGTTCTTCATCGCGGCGCTAGGCTGGGCGCTGGTCCTCGCGCCGTACGGCCTCGCGACCGGCGAGTTCACCGGGTTCGCGCTCGCCCAGGCGCTGCTCTTCGGCCTGGGGCCGTTGCTGTTCGGCGTCTACTCCAACACCAACGACGTCGACGGCGATCGCCGGGTCGGCAGGCCGACGGTGGCCGCCTTGACTTCGGCTCGGGGCAACATGTTCTTCGTGATCGGCGTGTCGGCGGCCGAACTCGCGCTGATCCTCGCCGTCCCCGCCCTCGGCGGCCCGTGGTGGTTCCCGCTCGCGCTCGTACCCACGATCGTGTCGCGCGGATGGCAGCTGTGGCTCGGTTTCGCGCTGGGGGACATCCTGCGGGCGCGGATGCTCGGCATCCGGATCCACCGGCTCACCGTGCTGACGCTCGTCCTGGTGAACCTGGTGGTGATCACGTGACCGATGTCGACGTGGCGGTGGTGGGCGCGGGCGTCGCCGGGCTCACCACCGCGTACCAGCTGGGCAAGGCGGGGCGTGAGGCGCGGGTTTTCGAGGCGGCAGATGTGGTCGGCGGCCGGATGACGACCCTGCGCGAGGACGGCTACCTGATCGACACCTGCGCCGAGCAGATGGCCGAACGGGGTTACGACGAGACCTGGCGGCTGCTGGCGGAACTGGGCGTCGGGCCGGCCGCGGCGCCCCCGATCGGACGAGGCATCGCGATGTGGCGCGGCAGGGCCCGGCCCGGCGTCGCGCAGACGCGGGGGTTGGTCACCGGAGCCGGGTTGTCCGTCCGGGCGCGGTGGGACGCGGCGCGGCTGATCAGGGGCACGTTCGACACCGAACGTCCGGAGAGTTCGAGGCTGGGCGGGGCGACCGTCGCGGAGTTCGCCGCACCGCATCACCCGGACCTGATGCGGTACCTGCTGCAGCCCATCGTCTCCGGTTTCTTCGGCTGGGATCCGGCCCGGTCCGCGGCGGCGCCCTTGCTCGCGCTGCTCACGGCGGTGGGGCCACCGCCGACCTGGCGGGCGTATCGCGACGGCATGGACACCTTCGCCCGTGCCCTCGCCGCGAAAACGGACGTCACCACGGGGGTCCGCGTCGACGAGGTCGTGGACGACGGTTCCTCGGCACGCCTTTTCAGCGGTACGCGGGAGATCAGCGCCCGAGCGGTCGTGCTGGCCGTCCCCGCCCCGGTGGCGGCGCGGCTCCACCCCGGGCACGGTTCGGCCTTTCTCCGCGAGTGTTCGTTCACGCCGGTGGTCAAGGCGCACCTGCTTCTCGATCGCCCGCTCGGTGGTCCCGACTACGCCTTGGTGGTGCCGACCGCCGAGAACGGCACGGTGTCCACGGTCATCTTCGACCATTTGAAACATCCCGGCCGCGCGCCGGAGGGCCGCGGGCTGGTCACGCTCATGGCCCATCCGGCCGTGGTGCCGGACCTGCTGGACGCCTCCGACGAGGACGTGGCGAGCCGGCTGACCGGCGCCGCCGAACCGCTCGTCCCCGGCCTGCGATCGGCGACCCGCCGCGCGATCGTCCGGCGGGTGCGCCACGCGGCGCCCGAAGCGACACCGCGGGCGCTGGCCTTGCGTGCCGGGTTCGAGGCGGGGCTCGGTCGTGGTGTCGTCGACTACGCGGGGGACTGGGTGTTCCTGAGCCCGTGCAGCGAGTCGGCCGTCCGCTCCGGTCTGCGGGCGGCGCGACGGCTGGCCGCTCGCCCGGCGAAGGAAAGGACCCGATGAAGCCCCACGACATGGGCACGTTGTTCGACGAGTGCGCGAGCGCCCGGACGTGGGTGTATCTCGACCGGCCGTTCGACATCGCCCCGGAGCGCGGGACGGCGTACCCGGTCGCCGGGCTCGCCGGGCTGGTGCGGGACGCCGCGGGATGGTTGTCCGAATCCGGGGTGAAGCCGGGGGACCGGGTGGCCATCGTCAAACGCGGCCACTGGGATTACGACCTGCTCGCCTGCGCCGCGGTACGGATCGGGGCCGTTCCGGCGAAGCTGTCCGGCCTGCTGCCGGACGACACCGTGCACCTCCTGCTGCGCCGTCTCGGCCCGGCGGTGCTGGTCACCGACCGGCCTTCCCTGCGGGCGGACCGGATCCTGCGCGTCGAAGACTTCGCCGCCGCGCCGCCGCCCGCGGTGCACCGGAGGCACCCCGACGATCCGCTGCTCATCTGCCACACCTCGGGCACGACCGGGACGCCGAAGCTGGTGGTCCACACGACCCGGACGATCATCGACCGGCTGGCGCGCCCGGAGGCGATCCGCTGGCCCGTCCTCGGTCTCCGGCGCGACGACGTGCTGGCCAACGCCAGCGCGTACGCGCACGGCCGGACCTTCTGCTGGACGGCGTCGGCGTTGTGCCTCGCGCCACGGGAGATCGTGATCCTGAGCGATCCCTCCTCGGCTCCGTCGATGTTCGGGCGTCATCGGCCGACCGTCATCGAAGCCCTCCCGTCGGCGTACGCGCGCTGGCGGTCGCTCGCGAACTCGCCGGAGAACCCGTTCCTCCGGGTGCGGAGGTTCGTCAGCACCTACGACGCCGTGCATCCCCCGGTGATCCGGACGATGCTCCACGCCAGCGGCCGGAGGTGTCCACTGTGGATGCAGGGCTGGGGTCAATCGGAGACGGGGCCGCTGTCGTTCCGGTTCTTCACCAGACGTACCGCGCACACCACCCGTGATCTCGGCAGGCCGTTGCCGGGTCTCGCCCGGCTGCGGGCCGTCGACCCGGAGACCGCCGAACCGGTGCCGCGGGGCACCGCCGGGCTGTTGCTGGCCCGCACGCGCGCGCGATGCGTGGCGTACGTGGGGGAACAGGATCGGTGGGAGGCCAAGGTGTACGGGAAGTGGTGGAACACCGGTGATCTCGGCGTGGTGGACCGCGGCGGCGCGGTGACGCTGCTCGATCGCGAGGTCGACAGCGTGCCGGGGATGAGCTGCCTCGCGGTGGAGGACGCGATCGAGGACCGCCTTCCGTCCATCGCCGAATGTGTGGTGCTCTCCGCGGCCGGGCGCGCGCCGATCCCGGTCGTCGTGACCGACGACGGGCTGGACGCGGCGGAATGGCGGAAGGCGGTGCTCGACCTGCCGCCGCTGGGAGAGCCCGTGGTGCTCTCGTGGGACGAAGTGCCGAGAACCGGGACGGGGAAGGTACGGCGCCTGGAACTGCTGGCACGGCTGACCGGCACGGCCGCGACGCACGGTTCGGGAAGGTGGACGTGAGCACGGCCTACGCGTTCGACAACGACAGCGGGCACGCCGTCGAGCAGCATCGCTGTCTCTCCGCGGCGTACGACCCGGTCACCTTCACGCGGCTGGCGGGGACCGGTGTCGGGGCGGGCTGGTCCTGTCTCGAGGTCGGCGCGGGCGGCAGCGGTGTGGCCCAGTGGCTCGCCGCCAGGGTCGCGCCGACCGGCACGGTGCTGGCGACCGACATCAAACCCCACCACATCGCGCCCGCGCCGGGACTGACCGTGCTTCGGCACGACGTCGTCCACGATCCCTTGCCCCAGGCGGAGTTCGACCTCGTCCACACCCGGTTGGTGTTGCAGCATCTGCCGGAACGGGAGGCCGTGCTCCGTAAACTCGTCCGCGCGCTGAAACCGGGTGGGTGGATGCAGATCGACGAGTTCGACATCTCCTACGGCCCGGTCCTGCTGGCGCCCGACGCGATGGCCGCGAACCTTTACGAGACTTTCCTGTCTGCCAAGGAAAAAGCGTTCTCCATGGCGGGCGGGGACGGCACGTGGGGCCGTCGCGCGGCCGCGTCCATGGTCGCCGCGGGTCTGGTCGACGTCGATCCGGTGCCGTCGGTCTTCCCGTGGCGGGCCGGATCGCCCGGTCTGGAGTTGCTGATCCACCACACACATCACCTGCGGGACAGGTTGGTCGCCGCGGGGATGACCGACGGCGAGCTCGCCGAAGTGCGTGCGGTCATGCGGGATCCGGGGTTCCGGGCGTCGTCGTGTGTCGTGTACTCGGTGCGGGGCAGGCGGCCCGCATGATCACCGCGCTGGACACCGTGACGGTGGCCGGGCCGGTCGATCTGCCGCTGGCCGGCGAGCTCGACGTCCAAGCCGCCTGCGGCATCATGCATGTGCACGGCCGGAGCCTCGGCGAACCGACCCGGCTCGGCCTCGACTATGCGTCCATCCTCGCGGCCGAGCTCTCCGCGCTGGGCGCCGTCTCGCTGAAGCTCGCGCGTGGCCGGGGCATCGCGCTGCGCGGTGTGTCGACTTCCTTGGCACAGGCGGCGTTGCTGGCGATCTCGCAGTATCTCGCGGCGGCGACGACCGAGGACGAGCATCAGGAGCCGTTCGTCCCCGGCGGGCCGCCCTTCCACTCGGCCGACGGTGTCCCGTTCGAGATCGAAACCCTCGAACCGGCGGTCTGGCAACGGTTCTGGACGACGCTCGAAGTCGATACGCGGGCGATTTCGAGTGGCTGGCATCCGTTCCTGCACCGCTTCGCGACCGCGACCTGCCCGCTGCCGCCGCAGCTGGGGGAGACCCTTGCCACACGGCCGATCGGAGAGCTCGAACAGGTCGCCCTGCTGACGGGCATGACGCTGGTGCGGACGGCGGAGGGGCCGCTCGACCGGGCTCCCGCGTTCGTCGTCAGCGGGGAGGGCCGCGGATACCGTCCGGTGCGGGCGGTGGAGCCGCTTCCGTTGTCCGGCTTGGTCGTACTCGAATCCTGCCGCCGGGTCCAGGGCCCGCTCGCGGGTCACCTGTTGCGCCTCCTCGGCGCGACGGTGCTGAGGATCGAGCCGCCGGGCGGCGATCCGCTGCGGTGGGTTCCGCCGATCGCCGGCCACACCTCGGCCAGGTTCCGCGCGCTCAACGACGGCAAGGAGGTCGTCGAAATCGACCTGAACACCCCGGACGGGAGGCGGCATCTGCTCGAACTCGCCACCGGGGCCGACGTGTTCCTGCACAACTGGGCGCCGGGCAAGGCGGAGCGGTGGTCGTTGAGCGCACTCGATCTCGCGCGGGCCCGGCCGGGGATCCTGTACGCGCACGCGTCGGGCTGGGGGACGGAACTGGGGCCGGAACCACCGGTGGGCACGGATTTCGTCGTCCAGGCCTACGCGGGGGTCCCGCCGTCGCTGATGACGATCGTCGACGTGTTCGGCGGAATCGTGTGCGCGCACGGGATCGTGACGGGCCTGGCCCACGGTGCCACCCGGGCCGCGTCGTCACTCCTGTCCGCGGCGTACCGGCTCAACGCGGGCGCCGGCCGTCGATGCGATCGGCCGCTGTCGGTGCCGGTGTGCGACGACCTCGCCGCACTCGCCACGGATCCGCGCTTCTCCCGCGCCCTCATCCAGGCCGATTGCGCGCTGGTCGCGTCGCCGTGGGAATTCACGTCATGATCTGGGTGTCGGAGACCGGGGTGGTCCTGCGTGACCTCGTGCCTGACGGAGTGCGCCGCGAATGGGTCCGATGTGGACACTGCCCGGACCGTGATCTGTATTCGCTGTTCCGCGACCGGTTGCGCGAACATCCACTTCGGACGGCCGTGATCGATGACGAGGGCGTACTCGACTACACGACGTTGGATGTCGCGGTGCGGGCGATGGCCGTCCGGTTGGCGTCAGCCGGATGCGGCTCGGCGGACATAGTCGGAGTGCGGGAACCCGACGGGCGGGACGCGGTGGTCGCCGAACTGGCGATCCTCGCGCTCGGCGCCGTGGTCTTGCCCTTGCCACGTGGGGCGGACGGCTTGCTCGAACGCGCGGGCGTCCGGTTCGTCATCGAGGGAGGAAAGGTGTCGGGTTCGTCGAAGCCGAGCCGCATCGCCGACGTCCACCCGGATGCTCCGGCCCGGATCCTGGTGTCGTCCGGCTCGGAATCGGAACCGAAAATGGTCGCGTATTCGCACAACGCCTTCGCCGGCGGCCGGGCCAACTATGTCCGTGCCGTCCACGGCGAGACCGCGGTGCCGCGAGACCTGGTCCTCGTCTCACTGACCTCGGGGTTCGGCTCGTTCGGTGTCGCGGTGACCCTTTGCCGCCTCGGCGGCACGCTGATCTCGACCCGCCGGTTCGACGCCGGTGCGGCCCTTCGGCTGATCACCGAGCACCGGCCGACCCACGTTTTCGGTGTGCCCGCGATGTGGCGGCGCATGGTCGAGCACCCCGCCGCCGCGGACACCGCCGGGCTCGTGGCCATCGTGTCGAGCGGCGACACCCTGCCACCTTCGACGCGCGCCGCCTGTCGCCGGCGGTTCGGCGTGGAGATGATCGACATCTACGGCTCTTCGGACGGGGTCAACTGCCACACGACGATGCCGGAAAACGGTGTCGGGGTCCCGGATCCCGCGGTATGCGAAATACACCTCGTCGACGGCGAGATCTGCGCGCGAGGCCCCATGACACCGCTGTGCTACGTGGGCGCGCCCGAACTGGACGCGGCGTATCGGCTCGACGGGGGCTGGGTGCGGACGGGGGACAACGGCCGGTTCGACGACCAGGGCAGGCTCCACGTCACCGGCAGGCGGAAACGGGTGGTGATCCGCGGCGGGTGCACCATCAGCCCGGCCGAGGTGGAGCTCGCGCTGGGGGAGCATCCGGCGATCAGGGAGGTCGCCTGTGTTCCGGTGCCGGACAGTGTTCTGGGGGAACGGCTTTGTGCTTGCGTGTCTGTCCGGAATGGACATTCGTTGGGGTTGCCTGAGGTGAAGGCGTTCCTTGCCGCCAGGGGGCTCGCCGGCGTGAAGATGCCGGAGTTGTTGATCGCGCTTCGTGAGTTGCCGCTGGGGCGTACGGGGAAGGTTTGTCATCGCACGTTGACGGAGATCGCGGTGAGGCGAAGGTGAGTGGGGAGGATCGGGGACGCTCAACGTCCTGAATCCTCCCCACTCGACCAGTCAGCCCCAGGCTTGACCGGCACGATCATGATCAACGGAGGAATGGGGACGTTGAGTGTCCCCGATCTTCCGTTGATCAAGCTCTGAGAGCCGATTGACCGCTCGACGGTGGAGGATTGGGGACGCTCAACGTCCCAAATCCTCCCCACTCGGCCCCAACCAGGGCTGAAGGCTCCCTTCGCCGCATAAGACTCGGTGAAGGGAGCCTTCAGCCCACCATCGGACCCGACGACGAAAGATCAGCGCTGCCCGTGAATGGTCCGGTGGATCCACCCGGCGTAGGCGGGCACGCTGGTGTAGAGACCGGGGCCGTTGGCGCACGGCACGTCGTCGTCACCGGGGCCGGAGGTGACGCCGATCAGCTCCCATCGGCCGCCCCAGCCGCGCTGGACCTGCGGTCCGCCGGAGTCGCCCATGCACGCCATCGCGCCGCGCTTGCGGCTCACCGTGCACAGCCGGGTCGAGTCCGCGTAACCGGGCGAGCATTCGGATACGGCGCCGATGCGGGTGTCGAGTTGCTGGAGCCGTTCGGGGAACACGACCTTGTCCAAGTCCGCGGTGTCGACCGTGGTGCCGAAGCCCATCAAGCGGGTCGGCGTGCCGGGGCGGCCGGGACGGTCGGCGATGCGGATGGGCCGTTCGGAGACCGGACGGTCCAGTCGCACCAGTGCGATGTCGTTCTTGTTCGGCGCGCCCGGCTGGTAGCCCGGGTGGCGGACCCAGCGGTCGATCGTGCGGACGGTGCCGCCGGACGTCCGCCGTTCGCTGCCGATGCGCACGGTGCCCTCCGGCCTGGCCGGGTTGTTCTCCGGGTCGACGCAGTGTGCCGCGGTCACCACCCACTGTGGATGCACCAGCACGGCACCGCAGACACCTTTGGCGTTGTTCATTTCGGGCACGACCTCCGGGATCGAGGCCATGAATTCGTAGAGCTCGGTGGAGTTCTTGCCGTTCACCACGGCGCCGGCGCTGCCGGGCACCGCGATCGCGCAGAACACTCCCGCCAGCGTGACAGCGGCGGCACGGACCAGGTTGCGGCGTAGGGTCGCCACCTTCGACATGCTTTTCCTTTGTTCGAGGACTTCGGATCGATCAAGTCCAGCCTTGTCGTCCGTCGCGCCGATGACCATCGGGTCAGCCCCCCGAACCGCGGTGGCGGTTGCCCGACGCCGGCCGGTAGCGCTGGTACCACCTTTGGACCGGTGCCGGTGCTAGCTTCTTGCCGTGAGCCTTGATGGCGTCGAGCAGCGACCGTCCGATTCTCCCTACGTGGAGCGGATTTACCGTGCCGGTCAGGCCGCCGTGACGCCGTCGCGGATGCGGTCCATCGCGAACTCGAACTGGGAGCTCGTGGTGTGGCGCGACCGGGGCGAGACGCATGTGGCGGTGCGCGGCCCCGAGACGAGTCCCACGGTGCTGGACCTGGGCCCGGGCGAGGGCGAAACACTCGGGATCATCTTCCGCCACGGTGCGTACCTGGCGCCGATGCCGGTTTCGGGACTGGTCGACACCGCCGTGACGAGCCCGCACACCACGGCCCGTTCGTTCGTCCTGCAGGGCGAGGAGTGGGAAACCCCGGGCTACGACAACGCCGACCTCTTCGTCGATCGCCTGGTCCGTGCCGGATTGCTGATCCGCGATCCGCTGGTCACCGACGTGCTCCGCGGTGAAGTGCCCACTTTGGTCACCCCGCGGTCGGTGCAGCGGCGGGTGGCCGCGGCGACCGGGCTGACCCAGGGCGCGATCCGGCAGATCGAGCGGGCGAGGCAGGCCGTGATGCTGCTGGGGCAGGGGATGGCCGCGATCGAGGTCGTGCAGCGGGTCGGGTATCACGACCAGCCGCATCTGGCCCGCTCGCTGACACGGTTCACCGGACGCACGGCCACCCAGCTCAGGCGCGCGAGCGCAGACGAGGTGCTGTCGCTTCTGTACAAGACCGAGGTCGCGGTGCACCCGTAGGTTTCGTGGTGACACACCGACCTACTGGAGGACAAGTCATGGCCATCACGCAGATCTACGTCAACCTGCCGGTCGCCGACATCGAGGCGAGCACGAAGATGTACACGGCGATGGGCGGCACGGTGAACCCCGATTTCAGCGGTGACACCTCGGTCCAGGTGGTGCTCGCCGACACGATCCTGGTGCAGCTGATGACGCGCGAAACGTTCGCGTCGTTCACCAAGCGACCCATGACGGACGGTCCGATCGAGGTGATCAACGCGTTGGCCGCCGGGTCGCGCGAAGAGGTCGACGGCCTGGTCGAGGCGGCACTGGCCGCGGGCGCCACCGAGCCGCGCGCGGCCCAGGACATGGGGTGGCTGTACAACCGGGCCATCGACGACCTGGACGGCCACAGCTGGGAACTGCTGGCCTACGACCCGGCCGCCATGGGCGACGGGCAGAATTGACGACCATGACCGACGCCAGGTCGCCCGGCGCGGACGCGGCCACGTTCCTCGAGGTGGTCCGCTCCGGCGATCCCGCGCGGTTCGCGCTCGTCACGGAGCGCCACCGGCGTGAGCTGCAGGTGCACTGCTACCGGATGCTCGCGAACTACGAGGACGCCCAGGACCTGACGCAGGAGACGTTCCTGCGGGCGTGGCACAAGCGGGAGTCGTTCAAGGGCAACGCGGCGCTGCGGACCTGGCTCTACCGGATCGCGACGAACGCCTGCCTCGATTTCCTGGAGAAGCGCAAGGACCGCACCTTGGAGGATTCCGAGGTGCTGTACCTGCAGCCGTATCCCGACCGGATGCTCCCCGAGGATCCGCAGGAATCGGTGGTGGCGCGGGAAACGATCGAGCTGGCGTTCATCGTCGCCGTCCAGCACCTGCCGCCTCGGCAACGGGCGGTGTTCGTCCTGCGCGACGTCCTCGGCTGGCCGGCGTCGAAGACGGCCGACGCCCTCGAGCTGACCGTCGCGTCGGTGACGAGCGCCTTGCAACGGGCGCGCGTGACGATGCGCGGGCGGCTGCCCGACCGCCGTCTCGACTGGCGGGGCGCGGAGCTGTCGAAGGACGAACGGGGCGTGGTGCAGGCGTACATCGAGGCTCATGAGCGCAACGACCTCGACGGGCTGGCGGCCTTGCTGCGCGAAGACCTGCGCTTCGCGATGCTGCCCGAGGCGGGTACCACGACCACGACGGCCAAGGACGCGGTGGACGGCTGGGTCTCCGGCGGGCTCTTCCAGCGCGGCCACGACGACTGGCGCGGTATCGCCACGACGGTCAACCGCATGCCGGCCGCCGCGCTGTACCTGCGCACCCCCGAAGACCCGGAGCACCGGCTGTTCGCCATCGCGGTCCTGCGCGTCGCCGACGGGAAGATCGCCGAGCTCACCGGCTTCGACGCCACCGGCAAGCCGTGGCTGGGCCTGCCCCCGACCCTGTGAGCACGTCAGCGCCTCGTCTCGTAGCGGGTCAGCACCACACCGCCGGGAAACGTCCGGGTCTCCGCCAGGGTCAGGTTCACCCAGCCGTCCAGCGCGGTGAAGAACGGCGTGCCGCCGCCGACCAGGACCGGCACGGTGACCAGCACGTACTCGTCGATCAGCCCGGCCCGCATGGCCGCCCCGGCGAGTGTCGCGCCGCCGATGTCCATCGGGCCGCCGTCCTCGGCCTTGAGCCGGGTGATCTCGGCGACCGCGTCGCCGGTGACCAGGCGGGTGTTCCAGTCGACCGCGGCTGTGGTCGAGGAGAACACCACCTTGGGCATGTCCCGCCAGCGGCGGGCGTACTCGATCGCCGCCTGCGTGGCGCCGGGCTGCCGGTCGGCGGTCGGCCAGTGGGAACTCATCGCGTTCCACAGCTTGCGCCCGTACAGCGCCAGGCCCGTCGCGGCGACCCGGTCGGACCACCACTGGAACAGCTCGTCGCCCGGCGACGAATCCGGTCCGTCACCCCCGCTCCAGCCGAGGTCGTCGCCGGGCGCGGCGATGTAGCCGTCCAGGGTCACGTTCATGCCAAAGGTCAGTTTCCGCACGTCAGCCTCCGGTGAGTCGATCTCACCCGTACAGACGGTCGCGGTGCGGGAAACTGATCGGTCCGGTCGCGCTGAGCCGCGTTGTACCCGCTGAGTACATGAAGGCCCCCTTCATGTACCTAGGTGTACTGCCCCGGGAGGTTGTGAACGGGGAGACACGTAGTCAGATGATCTTGGAATGAGGGAGGGCCTCCGGGTTCGGTGTGGATTGCGACATCTGCACCGGATA